>JBEAMW010000026.1:0-9741 GCA_041165705.1 Pseudomonadota bacterium
GTCGCCCGAGGCCAGGCTCTACGAGCTGATCAAGCCGAGGGACTGGGTATGACGCGACGCATCCTCGTCACCGGCGCTGCAGGCTTCATCGGAAGCTTTGTGAGTGAGCGCCTGCTCAGCCGGGGCGATCGCGTGGTGGGACTCGATAATCTCAACGATTACTACGACCCCTCGCTCAAAGAGGCCAGGCTAGCGCGTGTGGCGCAGCATCCCCAGGCCTCGCAGTTTGAACTGGTGCGGGCCTCACTCGAAGACCGCTGCGCCATGGAGCAGCTTTTTGCCCACCATCCGTTTGACGGGGTGGTGCACCTCGCGGCGCAGGCTGGGGTGCGCTACTCGCTCACCCATCCCCACACCTATATCGACAGCAATATCACGGGCTTTCTCAATATTCTGGAAGGGGTCCGCAGCCAGATTCGAGCAGGGGAGCCCAGGGCCCACCTGGTCTATGCGAGCTCGTCCAGCGTCTATGGGGGCAACACCCAGCTGCCCTTTTCAGAGGACCAGGATGTGGATCGGCCCGTGTCGCTCTATGCGGCCACCAAAAAGGCCAACGAGCTGATGGGCCACACCTACAGCCACCTCTTTGGCATTCCCGCCACCGGGCTTCGGTTCTTCACGGTGTATGGCCCCTGGGGCCGGCCGGACATGGCGGCGTTCAAATTTGTGAAGGCCATCCTGGCGGGCGAGACCATTGAGGTGTACAACCACGGCCAGATGCAGCGCGACTTCACCTATGTGGATGACATCGTGGAGGGCGTGGTGCGGGTCCTGGACTGCCCACCAGCGCCCCAGCCCGCAGGGCCCGATTTTGCCTTCGAGCAGACCGCGCCGCACCGGGTGCTTAACATTGGCAACCACCATCCTGAACCGCTCACCGAATTTATTGAGGCGATTGAGGCGGCCCTGGGCCTTACCGCTAAGAAGCAGCTGCTGCCCATGCAGCCTGGGGATGTGCCTGCCACCTATGCAGAGACTGAACAGCTCAAGGCCCTCACCGGCTTTGCGCCCTACACCCCCCTGCGTACGGGGATTCAGCGATTTGTCGACTGGTATCGCGAGTATTACCGCGTCTAGCGTAAGTTTGTGAGGGCCTACCGGGTTTAACGCATACTCACCTCATCAGGAGCTTCCATGTCTCTCATGCGTTCCGCAGTCGTTAGCGCCTTCCTGGCGGTCTCCGCCCAGGCCTTTGCCCAGGTGCCCCCGCCCCCTCCTCCTGCCGTCGCGCTGCCAGCCGGCGTCGTGATTCCAAACCCCCAAGACATGCTCTCCCTCACCCCCGAGCAGCGTCGCGAGAAGATGAAGGCCCTCCGGGCCCAGATGAAGGCCCTCACGCCCGAACAGCGTCACGCCGTGAAGGCCGAGATGCGCGCGCGCATTGAGGCGCTGCCCCCCGACACCCGCAAGCAGCTCATGGAGCAGGCCCGGGGCGACTGGAAGCAGATGACGCCCGAGCAGCGCCAGAAGATGCGTGAGGAGCGTCGCCGCATCATTGAGGGCATGTCGCCCGAGGAGCGAGAGGTACTCCAGCAAGAGCGTCGTCGCATCTGGGCCAAGCTCAGCCCCGAGGAGCGTGCCCGCCTGTTCAAAGAAATGCCCCACGGAGCCCGGCATGGCCATCCCCCCATGCCCCCCAAACCACCCGGTGCCCAGTAAGGAGCCCCGCTCATGAAGACAAATGCTTGGATTGGCCTGGCCCTGGCTGGGCTGGCTGTGGCTCAGCCCGCCCTGGCCTGGGGTGATCGAGAGCAGGGTGCGCTCACCGCACTGGCGGGTGTCTCCTTGGTGCGGTCGCTCAACACCCCAACGGTTCACTCCTCTATGGTCTATGCGGGGCCTGTGGCCCATCCGGTGGTGGTGCATGGCACAGTGAGAGTCCGCGAGCGGCACTGGCATCGTCACAAGCACTGGTCGCCTGCGGTCACTTGGGTGGCCGCTCCCCCTCCCTCGTTGCTCAGCTACCACTCTCCCCTCTACTCGGTGCAGCCCGTGGAAACGGTGATCGCACCCATCGTGGTGGAGTCTTCGCCTTCGGTCCCTCCCGTGGGCTGCACAGACATTCCAGTTAAAGATGAACAGGGTCGCGTGCTGGAGTATCGGCGTGACTGCAGTGCCCGCTAGCTTCTCTCGCGCAGAGGGCTGGCGTCTGTTGGCCCGCGCCCGCTCTGGTGAGGGGCGCGATGCCCGCAGGCATGCGGCTCAGTTGGTGGCAGCCCTGCGTCCGGCCGCCTTTGCGCTGGCCTATCGCCTGCTGCAAGACCGAGCACTCGCAGAGGATGCCGTGCAGGAGGCCTTCATTCGCCTCTGGAGGGGGCGAGCAGTCGACCAAGGCAGTGCGCAGATTGGCAGCTATTTCCACACCATCGTGGCCCATGAGTCACTGCGTCTTCTCAAACGGGGTGCGCGCGAACTGGCCTGGGCGCCCGATGAGCTCAGCGACTGGATCGATCATCAGGCAGGGCAGTCGCAGGAGCCCGATGCCAGTCTGTGGGCAGGGCTCAGTCCCGCCGCCCTCGAATCGGCACTGGCTGCGCTTCCCGATCGTCAGCGGGCCGCACTGGTGCTCTGGGCCTACGAAGACGCAAGCCCCGCCGACATCGCGCAGGCGCTTGAGCTCAGCCCCAATGCCGCCCACCAACTCTTGCACCGTGCCCGACAATCCCTTAAAACTGCTCTCACCTCAGGACTTGCAGCATCATGAACCAGCCCCACACCTCCGCACACGATTCTCAGCTCAAGGCTGCGCTTCAGTCGCTGCAGCATCCAGAGCCCTCGCATGGGTTTGATGCCCGCATGTCCGATCTGCTCTCCAGTCTTCCCCAGTCAGCACATCCGGCGGAGGCGCTGGGCGAATTGGCACTGGCCGGCCAGGCCGGCCCTTCTCGGGCCTGGTCTGTGCGTGGCTCGCTCGGCGCTCGGCCGGTGCTCTTGTCGGCGGGGCTGGTATTTGCGCTGGTTCTGGCGGTGAGCACCGCGGCGTGGATGCAGTCCTCGCCGCCCATGCCGTCCAACCTGCTCGAGCCCGATACCCTCTCGGTGCTCTCCTACGGGCTGCTTTAAACCAGCGGCCGCTTGGTGCTGGGCCTCGGAGGCGCGGGCTTCCGAGCGGCGGGTTTCTTGGCGGCCGGCTTCTTGGCTGCGGGTGATTTGGCCGCGGGTTTCTTCTCCGCTGGCTTCTTGTCTGCAGGTTTCTTGGTGGCCGGCTTCTTGGCTGCGGGTGACTTAGCAGCAGGCGACTTGGCCGCGGGCTTCTTCGCAGCAGGTTTTTTTGCGGCTGGCGCTTTGGCCGCAGGCTTCTTCGCCGCAGGCTTCTTCGCCGCAGGCTTTCGATCAGCAGGCTTCTTGGCCGCGGGCTTCTTCTCTGCGGGCTTGGCTGCTGCAGGAGCAGGCTTCTCTGCGGGCACAGCGCCTGTGATGGGCTTGCGGGCCGTGGGCTTTCGTGCGGGCGCCTTTTTGCGAAAGGGCTTCGTGATCGACTCGAGCGAGAGTGGGCGCTCCCCCCAGATATCCTCCAGGCGATAGTAGTCGCGGATGGCCGGCTGCTGGATGTGCACCACCACATCGCCACAGTCCACCAGCACCCACTCGCCTGTGTCCTCCCCCTCCATGCCGAACACTTCGCCTCCATTCTCTTTCACCTTGTCATGCACGCTCTTGGCAAGCGCTCGGGTCTGGCGGTTGGAGGTGCCGGAGGCCACCACCACGCGATCGAACAGGGCGGTCATGGGGGTGGTGTCAAAGACCTGAATATCCTGGGCCTTGACGTCTTCAAGGGCATCGACAATCAGGTACTGGAGGGTTTCGAGGTTCAGGGTGGATCCTTTCGTTGTTCGACTACAGCATACAGCCGATGCTCGGCAATATAGTCTGCCACTGGGCTGGGCAACAAGCCCTCTGGCAGAACGCCGTCGCGAAGCGCCTGACGCGCCCAGGTGGACGAGGCCTCGTCGGGTGCCATGCGCACCGGAAGAATGGTGGCACCCTGGGTCCGAAGCTGGGCCTGCTCGGCGCACTCGTCGGCCCCGGGACGGGCACAGACGGCAAGCGCCATGTTCAGAATGAGCCAGTCCCAGTGCTGCCAGCTGGTGAAGTGGCTGAACTGGTCCTGGCCCAGGATCCAGACCAGGGGCCGGCTCCCCATCTCGTGCTGGATGCTCTCAATGGTTCGATAGGTGGCACTGGACTGCCCAAGCGCTGCGGCTCGCACCTCTCGGTCGTCCAGGCGCATGCGGGTGTCACCGAGGGATTCCAGCGCAAGGGCGGTCATCTTGAGCCTGTGCTGGGCCGAGGCCTCGGCCGGCTTATGCACCGGCAGGCCTGTCACGATCCATCGAACCTCTTGAAGGCCGAGCTGGTCGGCCGCTGCCTGCGCCATGGCCAGATGCGCCCGGTGGGGCGGATCGAAACGGCCACCGAAGAGCCCGAGCACCTCGCGCTCCGACATTAGGGAAGCCCCAGCACGCTGGCCACAAGCCCCATGGCCACCGAGGCGACCATGGTCTTGAGCATGCCCATGCGAAAGACCAGCATGAGCAGAATGGCCAGCACGGAAATGAGCAGGGCCACAATGTCGAGCGTTCGCCAGCTCAGCCCCAGCTCGTACGTGGGCCAGAGAATATGGGCGGCAAAGGTAAAGCCAAGGTCGGCAATGATGGCCACCACCGCTGCACTGATCGCTGTGAGCGGCGCGATCACGGCCGGAATGCGTCGGCTCGCCTCCACCCAGGGTGCGCCTGCAAGGATGAAGACAAAGGACGGCAGAAAGGTGAACACGGTTACCACCACGGCACCCAGAGCCCCGGCCACTGGGATGGAGTACTGGGTGAGGTCGGTGTGCTGGGCCGCGGTGAGGTAGCCAATGAAGGCGTTCACCATCACCAGGGGACCTGGGGTCGTCTCACCGAGGGCGAGGGCGTCCATCATCTGCGGCGTCGTGACCCAGCCCTTTTCAGCCACCGCCACATCGAAGACATAGGGCAGCACGGCATAGGCGCCCCCGAAGGTGATGAGCGCTACTTTGGTGAAAAAGAGCGAGAGTGCGGCCAGCACCCCACCAAACAGGCTGTCCACCACGCCATAGAGCAGGGCCCAGAGGGCGAGCCCAAGGCCCAAGGTGGAGAGCAGGTGCTTGCTGTCGGCCCGTGCATGGGGGGGCGGGGGCGAATGGTCATCAATCAGGTAGCCGTGGTCGAGCTGCTCGGCGACACTGGGGTCGCGTGCCAGCGGAAGTGGGCTGAAGGCGGGCAGGCCGCGAAGGGGGGTCTTGGAAAAGAGGTAGGCCATCCAGCCCACCAGCGCGGCCAGTGCAATCACCACCACAAAGGAGGCATTGAGCAGCAACAGAATGAGGGCTCCACCCGCAATCGCCCACCAGAGGGGGCCGTTGAGCACCCGCTGGCCGAGTCGCAGGGTGGCAGCAACCACGATGGCCAGCACCGCGGGCTTGAGGCCATAGAGTAAGGCCTGAACCTCGGGCATCTCGCCGTAGGTGACATAGAGATAACCAAACCCGGTCATGATGCCCAGGCTGGGCAGAATAAAGAGGGTGCCGGAGACGAGACCGCCCCAGGGGCCATGCAGGAGCCAGCCCATATAGGTGGCCAGCTGTTGAGCCTCCGGGCCCGGCAGCACCATGCAGTAGTTCAGTGCGTGCACAAACCGATGGGGCGAGATCCAGCGACGCTTGTCCACCAGCTCGGCCTGCATCATCGCGATCTGAGCCGCGGGGCCTCCGAAGGAGGTCCATCCCAGCACAAACCAAAAGCGCAGCGAGGTCCAGAGGCTGTATGACACCGGCGCCCGGGTGCTCACTTCAGCAGGGCTCTCACGTCAGCCTCGAGCTTCTCGAGGGCGAGGTCATGGGGCACGACAAGCCGCAGGGCTCCCTTGGGGTCGTAGACATAGGTGAAGGTGGTGTGGTCGATGGTGTAGGCCATCGGGTCGGTCTTGGAGGCCGAGGTGTCAACCTTCTTGAAGAAGACCCGGAAGTCTTTGGCCACGGCCTGAACCGCCTCCTCGCTGCCCCGCAGGCCAACAATAGTGGGGTCGAAGGAGGCGAGGAACTTGCGAAGCGGCTCGGGCTGGTCGCGTGCGGGGTCGACGGTGATGAAGACCAGCTGGAGTTGATTGGCCTCTGGCCCGAGCCTCTCCTTGAGCGCCATCATCTTGGTGAGGTGGGTGGGGCAGGCGTCGGGGCAGTAGAGGAAGCCAAAGAACACCAGGGTCACCTTGCCTGCGAAGCTGGCGGGAGTCTTCATCTCGCCATTGAGGTCGGGCAGCGCATAGGCCTGTCCCCAGGGGGCGCCGGTGACATCCATGCTGCTGAACGTAGCGCGCTTGTCTGCGCATCCAGAAAGCACGAGCACCGGCAGCGCGCAGGCTAAGAACAGCAGCTGGAGGGCGTATCGACGAGTTTGGCTTCGACGGGTCATGCCCTTATTCTAAGCCGCATGCCAAATCCCGCCCGAATCGAAATCAGCGGCCTCGGGCTTGCTGGGGCCTGCCTGCTCAGAGCCCTGGCCCTCAGCCGGTATGCCGGTCGGGTGGCGGTGTATGAGCGGGCGGCAGCGCCTGCTCAGGGCGCCTCCGGAAATCCCTTGGGCATTGTTCATCCCCTTCGGTCGGCCGATCACAATCTCTCAAGCCAGTTCTTCGACCTGGGCCTTCTCACCTGCATCGACTGGTGCCGCAACCTCGGCGCTGAGGCGCAGGGATGGGCGGGCTTCTGTGGCGTGCACGAGGACGGTCGGCCCGAGGCTGGTGGCTGGATCGTCCCGACTACATTCGTTCAGGCCTGTCTTGACGATGCGAGGGCGTGGTTTGGGTCTCGGCTTAGCCTGCACTTCGGCACGGCTGCACCCCAGAGGCTGGCCGCACCCCAGGCGCAGACCGCGCCCCTGGGGCAGGATGCCCACTCTGGTCTGGGCGAGCCGCAGACGGTTCGGGTGGCCTGCAGTGCCCACCCCGGTTCGCTTCAAGAGGCGGGGCTCTGCCTGCTGCCCGTGGCCGGGCAGGTTTCGTGGGTAGAGGCCCAGCCCGAGGAGGGGCCGCGCCAGGTGCTCTGCGGTGCGGGCTATGTCGCCCCTGTGGTGCGGGGCCGTCTGCTGGTGGGCGCGAGCTTTGATCGTGAGACTGAGGAAGCGCTGGTGACGGCCGAGGGCCATGCCGAAAACTTCGAGCGGCTCTCCCAGCTGGACGCAGACCTCGCCGCAAGGATGCGGCCGCGTTGGGCCGATGCGCAGGGGCGGGCCTCGGTGCGCTGGGCCACCCGGGATCGGCTCCCGCTGATCGGGCAGCCCGCAGATCTCCTCGCGCTGGAGCAGCACCCGCATCCCCAGCGCATTTCACAGCTGCATCAGCTGCCGCGCCTGGCCCATCAGTTCGTGTTGATGGGACTGGGTGCTCGAGGGCTCACCACGGCGCCACTGGGCGCCCTGGCGGTGGCAGCGCAGATTCTGGGCCAGCCTGCTGTGATGCCCGATCGACTGGCCGAGGCCGTGGATCCCGCGCGCTTTGTACTGCGCACTCACCGGCGCAAGGGCCCCTGGCCTGAGGCACACTAGCAGGCATGAACCTTCAACAGCTGCGCATCCTGCGCGAGTCGATTCGCAACCAGTTCAATCTGACCGAGGTGGCGATGGCACTCTCCACCTCCCAGTCTGGCGTGAGCAAGGCCATCAAGGAGCTGGAGGACGAGCTGGGCATGGAGCTCTATGTGCGCAAGGGCAAACGGCTACTCGGCTTTACCGAGGCGGGCCAGGCCGTGGCCGAGCATGCCGAACAGGCACTGAGCGCCGTGGACAACATGCGTGCAGTGAGTGATCGCCTGGCCGGGCGGGAGGAGGGGCGGCTGGTGCTGGCCACGACCCACACCCAGGCGCGATACTCCCTGCCCGAGATTGTGCGCGGCTTTCGCGAGCGTTACCCGAGGGTGCAGCTTGCACTGCGGCAGGCCAGCCCTCCTGAGATTGCAGAACTCGTGGAGTCGGGCGAGGCCGACATAGGCATTGCCACCGAGTCGCTGCGCAAGAATCCACGCTTCGTCACCTTCCCGTTTTTTAAGTGGTTTCACGGGGTGGTGGTGCCCAAGGGCCATCCGCTCGAGCAGCAGACCCAGGCGGGTGAGCCGCTGAGCCTCGAGACGCTCGCTGAGTGGCCGCTGGTCACCTACCACGAGGGCTTCACCGGGCGGGGCATGATTGACGCCAAGTTTGCTGCTGCGGGCCTACGCCCCCAGGTGGTGCTGGAGGCCCTGGATGCCGATGTGATCAAGGCCTATGTGGGGCTGGGCCTGGGCATCGGCATTGTGGCGAGCGTGGCCTACGACGAGGACGCCGATGTTGGCCTGAGTCTGCTGGATGCCAGCGAGCTCTTCGATGAGAACATCACCGTCATTGCCCTGCGGCGGGGCCGACTGCTGCCTGGCTATGCTGTTCATTTTGCGCAGCTCTGTGTCCGGGGCCTCACGGAGGCGCAGCTTCAACAGGCCGTTCTGGAGGAGGGAAGACCATGAGTGTTCATGTGGAGGACCGCAAGTCGGTGAGCGTCATGACGCTGCAGGAGATGCGCGCTCGGGGCGAGAAGATCGCCATGCTCACCTGCTATGACAGCAGCTTTGCCCACCTGCTCGATGCGGCGGGCGTCGACCTCCTGCTCATCGGTGATTCACTGGGCATGGTTCTGCAGGGCCACAGCTCCACACTGCCGGTCACGCTTGCAGACATGGTGTATCACACCCGAGCAGTGGCGAGCGCCAGGCCTCGCGCCATGGTGGTGGCCGATATGCCTTTTGCCAGTTATCAGTCCTCGCCCGCGCAGGCCTTCGAGAGCGCCGCAGCACTCATGGCATCGGGCGCCCAGATGGTGAAGATTGAGGGTGGGGCCTGGCTCGTGCCCACCGTGGAGTTCGTGCGTGCACGCGGCATTCCGGTCTGTGCTCACCTCGGGCTCACGCCTCAGAGCGTTCATGCGCTGGGCGGTTATCGGGTGCAAGGCCGGGGAGCAGCTGGGGATCGTCTGATTGCCGAGGCGCAGTCGCTGCAGGACGCCGGGGCAGACCTCGTGCTGGTCGAACTCATCCCGACGCCGCTGGGCGAGCGGCTTACGCAGTCACTGCGCGTGCCCACGATTGGCATCGGCGCTGGGCCACACACCTCCGGCCAGGTGCTGGTGCTCCATGACATCCTCAACATCACCCCGGGCAAGAAGGCGCGGTTCGTGAAGAACTATCTCGAGCAGGGCGGCAGCATTCAGGGGGCGGTTCGGGCCTATGTGGAGGAGGTGAAGTCCGGTGCCTACCCCCAGCCCCAGCACGGGTTTCTCGACTAGCTAGGCCGCCTGAAACCGATACACCCCGGCCTCGAAGCTGCGGCTCGCCTGCCCGGTGTGCCAGAGGTGGTTCATGTGGGCGATGGTCTCTCCCATGGCAAAGCTGTACTGGTGGGCATCCAGCGCCCGGGGGAAGATCACCGGCACCATGTCCGCACAGGTCTTGGGCTCCACACAGGCCTTGAGTGCCGTGGCGAGACGCTCGGCGTGGTGGTCATGCAGCTGCCGCAGGCGGGTGTGGAGGCCTCCGCCCACTGGGGGCGTGAGCGGCCCGCCAAAAGGCTTGCCATGCGAGGGCAGCACGAGGGTGGTCTCGGGCAGGCCCTCGTACCAGTGCAGGGACTCGAGGTAGAGGCCTAGGGGGTCGCCATCGGGCTCGTGGGCCCAGACCGACATATTGGTGGAGATGCG
>JBEAMW010000027.1:0-33415 GCA_041165705.1 Pseudomonadota bacterium
GGTGGAACCAGGCGTTGAGGACCAGAATCATGACCACCACCTGAAGCAGGGCCCCAATCGACCAGAGCACGAGCGCAAGGGGTGCGAACACGCCCAAGGCCACGGTGCCCAGCAGCGCAAACGACACCGAAATAGCGGCGAAGAAGGATGATTTCACCGGGTGCATCCATTCCTCACGCACCAGGCTGGGCTGCTGAATCCACTTGCGCAGGTAGAGCAGCAGCAGGCCCACAAAGACGAGGGCGGCCAGGCTGGCGGAGCCCAATGCGAGGCTGGGGGAGAGCTCGGGGAGCCAGCCCAGATGAACCACGCGGGCCCAGACGAGGGCAAGGCCGCACAGGCCCATCACCATGGCAAAAGACGAGACCGGGAGACGGCTAAAAAAGCTCATGCCTACATCCCTGAGTAGACCGGGCCACCACCGCCTTCGGGGGTGACCCAGACGATGTTCTGGGTGGGGTCTTTGATGTCGCAGGTCTTGCAGTGCACGCAGTTCTGGGCATTGATGCGCAGCTGCGCACCCTCGGCCGGCGCGGTAACCGGGTTGCCCGCGGCATCGAGGTATTCATACACCCCGGCTGGGCAGTAGCGAGACTCTGGACCGGCAAACTGGCTGAGGTTGGTGGCCACCGGAACGGTGGTGTTCTTGAGGGTGAGGTGGGCCGGCTGGTTTTCCTCGTGGTTGGTTCCCGAGAGAAACACGGAGCTCAGTCGATCGAAGGTGAGCACGCCATCGGGCTTGGGGTAGGCAATCGGCGCATGCTGGCTGGCTGGCTCGAGGTAGGCGTGGTCGGGGGTCTTGTTGCGCAGCGTGATCGGAGCCTCGCCGCCAAACAGCTTCTGGTCGATGCCCACGAGCAGCGTGCCCAGCCAGAGGCCCTTGGACATGGCGGGCTTGAAGTTGCGGGCCTTGTGCAGCTCTTTGTAGAGCCAGGAGGATCTGAACCGGCTGGTGTAGCCAGTGAGCAGGCGGGGAGGCTCGGCCTCACCCAAGGCCTCATAACAGGCCTCTGCCGCCAGCATGCCGCTCTTGATGGCGGCATGGCTGCCCTTGATCCGGGAGGCATTGAGAAACCCTGCATCGCAGCCCAAGAGGGCGCCACCCGGGAAGCTGAGCCTGGGCAGGCTATTCAGCCCGCCCGCTGTGAGGGCCCGCGCCCCATAGCCGATGCGCCGGCCACCCTCGAAGGTGGTGCGAATCACCGGGTGGGTCTTGTAGCGCTGAAACTCCTCGAAGGGAGAGAGCCAGGGGTTCTTGTAGTTCAGGCCCACCACGAAGCCCACGGCCACCTGATTGTTCTGGAGGTGATAGAGGAAAGACCCGCCGTAGGTGTCACTAGACAGCGGCCAGCCGGCGGTGTGCACCACCAGGCCTGGCCTGGACTGGGCCGGATCGATCTCCCAGAGCTCCTTGATGCCGATGCCGTAGCTCTGGGGGTCGGCCTGCTGCGAGAGCTCGTATCGCTCGATCACGCGACGGCCCAGGTGGCCCCTGGCACCTTCGGCCAGCAGCGTGTAGCGGGCCATCAGGGCCATCCCCGGCTGGTGCTGGTCGGTGGGCTGGCCATCCTTGCCAATGCCCATGTCGCCCGTGATCACCCCCAGGACGTCGTTGTTCTCGCCATAAATAAGGTCGGCCGCAGGAAATCCGGGGTAGATCTCCACCCCCAGGGCCTCGGCCTGTTCGCCCAGCCATTTGGTGACATCGGAGAGGCTAATCACGTAGTTGCCATGGTTCTGAAAGCAGCCCGGCAGCATCCATCCCGGCGTTTTCCAGTGGCCGGACTCGGTGAGGAACAGGAACTGGTCTTCGCTTACCGGGGTGTGGAGGGGGGCGCCCTGGGCCTTCCAGTCGGGAAAGAGCTCGGTGAGGGCGATTGGGTCCATGATGGCGCCCGACAGGATGTGGGCTCCCACCTCGCCTGCCTTTTCCAGGACGCAGACATTCACCTCGCGGCCCTGTTCTGCAGCCAGTTGTTTGAGCCGAATCGCGGCCGAGAGCCCGGCTGGGCCTGCCCCAACAATGACGACATCGAACTCCATGGTTTCGCGTTCCATGAGCCACCTCTCCAAGCCAGTAAACTATGAGAATTCGCCATTTTACGGGCTTGACTCACCCCTTGTTTTTCTTGGAGCTGGCATGAACAAGATCTACCCCAGCGCACGGGCTGCGCTTGAAGATGTGCTGAAGGACAACATGACGCTTGCAGTGGGGGGCTTTGGGCTCTGCGGCATTCCAGAGGCCCTGATCACGGCCGTCCGTGAGCTTGGGGTGCAGAACCTCACCGCCATCAGCAACAACGCTGGGGTAGACGGAAAGGGTCTGGGCCAGCTGCTGGCTACGCGCCAGGTGAAGAAGATGATCTCGTCCTATGTGGGGGAGAACAAGGAATTTGAGCGCCAGTTTCTGGCGGGCGAGCTCCAGCTGGAGTTCACCCCGCAGGGCACCCTGGCCGAGAAGCTTCGGGCGGGCGGTGCAGGCATTCCGGCCTTCTTCACCAAGACCGGCGTGGGCACTGTGGTGGCCGAGGGCAAGGAGGTGCGGGAGTTTGATGGCGAGCAGTATGTGATGGAGCGCAGCCTCTTTGCGGACATCTCACTGGTAAAGGCCTGGAAGGCCGATAAGGCCGGCAACCTCGTCTATCGCCTCACCTCGCGCAACTTCAACCCCAATGTGGCCACGGCCAGCTACATGACCATTGCCGAAGTGGAGCAGATTGTGGAGAACGGCGAGCTCGATCCCGCAGAGATCCACACCCCCAGCATCTATGTCAAGCGCATCGTACTCAATGCCAGCCCCGAAAAGGCCATTGAGCAGCGAACCACCCGCGCGGCTTAATTCAAGATCGGAGAGAGACATGCCCTGGACCCGCGATGAAATGGCCAAGCGCGCCGCACAAGAGCTGCGCGACGGCTTCTATGTAAACCTCGGAATCGGTATCCCCGCGCTGGTGGCCAACAATGTGCCCGAGGGCATCGAGGTGTGGCTGCAGTCGGAGAATGGCCTGCTGGGCATTGGCCCCTACCCGCTTGAGGAGGAGGTGGATGCCGACCTCATCAACGCCTCTAAGCAGACCGTCACCACGCTGCCCGGATCGGCCATCTTCTCGAGTGCTGACTCCTTTGCCATGATCCGCGGGGGCCATATCAACCTGGCCATCCTGGGGGCCATGCAGGTCTCCGAGCACGGCGACCTTGCCAACTGGATGATTCCCGGAAAGATGGTGAAGGGCATGGGCGGCGCCATGGACCTGGTGGCGGGCGTCGACAAGGTGATTGTGCTCATGGAGCACACGGCCAAGAAGAAAGACGGCTCAGAGGACATCAAGATTCTGAAGTCTTGCAATCTCCCGCTCACAGGTGTGGGGGTGGTGGACATGATCATCACCGACCTGGCGGTGATGGAGGTTACGCCTCAGGGGCTTGCCCTGAGAGAGCTGGCCCCCGGGGTAGATGCGCAAGAGGTGCAGGCCAAGACTGGCTGCAGCCTCATCGGGGTATAAGGCATGCCCAAATTTGTATTCGTAACGGGAGGCGTGGTCTCCTCCCTGGGCAAAGGCATCGCCTCGGCCTCGATGGGCGCTCTGTTGGAGTCGAGAGGCCTGAAGGTCACCATCATCAAGATGGACCCCTACCTCAACGTCGACCCGGGCACCATGAGCCCCTTTCAGCACGGCGAGGTGTTCGTGACTGAAGATGGCGCCGAGACCGACCTCGACCTGGGCCACTACGAGCGGTTTATCAACTCGCGCATGCGCAAGGTGAACAACTTCACCACGGGCCAGATCTACGACTCGGTGCTGCGCAAAGAGCGTCGCGGCGAGTACCTCGGCAAGACGGTGCAGGTGATCCCGCACATCACCAATGAGATCCAAGACTTCATCGCGCGCGGTGCCCGTGTGGGCACGCCCGAGGAGGTGGATGTAGCGATTGTGGAGGTGGGCGGCACCGTGGGCGACATTGAGTCGCTTCCGTTTCTCGAGGCCATTCGGCAGCTGAGCATTCGCCAAGGCCGCAACAGCAGCTGCTTTGTTCACCTCACCCTGGTGCCCTTTATTCCCTCGGCAGGCGAGCTCAAGACCAAGCCCACCCAGCACTCGGTTCAGAAGCTGCGCGAGATTGGACTGATGCCCAACCTGCTGCTCTGCCGAGCAGACCGGGCCATCCCCGATGACGAGCGCGAGAAGATCTCCCTCTTCTCCAATGTGCCCACGGAGGCCGTCATCTCGGTGGCCGATGTTGACAGCATCTACCGCATCCCTCGCATGCTCTGGGAGCAGGGTGTGGATGAGCAGATCTGCCGAACCCTCAACCTCACGGCCAAGCCCGCCGACCTCACGGAATGGGACCGCCTCATTCACAAGCTTGACCACCCCAGCCGCACGGTGAGGGTGGCCATGGTGGGCAAGTATGTCGACCTCACCGAGTCTTATAAGTCGCTCACTGAGGCGCTGATTCACGCCGGCCTGCACACGGGCTCTCGGGTTCAGATCGATTACATCGATTCCGAAACCATTGAGCAGAATGCGGCCTCCATGCTCGCGTCCTTTGACGCGATCCTGGTCCCCGGGGGCTTCGGCAAGCGCGGGGTAGAAGGAAAGATCGAGGCCATCCAGTTTGCCCGTGAGAACAAGGTTCCCTACCTGGGCATCTGTCTGGGCATGCAGCTGGCTGTGATCGAATACGCCCGGAATGTCGCTGGGATGGCCCAGGCCAATTCCACCGAGTTCAATCCAGGCACGCCGGAGCCGGTGGTGGCCCTGATCACCGAATGGACAGAGGCCGATGGCAGTGTGCAGAGCCGTTCCGAAGACTCAGACCTCGGCGGAACCATGCGTCTGGGTGCCCAGCGCTGCGCCATTCGGTCCGGCACCAAGGCCGAGCGGATCTATGGTGCGTCGGTCTATGAGCGGCATCGTCATCGGTATGAGGTAAACAACCAGCTGAAGCAGAGGATTGCAGACGCTGGGCTCACCATCGCCTCCGAGACGCCCACCGAGTCTCTGGTCGAGATGGTGGAGCTTCCTGATTCTGTTCATCCATGGTTTGTCGCAGTCCAGTTTCACCCCGAGTTCACCTCAACCCCTCTCCGAGGGCATCCTTTGTTTAAGTCCTACATAGAGGCGGCACTAGCCCGCCAGGGAGCATCTGAATGAGCGCAATTGTTGACATCATTGGCCGCGAAGTCCTTGACAGCCGCGGCAACCCCACCGTTGAGTGTGATGTGCTGCTGGAGTCTGGCGTGATGGGCCGGGCGATTGTGCCCAGTGGGGCCAGCACGGGCTCTCGCGAGGCCATCGAGCTGCGGGACGGCGATAAGTCTCGCTACCTCGGCAAGGGGGTTCTGAAGGCGGTTGAGAACGTAAACACCGAGATCGGTGAGGCCCTGATGGGGCTGGATGCCTCCGAGCAGGCCTTCATCGACCACACGCTCATCGAACTCGATGGCACCGAGAACAAGTCTCGGCTCGGCGCAAACGCCATGCTGGCGGTGTCCATGGCGGTGGCGCGTGCGGCGGCCGACGATGCTGGGCTTCCCCTGTATCGGTACTTCGGTGGGTCTGGCCCGATGTCCCTGCCGGTGCCCATGATGAATGTGATCAACGGCGGCGCCCATGCCAACAACAACCTCGACCTCCAAGAGCTCATGATCATTCCCGTGGGGGCGCCCAGCTTCCGGGAGGCCCTGCGCTATGGCGCCGAAGTCTTTCATGCGCTGAAGTCGCTCATCCACGACCAGGGCATGTCCACTGCGGTGGGCGACGAGGGAGGCTTTGCCCCCAGCGTGGCCAACCACGAGGCCGCGATCCAGATGATCCTGCGTGCCATTGAAAAGGCAGGCTACGAGCCCGGGCGCCAGATCGCGCTGGGCCTTGACTGTGCAAGCTCGGAGTTCTTCAAGAACGGCCGCTACGAGCTCTCTGCAGAGGGGCTCTCGCTGCCAGCAGAGGGGCTGGTGGATGTGCTGGCCACCTGGTGCGACAAGTACCCCATCATCAGCATCGAGGATGGCTGTGCCGAAGACGACTGGGACGGCTGGGCCAAGCTCACTGCAGCCCTGGGCAAGAAGGTTCAGCTGGTGGGCGACGATCTCTTTGTCACCAACACCAAGATCCTGCGCGAGGGGATCGCCAAGAACATCGCCAACTCGATTCTCATCAAGATCAACCAGATCGGCACGCTCAGCGAAACCTTCGCTGCCATCGAGATGGCCAAGCGGGCCGGGTACACGGCCGTGGTCTCCCACCGCTCAGGTGAGTCTGAGGATTCCACCATCGCAGACATTGCGGTGGGGACCAACGCACTTCAGATTAAAACGGGCTCGCTCTCGCGCTCAGACCGTAACGCCAAGTACAACCAGCTGCTGCGCATCGAAGAAGACCTGGCCTCCACGGGGCACTACCCCGGGCTGGACGCCTTCTACCAGCTGCGTCAGCGCGGCTAGGTCGTCAGTCATCCCCGTTCGAGGCGCGATCCGTGAAGCTCAAGCTCTGGCTCTCGCGCCTTCGAATGCCCACGCTCAGTCAGACGCTGCTGGCCGCACTGGTGTTGATGCAGTGGCCGCTCTGGTTTGGGCAGGGGGGCTGGTTCCATGTCTGGCGGCTTGAGCGTGACCTCGAGGATCGACGGGCCAAGGTTCAGGCCCAGCGCGAGCAGATTGAGGCGCTCGAAGCTGAGGTGCGAGACCTTCAAACAGGCCTGTCGGCGGTGGAGGAGCGTGCACGCTACGAGCTGGGATTAAAGCGCCCCGGCGAGAAATTCTTCCAGTTCTCTGAGCCCAGCGCGCAGCCGGGTGGTTCGGCCAAGCCTAGTGGCGAGTCTGGCTCGGACCAGGCCCCGTCGACATCTCAAAGCCCAGGTCGCTCTCGGTAAAAAGCCGGGCGCAGTCGATCGGATCGAACCGATAGCCGGCGTTGCAGAAGTGGCAGTGAATCTCCACCTGGCCCTGCTCAGCAAGAATGTCCTCCACCTCCTCACGGCCAAGCCCCGTGAGCATGCGACCCACGCGCACTCGGCTGCACGGGCAATGAAACTGGATTGGCTGCTGCTCGAGCAGCCGTGCATTCTCGTCCCAGAAGAGCTGGTGCAGGAGCCGCTCGGGGGCGGTGCTAAGCAGCTCCTCCGACTGGAGGGTGTCGCCCAGCAGGCAGAGCCGGTGAAAGCGTTCATTGCTAAGGGCAAGCCCCTGGGCCTCGGGCAGGGCTGTGGCCTGCACATGGCCTCCCTCTGCAGGCATCTGCTGAATCATCAGCCCAGCTGCTCGCTGCCCGTCTGAGGCCAGCCACAGGCGTGTCTGAACCTGCTCGGACTGGGTCATGTAGTCTTCCACCGCCTGGGCCAGGCGATCAGCCTGCAGGCCCACGATCCCCTGGTAGGGCTTTTGGTCGGGCTTCTGCGGGTCGAGAATCAGGCTCAGACGCCCCTGGCCATTCTGATTGGCCATGGTTCTGAGGTCGGACTGAGGGAGGATGACCTGGGCCTGGTCGCAGGTTGCGGTGCCTCGAATGCGAAGGTCTGCGGTGCACTCAGCGATGGCAAGGCGAAGCGGCCCATCGCCATGCAGCTGGAGCAGAACCGACCCATCAAACTTGAGCGACCCACTGAGCAGGGTGGCGGCAGCTGCCATCTCACCAAGCAGTTGGATGACGGGGGGCTCGAGCTGGGGGTGGCGCTGCGCCACCTCCTGGAAACTGAAGTCCAGACGAACCAGGTGCGCCCGCGCGTGGGCGTCCTCAAAGAGCAGACGCCAGAGGCCCTCTTCGGACGGCAGCAGGGCAGGGGCGGGCGGCTTCTTGGCAGTGGTCATTTCAGGCCTCCTGAGCCAGCAGGCCCGTGCGGTATTGCGCTGCGCGCACCTGATAGCTCTGCGCACTGCCTCGCAGATCGCTGATCTCCTCAGCGCTCAGGGCACGCACCACCTTGGCGGGCCGTCCGATCACGAGGCTTCCGTCGGGCACGACGGTGCCCGAGGTGATGAGGGCGCCTGCACCGATGAGGCAGTCTCGGCCCACAGTCACGCCGTTGAGCAGAATGGCCTGCATGCCGATAAGGGTTCCGTCACCAATGCTGCATCCATGGAGCATGGCCTGATGGCCCACGGTCACGTGGGCTCCAATCCGCAAGGGAAACCCTGGGTCAACATGCAGCACCGCGCCATCCTGGATGTTGGAGCCTTCACCCACCTCGATCTGGTCGTTGTCTGCGCGAAGCACGGCGTTAAACCAGACGCTGGCGCCTGGCCCGAGGGTGACGGAGCCGATCACCTGGGCTCCGGGGGCCACAAAGCTGGTGGGGTGAAGGCTGGGTGCGCGGTTGTCGATTTGGTAGATGGGCATGAGAGGACAGTGCGAGAATAGAGGCATGCTGCCTCACGATCTTAATGTAGACCTGCATATGCACTCTACCGCCTCTGACGGCGTGCTCAGCCCCGCCGCCCTGGTGGCGCGAGGGCGCGACCACGGGGTGGATCTGATGGCCATCACCGACCACGACACCCTGGATGGCCTCGAAGAGGCGGAGGCGGCCGCCCACGACCTGGGGGTTGCCTTCATGAATGGGGTGGAGGTCTCCGTCACCTGGGGAGGGTCCACCCTGCACTTGGTGGGCCTGGGTTTTGATCGCTCTCATCCGGCTCTGGCGGGCGCCCTCAGGGGCATGCAGACGAGTCGCTTTGCACGGGCCCGTCAGATGGATGCCGCCCTGGTGGCCTCTGGTCTGCCTTCGGTGATGGAGTCGGCGCTTCAGTTTGCGGGGAATCCCAATCTGATCGGACGAACCCACTTTGCCCGCGCCCTGGTGGAGGCTGGGATCTGTAAGGGCGTGCAGGAGGTCTTCGACCGCTTCCTCACCCCAGGCAAGCCGGGCTATGTGTCCCACGAGTGGGCCAGCCTGAGCGATGCCATGGGCTGGATACTCGCCGCTGGGGGTACGCCGGTCTTGGCACACCCGGCGCGCTACAGGCTCAACGACACGGCCCACTGGGCACTCATGCAGGAGTACATGGCGCTTGGGGGCCAGGCCATTGAGGTCTCCACCGGCAGCCACACCCAGGACGACACCCGCCGCTACCAGCGGCTCTCGGTGGATCTGGGATTAAAGGCCTCGCGTGGTTCCGATTTCCACAGCCCTCAGGAGAGCCGTTGCGATGTGGGGCGCGCCCCGCCCTTGCCAGACGGCACCCTGCCGGTCTGGTCCGACTGGGCGGTATAGAATCCCCAGTCTATGTATCCTCAACGCGTCCTGTCGGGCATGCGGCCCACTGGTGCCCTTCACCTGGGCCACTACCACGGTGTGCTCAAGAACTGGGTTCAGCTCCAGAACGAGTACGAGTGCCTCTTCTTCGTTGCAGACTGGCATGCCCTCACCACCCACTATGAAGACCCTCAGGTTATTCAGGCCAATGTCTGGAGCATGGTGGTGGACTGGCTGGCTGCGGGGATTGAGCCCAATCAGGCAACCCTCTTTATTCAGTCCAAGGTGCCCGAGCATGCAGAGCTCCATCTGCTGCTCTCCATGTGCACCCCGCTCGGATGGCTTGAGCGGGTCCCGAGTTTCAAAGATCAGCAGGAGCGGCTCACCGATCGAGACCTCTCCACCTACGGCTTTCTCGGCTACCCCCTGCTGCAGTCGGCCGACATCCTGATCTACCGCGCCGGCCAGGTGCCCGTGGGCGAAGACCAGGTTCCGCATGTCGAGCTCACCCGTGAGGTGGCCCGCCGCTTCAATCACCTCTACGGGCGCGAGCCTCAGTTTGAGGAGAAGGCGCTCGAGGCCGCCAAGAAGCTCGGCGCCAAGCGCTCCCGGCTGCTGCTCGACCTTCGTACCCGGTTTCAGGAGCAGGGCGACGACGAGGCGCTCGAGTCGGCCAAGGCCCTGCTGCAGGACAGCCAGAACCTCACCCTCGACGACCGCGAGCGACTCTTCGGCTTTCTCGAGGGTGCGCGGCGGCTCATTCTGGTGGAGCCTCAGGCTCTGCTCACGCCGGCCTCGCGAATGCCAGGCCTCGATGGCCAGAAGATGTCCAAGAGCTACAACAACACCATTGCCATGCGCGAGGACCCAGACTCGGTCCAGAAGAAGATTCGCACCATGCCCACCGACCCAGCCCGGGTTCGGCGCACCGATCCCGGCGAGCCGCAGCGCTGCCCGGTCTGGGCCCTGCATGAGATCTACTCTCCGGACGACCGCCGCCAGTGGGTGCAGGAGGGCTGTCGGTCTGCGGGCATTGGCTGCCTCGACTGCAAGCAGCCCCTCATCGACGCGGTGATTGCCGAGCAGGCCGAGTTCAGAGAGCGGGCCAAGCCCTACGAGGAAGACCTCGATCTGGTAAAGAGCATCGTGGCCGATGGCTGCGAGCGTGCTCAAGAGCTGGCCCGCCAGACTATGCGAGATGTACGAGAGGCCATGGGCCTCGATTTCGGTTAGCGCGAGAAAGGAACCCGCCTCATGCCGCAAGTAATGCCCCGTCCGATCACCGGAAGCCTGGTGGCCATCGTGACTCCGATGCACGACGACGGAAGCCTAGACCTGGAGGCCTACCGTCGGCTCATCGACTGGCATATTGCAGAGGGCACGCATGCCATCGTGGCGGTGGGAACCACAGGCGAGTCGCCCACCGTGAATGTGGAGGAACACCTCAGGCTGATCGAGGTGGCCGTGGAGCAGGCAGCTGGCCGAGTGCCGGTGATTGCGGGATCGGGGGCCAATGCAACGGCAGAGGCCATCGCCCTGACGCATGAGGCCCATCGCCTCGGAGCAGATGCCTCGCTGCAGGTGGTGCCCTACTACAACAAGCCCACGCAGGAAGGGCTCTATCAGCACTTCAAGGCGGTGGCCGAGGCCGTCAGCCTCCCTGTGATTCTCTACAACGTGCCCGGGCGAACCGTGGCCGACCTCTCCCACGAGACGGTGGTGCGCCTGGCCCAGATCGACAACATCGTGGGCATCAAAGAGGCCACCGGCAATATCGAGCGCGCGCAGTGGCTGATTCGCGACCTTCCCCCTGAGTTTGCGGTCTACAGCGGTGACGACCCCACGGCCGTTGCGCTCATGCTCCTGGGTGGAAAGGGAAACATCTCGGTGACCGCGAATGTGCTGCCCAGGCAGATGGCCGAACTCTGCGAGATGGCCATGGCCGGGAGGGTGGCCGAGGCGGCGGCCCTCAACCGCCAGCTCCTGCCTCTGCACAAGGCGATGTTCTGTGAGGCCAATCCCATTCCAGTGAAGTGGGCCCTGGCCCGGATGGGGCGTATGTCTGGTGGTATCCGTCTTCCCCTGGTTCCTTTGTCTCCGGCCGGTCAGGCTGCAGTGGAGACTGCCCTTCACTCTCTCGGAGTTCTTGCATGACCGTCTCGTCGCGTCCTCGCCTCACTACCATCACGCTCGCCTGCCTCATTGCACTCTCGGGCTGCAGCACGATCACTGGCAGCAGTGATGTGGATTACCAGTCGTCCAAGGCTCGCAACACGCCCTTGGATGTCCCGCCCGATCTGCTCAAGCCCACGGCCGATGAGCGGTTCTCGGTGCCCGCCTCCGGCGTGGCCAGCCGGGCGGCCTTCGACCAGGGTCAGCGCTCGGGAGTGGCCAAGCCCTCCGGTGTGCTTCCCAGCTTCTCGGATATGCGGTTTG
Source organism: Pseudomonadota bacterium (assembly GCA_041165705.1). Lineage (GTDB taxonomy): Bacteria > Pseudomonadota > Gammaproteobacteria > Burkholderiales > Burkholderiaceae_A > Hahnella. The sequence continues at coordinate 11,629 of JBEAMW010000027.1, forward strand.
AGCGTCAGGGCGACCTGCGCGTGCTCGTGGTGAACAAGCCTGTGGAACAGGTCTGGCCGGTGCTGCGCCAGTTCTTCACCGAGCTTGGCTTTACGCTCGTGATCGATAGTGAGGAGCGCGGCTTGCTTGAGACCGAATGGGCCGAGAACCGGGCCAAGATTCCGCAGGACTTTATCCGTCGATCGCTGGGTCGCCTCGTGGATGGCATCTACGACACCGGTGAGCGCGACAAATTTCGTGTGCGCATGGAGCGACGCCCGGATGGGCAGTCAGAGATCAGTCTTACCCATCGGGGCCTGCTGGAGCAGGAGACTGGCAACAGCGATAACTCTGGAACCCGTTGGATCAATCGCCCCTCCGATCCTCAGCTCGAACAGGACTTCCTGCGCCGAATCATGCTCAAGCTAGGTGCGCCAGATGACAAGGCCCGTGAGCTCCTGCAGGCGGGTGCGAGCCAGACTGCCGCGGCGGTTCGTCTGGCCAATGACGACAAGCGCCTGGCCATCGATCTGGATGAGTCCTTCGATCGCGCCTGGCGCCGGGTGGGCGTGGCCATCGACCGTCTGGGCTTCTCAGTGGATGACCGCGACCGCGCCAAGGGCCTGCTCTTTGTGCGCTATCGAGACCCAAGCGTCGCAACCAGTGCCAAGGGCTTCTTCAGCCGGATCTTCTCCGGAGATGAACCCGATCCTGCTCAAACCTATCAGCTCAAGCTCACCAGTCAGGGCGAGAAGAGCGTGCTTCAGGTGCTCGACCAAAAGGGTCAGCCTGTCAAAGACGCCAATGCGCAGAAGATGCTCACGGTGCTCTTCGACCGCCTGAAGTAAAGGCTCGGCAGATCAGCCTCCGGTTCACCAGTCTTGGAAGCGGCAGCGAGGGCAACGCCCTGCTGCTGGAGGTGAGTCCCAGTTCCACGCGAACCCTAAGGGTGCTCGTGGACTGTGGGCTTGGGCTTCGCGAGCTGGCCGACCGCCTCGAACATCGGGGCCTGGAGGTCTCAGCAATCGACCTGATGCTGGTGACCCACGAGCATGGTGATCACAGTGCGGGTGTCGCCCGTGTGGCCCGCCAGGCTCAGTGCCCGGTGGTCTGCACCCACGGCACCCGTCTGGCGATGGGAGAGGCCTTTGTGGGCCTTACAGGCCTGCTGCCGCTGCATGCCGGGTCACGCTTTGATTATTTTGGCCTGGGCATTGAGCTGATTGCCGTGCCTCATGACGCACGTGAGCCGGTGGCGGTCCGGTTTGGCGCAGCAGGGCTGAGTTTTGCGGTGGTGACCGACCTGGGCCATTGCTCAGCCCATGTGGTGGAGGCCCTCCAGGGCCTCGATGGCCTCTTCCTGGAGTTCAATCACGATGTAGAGATGCTGCGCCTGGGCCCCTATGCGCCCAAGCTCAAGGCGCGGGTGGGAGGAGACTACGGGCACCTCTCCAATGCGCAGGCCGCGCAGCTTCTTACTCAGGTGAAGGGGCCACGGCTTCAGCAGCTCGTGGCGGCGCATCTCAGTCAGGTGAACAACGCCGAGGAACGGGTTCGTGCCAGTGTGTCGGAGATTGAATGGGGCGCGACGCAGTTTCAGATTGCGTCACAGGCGGCCGGGGTGAACTGGATTGCGCTGGAGTAGATCACCAGCGCGAGCAGAATAAAAAAAGGCGCTGCAGATGCAGCGCCTTTTTTGTCAGCCAAGTGAATTACTTCTTGGCGGGCTCTGCAGGAGCTGCGGGTGCAGCAGGTGCTGCGGGGGCAGCAGGAGCAGCAGCAGGTGCAGCGGCGTCAGCAGGCTTCTGCTCAGCAGCGGGAGCAGCAGCAGGTGCGGGAGCAGCAGCAGGAGCCTCAGCGGGCTTCTCTTCTTTTTTGCCGCAAGCGGCCAGGCCAACAGCAAACAGAGCAGCAACGAGAATCGACTTGGTCATGTTAGTTCCTTGGGATAATTTTTAAAAAAGTGAGGAAGAGCGTGGTTCACTCAGTTCCGACGGCAATCATAGCCTTTTTTGTGCGCTGTGTACGGGTACTTTTTGACAAAAATAAAACAGCGCCCATTTGGTGAAGTTGATGAAAGATTTGAATAAAAGCATCGGAACGCTGATTCCAAAACTCGCTCGGCTCGGCTAATTCTCGGCTGAGGGCTAGGGTTTGAGTGCGTTGCAGCATTATTCGCCGCTCGGCTGGGGTCAGGCAGTCGAGGTTCAGCACCTCTCCATTGACTGCAACGAGGCCTTGGTACTGAAGCAGCCGAGTGCCGTGGTGCAAGGTAAGCGGGCTAGGGGTGCTCTTGAGGAGCCGGCTGCGAAAGGCCCGAAGGCTGAGGCCACCCGCCTCAGGCCAGTGTGCCCCGGGATGCAGCCTAGAGAGGCTCATCAGGGCCGACTGCGTGAGTTCGGCGTCCGTGGGAAGGCACTGACGCGCCGCCTGGATCATGGCCTCCATCATGGCATCGGGCACCTCGCAGGGCTTGCTGCTGGCCTTGAGCCAGGGGTCGGACCAGCCCACTAACTCCAGGGCGTCCAGCTTGTGGCCTACGGCCTCGTCTGCAATCTCCACCGGGTCGGGGGCCCGAAAGCCCACCGAGTAGGTCATGCATCCAGCGCTGGTCGCGATCCCGTGGTGGGCCATGTTGGGGGGGAGGTAGAGCAGGTCGCCGGGCTCACACTGAAAGACCTGTTCGGGCTCGTAGTTCGCCAGGACCCGCAGAGGAATGTCCTCAATGAAGCTGGGGTCGAAGTCTTCGGCGATCGACCAGTCGCGCGTACCGGCGGCCTGAATCAGAAAGACATCGTAGGAGTCCACATGGGGCCCAATGCCTCCCTCGGGGCCCGCAAGGCTCACCATCAGGTCTTCGAGCCGCGCATCAGGAATGAATCGAAAGTGGGAGAGAAAGGCATCGGCCTCCGGAACGGCTGTGTTGATCTGCTGAATCAGGATGGCCCAGGCGCGGCGATTGGGCCGGGGAACCTGGCGAGGGGAGAGCGGGCCGTTGGTGAGCTCGGCACCGGAGTCTCGAACCAGCCGAACCGGAAGCTCCGGGTGGGCGCAGAGCGCTCGAAACCCCGCCTCATCGAGGGGAAGCTGCTGCTCAAACAGGGCTCGGAATGCACCCTTCACGAAGAGTGGACGCTTCTGCCAGTAGTCGCGCATAAAGACCTGGGCACTGATGTGACCAAGCCAGGGAAGGGGCTGATGGAGGTTCATAGGTCGGAGGGGAAGAGGGTGATTTGTTGGGCCGGGGCGTGGTCCTTGGCCCGGCTGGGTGCGCTCTGACGCATGCGTGCGCGCGTGAGTACGGCCTCTGGAATGCCGGCCAGACGCGCCACCTGCAGGCCATAGCTCTGACTGGCGGGGCCAGGCTGAATCTCGTGGAGAAACACAATCTTGTGGCCATGCTCCACTGCACTGACATGCACGTTCTGGATGCCCTCGAGGGTCTGTGCAAGGGCGGTGAGTTCAAAGTAGTGGGTGGCAAAGAGGCAGAGGCAGCGGTTTTCGCTGGCCAGCGCGTAGGCGATCGACTCGGCCAGGGCAAGCCCGTCAGAGGTGGAGGTTCCGCGCCCGATCTCGTCCATGAGCACCAGACTGTTGGGGCTGGCCTGGTGCAGGATGAGCGCAGCCTCTGTCATCTCCACCATGAAGGTGGATCGTCCGCCTGCGAGGTCGTCCGCTGCGCCAATCCGCGTGAAGATGCGGTCGATCTGGCCAATGCGTGCGGATTCAGCGGGAAGGGGGGCGCCCATGCGGGCAAGAATCACCATGAGTGCGGTCTGCCTCATGTAGGTGGACTTGCCGCCCATATTGGGGCCGGTGATCACCAGCATGCGGCGCTCTGCCGTGAGCTGGCTGTCATTGGGTGTGAAGTCGTCTCGCTGCTGGGCCAGCACGGGGTGAAGGCCCCTGCGGATGTCGATCTCTGCCGCATCGCTGAGTGTGGGAAGCGTCCAGCCCAGGCGAGCCTGGAGCGAGGCCAGGCTGGAGACGGCGTCCAGGAGGGATACGGCCTCAGCCGCGCGTTGGATGTCGGGCACAAAGGGGGCGAGCTCGCCGATCAGGGCCTCGAAGAGGCTCTTTTCTAGCGCCAGGGCGCGGTCTTGGGCAGAGAGGGCCTTGTCTTCAAACGCCTTGAGCTCGGGGGTGATGAAGCGCTCTGCGTTCTTGAGGGTTTGACGCCGCAGGTAATGCGAGGGCACTCGACTGAGGTGACTGCTGGTGATCTCAATGTAGTAGCCGTGTACGGTGTGAAAGCCCACGCGGAGGTTGGGAATCCCGGTGGCTGCCCGCTCCTGCTCCTCAAGCTGGAGGAGGAAGGAATGGCCCTCGGTCTGAAGGCCTCGAAGTTCATCCAGCGCGGGGCTGTAGCCCGCGCGAATCACATCCCCATCGCGCACCTGCACTGAGGGCTCATCCTGAATCGCCCGCCCGATGAGCTGGGCGCAGGCCTGGAGGCTGCCCTGGCTTAGCGCACTGGCCACCTGCGTCAGCAGCCGGGGCAGGGGCGTCTCCTGGGGCTGCAGGCACTGGCTGAGCCCAGTCAGGGCCTGCAGGGACCGGGCCAGGGCCGTGAGGTCGCGCGGCTTGGCCTGCGCGAGCCCTACGCGCGCAGCCAGCCGGCCAAGATCGTAGATGGGACGAAGCTGCTCCTGCACCCGGGGGAGTGCTGGGGCAGGCGTGGAGTGGTTCAAGAGCCAGGCCTGCGCGTGATGACGCTCAAGGAGCAGCGCATTGTCGAGACTGGGGGCCAGCAGCCACTGCCGAAGCAGGCGCGCACCGGAGGCACACTGGCAGTGGTCGATGGCGGAGAGCAGGCTCACCTGAGACCCGTCCGCGTCAGCAAACAGGGCCCCTGTGAGCTCGAGGGTTCGGCGTGCCACGGAGTCGAGCACCAGGAGCCTGTCCTGTCGCTCCTGACGAGGAGGCTGAAGGTGCTGAAGCGGGCGGCCCAGGCTGCGCTCTGCATAGCCCAGGGTGGCCGCCAGTACGCTCAGGACATCGGGCTCCGAGGGGCTGGGCTGCAGGCCAAAGGCCGCTAGGCTCATCACTCCGAGCCGCTCTCTGAGCAGGCGATCGCCGAGCCCAGGATCAAAATGCCAGGCGGGCAGCGTCCGAACCGTTGCGGGCAGATGGGCCAGCGTGCCTGAGGGCCCGGACTCCGAGAGGATGAGCTCCGCCGGATTGATTCGCGCCAGGAGGCCTTCAAGCTGCTCCGGGCCGGAGATGCGTGTCCACCAGGCCTCGCCCGTTGAGACATCAATCCAGCAGGCCGATTGATGGTCTGGTGCCAGGCCCATGAGCCAGGCCGATGCGCGGGAGGGCAAGAGGCCCTCCTCACAGAGGGTGCCGGGCGTGGCCACGCGAACCACGCGCCGCTCCACAGGCCCCTTGCTGGTGGAAGGGTCTCCAATCTGTTCGCAGATCGCAACCGTCTCGCCGGCCTTCAGGAGCTTGGCCAGCGTGGCCTCCGAGGAGACCACCGGAACTCCGGCCATCACGATCGGCTCGCCGGCACTCTGCCCCCGAGTGGTGAGCGTGATGCCGAGCAGGCGTGCGCCGCGCTCGGCGTCCTCATAGAACATCTCATAGAAGTCGCCCATGCGATAGAACAGCAGGGCGTTGGGGTGGTCGGCCTTGATGCGCAGGTACTGCTGCATCATGGGGGTGTGGGCCGAGGCCACGGCCATGGGCTTATCCCTGATGGGGCATGAGCGCCCGAGTGGCAGGGGCGTCGGGCAGGGTGTAGGGCGACAGCATCGCCACCATCTGGGCGAACACCTTGGGGCCTGCCGCGATCAGGTTCTCGGAGAAGAGATAGTCTGGTTCGCCCTTGAAGTTGCCCACATAGCCGCCGGCCTCGGTGATGAGCAGGCTGCCCGCAGCGGCATCCCAGGGCTGCAGCCCCATTTCAAAGAATCCGTCGTAGCGCCCCGCGGCCACATAGGCGAGATCGATCGCCGCTGCCCCTGGGCGACGAAGGCCGGCCACACGACTGCTAAAGGCCTTGAACATCGAGAGGTAGAGGTCGATCTGCTCCTGCCGCTTAAAGGGAAAGCCCGTTCCGATGAGGGCCTCGTCGATCCGGTCGCGTTTGGATACCCGGAGGCGACGGTCGTTGAGCATGGCGCCCTTGCCCTTGGAGGCCAGAAAGAGCTCATCCCGGCTGGGGTCGTAGACCACGGCCTGGGTAATCTGACCGCGCTGCATCAGGGCGATCGAGACGGCATAGACCGGCATGCCATGGATAAAGTTGGTGGTGCCATCGAGTGGGTCGATGATCCATACATTCTCGAGCGCGCCAGAGACGGGCTGCCCGCCCCGGGTGTATCCGGTCTCCTCCGCGAGGAAGCCATGGTCGGGGTAGGCCGTGGACAGGATGTCGATGATGGCGGCCTCGCAGGCTTTGTCGACTTCCGTGACAAAATCGTTTCGGTCTTTTCGGGCGACCTGAACGAGGTCGAGATCTAGGCTGGCGCGATTGATAATCGCACCGGCCCGACGTGCGGCTTTCACCGCAGTATTGAGCAAGGGATGCATGGCCACTCGATTGTTGAAGAGCAACGCGCATTTTAATGTGGTTTCGGAGCCATTCCCATGGACAGCCTGAATCCCGAGCTCGGCCGTGTCCTGGTGGTCCTGGTTGAGCCCACCCATCCCGGCAATGTAGGTGCCTGTGCCCGCGCCATGCTCGCGATGGGGCTGCACCGCTTGTTCATTGCAGACCAGGATCGAGGCCTCACCCGCGACCCACAGGCCATCGCGATGGCCTCGGGTGCTGATGCGGTTCTGGCCGGCTGCTCGTTCGGCTCACTGGAGCAGGCGCTGGCGCCAACGCGTCTGAGTATTGCCCTGAGTGCGCGCCCTCGGGAGTTCGAGCCACCCCGCCTGAGCCTTGCTGAGGCGATGGACGCCTGCAGTGACGCCCTGACTCATGCCCCAGAGGAGTCGATTGCGCTGGTCTTTGGGCCGGAGCGTTCGGGCCTCTCCAACGACCAGCTCCTGCTCTGCAATCGGGTCTGCAGCCTCGATGTGAATCCAGAGTTCAGCTCGCTCAACCTTTCACAGGCCGTTCAGGTGGTGAGCTTTGCACTGCGTGCACGGATTCGCATGGCCTCAGGCGAGGCGGCGCCCGTGGCTCGAACCTCGGGGGCCGGTCGGCCCACTGCGGTGGCGGCCAAGTGGGAGGCCGTTGACGGGCTTCATCGCCATCTGCTCCGAGTGGCAGAGGCGACCGAGGCGCTCAATCCCGCTCAGCCTGGCCGAATGGAAGAGCGACTGCGGCGCCTCTGGGCTCGGTCGGGCCTGCTGGAGGATGAGGTTCAGATGTTGCGGGGTATCCTCACAGAGATTGAACGACAACTCTCGCGCAAGGCCTAATCGTGCTGAACCGATTTCTGGAAGACCTCGACACCATTCTGCATCGCGATCCGGCTGCTCGGTCGCGGTTTGAGGTCATGGTCTGTTATCCCGGTCTTCATGCCATCTGGCTCCATCGCCTCTCTCACTGGCTCTGGAATCGATCGCTCTGGCCGATTCGTCTGCTTGCCCGCATGCTCTCAACCCTCACCCGTTGGCTCACCGGCATTGAGATTCACCCGGGGGCGCAGATCGGTCGTCGTGTCTTCATCGATCACGGACATGGGGTGGTGATTGGCGAAACGGCCGAGGTGCTGGACGACTGCACCATCTATCAGGGCGTCACCTTAGGCGGCACCTCGCTCACGAAGGGCGAGAAGCGTCATCCCACCCTCGAGCCCGGCGTGGTGGTGGGGGCCGGTGCGAAGGTGCTTGGGCCCTTCACGGTGGGGGCAGGCGCCAAGATCGGATCCAATGCGGTAGTGGTGAAGGCCGTGCCCCCGGGGGTTACCGTGGTGGGCATTCCCGCCCGGGTAGTGAACGAGGATCAGGCCGATTCGCTCACTCGGCAGCGGCAGGGAGATGCCTTCTCAGCCTATGGGCTTGCCCCCAGCGCGCAAGACCCACTGGACGTACTGCTCCACCAGATGCGGGATGAGCTGGCACACCAGCAGCGCGAGATCGAGGCCCTGCGGGCTGCGCTGGAGGCTCAGCGGGCTGACAAGCCGAGAGACTGAGGCCCGGCCTGCGTCAGCAGCAGCCCTCCGCCGCGACGCGCGTCGAGTGAGGGCGCCCAGTGCCAGTCGGTTAGCACCCAGCGGGTGTGGTAAGGCCCCAAGGGGCTGGAGCCCGGGCGATGGGTATGGCCATGGATGAGCAGCGCGCTCTTGTGGCGCTCGAGCAGCTGAATGGCGGCAGACGCTCGGATATCCATGATCTCCATGGACTTGCTGGCCTTCTCAGACTCGCTCTTGGCTCGGATCTGGCGTGCGGTTTGGAGGCGTTGGTCGAGGGGCATTGCGAGAAAGCGGTGCTGCCATTGGGCATCGCGAGTCTGTTCCCGAAACTGCATGTAATCCCTGTCGTCGAGGCAGAGGCCGTCGCCATGACAGACCACGGCCCTCTGACCGTCGGGGAGTGCACCGGTCCAGACCTCCGGCAGCAGGCTGGCCCCGCAGGCCTCGGCAAAGGAAGCGCCGAGCAGAAAGTCCCGGTTGCCCTGCATCAGTGCAACCTGAATCCCGCTCCCGGAGAGGCGATGAAGCCCTTCGGCCACCTGCTGAGCGCAGGGGCTCAGGCTGAGCTGGTCGTCACCCACCCAGGCGTCGAAGAGGTCACCCAGCACCCAGAGGGCGCTGAGCTCAAGACGACTGGACTGGTCTTGAATCCAGTCGAGGGCGAGCTGGGTGAGATCCGGTGTCTCGTCCGAGAGGTGCAGGTCGGAGACGAGCAGCAGCCGGTCGGTGGCCGAGAGTTCGGGATTAGGCAAGGACTCGTGCGGTCTCAATCACCACGGGCTCCACGGGAACATCCTGGTGAAAGCCATGGGACCCAGTCTTCACGGTGCGAATGGCATCAATCACATCCTGGCCCTGCGTCACTTCACCAAAGACCGCATAGCCCCAGCCATCGGCCATGGGTGCGCGGAAGTTGAGAAAGTCGTTGTCGTTGACGTTGATGAAGAACTGCGCTGTGGCCGAATGGGGGTCGTTGGTGCGGGCCATGGCAATCGTGTAGCGATTGTTCTTGAGGCCGTTGGCTGCCTCGTTCTCGATGGGATCCCGGGTGGGCTTCTGCGACATCTTGGCGTCAAAGCCTCCGCCCTGGATCATGAATCCGTCGATCACGCGGTGAAAGATGGTTCCGTCGAAATGGCCGTCGTTCACATACTGGAGGAAGTTCTCGCAGGTCTTGGGGGCCTTCTCGGTGTTGAGGGAGAGGGTGAAGCTTCCCATAGAGGTTTTGAATTCGATCATGGCCGGGTCCTTTCGGTGGAAGTTAGCCTGGGGGTAAGCCGCAGGGGTGCGGCCTGCGGAAGGGACTGAAGGTGCTGTGACTTGGACCGCAGGAGGGCCGAGGGCTGCCTGGCCTTGAGTCCTGCCTCGTAGGCCTGCTGGGCCAGTGTGGCGTAGAGATCGCCCAGGTTCTCATAGGCGAGGGCGTATCCGGGCCGGTTCAGGAGGGCCCGCTCCAGTGACTCACGCGCGCGCTGCGGCTGGCCGGCGCGCAGGTAGAGCACGGCGAGGTTGTTGTGAGGCTCGGCGAGCTCTGGAAATTCGAGCACAAAGGCTTCAAAGGCGCGAATCGCCTGGGCGTCCTGGCCCATCTCTGCCAGCAGGCTGGCTTGAAGGAAGCGCCAGACAGGGCTGCGGGGGTTCTGGCCAAGCTCAGCCGTGATGAGATCGTGGGCCCTGGAGAAGGCGCGAAGCTCGATGTATTCCATCGCCTGCAGCATCTCTGCCGACAGGGCCGGTGCCGTTCGCGCGGCAAGGGGGGTGTCAGAGACCTGGGCGAGCGCCGCAGGGGCGCTTGCAGCCCACCCGGCACAGATCAAAACGGAGCTAAGGCCCGCCGTGAACAGGCGGGTGAAGCGAGCAAGATGCGAACAGGCCATAAAATGCGCAGATTCCCACGCCATCTGAGGTGTTAAAGTGGGCAGTCTAGCACGGTGAATTCTTGAAATTATTCAATACCTTAACGCGATCCAAAGCGCACTTTGAGCCGCTGGAGCCGGGACATGCCAAGGTGTATGTCTGCGGCATTACGGTCTACGACCACTGCCATATTGGCCATGCCCGGATGCTGGTGTCCTTCGATCTGCTGCGCAGATGGCTGCTGGCCCGTGGGCTGCGGGTGAGCTTCGTGCGCAACATCACGGATATCGACGACAAGATTATCCGGCGCGCCGTCGAACGCGGAATCTCGATCGCAGCGCTCACTGAGGAGATGATCGCCTCCATGGCGCAAGACTGCGCCGCGCTGAAGGTTCTGCCCCCAGACCATGAGCCCCGGGCCACACGCTATGTCCCCCAGATGCTCTCGATGATCTCCCGGCTTGAGCAGAAGGGCCTGGCCTACCAGGACCAGGTGCAGGGCCAGCCCGGCGATGTCCACTATGCCGTTCGAGGGTTTGCTGGCTACGGCCAGCTCTCGGGCAAGTCGATTGAGGAACTGCGCGCGGGCGAGCGGGTGGCCGTGGCCGAGGGCAAGCGCGATCCACTGGACTTCGTGCTCTGGAAACGGGCCAAGCCCGAGGAGCCTCTGGATGCAGTCTGGCAGTCGCCCTATGGGCCCGGTCGGCCAGGCTGGCACATCGAGTGCTCGGCCATGGGATGCGACCTCCTGGGCTATCCCTTCGACATCCACGGCGGAGGCGCCGACCTCCAGTTCCCTCATCACGAGAACGAGATTGCCCAGTCTGAGGGCGCCTACCGGCCCGAGATCGACCAGCCCTTCGTGCGGCTCTGGATGCACAACGGATTTGTTCGGATTGACGACGAGAAGATGTCCAAGTCCTTGGGCAACTTCTTCACGATCAAAGAGGTGCTCGCGCGCATTCACCCGGAGGTGCTTCGTGCCTTCCTGCTGCGCACCCACTACCGAAGCCCGCTCAATTATTCCGATGTTGCACTTGACGAGGCTCGCCAGGGGCTGGTGCGGCTCTATAACGCGCTGGAGGCTGCAGGCCAGGGCCATGCCGCGGCCGGCGAGGAGCAGGTGGCCCTGCAGTCCGAGGCCCTGAAGTCCATGCATCCTCAGGCCGAGGCATTCCGGGCGGCCATGGACGACGACCTCAACACCCCTGAGGCCTTTGCCGCCCTCTTTGCGCTGGCCAATGAGGTGCAGCGAGGGCTCTCCACCCAGCCCCAGGAGGCCCAGGCGCTGGCGCGGGTGCTGCGGGGGCTCGGCATCAGCCTGGGTCTGCTCGACTTTGCGGCCGCTGAGATCCGGCAGTCTGGCGTGGAGGGCCTGTCGGCCCCCGAGATTGAGGCCCTTATTCAGGCGCGTGCGAGTGCCAAGGCCGAGCGACGCTATTCCGAAGCCGATGCAATTCGGGCAGACTTACTTGCACAGGGCGTCGTGCTCGAAGACAGCCCCCAGGGCACCACCTGGCGCTTTGTCGCCAACAGGGAGTGATATGGCACTGACCTATCTCGATTTTGAGCAGCCCGTGGCCGAGCTAGAGGCCAAGATTGAAGAGCTGCGGTTTATGCAGTCCGACGGTGGAATTGATATTGAAGAAGAGGTGGGTCGGCTTCGCCAGAAGTCGTCCGAGCTTCTAGAGGGCATCTACGGCAAGCTCAGCCCGTGGCAGATCTCCCAGGTGGCCCGGCATCCCCAGCGCCCCTACACCCTCGACTACCTCTCGAGCGTCGTGACCGACTTTGTAGAGCTTCGCGGCGACCGGTCCTTTGCGGACGACCCTGCCATCGTGGGCGGGCTGGCTCGATTTGAGGGCCGTTCGGTTGTGGTGATTGGGCATCAGAAGGGACGCGACCTTAAAGAGCGCACCTATCGCAACTTCGGCATGCCCAGGCCTGAGGGCTATCGCAAGGCCGAACGCCTGATGCGCCTTGCCGAGAAGTTCAAGCTTCCTGTGCTCACCTTCGTCGACACCCCGGGTGCTTACCCAGGAATTGGTGCCGAGGAGCGGGGGCAGTCTGAGGCCATCGGCCGTAACCTTTTTGTGATGGCGGGCCTCAAGGTTCCCCTCATTGCAACTGTGATCGGTGAGGGTGGGTCGGGTGGTGCGCTGGCCATCGCAGTGGCCGATGAGGTGCTCATGCTGCAGTACTCCACCTACTCGGTGATCTCTCCCGAGGGCTGTGCGTCCATTCTCTGGAAGAGCGCGGCCAAGGCCCCGGATGCCGCTGAGTCGCTGGGCATTACGGCCGACCGCCTGCAGAAGCTGGGCCTGGTGGATCGGGTGGTCAGTGAGCCCCTGGGCGGCGCCCATCGTAGCCCCGCCGAGATGGCCGCGCGCCTTCGCAAAGACCTGCTCAAGGCCTTAAAGGGGCTTGATGGCCTCTCCCAGGAGGCCCTGATCGAGCGCCGTCAGCAGCGACTGAGGGCCTATGGTCGCTTTAAAGAGGCCGCCTAAGCTCCCTCCAGGTCCGCTGCTGGTTGCGGTCTCGGGAGGGCTTGATTCCACTGTTCTGCTCGACCTGCTGGCTGAGCGTATTCGTTTAGACCCAGACTGGTCCGATGTGGTGCTGCACGCAGCGCACATTCACCATGGCCTTCAGCCCGATGCCGATCGGTTTCTCGAGACGGCGGAGGCCCAGTGCCATCGGCTCGGGGTTCGGCTCTGGATCCGACATGTCCACATCCCACAGGCCGACCTCCAGTCGATGGGGGTGGAGGCCGCGGCGAGAGGTGCCCGTCGGGCTGCCCTTGCCGAGATCGCCCGTTCGGCCCAGGCGCCCGTGATCGCGCTGGCCCATCACCTCAATGACCAGGTGGAGACGGCATTGCTGCAGTGGATGCGGGGTGCTGGTCTGGAAGGCCTCTCGGCGATGCCGGAGTGGAAGGAGGGGTCCGAGTCCGGGCCGGCGAGCTGGCGTCCTCTGCTTGGCGTTTCAAAGGCCGTTCTGAGCGAGCTGGGTGAGACGCGGATGCTGCGATGGATTGAGGATCCCACCAATGCCTCTGCCGACTTCGACCGAAATCGGATCCGGCTTAAGGTGCTGCCGGAGTTGGTGGCCATGCGGTCGGGTGCCCTCGAGGCCATGGGCCGAAGCATTGCCCACCTCCAGTCGGATCGGCTGTTGCTCGAGGCCTGGGTGGCCGAAGACCTGGCGGCCTGTATCCAGCCGGGCCAGCCGCATCCAGCCCTCTGCCTGCTTGCACTGCGCAGCCGCCCCGATGCCCGCGTGGCTCGTCTTCTGAGGGCCTGGCTGGCGCAGCTGGGCTACCCGATGCCGGCGGCTCGACGGCTGGAGGAGCTGGTCCGACAGCTGCGCGCGGCAGGGCCGCTGTCCCATGTGGAGATGCGTGTGGATGCCCCTCAATTTGATGCCAACCGCCCCTTTCGGGTATTTTTGCGGGCTACCTTACTGATCGCAGAGCCTCTGGCTCCCTAAAAGCATGTCCCTCATTGTTCATAAATACGGTGGAACCTCCATGGGCTCCACCGAGCGCATTCGAAATGTGGCCCGTCGAGTGGCCAAGTGGTACCGCGCGGGCCACCAGATGGTGGTGGTTCCCTCGGCGATGTCGGGCGAGACCAATCGCCTGCTGGGTCTGGCCAAGGAAATCACCAGCCGTCCCGACCCCCGTGAGCTCGACCTCATTGCCGCCACCGGCGAGCAGGTCTCCGTGGGCCTGCTGGCGCTGGCGCTGCAGGAGGAGGGCATTCCGGCCGTGAGCTATGCCGGCTGGCAGGTTCCCATTCGCACCAACAGTGCATTTACCAAGGCGCGGATTGAGTCGATCGATGATGCACGGGTGCGGGCCGACCTCGGCGCTGGCCGGGTGGTCATCATCACGGGCTTTCAGGGCGTGGACGCCGATGGCAACATCACCACGCTTGGCCGTGGAGGGTCGGACACCTCGGCCGTTGCGGTGGCCGCTGCGCTGAAGGCAGAAGAGTGTCTGATCTACACCGATGTGGACGGGGTGTACACCACCGACCCGCGGGTTGAGCCTCAGGCCAAGCGCCTGCAGAAGATCACCTTTGAGGAGATGCTGGAAATGGCCAGCCTGGGCTCCAAGGTGCTGCAGATTCGCTCGGTAGAGTTTGCCGGAAAGTACAAGGTGAAGACTCGCGTGCTCTCCAGCCTGACCGATCCCGAGATGGACCTCAGCACGGAGGCCCAGTCCGGAACCCTGATCACTTATGAGGAAGATGAAACCATGGAGCAGGCCGTCATTTCAGGCATTGCCTTTAATCGCGACGAGGCAAAGATCACCATTGCGGGTGTTCCCGACAAGCCCGGAATCGCCTACAAGATTCTGGGCCCAGTGGCGCAGGCCAACATTGATGTCGACATGATCATCCAGAACGCCAGTCACGATGGCATGACCGACTTCTCCTTCACCGTTCATCGCAATGAGCTCACCAAGGCCCTTGAGGTGATCCAGAGCCAGGTGCAGCCTCAGATTGGTGCACAGTCGATCTCCAGCGACAGCGAGATCTGCAAGGTGAGTGTGGTGGGGATTGGCATGCGCTCTCACGTGGGCGTGGCCAGCCAGATGTTTGAGACGCTGGCCGCCGAGGGCATCAACATTCAAATGATTAGCACCAGCGAGATCAAGATCTCCGTGGTGATCGCCGACAAATACATGGAACTCGCCGTGCGCGCCCTCCACAAGGCCTTCGGGTTAGAATCATAGTTTATCGGCTTGGAGACGTGACCGAGAGGCCGAAGGTGCTCCCCTGCTAAGGGAGTATGGGCCAAAAGCCCATCGTGGGTTCGAATCCCACCGTCTCCGCCAAGCGTTTTTGCCCGCCACGCGGGATTTCTAAGAAACATGAATACGGCCCAAGCAAAGCAATTGCTCGAGGCCGCCCTTTTGACGAGTTCAGAACCCCTGACCTTGCAGTCGCTTGGGCGGCTCTTTGATGATGCATTCGATGAGGAGACTCTCCGAGTTCTCCTGGACGACCTTCGCCGCGACTGGTCTGGCAAGGGGGTGGAGCTCGTCCCCCTGGCCAGCGGCTGGCGGTTTCAGACTCGACCGGAGCTGCGCGAGGCGCTCGATAAGCTCCGGCAGGAGCGCCCGCCCAAGTACTCCCGCGCCGCGCTCGAAACCCTCGCCATCATTGCCTATCGGCAGCCTGTCACTCGAGGGGATATCGAGGACATTCGTGGCGTTGCAGTGGCCTCCACCGTCGTGAAGTCGCTCGAAGACCGCGGCTGGATCGAGACCATCGGCCACCGGGACGCTCCGGGACGCCCCGCGCTCTACGGCACGACACGCGCTTTTCTAGACGACCTGGGCCTTCGGTCACTGGAAGAGCTGCCCGCACTCGAGGAGGGCTGGTCAGAGGCCGCCTCCGCCATTCTGCTGCGTGCGGGTGAGTCACCTGCACCTGAAATTATTTCCTGAAGGACCATCGATGAACGAAGACCTGCAGCCGCCTGAGGACGAGATCGTCCAGGCCGATCCCTCCGAAGCCGAGGAGGCGGAGGCGCTTGCTCGGGCCGAGGCCGAATTCATCGCCAGCCAGGAGGCCGCTCCTCCGGTTGAAGAAGAACTCATTGAGCTTCTGCCCACCGAGCCCAAGGCCCAGGTCCAGGCTGGCCGTCCAGCAGGCCTGAGCTACGACCCGCCAAAGCTCCACAAGGTGCTGGCTGATGCCGGGATCGGGTCTCGCCGTGAGATGGAGGAGCTCATTCTGGCCGGCCGTGTGTCGGTGAATGGAACGCCAGCGCACATCGGGCAGCGCATTACCCACGCAGACCAGGTGAAGGTAAACGGCAAGCCCATCAAGGTGCGCGTCGAGCCACCGCCTGTTCGCGTGCTGGCCTACCATAAGCCGTCTGGCGAGATCGTCACGAAGTCCGACCCTCAGCAGCGGGTCACCGTGTTTCGCAAGCTCCCGCCCGTCAAGTTTGGTCGATGGATCACCGTTGGCCGTCTCGATGTGAGCACCGAGGGCCTCCTGCTCTTCACCACCTCTGGAGACCTCGCCAATCGCCTCATGCATCCGCGCTCAGAGGTCGACCGAGAGTACGCCGTCCGGGTCTTTGGAGAGATCAGTGATGAGGCCCTCCAGCAGCTGCAGGAGGGCGTAGAGCTCTCCGATGGTCCTGCCCGCTTCGACAAGATCGAGTTTGCCGGCGGCGAGGGAGCAAACCGATGGCTCAAGGTGGTGATCAAAGAGGGCCGCAATCGCGAGGTGCGCCGCATGTTCGAGGCTGTCGGCCTCACGGTGAGCCGCCTCATCCGCGTGCGTTATGGCCCGATTGCGCTGCCGTCCACCCTGCGTCGTGGGCAGTCTGCCGACCTCGCCCCCGATGCACTGCAGGCGCTCATGGACTCGGTTGGAATGAAGCAGCAGGCCAAGCCCCGTGGGCCGAAAGCCAAGGGCGGTCGCGCCGCTGCGCGTCTGGTTCCGCCGGGCCAGCCCGGCGCACGCGGTCCGCGTCAGGGCAGAAAGCCACACAGCGCCACAGATGGGGCGGTGGTGGCCAAGGGCATGGCCCCTGGCATTCTCGATCACCTGCAGGCCTCACACGAGCCCCTGCGGGCAGAGCATGAGGATGATGAGTGGCAGCCCAGCGGTGCAGATGCTCACCTGTCTCAGCTGGGTGGCCCCATGAAGAAGCGTCAGGGCGCGCGCAAGCCCAATCCCTTGCAGACCAGCTGGGGCACCTCCAAGCCCAGCGGCTCCGCGCTCTCTGCTCCCCAGCGGCCGGGCGGAAAGCCAGGAGGGCAGGGCGCCAAGCGGCCACCTCGGGCGAAGGCTCCTGGCGGACGAGGGCCAGGTGGCGGCTCCCGTGGTCGATAGGCCCGGGGCTCGCGCCCTTGCGAGGCTAGATTTTGTTTGCGGTTCAGAGGTTTAGCGCGCTATAATTTGGGCAATCCACGATAAATGGGCTCCTCAGAGCCCATTTTTTTTTGTTCTTTTAAGAGGACGTCTGCATGTCGGCTGAGGCCATCTGGCCCGTCATTGAGGCAAACGCACGCGACCTGGGCTACGAGCTCGTTGATCTCGAACTCGCCCAGGGCGGGCTCCTGCGCGTCTTTATCGACTTCCCTTCCGGTGAGAAGCTCATCAGCGTCTCCGACTGCGAGGCGCTCTCGAACCAGCTCGTCCACTCACTGCCGGTGGAGGGAATCGACTTCGAACGCCTCGAGGTCTCGTCCCCCGGCATGGACCGCAGGCTCAGCCGTCACCCCCACTTCCTTCGCTTTGCGGGAGAGACCGTGAAGGCCCGGCTGCGTCGCCCCGTCAATGGCCAGCGCAATTTTGAGGGTCTGCTGGAGGTGATCGCAGAGCCAGTGGAGGGCAGCCCCGAGCTGCCCACCTATCGAATTTCTTTTGCAGGGAAGGGCGGAGAGCCCATGGCCCTCGATTTTTGTCTGGACGATGTGGATCAGGTTCGCCTGGTGCCGCAGTTTTCTTTTAAGGAGAAGGGCCGATGAGCCGCGAGATTCTATTGTTAGCTGATGCCTTGGCGCGCGAAAAAAGCGTGGAGCGCGACATTGTGTTTCAGGCCCTCGAAATGGCCCTGGCCTCGGCCACCAAAAAGCAGTTCTCGGACGAGGTGGATGTTCGAGTCAGCATCGACCGCGACTCAGGCGACTACGAGGCCTTCCGCCGCTGGCAGGTGGTGCCCGATGGAGAACTCGAAGACCACGACCTCCAGATCATTCTCACCGAGGCGCGCAAGCAGATTGACGACATCGAGGTGGGCGACTTCATCGAGGAAGAGATGGAGGCCGTTCCTTTTGGGCGCATCGGCGCACAGGCCGCCAAGCAGGTCATTCTTCAGCGCATTCGCGAGGCCGAGCGCGAGCAGATTCTCAAAGACTTCCTCGAGCGTGGCGAGTCGGTGATCAATGGCACCGTCAAGCGCATGGAGCGGGGCGATGTGATTGTGGAGGCCGGCAAGATTGAGGCGCGACTCCCCCGGGACCAGATGATCCCCAAGGAAAACCTGCGCCCAGGCGATCGGGTTCGGGCCTATCTGCTTCGTGTAGACCGCACCCCTCGTGGCCCCCAGATCATTCTCTCGCGTACGGCGCCTGAGTTCATCATGAAGCTCTTTGAGCTTGAAGTGCCGGAGATTGAGCAGGGCCTCATGCAGATCAAGTCGGCCGCCCGCGACTCGGGCGTGCGCGCAAAGATTGCCGTGCACACCAAAGACCGGCGCATCGACCCCATCGGAACCTGCGTGGGCGTTCGAGGCAGCCGGGTCCAGGCCGTCACCCACGAGCTCGCAGGCGAGCGTGTGGACATCGTGCTCTGGTCTGAAGATCCAGCCCAGTTCGTAATCGGCGCCCTGGCCCCCGCCAATGTGTCCTCCATTCTGGTGGATGAAGAGCGCCACGCCATGGATGTGGTGGTGGAAGAAGACCAGCTGGCAGTGGCCATTGGACGTGGCGGCCAGAATGTTCGCCTCGCCTCTGAACTCACCGGCTGGCAGATCAACATCATGACCTCCGAGGAGTCTCAGAAGCGCCTGGAGTCCGAGCGTGAGTCGGTGCTGAAATCCTTTATGGACAAGCTCGATGTCGACCAGGAAGTGGCCGAGGTGCTGGTGGAAGAGGGCTTCTCCAGCCTCGAAGAGATTGCCTATGTGCCCCTGGCCGAGATGCTCGAGATCGATGCGTTTGATGAGGACACGGTCAATGAGCTGCGCACCCGTGCCCGAAATGCCCTGCTCACCGAAGAGATCGCCAAAGAGGAAAAGCTTGAGACCACCGCACAAGACCTCCTCGACCTCGATGGCATGTCCCACGATATCGCCGCCAGGCTGGCCGACGGAAAGGTGTACAGCCGTGACGACCTGGCAGAGCTTGCAGTGGACGAGCTGGTGGAGATGACCGGCCTCGAAGAGAGCGCTGCAAGTGAGCTCATCATGAAGGCGCGTGCCCACTGGTTTGCTGAAGAAGGAGGCGAGACGCAGGATGGCCGTTAATACCGTTGAAGGCTTCGCCGCCGAACTCAAAGTCCCGGTTGCCACCCTGCTCGACCAGCTGAAGTCCGCTGGTGTGCGGGCGAGCAACGCCTCCGATCCGCTCACAGAGAGCGACAAGGAGCGCCTGCTCGATGCACTGCGTCGGGCCCATGGCGCTGAGGACGCAGCACGCAAGAAGATCACCATCACCAAACGCCAGACCTCTGAAATTCGTCAGGCCGACGCCTCGGGTAAGTCCCGCACCATTCAGGTGGAGGTTCGCAAGAAGCGCACCTTCGTGAAGCGGGATGAGTCTGAAGGCGTTGCCGCGGCAGCGGCTCCACAGGCCGCGGCTGCGCCCGCAATCGATGAGGCCGAACTGGCCCGTCGAGAGGCAGAGGCCAAGCGTCAGCAAGAGCTCCTTGCCCGTCAGGATGAAGAGCGTCAGGCTCGCCTCAGGGCCGAGCAAGAGGCTGCAGCGCGGGCCAAGGCGGCTGAGGAGGCGGCCCTTCGGCCCGCCGAAGAGTCCGAGAACACTCCCCCGGCAGAGGCGGAGCCCACCACTCCTGCAGCCTCAGAGCCAGAGGCCGAGGCAGCAGCAGAGGGCGCAGAGGCGAAGAAGTCTCGCGTCCGCAAGGTGACAGCCGAGCAGGCTGCCACCCAGGCCGCTGCAGACGCGCGTCGCGCAGTCGAAGACGAGGTGGCTGCGATCAACCGTCTGATGAGCGCAGCCCGCAGCGGAAAGCTCGCGGCTACCGCGAAGGCGCCCGAGCCTGCGAAGCCCGCAGAGCCGGCGAAGCCAGAAACCACCATCACCCTCAACAAGCCCGCCAAGAAGCCGGGTGAGGAGTCCAGCGACCGTCCCAAGGACAAGAAGTCCGAGAAGTCGGTGAAGTCGGCCCAGCTCTCGTCCACCTGGCAGGACGATGCCCAGAAGCGCCGTGCACTCAAAACACGGGGCGATTCCTCAGGCGGAACCGGAGGCTGGCGTGCGGGCCCCAAGTCCAAGCCCTCCAGGTCCTCTGCAGAGTCCAGCAACTTCCAGGCTCCCACCGAGCCCCTGGTTCGTGATGTGCACATCCCCGAGACCATCAGCGTGGCCGATCTCGCCCACAAGATGTCGGTGAAGGGCGCTGAGGTGGTGAAGACGCTCATGAAGATGGGCCAGATGGTCACCATCAATCAGGTGCTCGATCAAGAAACCGCCATGATCGTGGTGGAGGAGATGGGCCACAAGGCCTATGCCGCCAAGCTCGACGACCCAGAGGCCTTCCTCGAGGAGACCTCCGAGGAGCAAGAGGTGGCGGCAAGCCCCCGTCCCCCGGTGGTCACCATCATGGGCCACGTCGACCACGGAAAAACCTCGCTGCTCGACACCATTCGTCGGACCAAGGTGGCTGCAGGCGAGGCGGGCGGAATTACCCAGCATATCGGTGCCTATCATGTGGACACCCCCAGGGGCGTCATCACCTTCCTCGATACCCCGGGCCACGAGGCCTTTACGGCCATGCGTGCGCGGGGCGCCAATGCCACGGACATCGTGATTCTGGTGGTTGCAGCCGACGACGGTGTGATGCCTCAGACCAAGGAGGCCATCGCTCACGCGAAGGCCGCTCAGGTGCCCATCGTGGTGGCGATCAACAAGATCGACAAGCCTGAGGCCAATCCCGATCGCGTTCGAAACGAGCTGGTGGCTGAAGAGGTGGTGCCCGAAGAGTTTGGTGGCGACTCGCCCTTTATTCCCGTGTCTGCCAAAACAGGCGAGGGCATCGACAACCTGCTTGAGAACGTGCTGCTGCAGGCTGAGGTGCTTGAGCTCACCGCCCCGGTCGACGCCCCTGCAAAGGGCCTGGTGATCGAGGCGCGGATCGACCGAGGCCGTGGTCCAGTGGCGACGGTGCTGGTGCAGGCCGGCACCCTGCGAAAGGGCGACATTGTGCTGGCTGGAAGCTCCTTTGGCCGAATTCGCGCCATGCTCGATGAGACCGGTCGCAACATCAACGAGGCTGGCCCATCCATCCCTGCGGAGATCCTCGGCCTTACCGAGGTGCCTTCAGCCGGTGATGAGATGCTGGTGCTCGGCGATGAGCGAAAGGCGCGCGAGATTGCGCTCTTCCGCCAGGGCAAGTTCCGTGATGTGCGGCTTGCCAAGCAGCAGGCTGCCAAGCTCGAGAACCTCTTTGAGAACATGGGCGAGGGCGTCAAGACGCTTGCCCTCATCATCAAGGCGGATGTGCAGGGCTCACAAGAGGCCTTGTCCGCCTCTATGCTCAAGCTCTCCACCGAGGAAGTCCGGGTGGCCGTGGTGCACTCGGGTGTGGGCGCCATCACCGAGACCGACATCAACCTTGCGATCGCATCCAAGGCCGTCATCATCGGCTTTAATGTCCGTGCAGATCAAACCTCCCGCAAGCTTGCAGAGGCCAACGGCGTCGACCTTCGCTACTACAACATCATCTATGACGCAGTGGATGAGGTGAAGAACGCGATGCAGGGCATGCTCGCGCCCGAGCGCCGAGAAAATACCCTCGGCATGGTCGAGATCCGCCAGGTCTTCAAGGTCTCCAAGCTCGGCAATATTGCCGGCTGTATGGTGCTTGAGGGTATTGTCCGTCGTGATGCCCAGATCCGTCTCATTCGCCAGAACGTGGTGATCTGGACTGGCCACCTCGACTCGCTCAAGCGATTCAAGGATGACGCCAAGGAGGTTCGCGAGGGCTTCGAGTGCGGACTCACCCTGAAGGGCTACGACGACATTCAGGAAGGGGACCAGCTTGAGGTCTTCGAAATCCAAGAAATCGCGCGGACCCTCTAGGTCGGTCGTTGAGCGTGGCTTTCGAGTGGCCGACCAGATCCAGCGCGATCTGGCGGTGCTCTTG
>JBEAMW010000028.1:0-30766 GCA_041165705.1 Pseudomonadota bacterium
ACAGGCGCACAAAGGTTTCTGTAACCACCTTAGAAAGCTTCTCATCCATCGTGAAGTATTCGCGGCTCCAGTCCACGCTCGCGCCCATGCGGCGCATTTGCGTGGTGATGGTGTTGCCCGATTGCTCTTTCCATTCCCATACGCGGCTCACGAAGTTTTTACGGCCGAGGTCGTCGCGCGTCTGTCCCTTGTCTTGAAGCTGCCGCTCCACCACGATCTGCGTGGCAATGCCTGCATGGTCTGTGCCGGGCAGCCAGAGCGTGTTGTCTCCTCGCATCCGATGCCAGCGGGTGAGGGTATCCATGAGCGTCTGGTTGAAGGCGTGACCCATGTGCAGAGTGCCGGTGACATTGGGCGGCGGCAGCTGGATGCAGAAGCTGTCCTGGTTGGGCTCACGCCCAGCGGCATAGAGCTCTCGACGCTCCCATTCCGGGCCCCACTCGGCCTCCAGGCTGGCGGGTTCAAATGATTTGGCGAGGCTATCCATGTTGGTTTTGTCCGAGGTCGTGTCGAGTGAGGGGGTAGCCGCGATCCCGATAGAAGGCATACCGCAGGCGTGCTGCCTGTCGGTCCGCCTCATCGAGGCTCACAATCTCAAAGACGCGATCGAACTGGCTGAAGATCTCAGGCACCTGAGGATCGAGATTGATGAGCAGGTGGGGCACCCGTGGGGGAGGGGGGGTCCAGAGCTGGCTGGTGAGCAGGACGGGCGATTCCTCAGCAAGCGGGTGGTCCGCATGAACATGAGGAATGAAGTCGTCGTCTGAGAAGGTGTAGAGCAGGTCGTCAAAGGCCTGCAGCTGCTCCTGGTCTGAGCAGTAGACCACCAGTGGTTTGGCATCACTGGCAGCCTGACTGCGCATGGCCTTGCGCACCAGACGGCAGGCGTGACTCAGCCGATCTGGTGCATTGAAGTGAAAGTCAACACTGGTCACGCAAGGCCGTTTTTAAGGAACTCCACGAGCAGGCCCACGGGCCGGCCGGTTGCCCCCTTCTGAGCGCCGCTCTTCCATGCCGTGCCTGCAATGTCGAGGTGGGCCCAGCGGTAGGCCTTAGCAAACCGCCACAGGAAGCAGGCAGCCGTGACGCTACCCGCAGCCCGGCCACCAATGTTGGCCATGTCGGCAAAGGGCGACTTGAGCTGCTCCTGGTAGTCCTCCTCGAGTGGCATGCGCCATGCCGGGTCGAGACGCTTCTTGCCCGCCTGAATCAGAGCCTGAGCGAGGGCGTCGTCTGCGGTGAAGAGGCCCGAATTCACATGGCCCAGCGCGATGACGCAGGCCCCGGTGAGGGTGGCCATGTCCACGACACAGGCGGGCTTGAAATTCTTCTCCACATACGTGAGTGCGTCACACAGGATGAGGCGGCCCTCGGCGTCTGTATTGAGGATCTCGATGGTCTGCCCGGACATGGAGGTGACGATGTCGCCCGGACGGGTGGCGGTGCCACTGGGCATGTTCTCGCAGGTGGGGATGACGCCCACCACATTTCGCTTGAGGCCCATCTCTCCAACCGCACGCATCACACCCAGCACGCTGGATGCACCGGACATGTCGTACTTCATCTCGTCCATGTCCGCTCCGGGCTTGAGCGAGATGCCACCGGTGTCGAAGGTGATCCCTTTGCCCACGAGGACCATGGGAGCCTCCTTCGCTGTCCCGCCGTTGTGCTGAAGCACAATGAACTGGGGCGGCTGGGCCGACCCTGCCGACACGGCGAGCAGGGAGTTCATGCCGAGCTTTTCCATGGCAGGGCGATCGAGCACCTCCACCTTCATGCGGAACTGGCGGGCGAGCCCGCGAGCAACCCCAGCAAGGTGGGTGGGGGTGCAGATGTTCGGGGGCAGGTTGCCGAGGTCTTTGGTGAGCTCAATGCCGTTGGCCACTGCGACGGCGTCGGCGAGCACCTTGGGTGCATCGGTGGGTCGCATGTCTCCCGGCAGCAGCATCTCGATCTCACGCAGCGCGGGCAGGTCGGACTTGGCTGTTTTGGGGGCCTTGGCCGTGGCGGCCTTCTCCTCTGTCTGCCCGTCCTTGCGGGTCTTGAAGCGCTCAAAGCGATAGAGCGCCTCGCGGGCGGCGAGCACGTGCGTCTGGGCACGCCACTCTCCATCCACACCCTCCAGGCTGAGCTCGGTGAGGTAGGAGGAGACGCGGCGCACGCCCTTGAGGGCGGTCATGGCCTTGGTGGCGGCGCGAACGGCGTCTGCATAGGCCTTCTCCTTGAAGGAGTCTTTCTTTCCGAGGCCCACCAACAGCACTCGACTGACGCCGAGGCCGGGGAGGTCGCGGACGAGAAAGCAGTTGCCCAGCTTGGCGTCGAAATCGCCGGCCTTCAGCAGCTTGGCGATCGCGCCGTCGGAGACCTTGTCGACGACCCGCGCGGACTGGGAGAGCTCGGCGCCGGCCGCTGTGGCATAGACACCAACCCATGCGCAGTCCGCATTGGAGCGGTCGACGGGCTTGTTGCTGGCGGTGAAATCAAGCGGTTCGCGCGACTCACCGGGGTCTTGAAGGGATTTGGGTTCTTTGGCTTCTTTGGGGGTGGAGGTGGCGGTCATGACACAATGCCTTTCTTCTGCAAAGCGCCATTATAAAAGTTCGTGATCTTTCACAAGTCCCTGGTGCGAGAGCTGAGGAGCACGGCCGGAATTGTGTTTGCCACGCTCCTGGCCATCGTGATCACTTCAGCGCTCATTCGGCAGCTGGGGCGGGCGGCTGCCGGCAAGGCAGACGAGGCGCTGCTGCTCCCGCTCATCTCCCTCTCCTCCCTCAGCGCCCTGGGCCTGATTGCCTGCCTCACGGCCGTGGTCTCGGTGCTGCTGGTGCTCTCCCGGATGTGGCGCAGCTCCGAGATGGTGATCTGGCAGGCCAGCGGCCTCAGCCCCCTGAGTCTTATCCGGCCGGTCTTGCGCTTTGTGCTGCCCTGGGCGGCCCTGACGGCCGTGGCCACACTGGTGATCACGCCCTGGACCCGAGACCAGTCCGACCAGCTGCGTGCAGGCTTTGAGGCCCGAGGGGATGCCCAGCGGCTTGCTCCCGGGCAGTTTGGAGAATCCTCCTCAGGCCGTAAGGTCTTTTTTGTGGAAAACCCTGATCCCGCCTCCGGGGAACTGGGCCTGGTTTTTCTCCTGCAGCGGGGCGCGGAGGGCCAGGAGATGATTCTGCTGGCCTCCGGAGGCCGACTGGAGAGCGATGCGCAGGGCCTCACCTGGGCCCGAGTGCGGGCTGGAAATCGCACCGACCTTCAGGCCTCGGAGTCCCCTTCAGCCCTGGCGGTCGGGCGAATGTCTTTTGAGGAATATGCCTTGCGCCTCGACCTGCCCTCTCCCTCTGCCCGGCTCGACCCCTCCGTGCGAAGCCAGAGCCTTGCCCGTCTGATGCAGGAGCAGAGCCCATCGGCACAGGGCGAGCTTGCCTTTCGGATCGGCCTGCCGCTGCTGACGCTGCTGCTGTCGGTCCTTGCGGTGCCACTGTCTTTCGTGAATCCAAGACTGGGTCGCTCATTTCACATGGCCTCCGCGCTGCTTCTCACCCTTCTGGCCTTTAACCTGCTTACGGTAACCCAGGCCTGGATTGCTCAGGAACGGGTGCCATTCCTGTGGGCCTGGTGGCCGCTACACCTCGGCCTTCTGGTGATCACCGCCGTCCTCTTCTGGTGGCGTTACCACCCCCGCCGAGGCCTCTGGGCGCGCCTCTCGGCCGTCCTTGCGGCCAGAGCCTGAGGCCCCGCACATGGACCGTTTTTCACGCTACATGATTGGCCAGGTCTGGCTGAGGGTGGTGATGGTCTTGGTGGGCCTCTTGGGCCTGTTTGCGGTGTTCGAGATGGTGGGCGAGCTTGACCGGATTGGCCGCGGTGGGTTTGGCTTTGGGGCAGCCCTGCAGGCAACGCTTTTTAGGCTGTCGGCACTCGCGGTCGAGCTGATGCCGATTGCCTGCCTGATCGGGGGCCTCTGGGGCTTCGCAGAGCTGGCAGGGGAGTCCGAGTTCACCGCCGCTCGCGCGGCCGGCTACGGCCCCAGCCATGCGCTCAGGGCCCTCGTCTTGATGGGGCTTCCCTTTGCGATTGCCACTGCCTCCCTGTCGGAGTGGCTGGTTCCTTGGAGCGAGGCTGAGTCTGCACGCGTGAAGTCGGTGGCACTGGGGGCAGTGAGCGGAACCGCACTGAAGTCGGGCTTCTGGCTCCGTGATCCTGCCGGGTCCCGAGGCGGATTGGTGGCCGAGCGCATGATCAATTTTCAGAGTGTGCGCCCCGATCAGTCGCTCGATGGCGTGGTGATGTACGAGTTCGACACCCAGCGAAGACTGATGCGGGTGCTTCGCGCTCAGCGTGCGGTTGTGTTTGGCTCCGGCCCTGCAGGCGGAAGTCGCTGGGAGCTGGAGAGGGTGGAGGGCCTCTCCTTCTCGACGCTGGGGGAGGTGAGCCGGGTGAGTGTCCCAAACGTCTCGATGGAGAGCAGCCTCACGCCGAACGCCGTGTCTGCCCTTCGGGTGAAGCCCGATCAGATGTCTGCACGTGATCTCTACGCCACAAGTCAGTTCCTGCGCGACGCCCGTCAGCAGTCTGCGCGTTTTGAGCTGGCCTTCTGGAAGAAGGTGCTCTATCCCTGGACCGTCTGGGTGATGCTGCTGCTGGCCTTGCCCGCGGCCTATGTGAAGGGACGGTCCGGATCCTTGGGGCTAAAGTTGGGACTAGGGATCGCTGCAGGGCTGGGCTTTCATCTGGTGAACAGCCTGTTCTCCCACCTCGGGCTTCTGGGTGCCTGGCCGCCGGCCCTAGTGGTGTTGCTGCCGAGCCTGGCGGCATTGCTCTTTGGCGCAAGCCTATTGACCTGGGTCCAGCGTCGGGGTCTCTAGGCTGAGGCTCGTTACAATCGGCGCCATCATGACAAAAACCTGCACCCTTACTCCCTCCGGCCGGAGCTTCTCCGTCGATGATGGCGAAACCCTCCTCGCGGCCGCCCTGCGCGCGGGCGTGGTCCTTCCCTACGGCTGTAAAGACGGCGCCTGTGGCTCCTGCAAGGCCAGCCTGGTCGCTGGTGCGGTTGACCATGGCCAATATCAGAAGAAGGCGCTCAGTGATGCCGACCGCGATGCGGGAGGGCTGCTGCTCTGCCAGGCAAGGCCGGAGACGGATGTCACGGTGTCGGCGCGAGTGGTTGCCGCTGAGGGCATGATCCCCATTCGCAAGCTGCCTTGTCGGGTGGCCAGCATCGAGCGAGCAGCGCCCGATGTAGCCATCGTGAAGCTCCAACTCCCTGCCACAGAGAAGTTTGAGTTTCTGGCGGGACAGTACATCGACATTCTGCTCAAGGATGGAAAACGCCGAAGCTACTCGATGGCCTCTGCGCCCCACGAGCAAGGCCCAATTGAGCTCCACATCCGGCACACACCGGGCGGAGCATTCACAGATGCCCTCTTTGGATCTGGAACGCCCTCTATTAATGCCGTCAAGGAGAAGGACATCCTGAGATTTGAGGGGCCCCAGGGCACCTTCTTTCTTCGGGAGGACAGTGCACGGCCTATGGTCATGCTTGCCAGTGGGACTGGCTTTGCTCCTATCAAGGCTGTGATCGAGCACGCCCGCTTCAAGCACATCGAGCGGCCCATCACCCTCTACTGGGGAGGGCGCCGCCCGCAAGACCTCTACATGACGGGCCTGGCCGAGCAGTGGGCTCGGGAGATGCCCAGTTTCCGGTTCGTGCCGGTGGTGAGCGATGCGCTTGCGGAGGACCAGTGGACTGGCCGCACCGGTTTTGTCCATCAGGCGGTGATGCAGGACTTCCCCGACCTCTCAGGGCACAGCGTCTACGCCTGCGGCGCTCCCATCGTGGTGCAGTCTGCAAAGGCTGATTTTGTTGCCCAGTGCGGCCTACCTGAGGACGAGTTCTACGCGGACGCGTTTACGACTGCAGCCGACCTCGCGAAGAAGCCTGCTTAAAGAACCGGGAGAGGCAGGTGCCCGTGGGGGTGGCCATGGCCGCCACGCTTCGGGGCGTGCCTGACGCCACCAGTCGACCACCCGCTGTTCCGCCTGCTGGGCCGAGATCGATCAGCCAGTCAGCCTGAGCCCAGAGGTCAAGCTGGTGCTCAATCACTACCACGCTATGGCCGAGTTCGACCAGTTGGTGGAGCGCGTGAATCAGCCGCTCCACATCCGAGAGGTGTAGCCCGACGGTAGGCTCATCCAGTACATAGAGCGTGTGGCCTGTCTGCCGGGTCTTGGCGAGTTCGGCCACCAGCTTGATCCGCTGAGACTCACCGCCTGAGAGGGTGGGACTGGGCTGCCCAAGGCTGAGGTAACCCAGCCCCAGGTCCTGCATCAGCTGAAGCGGACGCTTGATCTTTGACACCCCATCAAATGCCTCCAGGGCCTCGTCGACCGACATGGCGAGGACGTCCGAGATGGCATGTCCCCGCCAACGCGCCTGCCGAGTCTCTGCATTGAATCGACTGCCCCCGCAGGCGTCGCAGACCACGCGCACATTCGGGAGGAAGCTCATCTCGATGGTCTGCCAGCCCTGTCCCTCGCAGACCTCACAGCGGCCCTGGCCCGTGTTGAAGGAGAACCGACTCGCAGTCCATCCGCGTCGCCGCGCGTCCTCACCGTCGGCATAGAGCTTACGAATGTCATCCCAGAGGCCGGTGTAGGTGGCCGGGGTTGAACGGGGCGTCTTTCCGATGGGCGTCTGGTCCACCTCGAGCACCCGGTCGATGGACTCCCAGTGGGCTATCTCTGTGCAGCCCATCCACTGGACCGAGCGCGCGCGTCCGGCCTTGGACCGCTGCTGGTCGACCGCTCGGCTCAGATTGGTTCTGAGCACATCCCGCACCAGGGTGGACTTGCCCGAGCCCGAGACCCCTGTGACCACGGTGAGTCGGCGCAGCGGAATGGGCACCGTGAGGTCTTTGAGGTTGTGAAGCCTGGCGCCCCTGATCTCGAGCCACTCCTCTGCCGCCGGTCGCAGGGGTGTGTCGGGCGGTGCGATGGGGCTTCTGAGGTAGCGGCCGGTGATGGACTCTTCGCAGCGCATGAGGTCTTCGGCCTGCCCCTGCACGACCACCTGTCCCCCACGCTTCCCCGCGCCTGGGCCCATATCGATGAGGTGATCGGCAATGGCCAGGGTCTCTTCATCGTGCTCCACCACCACGACGGTGTTGCCCTTGGCCTGGAGCTGGCGAAGCAGGAGCAGCAGCGCCTGGTTGTCCTGAGGGTGCAGGCCGATCGAAGGCTCATCCAGCACGTAGCAGACGCCCTGCAGGTTGGAGCCCAGCTGCGCAGCGAGCCGAATGCGCTGGGCTTCACCCCCCGAGAGCGTCGGGGCGGCCCGGTTCAGGCTGAGATAGCCCAGGCCCACTGAGCAGAGGAATTGAACTCGGGCGCGGATCTCCTGGACCAGCCCTTCCGCAATCGCAGCCTCGCGCGCGTTGAAGTCGGACTGTGCCTCTTGAAGCCACCCGGCCATCTGGTCGAGGGCGAGGCTGGAGACCTGGTGCAGCCCACTGCCGTGAACCGTGACGGCGCGCGCGGTGGGGTTGAGTCGCGCACCCTCGCAGCTGGTGCAGGGCAGATCTTCCTCCTGCTCTTCCGGGGTCTCCCGGTCGAGATACTGGTCTTCCTCGCCGGTCTCACCGTCTTTCAAGGACAGTCCAAAGAGCCCGGTACCGGTACAGCCCGGGCACCATCCCAGGGCGTGGTTGTAGGAAAACATGCGGGGCTCGGGCTCGGGCAGGCTTGTGCTGCAGACTGGGCAGGCGCGTTTTGTGGAAAAGAGCCGGGCCTCCGGGCGGCCTGGACCTTCCAGTGGGGCGAGCACCGTGAGGCTGCCCTGGCCCTGGACAATCGCCTCATCCACCAGACGACGAAGCGCATCCTCCTGCTCGGGCTTAACGACCAGGTTGCCGATTGGCAGCTCAATGGTGTGCACCCGATATCGGTCAAGCCGAGGAAATTTCTCAGTGGAGAGAAACTCACCATCGACACGGAGGTGCGTGTGGCCGCGCGTCAGCGCCCATTTGGCCAGGTCTTGGTAGAGGCCCTTGCGCTGAACCACCAGTGGGGCAAGTAGCCCAATGTGCTGGTTGCGATAGTCGCGCATGAGGCTGGCGGCAATCGCCTCAGGGCTCTGCGGCGCGATTGGGCTCTTGCAGTCTGGGCAGTGCTGTTGGCCCAGTTTTACATACAGGAGCCGCAGAAAATGATGGATCTCCGTGAGGGTGCCCACGGTGCTCTTGCGCCCCCCGCGGCTGGTTCTCTGTTCGATTGCTACCGTGGGTGCAATGCCATAGATGGCGTCGACATCTGGCCGGGAGGCCGGCTGAACAAACTGTCGCGCATAGGCGTTGAGCGACTCAAGGTATCGGCGTTGGCCCTCTGAAAACAGGATGTCGAAGGCGAGGGTGGATTTGCCCGAGCCCGAGACACCCGAGATAACCGTGAGCTGATTGCGAGGGATGTTGACGCTGACATCCCGCAGGTTGTGCTCTCGGGCATGATGAATCTCAATCGAACGGGCGGCCTGACCGCGTGAGACAACGGGCGGCCTTGGGTCCTGCACGGTGAGCCCGCGCATACGGGCGAGTGCCTGGCCGGTGTGAGACTCGGGGCAGGCCATCAGGTCCTCCTGCTGGCCCTGGGCGACCAGCCGTCCACCCTCCGGCCCCGCCTCGGGGCCGAGGTCAATGATCCAGTCGGCAGCCTCGATGAGGTCGAGGTTATGTTCAATCACGAGCAGGGAGTGGCCTGCCTGGACCAGCGCCTGCAGGGCCCGAATCAGCTTGGCAATGTCGTCGAAGTGCAGACCAGTGGTGGGCTCGTCAAAGATGAGGAGCATGCCCTTCTTGGCCCGACCTCCGCGTTCATGGGCCTCGGCGAGGTGGCCCGCGATCTTGAGTCGCTGCGCCTCTCCGCCTGAGAGCGTGGGCACCGGCTGGCCCAGCCGAAGGTAGTCCAGGCCCACATCCACCAGCGGCTGCAGCCGACGCTGAACCTCAAGGTCTTCAGCGAAGAAGTCGAGCGCCTGTCGCACCGTGAAGTCCAGTACATCCCCGATCGACCG
Source organism: Pseudomonadota bacterium (assembly GCA_041165705.1). Taxonomy (GTDB): domain Bacteria; phylum Pseudomonadota; class Gammaproteobacteria; order Burkholderiales; family Burkholderiaceae_A; genus Hahnella. Next base: position 9,062 of record JBEAMW010000028.1, read on the forward strand.
GCCCTGGAGGGTTACTTCCAGGGTTTCGGGCCGGTAGCGCTTGCCCTTGCAGTCTGCACAACTCAGATAGACATCCGAGAGGAACTGCATCTCCACCTGCTCATATCCGCTGCCTGCGCAGGTTGGGCAGCGCCCCGTGCCTGCATTGAAGCTGAAGGTGCCGGTGGTGTAGCCGCGTTGGAGTGCCAGTGGCGCTTCTGAAAATCGCCTGCGAATCGCGTCAAAGGCCCCCACATAGACCGCGGGGTTGGAGCGCGTGGTGCGGCCAATTGGAGACTGGTCCACGAGCAGCGCATCGGCCAGGAGCGCAGCTCCCTCAAGCCGGTCGAAGGGGCCGGGCGCCTCGGTGGCCTTGCCGAAGTGCTTACAGAGGGCCGGGTAGAGCACGTCCTGCACCAGGGTGGACTTGCCTGAGCCCGAGACCCCTGTGACACAGACCAGGTGGCGAAGTGGAATGCTGAGGTCGAGGCCCTTGAGATTGTTGGCCCGCACGCCAGTGAGCCTCAGCCGATGGGCCTGAAGCACAGTGGCGCGGGGCCTTGGGGCTGCGGCCTGAACCTGTCGTTCCGCGCGAAGGTACTGGCCGGTGAGCGTGTTGGCACTCAGGAGCTCCGCATAAGGGCCGTTAAAGCAGATCTGCCCGCCGAGTTCACCCGGGCCTGGACCCATGTCGATGATGCGGTCGGCAGCCTGCATCACCTCCGGGTCGTGTTCCACCACCAGCAGGCTATTGCCTGCATCCCGCAGCCGATGCATCACCCCGATGAGCCGCTGAAGGTCGCGGGGGTGCAGCCCGATGGAGGGCTCATCCAGCACGAAGAGGGTGTTGACCAAGGCGGTGCCTAAGGCCGTGGTGAGATTGATGCGCTGAACCTCCCCGCCTGAGAGGGTTCGGGATTGGCGGTCGAGGGTGAGGTAGCCCAGTCCCACCTCGCGAAGAAACTGAAGGCGGGCGCGCATTTCTCGAAAGACCAGCTGAGCCGCAGCCGTCTGCCCAGCACTGGCCTGGGCGCTCGCCCACTCGGCCTCCACCCGCTGCAGCCAGTCCCAGGCTTGGTCGATCGACATCTGCATGACCTCTGGGAGGCTGAGCCCTCGCACGCGCCAGTCGAGCGCCTCGGGCTTGAGCCGTGCGCCATGGCAGGCCGGGCACTCCGTGTAGGAACGGTAGCGCGACAGGAGCACGCGCACATGCATTTTGTAGGCCTTGCTCTCGAGATACTCGAAGAAGCGATCCATGCCGTACCACTGTCGTTTCCAGTCCCCCGACCAGTCGGCATCGCCCGCGAAGACCCACTCACGGTCTTCAGGCGGAAGGTCCTTCCAGGGGATGTCCGCGGCCACACCGCGGCGTCTGGCGGCTGCGAGCAGCTCAGACTGACAGTCCTCGTAGGACTTGCTCTGAATCGGCTTGATCGCGCCCTCGGCAAGGCTGAGCCGCTCGTTGGGAATCACCAGTCCGCGGTCAATCCCAATCACTCGGCCGAAGCCACGACAGGTCTCACAGGCGCCAATCGGTGAGTTAAACGAGAAGAGGGCTGGCCGGGCCTCTCGAAACCCTCTCTGGCAGCCCGCACACTGAAGGGCACTGGAGAAGGCGAGGCGCTGGTCCTGGGCAGAGGGCTCCTTGTCGTGCATGAGCACCAGCTCGCATCGCCCCTCTCCATACCGCAGTGCGGTCTCGAAGGCCTCGCTCAGGCGACTGCGTTCGAGGTCGGGCCGCACCACGAGTCGGTCTACGATGACCCAGACTCGAGACGCCTCTCGTTGATAGATTCGCGTAAGGCCCTGCGCGGAGAGCCAGGCCTCAAGCTGGTCCTGCTCCAAGGACTCGGGAACCTCCCGTGCGAAGACCACTGCGAGGCGGGTACCCTCGGGCTGTGCGAGGGCCAGGCTCACCATGCCATCCACATGGTCCCGCTGCACGGGCTGACCGCAGCCGGGGCAGATGAGCTGGGCCGCACGGGCAAAGAGCAGCTTCAGGTGGTCCGTGAGCTCGGTCATGGTGCCAACCGTGGACCGAGAGGTTCTCACCGGATTGGTCTGATCAATGGCGATGGCGGGGGGAACCCCCTCAATCGCGTCGACCTGCGGCTTGTCCATGCGGTCAAGAAACTGGCGGGCGTAGGCGGAAAACGTCTCGATGTATCTCCGCTGTCCCTCTGCATAGACCGTGTCAAAGACCAGGGAGCTCTTGCCCGAGCCTGAGACACCTGTGACTACGGTGAGCTCACCGAGCGGGAGATCGAGTGAGAGGTCTTTCAGATTGTTCTGACGTGCCCCCCGAACGCGAATGGTCATGAGTGGTGGTGGTGATCGTGCCCGCAGCCATGTCCGCAGCTGTGACTGTGCTGGTGGGCCTCAAGCTGGGGGCGGACCCGAGACTCGATGTTCTCGCGCGTATCGGGCTCAAAGCGGTCCATCGACGCGATTGGCTTAAAGCCCAACTGCTGCGCGAATGCAGCGAGTGCGTCGGCCTTCTCCTCTCCCCGAGGAAACTTCACGAAGTTGGCCCCAAGTTCACAGGGAAGCCCCTCGCTGGCGAGCAGACAGACCAGACGCATGAGTGCGAGGGGCTCGGGGGTGGTCACGATATGGAGTTTGGTGGGGGTCATGGCTGTACCTTTAGGACGATTTTTCCAACATGTTGAGAGGATTCCATCAGCGCGTGGGCCGCGCTGGCTTCACTGAGGTCGAACTCGGCATGGACCAGCGGACGGATGCGACCTGCTGCGATCTCTGGCCAGATGGCCTGTTGAAGGCTCATCGCGAGACGGGCTTTCTCCTCTACACTTCGGGGCCGAAGCGTGGAGCCAGTGAAGGTAAGCCGCTTGCGCATGATGAGGTCCCAGCTCATATCCACCTTGGCGCCCGCCAAGAAGGCAATTTGAACGAGCCGACCGTCGAGCGCCAGGCACTTGAGGTTCTTGTAGAGGTAGTCGCCGCCCACCATGTCCAGAATGAGATTCACGCCCTGGTCCTGAGTGCGCTCGCGGATCACCTCGACGAAGTCTTCATCCTTGTACGAGATGCAGTGGTCTGCTCCCAGCGCCCTGCAGGCCTGAGCCTTCTCGGCTGAGCCGACCGTGGTGAAGATCTCACCGGCACGCGCCCAGCGTGCAAACTGAATGGCGGTGGTGCCAATGCCACTAGAGCCGCCGTGGATCAGCACCCGCTGGCCAGGCATCAGCTGCCCGCGTTCAATCAGGTTTGCCCAGACGGTGAGCATGGTCTCAGGAAGACAGGCGGCCTCGCGCATCGACAGGCCCAAGGGGATTGGCATGCAGTGGCTCGCTGGCACGAGAACCTCGTCCGCATAGCCGCCTCCCGGGGTGAGGCTACAGACCTGCTGGCCGAGCAGCCCGGGGTCGACGCCTGGCCCTACGGCAGACACCTCTCCGCTCACCTCTAGACCAAGAATGGGGCTTGCGTCGGGCGGGGGCGGATAGAGGCCGAGGCGTTGCAGGACATCCGGCCGGTTCACCCCAGCATAGGCCACGCGAATTCTGGCCTCGCCTTGACCAGGCTGCGGGAGATCCGCTGTCTGAAGCCTGAGCCCCTCGGGGCCGCCCCCCACCTCATGAACAATCTGTCTCATGGACTGGCCTTGCTCCAGGAGTCTTTCAGGGTGACGGTGCGATTGAAGACGAGCCGCTCCGCGCTGCTGTCTTGTGCGTCAGGAACGAAATAGCCGTGACGCTCGAACTGCAGGGCCTGGCCGGGTAAGGGGCTCGAGAGGGCAGGCTCGAGCATGCCCGTGATCACCGTTAGGCTGTTGGGGTTGAGGTCGTCCATGAAGTGACGCTCGAGCTCTGGGGGGTCGCCCTCACGACGGGCCCCTGGCGTGGGGCTTGAGAAGAGCCGGTCAAAGAGCCGAACCTCCGCCTGGACGGCATGCTCGGCACTCACCCAGTGGATCACGCCCTTCACCTTGTACTGGTCTGCGCCGGGCGTCCCGCTCTTGGAGTCCTCAAGAATACGCACCCGTACCGACTCCACACCGCCACTGGCGTCGAGGGCGTGACTCACATATTCCGCCACAAATCCATACTTGAGGCGCACCCGTCCGCCAGGACTCAGCCGGAAGAAGCCCTTACTCGGCACCTCCATGAAGTCCTCCCGTTCAATAAAAATCTCGCGGGTGAGCGGCATCTCTCGGCTGCCCATCTCTGGGCGTTGAGGGTGGTTGGGCGCAGAGCAGGCATGCGAGGCACCGGGTTCGATGTTCTCGATGATCACCCGTAAGGGATCCAGCACCGCCACTCGGCGAGGTGCCACCTCATTTAGGTGGTCTCGGATAGCCTGTTCAAAGACGCTGTAGTCGATCCAGGCGTCCGACTTGGATGCGCCGGTGCTGTCAACAAACCTGCGGAAGGCCTCCGGTGGGTAGCCGCGACGCCGCGCAGCCACCAGGGTGGGCATTCTGGGGTCGTCCCAGCCGCTCACCACGCGCGCCTCAATCAGTTCGATGAGCTTGCGCTTGGAGAGCACCACATAGGTGAGGTTGAGCCGAGCGAATTCGTACTGATGAGGGCGCCTTGGCCCCGGCAGGAGCCCGGTCTCCCTCACCCGATCGACCAGCCAGTCGTAGAGCGGGCGATGGTCTTCAAACTCAAGGGTGCAGATGGAGTGACTAATGCCCTCAATGGCGTCCGAGAGCGGATGGGCGTAGTCGTAGAGCGGGTAAATGCACCAGGCCGAGCCGGTTCGATGGTGCTCGGCATGCCGAATGCGATAGAAGACCGGGTCTCGCAGGTTCATGTTGGGCGAGGCCATGTTGATCTTGCCGCGAAGCACATGGGCACCATCGGGAAAGACGCCGGCCCGCATGTCGCGAAAGAGGCTTAGATTCTCTTCCACGCTGCGGCCTCGGAAGGGGGAGTCCTCCCCGGGCTGAGTGAGGGTGCCGCGTCGGGCCCGCATCTCCTCGGCTGGCTGCGAGTCGACATAGGCGTGGCCGGCTAGGATCAGGGCCTCGGCATAGCGGTAGAGTGACTCGAAGTAGTCACTCGCGAAGTAGTGATGACTTCCCCAGTCGAACCCAAGCCAGCGCACCATCTCTTCGATCGCATCGGCGTATTCCTGCTCTTCTTTGGCGGGGTTCGTGTCGTCAAGCCGGAGATGGCAGCGGCCCCCAAACCTCTGGGCCAGGCCAAAGTTGAGGCAGATCGACTTCGCATGGCCAAAGTGCAGGTAGCCATTGGGCTCGGGCGGAAAGCGGGTGATGACCTGAGACACCTGCCCGGAGGCCAGGTCTGCCTCAATGATTTGGCGCAGGAAGTGGGTCACTTCAGTGGGGGACTCGGACATGGTGCGTAGTGTACTGAAGCTCTGCCGCATAATCCCCGCATGCCCTCCGACCGCCTTCTGCTCATCGACGCCTCCAGCTTTGTCTACCGCGCATTCCACGGCCTGCCCGACCTTCGCAGCCGGGCGGGGCTTCCCACCGGGGCGGTCACGGGCATGGTCAACATGCTGAGACGGGTTCGCGAGGACTTTCCTTCCCGCTATGCGGCCTGTGTGTTTGACCCCCCGGGAAAGACCTTTCGAGATGACATCTTCCCGGACTACAAGGCGAATCGTTCGGCCATGCCCGACGACCTGCGCACGCAGCTGCCCTACATTTTCGAGGCGGTTCGCGGCCTGGGCTGGCCCCTGGTGGTGGTGGAGGGCCTTGAGGCTGACGATGTGATTGGCACCCTGGCGCATCAGGCCAGCCTGCGGGGGCTCCAGACGCTGGTGGCCACTGGTGATAAAGACCTCGCACAGCTCGTCTCGGATCAGGTCACTCTGGTCGACACCATGACGCGCGACGGAGGCCCCCCTCGGGTGCTCGACCGGGCGGGCGTGCTCGAGAAATTTGGTGTGCCTCCAGAGCGGATCATCGACTACCTCGCGCTGGTGGGCGATACCGTCGATAACGTGCCGGGGGTGGAGAAGGTTGGCCCCAAGACCGCGGCCAAGTGGATCGCCGAGTATGGATCGCTGGAGGCTGTGATGGCCGCAGCCTCAGCGGTGAAGGGCGTGGTGGGCGACAACCTGCGCAAGGCTTTGGACTGGCTTCCCACGGCCCGGGTCTTGGTCACGGTGAAGTGCGATGCCGACCTCTCTGGCGCCGTGCCTCACTTTGAGTCTGTCCTGACGCCTCAGGAGCCCTCGCAGGACGCCCTGCGCCATTTAAGAGACCAGCTAGACCTCGGGCGAAGCCTGAGGGGGCTGCTGGACGACTCCCCGCCCGCGCCCGCCGAGTCGAGCGAGATCGCACCCAGGCCTGTGGCGATTCAGGGGCGTTACGAGACCATCCTCAGCTGGGAGGCCTTCGATCAGATGCTGGCCCGGCTCGAAGCGGCGGAGCTGGTGGCATTTGACACGGAGACCACCTCCATCGATCCCAGGCATGCCGATCTGGTGGGGCTTTCCTTTGCATGGGAGGTGGGCCATGCGGTCTATGTCCCTGTGGGCCATCGGTACGCAGGGGCCCCCGATCAGCTGCCCAGCGAGGCGGTGCTGGCGCGGCTTCGGCCCTGGCTTGAGGACGCAGACCGGCTCAAGCTGGGCCAGAACCTGAAGTACGACGCCCATGTCCTGCTGCGGGCGGGTATTCGGCTGGCGGGTATGGCACACGACACCCTCCTGCAGTCCTATGTGCTGGAGGCGCATCGGCCACATGATCTGGCCTCTCTGGCCCAGCGCCACCTGAATCGATCTGGGCTCTCGTATGACGAAGTCACTGGCAAAGGCGCGGCCCGCATTGGCTTTGAACAGGTTGCTGTAGAGGTGGCAACGCAGTATTCCGGAGAGGACTCGGACTTCACGCTCCATCTCCATCACACCCTCTGGCCCCAGATTCAGGCAAGTCCCAGCCTCCTGCGGGTCTATGCGGAGATTGAGCTGCCGAGTCTTCAGGTGCTCTGGGCCATGGAGGAGACCGGCATTCGTGTGGACTCTGGTCTGCTCGAGCACCAGAGTGAGGAGCTGGCGCGGTCCATCCGAGACCTCGAGATCCAGGCCCATGACCTCGCTGGGGAGGCCTTCAATCTCGGCTCACCTAAGCAGCTCGGTGAGATCCTGTTCGGCAAGCTGGGCTACAAGCCTGTGAAGAAGACAGCCAAGGGCGCACCCAGCACAGATGAGGATGTACTCGAACAGCTCGCCCAGGACTATCCGCTGCCCAAGGCCTTGCTGGCCTGGCGGGGACTCTCCAAGCTCAAGAGCACCTATACCGACAAGCTGCCTCGCATGGTCGATCCGCAGACGGGTCGGGTACACACCACCTTTTCCCAGGCGGTTGCGGTCACCGGGCGACTGGCCTCTAGCGAGCCCAACCTGCAGAACATCCCGATTCGCACGGCCGAGGGCCGACGAATTCGACAGGCCTTCATTGCGCCCGAGGGCTGTCAGCTCCTCTCGGCGGACTACTCACAGATTGAGCTGCGCATCATGGCCCATCTCTCTGAAGACCCTGGGCTGCTGACGGCCTTTGAGACAGGCCAGGACGTGCACCGGGCGACAGCCTCCGAGATCTTTGGTGTGCCCGTGGGAGAGGTGAGTGATGACCAGCGTCGATATGCCAAAGTGATCAACTTCGGGCTGATCTATGGCATGAGTGCCTTTGGTCTGGCGCAGAACCTCGACATCCCAAGAGAGGCGGCCAGGCTCTACATCGAGCGTTATTTTGATCGGTATCCCGGGGTGGCCCGTTACATGGAGCAGACCAAGACCCTCGCGAAGTCGCAAGGCTATGTGGAGACAGTGTTTGGGCGCCGGCTCTGGCTCGATGAGATTCGCTCGCCCAATGGCCCACGGCGGGCGGCCGCCGAGCGGGCTGCAATCAACGCCCCGATGCAGGGGACGGCGGCAGACCTGATTAAGCTGGCCATGGTGCAGGTCTATGCCCGTCTGCGAGCAGAGGGTTTTCACGCACGACTGCTCCTACAGGTTCATGACGAGCTTATCCTAGAGGTCCCAGATGCGGAGCTCGCTGCCGTGCGAGAGCTGGTGCCTTGCGTCATGGAGCGAGTGGCGCAGCTTCGGGTTCCCCTGCTGGTCTCTGTGGGAACCGGACTGAACTGGGACGACGCACACTAGTCTCAACCTCTCTCAATTCAAGGAGCATTTGCTGTGAACGACTGGACCCATGCCGCGCAGACCGAACTCGACTCCCTCACTCCCCCCAATCCCTCGCTGCTGCCTGGCAGTCGGCGCGGATTTCTTCAGACCTCCGCACTGGCAGGATTCGCCGCTGCGGTAGCCCCAGTGGGCAGCCTCCAGGCCCAGACCATCACCACCGACACCAAGGGCCTGGATGCCGCGTGGGCCAAAATGCCCACCGCCTCTGGCGAAGTTCCGGTGTACATGGCCAAGCCCGCTGGCAAGTCCAACCTCCCCACCGTCATCGTCGCCCACGAGATCTTCGGCGTGCACGAGCACATTGCAGACGTCTGCCGTCGATTTGCTCAGCAGGGCTATCTCGCCCTTGCACCTGAGTTCTTTCATCGACAGGGCGATCCGAAGGCGCTCTCCGGCATTCCCGAGATATTCGAGAAGATCGTGAGCAAGGCCACCGACAAACAGGTGCTGGGCGATGTTCGCGCTGCAGCCGCCTTTGCTCTCACTCAGGGCGGTGCCAAGGGTCGCATGGGCATCACGGGCTTTTGTTGGGGGGGAAGAATCGTCTGGCTCGCCGCTGCCGAAGTCGACGAGCTTCGTGGTGGGGTGGCCTGGTATGGCCGAATTCGCAGCACGGTGAATGAGGCCAACCCCATTCATCCCATCGACATTGCTGAGAAGCTGAAGTGGCCAGTGCTTGGGCTCTATGGAGGCGCTGACAGCGGCATTCCCAACTCCGACGTCGACGAGATGAAGACCATGCTCTCGTTTGGAGGTGCGGGGTCGAAGGCCTCCGATATCGTGCTCTACCCCAACACGCCGCACGCCTTCCATGCCGACTATCGCCCCAGCTATCGCAAGGCCGAGGCCGAGGACGGCTGGAAGCGCTGCCTGGCCTGGTTCGGAAAGACGCTCTCGGCCTAGAGGCCGATCAGCCCGCCATCCTCACGGGTGATCACGATGGTGGCGGAGCGCGGGCGACCTGGGCGGCCATAGCCTCGGTTGCCCGGCCAGCGGCTCTGGAAATTCTCATCGAGTAGGTCTGCTGGCTTGGTGCCCTCGCCGGGGTGCTGGATATTGATGAAGAGCGCCTTGCCGTCCGCAGACTCACAGAGGCCGGTGATCTCAGCGCCAATCGGGCCTGTGAGGAAACGCTTCAGCTGGGCCTCTCCCAGGCTTGCACCAATGAAGGTGGTCTGAGTGCCCTCAACGCCATCCATTGCATTGGTCAGGCGAATGGCACCGCCATCCCCAACCCGTCCGGGGACGGCCGCGACCAGCATGCAGTTGCTCTCGTCGGTCATGGCACCGTCGTCGGTCTCAATCCAACAGATGCCGGTGGCCTTGCTAAACCAGATCCCATCAGGTGAGGAGAAGCTGTTGTTCGCGGTGAGCTTAGACGCATTGATCGCGCCTGCGTCCTCCTCCGCGCCAAAGAGAAAGACATCCCACTGGAATGCTCTGGCTGTGGCCTGGTCTTGGTCTTCTCTGAATCGAATAATGTGCCCGTTGGGATTGCCCTTGTAACCCTTCCCGTCGGCGTCCTGGTAGGCCCGGGGGTTGGCCGGCGAGGTGGAGTCGGGACGACGCAGACGATCGGAATTGTTGGTGAGAGAGAAATACACCTCACCGTTGGAAGGGTTCACAGCACCCCACTCAGGCCGGTCCATGGGCGTTGCGCCGAGGGCATCTGCTGCGATTCGGGCATACACCAGCACTTCAGCCTGATTGGCGAAGGTGAAATCGGCGTACTTCGCAATGGAGGGGTGAGTGATGCTCAGTGGAAGCCATTCACCACGGCCGTCTGCCTTAAATCGTGCCGCGTAGAGCTGGCCCTCGTTGAGGTACTTGTCACCTGCAGCGAGGCCGCCGCCAATGTCTGCGGGATCCCACACGGCCTTACTCACGAATTTATAGATGTACTCGTTGCGCCCGTCACAGCCCATGTAGACCGCCAGGGGCTGGCCTTTGATGGGCCTTGAGAAGACCGCAGCCTCGTGCACGAATCGTCCCAGGGCGGTGCGCTTCACGATCTCGCTGGTCCGTTGGAAGGGGTCGATCTCCGTGGCGTAGCCAAAGGTGTTGGGCTCTTGCCGGTAGTCCTCCTGGGGGCCGCGCCCCACGATGGAGGTATCCCAACGCTCAAATCGGCTGTCATCTTGGGTGCCGCGCACACTCACCCAGCCCTGGCTCCGGTTGCGCGCGCCAGACTGAACGCGCTCCATCGAGATGCCGTAGCGAAGCGACGCCCGAGAGGTCTTTACATCGGGCAGGCCCCCTCGGGTCTTCACGAAGTAAGGGTAGAAATTTTCCTCGCAGGTGAGGTAGGTGCCCCACGGGGTCTGGCCCATGCCGCAGTTGCCAATCGTGCCGCGGCTCTTGTCCCCCTTGGGGAATCGTTTTGTGGCGAACAGGGCCTGGATCTCAGGGAGGTGGGCCCTGGGGCCTGCCACTCGAGCCGCGGTCTCTGGCGTGATCCGTCGGTTCCAGGGCGAGCCGCGCACCAGCTGCCAGCCCGTCTCTGTGCGGCAAATCTCCGAAACTGAGACACCATGAATATTGATCTCCTTGAGCACCTCCTCAAGGGGGCGAACGCCGCCGTCCCAGCCAATCCCGCCGATGTGTTGTCCAGACTGGCCGTTACTGGTCTGCCCCTTCACGTTCAGGAAGGCGGCCAGTGAGGAGCTCTCGTGATTCACGCAGAGCAGGGCGCGCCCCTGGTCGGTCTGGCTGAGCCGCCCGTCCTCAGACATAAAAAAGATGGCCATGCCGTCGTGCTGGTCGCCAATGCGCTGACTGAAGTCATCGGTCTCCAGACCGAGCGCGCTGAAACTGGGCACCTGAAAATTGAGCGCGTCTCCCGTGGCATGCACGACCTGATAGCGATAGCCCGGGGGGAGCATCACCTCATCCGTGATGAGCTTGGGTGCGGCCTCGAATCCGAGAGAGGCTGGGGTGGCTGCAGGGGCAGTAGTTGCGGCCTGGGCGCCCGGCACCAAGGGGGTAAGGGTGAGCGTGCCCAGCCCCACTGCGCCGCAGAGAATGCTCCTGCGAGCGGGGCTATTCAGACCCTCGGCGAGCACCTCTTGGAAGTGGCTGCTATGGAGTGGATTGGTGACTGGGTCTTCTGCGGCGTCAAGCATGGTGGACGTGGCTCCTAAACTTTTTTTGGATTGTGGCCCGATCAGGATGACAATCAGATTATGCTCACGGCGTGTTCACGCTAACCTCCATTCTGCTGGCCTGTCTGGCCGCAACGTTTCTGAGCATTCTGCTGGCCGCTGTGGTCTCCCTGGGACGCTTGTCCAGCCTGGTCGACCGCATGGTGAGTTTCTCCGCCGGCATGCTCCTTGGCACTGCACTGCTCCACCTCTTTCCTGAGAGCCTGCACCTGGGTCAGGTGGATGTTCACACCATGACTGCCACTCTGTTGGCGGGGCTCCTGGGCTTCTTCTTTCTGGAGCGTCTCTCGCTGTTGCGCCACGACCACCATCATGAGCATGACGGTCACCACCACGAGCATGGGCATGACGCCAAGACCGCGGGCCGCGGAGGCTTTACGCTGCTGGTGGGGAGCACCATTCATGCATTGGCTGATGGCGTCTTGATTGCCGCCTCCTTCAGAACGGACCCCTTTCTGGGCGTGATGACTGCAGCCGCAATCGCCACGCACGAGGTACCGCAGCAGATTGGAAACTTCTTTGTGCTGCTCAACAGCGGATTTACTCGCAGTCGCGCCTTGTTCTTTAATCTCCTCACCGGGACGGGGTCTGTGGTGGGTGGCCTTGCAGGCTACTTCCTGCTGGCCGAGGCGGCGGGCTGGCTTCCCTATGTGATTACGGTGGCGGCGGCTAATTTCATCTACATCGCGCTCTCGGACCTCATTCCCCAGCTGCACGCGCAGGCGGATTCTCACCATCATGGCGGGCAGCGCAAAGCAGCCTGGCAGCAGCCCCTGCTCATGCTGCTGGGGGTCGGGATGGCGGCACTGGCCACGAGCCTTCTGCACGGCCACTGAGCGCAAGAGCTCCGAAGAGCGCAAGAGCTCCAAATAAAAAGCCCCGCAGAGGCGGGGCTTTTCGGAGAAGGGCCAGACCGAATTACTTGATCTTGGCTTCTTTGTACATGACATGCTTGCGAGCCTTGGGATCGAATTTCTTGATCTCCATCTTCTCGGGCATGGTTTTTTTGTTCTTGGTGGTGGTGTAGAAGTGCCCAGTTCCTGCAGTGGACTCGAGCTTGATTTTGTCGCGACCGGCCTTTGCCATGTGAGTTCTCCTTAGGCTTCGCCGCGGGCACGCAGGTCTGCGAGCACGGACTCAATGCCGTTTTTGGTGATGGTGCGAACGGCGGCGTTTGATACGCGCAGGCGCACCCAACGGCCTTCACTCTCAACCCAGAACCGGCGATAGTGCAGGTTGGGCAGGAAACGGCGCTTGGTTTTGTTGTTGGCGTGAGAAACGTTGTTCCCCACCATGGGTTTTTTGCCGGTGACTTGGCAGACGCGTGCCATGGCTGTGATCCTTTTTAATCGACTCAAACATCGCCAAAACGGCGGGTAATCCAAGATTCTAGCTGGCGAAGTGGCCTAAATCAAGTCTCTGATGCTCGGCTCCAGCATTCCAAAGACTTCGCCATCGGCGACCACGAAGTGCTCCCAGATCGTGATTTCAAGATGTGAAAAGAGCTCTTGGAGGCGCCGGGTGAGCTGCAGGTCGGCCTGGCTGGGGCTGCGCTCCCCCGAAGGGTGGTTGTGAAAGAGGATAAGCCTCCCCGCATTGTGCTGCAGGGCGCGACTGGCGATGGATCGGGGGTAGACGCTGGTCTGGCTGAGGGAGCCTCGGAAGAGGGTCTCTACGGCAATCAGCCGATGGTGGGTGTCGAGGAAGGCCACCCCGAAGGCCTCATGACGCAGCCCGCCAACCTCCTCAAGCATCCAGGGGCGGAGGTCGGAGGGGCGCCTTATCTGTGCCCCCCTGGGCAGAGCACCCGTCATCCGACGGGCCAACTCCCGATAGCCGAGGATGAGGCTGGCTCGGGCTGGGCCAATGCCGCGCTGGGCCAGAAGTTGTCCCTGGGGCGCCTGCATGAGGGCACTTAAGGACCCGAACGCAGAGAGAAGCCGCTCGGCCTGTTGGAGGTGGCTCTCCCCTGGCTGGCCAGTCTGAAAGAGGAGGGCCAGGAGTTCAGCGTCGCTGAGCTGGGCTGCCCCCCAGATTGAGATTTTTTCCCGTGGGCCCATTCGGTTCTGCATGAGGTTGCCTCGCATAAAATGAGCGAGCGTCCCCCACCTTGGGTTCTTCACCGTCCCCAGCCTGCCTAGGCCGCAACGATTAGCCCACCAGAAGGAAGCTGCAGACATGATTCAAGCCAACTCCCACGTGACCTTCCACTACAGCCTTGCGATGGAGGATGGGCAGGTGGTACTCAGCACCTTTGAGGACAAGCCAGCCACCCTTCAGATGGGCCTGGGGCAGTTCTCTGAGGGGCTTGAGCGTTGCCTGCTGGCACTGCGGGAGGGAGAGGAGCGCTCCTATCGGCTTGGTCCTGACGACGCCTTCGGGCCTCGCAACCCGGAGCTGATTCAGCGTCTGGCGCGCTCTCTGATGGAGGCGCACGCCGACCCCAATGATCCCCTTGAGCCCGGCGATCTGATTGAGTTCCCCAGTCCCGACGGCGGGAGATTTGCGGGAGTCTTCAAGGGATGGGAGGGAGAGGAGGCCGTCTTTGACTTCAATCACCCACTGGCCGGCGTGCCACTGGACTTTCGAGTTCACATCATAGGAGTGCTCTAACCATGGCCGAGACCCTCTCCGAAATTGTGATGGCAGAGCCGCGAGGCTTCTGCGCTGGGGTGGACCGAGCGATTGAGATTGTGGAGCGCGCACTCGAAAAGTTTGGTGCACCCGTCTATGTCCGGCATGAGATCGTGCACAACGATCATGTGGTTCGTGAGCTGCGCGAAAAGGGCGCCATCTTTATTGAAGACCTCGACGAGGTGCCCCTGGGCGCTCGAGTGATCATGAGTGCCCACGGCGTGTCCAGGAAGGTTCGCGCACATGCGACTGAGCGGGAGCTCGATGTCTTTGACGCAACCTGTCCGCTGGTGACCAAGGTACATGTGGAGGTTCGGAAACTCGCGGCTGAGGGCTATGAGATTGTGATGATCGGACACGCGCGCCACCCGGAGACTGAGGGCACCATGGGCCAACTGGACAGCGGTATCTATCTGGTTGAGGACGAGACTCAGGTTGAGGCCCTTCGCGTCACCAGGCCCGAGCGTCTCGCCTATGTGTCTCAGACGACGCTCTCGATGGATGACACCAAGGTCGTGGTGGATGCCCTCAAGGCGAAGTTCCCCTCAATCCGGGGGCCCAAATTCAGTGACATCTGCTACGCCACCCAGAACCGCCAGGATGCCGTCAAGCTCATGAGTGGTCAGGTGGATGTGGTGCTCGTGGTGGGCAGCCGTTCAAGCTCAAACAGCAATCGCCTGAGAGAGGTGGCCGAGCGACATGGCGTGCCTGCCTACCTCCTGAACGACGCCGCTGAGCTCAACCCCGTGTGGCTCGAGGGCAAGACCCGGGTGGGCATAACAGCCGGCGCCTCTGCGCCTGAGGCCCTGGTGCAGGGCCTGGTGCAGGCGGTGAAGGCGCTTGGAGCGGGTGCTGTGCGGCGCCTGCCAGGGGCGGAGGAGCATATTCGCTTTCCCCTGCCGAAGGGATTGGGCTAGGGCCAGGGTTTAGCCGGCCTCGGCATACATCACATTGATACGAGCAAGGTGTTTCACCCCGGTGCGCACCGCAAGTCCCTCATGCTGAACGGAGTCGACCGAGAAGCCGTGCCGAAAAAATAAGGCGTCGCCCGCTACCGGGTTGACGTCCACGATCGTTCCCTCTCGGCTGTAGAGGCGGGTGGCCCCGCCTTCAAGCCCGTCTCGGGCGTCATTGAGGTAGAGCAACATGGAGAGTGCAGAGCGCGCCCCATCCCACTCCACCATCTGCGTGCCGTCCTCGCTGAGGCCGTAGCCGGGCCAGTCGCCATCGATGTGAAATCGGAACTGGTCGCCGGGCGCATAGCGATACATGTTGATGCGCTGACTCAGGCGCTGCATCAGTGGGCGCCCATCGATCTGAGCGGGCACCAGAGGTAGCACGCGGCCTGCGATGGCCGACATGAACGCCTCATCGGCAATCCAGTGAACCGACTGGTTCATTCTCATACCCGGCGGTGTGGCAATGCCCGGCGCAGCCGCTGAGTAGCCCATCTGCTCTGTGGCCTCCACGATTCGGGCGCACTGGTCCCGTGTGAGCACATGTGAAACCTGAAAGGCCAGCAGCCCATCCAGTGCAATGTCTGTTCGGACAGCGGGCGCTTGAGGGGGGGCGAGCTCGTGGGGTTCAAACAAAACCCCACTGAGTGCATGGATTGGCGTGTTGGGCTGCACGCCGCCCATGGGAAGGCTTCCCATGAGGCGCGCGACCACGCGAGCGTTGGGTACTTTTTGCATGCGCACATGCTAACGGGCTCAGGGAATTCACGGGTATGTAACCCACTATTACCGGCAGAGACTCAGAAGACAAAACAATTCGCCACACATCAGATCCCTCCTCAACAACTACTTCAGGGGATAAACAACATGTGTGAGTTTTACGCGAAGGCCGATCCGATTCTGTACGAGTCTCGTACGCGCACCGTACGCATTGACGGTGTGGTCACCAGCATTCGGCTTGAAAATTTTGTCTGGGAGATTCTCGCTCGCATCGCAGAGGATGAATCCAGTTCCACCAATGCACTCATCTCAACCCTTCATCGAGAGGTGATGCAGGCCAATGGGGAGACCCCCAACTTCGCGTCCTTCTTGCGGGTTACCTGCCTGCGCTATCTCAACCGAAAGCTCCAGGGAGGAGCAGTCGCTTCCGAGGGCACTGAGGCTTCTCCCGAGTCATTCCATTCCTCGGACCTCAATACGCTTGAGCGGGTGACACGGCAATGAGAGTGCCAGCGATTCTCTGTGTGCTGGGCTGCCTGATCGCCTCGGGCGCAGCGCAAGCTAGTCCCGAAGGAAAGATCTTTTTTGAGCGTGCCTGTGCCTCATGTCACGCCGTTTCCGCCGATGAGCCCAAGAAGTCTGGCCCTCTGCTCAGAGGGGTTGTGGGGCGCCCTGCGGGCCGGCTCGAGGGTTTTGTGTACTCGGCCGCCCTTTCAAAGGCCACCCTCACTTGGGATGCCAAGACTCTTGATCAATGGCTCGAAGACCCCCAGGCCCTCATCCCTGGCAACACCATGGGCTATGCGATGCGCAGCCCTGAGCGACGGGCCCTGGTGATCGACTACCTCAATTCACTGAAATAGAAGGAGCGCGCAGTTGGCAAAAGCAATACACACCATGATCCGAGTGATGAACACCGAGCGTTCGGTGGACTTCTACCAGAAGGCCTTTGGGCTGAAGCCCGTGCATGTACTGGACTACGAGACCTTCAAGCTCACCTACCTTCGAAACGACGAGAACGACTTCGAGCTAGAACTCACCGAGAACAAAGGGCGCGCAGAGCCTTACGAGCAAGGGAGCGCCTATGGACACCTTGCGGTCTGCGTGGATGAACTCGCAGCCGAGCATGAGCGCATGTCTGCCCTGGGCGTCACCCTCGGCGATATCAAGGCAATGAACTACCAGGGAGAACTGGTGGCGCGATTCTTTTTTGTGACGGATCCAGACGGCTACAAGATCGAAGTGCTGGAGCGTCATGGGCATTACCGATAGTCCTAGTCGTACACCACATAACAGGAGACAACCATGGAGCAAGTGATTCGATTTACGCCTCAAAAGCCGTCTCGCCGGGAGTTCATTCGTGCGAGTGTTGCCGCGTCGGTTGCGGTATCTGCTGGTGCGCTGCTCAATACCTCTGAGGCCTGGGCCATGGAGCTAAAGGCCCTCAAGCCAGAGACCGCGCGAACCCTTATTCAGATGGCACGAGATATCTATCCCCACGACCGGATTGCCACCAAGTACTACGCAGTGGCCATCAAAGGGATGGATGCGAAGGCAGCGGGTGATGCCAAGTTCAAAGCCATGTTGGAAAGGGGCGTGGCCGACCTCAACGCTAGAGCGAAAAAGGCCCATCAGCGGGCTCATTTTGAGAACGTGGGCTGGGAAATCGACCGCGTAAAGATTCTTCGCGCCGTTGAAAAAACCCCCTTCTTCCAGGCCATTCGTGGCGACCTGGTGGTGAGCCTATACAACCAGAAGGAGGTCTGGCCAGTCTTTG
This sequence comes from Pseudomonadota bacterium, assembly GCA_041165705.1. Taxonomy (GTDB): domain Bacteria; phylum Pseudomonadota; class Gammaproteobacteria; order Burkholderiales; family Burkholderiaceae_A; genus Hahnella. The sequence continues at coordinate 26,440 of JBEAMW010000028.1, forward strand.
GCTATGAGGGCGAGAGCGCCTCCAAAGGTGGCTACATCAACCGTGGCTTCAACGATCTGACCTGGCTCTGAGCACGAGAGGAGAACACACATGGCTACAAAATTTCGGATGGATGATGACTCGGTCGTCGTGATTGTTGGATCGGGCGCTGGAGGTGGAACACTGGCCACTCAACTCGCACTCAAGGGGGTGAAGGTGGTCTGTCTCGAGGCGGGCGCGCGCCACGAGATTGAGGACTTCATCAATGATGAATGGGCGTCGTTTGGCCAGCTCGCCTGGACCGACATGCGGATGACCTCGGGTTCCTGGCGGGTCTCGCGCAACTTCCCCAACCTCCCTGCCTGGATCGTGAAGTCAGTGGGCGGATCAACCACCCACTGGGCCGGTGCCTCACTGCGGTTTCAGGAGCACGAGTTCAAGACCAAGACGGTGTATGGAGAGGTGAAGGGTGCCTCTCTGCTGGACTGGCCGGTGACCCTCAAGGAGATGGAGCCCTGGTATGCCATGGCCGAGGATCGGATGGGGGTGACCCGAACCAATGGCATCCCCGGCCTACCCGGCAATAACAACTTCAAGGTGATGGAGTATGGCGCCAAGAAGATTGGCTACTCCATGGTGCATACCGGCAACATGGCGATTAATAGCCAGCCACGCGATGGTCGCGCGGCCTGCCAGCAGATTGGGTTCTGTTTTCAGGGGTGTAAGAGCGGCGCAAAGTGGTCCACGCTTTATGCGGAACTGCCCAAGGGTGAGAAGACTGGCAACCTCGAAGTGCGCAGCCAGTGCCATGTCTACAAGATTGAGCACGACAACAGTGGCAAGGTGACTGGCGTGGTCTATTACGACAAGGACGGCAAGTCCCAGCGCCAGAAGGCTCGAGTGGTGGCGGTTGCCGGCAACTCCATTGAGACCCCACGTCTGCTGCTGCTCTCGGCCTCGGGCAAGTTCTCCAAGGGCCTCGCCAACTCCTCGGACCAGGTGGGCCGTAACTACATGCGGCACATGACGGGCTCGGTCTATGCGAGCTTTGATCGCCCAGTGAAGATGTGGCGCGGCACTACCATGGCCGGCATCATTCAGGATGAAGCGAATCACAACCCCAAGCGGGGCTTCGTGGGTGGCTATGAGATGGAGACGCTGTCTCTGGGCGTGCCCTTTATGGCGGCTTTCTTGGATCCGGGCTCATGGGGCCGCGAGTTCACCACGGGCATGGAGGCCTACGAGAACATGGCCGGCATGTGGCTGGTGGGTGAGGACATGCCGCAGGCCACGAACCGCATCACGCTGCATGACAAGGCCAAGGACAAGCATGGTCTGCCAGTGGCAAACGTTCATTTTGATGATCACCCCAATGACATCAAGATGCGGGACCACGCCTATGCAAGAGGCATGGCGGTCTATGAGGCTGCAGGGGCCACCCGCTTCTTCCCCACGACGCCTTATCCCTCCACTCACAACCTGGGTACCTGCCGTATGGCGGCTAAGCCCGAGGACGGCGTGGTGAATGCCTATGGCCGCAGTCATGACATCAAGAACCTGTTTATCTCCGATGGAAGCCAGTTCACCACCGGTGCGGCGGAGAACCCCACGCTGACCATTGTGGCCTTGGCGCTTCGACAGGCCGACCACATCGTGTCCCTGATGACCAAACGGGAGATCTAGAGGGCTTTGGTAGAATAGAGCGGTTGCCGGTGTAGCTCAGACGGTAGAGCAGCGCATTCGTAATGCGAAGGTCGAGGGTTCGATTCCTTTCACCGGCACCAATAGAATCAATGACTTACGAGGTTTTTGGCCTCATGAAGTCGACCAAAACCTGTTGAGTTTTACTTGACAGGTTTTTTTTTATAACTTGCGTCCTCCATCTGTCGGACACCGGTTCGGACGAACCGGACGATCGCCTAGTGCTCAACTAAGTCAGAGTAGTCAGCCGCAAAGACAGAAAGGCTCGTGCTTTGGGGTTGGGGAAACCGATAGGTAGGCAAGTATGTGCTCTAAAGGGCTGGTGAGAAAATTCCCCAGGATGTTGGGAGCATCTTCGCGCTGGAGTAACCACTCGATTGGGTGGGCCCGCCCTTGGGAACAAAAAGCCTCTCTCACTTCAGAGTAGACAAGGTCATGACCTGACTGGCGTAAAACTCGGCCTCCGGTTTGGCGACGTCCTTCGCATCGCAATGGGTACCCGCTTTCATGGTGGTGAAGCTGGCAACACTCCGGTCTTTCTTGAAGGCGGCTCTCTCGTCAATAAATGAGAAGGAGCCACTCACTCCCAAGAAGTCGCTCACACTGATGGAGACGAGTTCTGAGTAGAGCCTTGAGTTCTCGGGAATTGTTCCTACAAAGCTCTTTGGTGTCTGACCGCACGCGTGAGAGCCGATCACTACATCACAGGGGAGCTCAAACAGTACGGCCGCAGAACCATCGCTTGCTTGTTTGACGCTCACGGCCCGAACAATCCAGTTTTGAAAATTACCATCTGGCATGAGTGCTGTAAGGCGCTGCTCTCTTGTGCGATGAGCAATGTTTTCTTTAATTTGGTTGCGTTGTTGTTGCGCCAGCGAGAGTTCCTCGCGCCAGTTCTGAATGATTCGGCAGAACTGGTTTTGTTGGAACGGCACCCCGGACATGTAGGTGGCCCAAGTCTCTGCTGTTCCAGTGACGGGCTTTGAGTACTTCTCGTTGACCAGCGTGGTGCGTGATTTCATTTCTTGCTGGTTGGCAGCGATGCTCTGTTGGTTTTGATCGATGCGAGCGCTGTTGTTGGCGATGTTCTGCTGGTTCTGGGCAATCGCCTGACGGTTTGTGCCAATGTCTTGCCGATTCTGAGCGATCCCTGCTGCATTTTGATCGATGCGAGCGCTGTTGTTGGCGATGTTCTGCTGGTTTTGATCGATACGAGCGCTGTTGTTGGCGATGTTCTGCTGATTCTGGGCAATCGCCTGACGGTTTGCGCCAATGTCTTGTCGATTCTGGGCTATCCCTGCTGCATTTTGGTCGATGCGAGCATCATTTGAGGGGGGCGTAGGCGTTGCTTCAGCGGGCTGGCTCTGTGCAAGCTGGGCACTTTGAGATGCCGATTTCGAAGGCAGCCCTTTGAGAACCTCAGCGACTTTCAGGGGGCGCCCCGACTCTGGGCTGAACACTAGTTCACACTCTCGATATCCATCACCCATGAGATATCGGGTTTTCACAATCATAGGAAAGGCGTCTGCTACCAAACTCACGGGAGCATACATATTGCGTTTGCCATCGCTGGCACGTTCCCAAAACCCAGAAAAATTAACCATCCCTCTACCTTGGGACGTCAGCACTAGGTACACCATCCCTGGCGAACCCTTTGTTTCGCGTTTGAAGATAACCTCGGGGCCATTGGCATCCGCAGTCATTGATACAGCCCATCGTTTTGAGTGGTCGGCATTCATTGGGCCTGTTCTCTCTAAGGTTGGCCCACACTTCTCTTCGACCTTGATCTGCTCCGCTCGAGTTGAGCCAGCAAAGGCGAGACTAGAGATGGCAAGGACCGCGGTTCCAAGTGACATGACTGGTTTCATATTTGATGTGCCTTTTAGAGTTGGATGCATAAGTTTTAGCGGCAAAGTGTGAAGAGAGTATCCATTCTATTTGTTGCCGTCTATTCTCGGCCAAACCATGCGCCTGACTCGCACCAGACAAAGGGTAGCCCCCAACGAGTGCATTGCCCCGACCAGCACCATGGCCGGTTGCTGCTGGCCCTGAACGGGGGTGGATAAGGCTGCTCACAGCGACACTTTGGCCCATTATGGACGCGAGTATTACCATTCAATCTAATGTAAAATATGGAAGGCTGTATGTCGACTACGCCACCCATCAAGGGGCAAGTCACCATCCCCAAGCAGATCCGCGATGCACTGGGCCTGAGGCCGGGCATGCCGATGGACTTCGCCGTGAATCAAGCGTGCGAGTTGGTGATCCACAAGGCAGAGGGCCCAGCTAAATGAAAGCCTAACTGTTTCGAGGCTGCCCGAGGCAAGGCCGATGTGAAGTGGCGTAGCAGCAGGCACAGTCCAAGGTGCACCGGCTGGTCATCAACCCGATCAACTCCTCTGAGCTGTCGCTGACTATTTCTACCGTCGAAGCACTGGACCATGTGCTCGATGGCATGGAGCTGCGCATGCTGGAGATACCCAAGCCTGCCTTTTTCTTGGCCAGTTAGGCGCGCCTGAACGCTCTCGGTGTGCTTCCCATGCGCAGGCGAAACTGAGCAGCGAAGTTAGAGAGTGCTCCAAACCCACAGCGCTGGGCGATCTCCCGGATAGGGCGGTCGGTCTGCTTCAGCAGCAGGCAGGCATTG
>JBEAMW010000029.1:0-6138 GCA_041165705.1 Pseudomonadota bacterium
GGGAAGGTGCGAAAATCTCTGGCATGACCTCTAGCCACCCCTCCTCGGGCCCCCGTTTCGTGCACCTGCGGATGCACTCCGAGTTCTCGATCGTGGATGGGATCACCCGCATCGATGAGGCAGTGAAGAAGGCGGCAGACGACGGCCAGCCTGCGCTGGCCCTCACCGACCTCGCCAACACCTACGGCTTCATTAAGTTCTACAAGGCGGCCCGGAGCAAGGGGGTAAAGCCCGTCCTGGGTGCCGACGTCTGGATCACCAACGAGGCCAGCCCTGATCAGCCCTTTCGGGCCCTGCTGCTCATTCAGAACAGCAAGGGCTACACCCACCTCTGTGAACTCCTCAGCCGCGCCTGGCTCACCAATGTCCAGCGCGACCGGGGTGAGATTCGCTGGCACTGGTTCTATGAGCGCAACGCCCGGGCCGAGGCCGCACTCCACGAGGGCCTGCTCATGCTCTCGGGTGCCCACCTGGGCGAAGTGGGCCAGCACCTCTCCAAGGGCACGCCCGCCTCCTTCACACAGGCCGAAGCGGCCGCCCGCAGGGCCCTGGAGATCTTTGGCGACCGGTTCTACCTTGAGCTGCAGCGCTATGGACGCGAGGGCGAGGAGGCGCTCAATCAGCAGACCCTGCTGCTCGCCCAGCAGCTGGGCATTGCGGTGGTGGCCACCCATCCCATCCAGTACCTCCATCCCGAAGACTTTCGCAGCCATGAGGCGAGGGTGTGTATTGCCACCGGCGAGACGCTGGCCAATCCCCGTCGCATCAAGCGTTTCACGGCCCAGCAGCACCTCACCTCGCAGGATGAGATGGCCGAGGCCTTTGCCGACCTGCCCCAGGCCCTGGCCAATACCCTCGTGGTGGCCCAGCGGTGCAGCCTCACCTTGCAGCTGGGTAAGCCTCAGCTGCCCAACTTCCCCACGCCCAAGGGCGAGAGCCTTGAGGACTACCTGCGCAGCCTCTCTGCGCAGGGCCTTGAAGAACGCCTGCTGCAGCGCTTCCCCGACCAAGCCCAGCGCGAGGCCGCACGGCCCACCTATGTGGCCCGTCTGGAGCTCGAGTGCAACACCATCATTCAGATGGGCTTTCCGGGCTACTTCCTCATCGTGGCCGACTTCATCAACTGGGCCAAGCACAACGGGGTGCCCGTAGGCCCCGGCCGAGGCTCAGGCGCCGGCTCGCTCGTAGCCTATAGCCTGGGCATTACCGACCTCGACCCGCTGCCCTACTCCCTGCTCTTTGAGCGCTTTCTCAACCCCGAGCGGGTGAGCATGCCCGACTTCGACATCGACTTCTGCCAGGAGCGCAGGCAGCGGGTGATCGAGTATGTGCGTGAGCGCTATGGCCGCGATGCAGTGAGCCAGATTGTCACCTTTGGCACCATGGCCTCTCGCGCGGTGATCCGCGATGCGGGCCGCGTGCTCGAACTGCCCTACAACTTCTGCGACCAGCTCTCCAAGCTCATTCCTGTGGTGCAGAACAAGCCGCTCTCGCTCAAAGAGGCCCGAGAGAAGGAGCCCATTCTGGCCGAGCGGGAACAGAAGGAAGACGAGGTGCGCGAGCTCCTGGCCGTGGCCGAGCCGCTGGAGGACCTCACCCGTAATGTGGGCATGCATGCGGGAGGCGTGCTGATCGCGCCCGGGCGACTCACCGACTTCTGCCCGCTCTATCAGGCCCCTGGCGCCGAAGGGGCCGACGGCGTGGTGAGCATGTACGACAAGGACGATGTGGAGGCGGCGGGCCTGGTGAAGTTCGACTTCCTGGGCCTGCGCAACCTCACCATCATTCAGCTGGCTGTTGAGACCATCAACCGGCTCTACCCCGATCGCCCCCAGGGCCCCCTGAAGCTCGATGATCTCAACGGCTTTGACGACCCGGCCGCCTACACCGTGTTAAAGGAGGCCAACACCACGGCGATCTTCCAGGTGGAAAGCCAGGGCATGAAGCGCTACCTCGTGAAATTGCAGCCCGACCGCTTCGAAGACATCATCGCCATGCTCGCCCTCTATCGGCCCGGGCCACTTAACTCCGGCATGGTGGACGACTTCATCCTGCGCAAACGCGGCCAGCAGAAGGTGGACTATTTCCACGAGGACCTGAAGGACTGCCTCTCGCCCACCTACGGGGTGATCGTCTACCAGGAACAGGTGATGCAGATTGCCCAGATCATGGCGGGCTACACCCTGGGGGGTGCAGACCTGCTGCGACGGGCGATGGGCAAGAAGAAGCCCGAGGAAATGGCCCAGCAGCGCAGCATCTTCCTGGAGGGCGCACAGAAAAAGGGCCACAGCGAGGCGCTGGCCACACAGCTCTTCGACCTTATGGAGAAGTTTGCCGAGTACGGCTTTAACAAGAGCCACACGGCGGCCTATGCGGTGATCACCTATCAGACCGCCTGGCTCAAGGCCCACTACCCAGCCGAGTTCCTGGCCGCCACGCTCTCCTCCGATATGGACGACACCGACAAGGTGGCCTTCCTCGTGCAGGACGCCAAGTCCAATGGGCTCGGGGTGCTTGCCCCCGACATCAACCTCAGCCAGTACCGGTTTGAGCCGGTGCGCGGTGTCGATGAGCAGGGCCGGCCGCAGCAGGAGCCCTCTGAGCGGGCCAGGGCCATTCGTTATGGCCTAGGCGCCGTGCGGGGTGTGGGCGAGTCAGCGGTGATCAACATCCTTGCAGCACGCGAGTCCGGCCCGTTCAGAGACTTGTTTGACTTCTGTGCCCGGGTGGATCGGCGGGTGGTGAACCGACGCGCCATGGAGGCCCTGGTGAAGGCAGGTGCCTTCGATGGCCTGCATCCCGAGGGCGCCAAGGCGGGCCGTGCGGAACGCGCGGTGCTGGTCTCTCAGATTGCGCTGGCCTGCCAGGCCGCTGACGATGCCGAGGCCAATGCCCAGCAGAGCGGGCTCTTTGGTGAGGCCGATCCTGCGAGCCTGCCCGTCTCGGCCCTCGGCACTGCCCAGGCCTCTCGCTACACCCCGCGCGAGACCCTGCTCGAGGAGAAGATCGCCCTGGGCTACTGCTTCTCCGGCAGCCTCTTTGAGTCTGCGGCCAAGGAGCTGCGCCGCTATGCGGGCACGCCGCTGGCCCGGGTGGTGCCCAGTCGAGAGCCGCTGTGGATTGCAGGCGTGGTGGTGGATAGCCGTGCCCAGATGACCAAGCGGGGCATGATGCGTGTCATCGCCCTGGACGACGGCTCCGCCCGAATGGAGGTCACCGTCTTTGCCGAACTCTTTGAGTCGCGCAAGTCCGTGCTCAAGGTGGACGAGCCTCTGCTCGTGAGCGCCCGCATCGATAACGACGAGTATTCCGGTGGTCTTAGGGGTAGCGCCGTGGAGATCCTCACCCTGGTGGAGCTTCGTCTGCGCCACGCCAAGGCGCTGGCCATTCGCCTGCAGGCCCAGGCCAACGAGCGACAGCCGCCAGAGCGTCAGGCCCGTGAGCTCATTGAGCGGCTGCGGTCTGCCGTCACGGCTGCCCGTGCGCCCCAGCCCAGCCTGGCCTGCCCCGTGGTGGTGGAACTGCACACGGGCCAGGAGGTCTGCTCGATGCGCCTCGGGCCGGGCTATGCCATTGCGCCCTCAGACGAAAACCTCTCCGCCCTGGCCCAGGCCTTCGGCGCTGACGATGTGCAGCTGGTCTATGGCTAGCCTCAGCGACGCGCAGCGCGCCCGCGAGCGTCGCAATGCCCGCCGTGCCGCCCTGCCTGTGGGCCACTGGCGTGACTGGGCCGAGCTCATGCTCATCGACCACGGCTTTCTGCGTGCCCTCTATCGCAACCGGTTTCGGCTGGCAGGTGGCCTGCACCGAGCCAACCAGCCCAGCCCCGCCATTCTTCGTCACTACCGGGCAGAGCTTGGCATCAAGAGTGTGGTGAACCTGCGCGGCGCCCACGACCACCTGGGCTGGTATCGGCTGGAGAAGCACACCTGCCAGGAACTGGGCCTGAACCTCCTCACCACCACCGTGAACTCGCGCGAGCTCTTGGAGCCCCCGCAGATCCTTGCGCTGGCTGAGTTCATTCGCAGCATCCCGCTGCCGGCCGTGGTGCACTGCAAGTCGGGCGCCGACCGAGCGGGGTTCTTCAGCGTGCTCTATCGCCATATTCGGCTGGGCGAACCCATCGAGGATGCGGCCCAGGAGCTGCACTGGTTCTATGGCCATTTCAAGTCGGCCAAGACTGGTGTGCTCGACCATTTCTTTCGCACCTACCTGGCAGAACGCAGGCCCCACCAGTCCTTTCTGAGCTGGGTGGAGCACGACTACAACAAGGCCCGGGTGCAGGCGAGCTTCAAGCCTGTTGGGTCTATGGCCTGGCTCGTCGACAAGGTGCTGCGGCGTGAGTAGCACGGCGCAGCAGAGCCCTCGGCAGAACCCCCGGGCGCAGGCCTCCGCCGGGGGCGATGCCCAGCTCTACGCCCGGCTGCTGGGCTATGCCCGGCCCTACTGGCGCATTGCGGTGGTGTCGGTGCTCGCCATGATGGTCTCGGCAGCCCTGGAGCCTGCGCTGCCTGCGCTCATGCAGCCCCTGGTGGATGAGAGCCTGATTGCCAAAGACCCCGCCAGCCTCTGGCGCGTGCCCCTGCTCATTGCCCTGGTGTTTGTGGTGAAGGGACTGGCGGACTACCTCGCCAATGTGGCGGCCCAGACGGTGGCGCACAAGACCATGGCCGACCTGCGCCAACGGATCTTTGAGCATGAACTGGCTCTGCCTCTGCCGCGCCATGCCCGGGAGGAGGGCGGCCGCATGCTCTCGCGGATTACCTATGAGGTGGCCCAGGTGAGCGAGGCCGTAAGCACCGCCTGGATCATCCTGATCCGAGACAGCCTCGTGCTGGTGGGCCTCATGGGCTTCCTCTTCTACACCGCCTGGGAGCTCACCCTGCTGGTGCTGGGCTTGGCGCCCGTGCTGGCCCTTGCGATTCGCCTGATCAATCAGCGGCTGCGCCGCTCGAGCGAACGGGTGCAGACCTTTATGGGGCGGCTCACTGGTCGGGTGGAGGGGGCTTTGCAGGGCCTGCAGGAGATCAAGCTCTTCGGGGCCCATCGTGCTCAGGCCCAGGGGTTCTCGGAGGTGAATGAGGCGCTTCGGCGCGAGCAGATTCGCGTGTCGCGGGTGCAGTCGCTGAACGTGCCGCTGGTGCAGGCGCTTGCGGCGCTCTCGGTGGCCCTGGTGATCCTGTTGGCCTCTCAGCTGAGCCAGCAGAACCTGCTCACCCCTGGTGAGTTCGTGGCGTTTATCACCGCAATGAGCATGGTGTTTGAGCCGGTGCGCAGGCTTACCAATGTGAACGCCACCCTGCAGAAGGGGCTGGCGGCGGCAGAGGGGTTGTTTGAGTTGCTCGATGAGAGGGCAGAGGGCGAGTGCCCTGGCGCGTCGGACGCCTACATCGTGCCCCGTGCAGAGGGCCCCTCGTCTCCGTACCTCAAGTCGCCTACGGGGCCCTCTGCACGGGGCACACAAGCGGGCGACTCACAGGGCCCAGCGCCTCTGCCCGAGCTGAGAGACGGCGCGCTCAGCGCGAACCCGCCTCTGCCCGGGCGACAGGCAGGTGACGCGCAAGAAGGTGATGGCGGGTGCCCTGAGCCGGGTGTGCATCTGGGGGGTAGAGCCGACTTGGGGTTTGGAGGCGAAACCCCCCAGATGCACATCAGCCACACAGCACCTCTCGCCATCACCTTCGATCGCGTCTCGTATACCTACCCGCTCGCCAACAAATCCGCCCTCTCCGACTTCTCGCTTCAAGTCGCCACTGGAGAGACCGTCGCCCTCGTAGGCCCCTCGGGCAGTGGCAAGAGCACGCTGCTCTATCTGCTCGCGGGGTTTGACGCGCCGTCGCAGGGCGAGATCTGCCTCTTCAACAGACCCATTCAGACCCTATCGCTGGACGCACTGCGTGCGCAGCTCGCTGTGGTGGGTCAGCGCGTGGTGTTGTTCGATCAGACCGTTCGTCAGAACATCGCACTGGGTCAGCCGCATGCCATGCTCCCGGTCGAGGCCTGGAGCCCCGAGCAGCGCATCGCCTTGGATGCAGCGGTGGAGGCGGCGCATGCACAGGACTTCATTCGTCAGCTGCCTCAGGGCCTAGATACACCCATGGGGGCGCTGGGTGGGAGGCTATCGGGCGGCCAGCGCCA
>JBEAMW010000030.1:0-9784 GCA_041165705.1 Pseudomonadota bacterium
ACGCCACCCAGTGGGCCGTGAGCCAGGGCGTGGCTGATCCCAAACGCATGTGCATCTATGGGGGCAGCTATGGCGGCTATGCAGCGCTTGCAGGCATCATCAAAGACCCCGACCTCTATCGATGTGCGGTGGGCATCGTCGGGGTGTACGACCTCGTCCAGTTTCGCAAGGGGGATGGCTCGGACTTTTCTCGTCTTGGAGGCGACTACTTCGAGAAATTCATGACCCGTCGGTTGGGCGAGAAGCCAGAGGACCTAGTGGCGACTTCACCGGTGCACAATGTCTCCCGAATTAAGGTTCCCGTATTTATCATTCATGGGTCTAACGATGTCCGGGTGCCCATTGAGCATGCAAACCGGCTTCGAGAGGCCATGGACAGGGCGGGCAAACCCTATGAATGGATGGTAAAGCCCGAGGGGCACGGCTTCTACAATGTGGACAACCGGGTGGAGATGTACACCAAGGTGCTGGAGTTCTTAACCAAGCACACCCAATAGCCTGAACCTCTGGCATCATCCGCCGGATGCAGTTCATCCGACGCCTGTTTTCGCTTGTGACTGCAGCCCTGGTTCTTCAGGGCTGCGGTGTTTCCAACGAGCCTTTAGACGCCAAGCTCTACGAAGAGAACGTGTTTTTCACGTCCTTTCAGGAGACGCCGAAGTACCTCGATCTCACCTCGTCATACAGCAATAACGAGACGCCCTGGACCTATGCGGTCTACGAGCCGCCCCTGCGTTATCACTATCTCAAGCGCCCGTATGTGCTTGAGCCACGCAGCCTGGAGGCGCTTCCTGAGGTGAGCTACCTCGATGCGAAGGGCCGTAAGCTCCCATCCACTGCTCCCGCAGACCAGATTGCTGAGAGCGTTTTTGATCTCCAGATCAAGAAGGGCATCCTCTGGCAGCCCCACCCCGCCTTTGCCCGCGACGAGACAGGTGCGCTCCGTTACCACGCACTGAAGGAGGAAGATCTTGAGGGCATCAGATCCCCGTATGACTTCGCGCACAAGGGATTTCGAGAGCTCACCGCGGATGACTACATCTACTCCATTCGGCGCCTGGCAACCACCCGTGTGAAGTCGCCTGCCTTTGGCTTTATGTCAGAGAAGATCGTGGGTCTGGCCGACTACGGAAAGAAGATTCGCGCAGAGGAGAAGGCGCTTCGCGCCCAACTGGGTCCGAGGCAGTCCGGGCCCTTTGGCCACATGCCCTGGCTCGACTTCAGGAAGCATGAGCTTCCCGGAGTGGAGAAAGTGGATGACTATCGGTTCAAGATTCGTGTGATCGGTAAGTACCCCCAGTTCAAGTACTGGCTGGCCATGACCTTCTTTGCGCCCTTGGCCTGGGAGGTAGACGCGTTCTACGCACAGCCGGGCATGAGTCAGCGTAATCTGGTGCTCAACACCTGGCCAGTAGGCACTGGCCCCTTCATGCTGACGGAGTTTGTTCCCAACGCCCGAATGGTGCTAGAGCGAAACCCCAATTACCGGGGCGACACCTACCCCTGCGAGGGGGAGGCCTCGGACGAGGCCAAGGGGCTGCTGAAGGACTGCGGAAAGAGGATTCCCTTTGTCGATCGCATGGTGTCGATTCGCGAGAGCGAGGGCACGTCAGTCTTCACCAAATTCATCCAGGGCTACTATGACAACCCCCAGATTGAGCGAGGGGAGAATGGAATTGCCTACCAGGTGGCCATTGATGACCAGACCGGTCGGGCAAAGGACCTGATTAATCGACAAATCCAGCTTCCCAGCACCATCCAGGTAGGGCTCTGGTACTTCGGATTCAACTGGCTAGACCCGGTGGTAGGGGCAGGCAACAGCCCCGAGCAGGCCATCCGAAACCGGAAGCTTCGCCAGGCCTTGGCGATTGCCTTTGACTTTGAAGAGTATGTTGCGGTTTTCGAGCAGAACCGCGCGCAGGTGAATCACAGTATTGTGGTGCCTGGCCTGTTTGGCCACGATCAGATCGGCCCCAATCCGTTGATCTATGACATCGGCCCGGACGGAAAGACCAAGCGAAAGTCGCTTGAGGTGGCCAAGCGGCTCCTGGCAGAGGCTGGCTATCCCAATGGTCGAGACGCAAAAACTGGCCAGCCGCTGGTCTTGAACTATGACACTCAGGGAGTGGGGCCAGGTTACAAGGCAAGGCTCGACTGGACCATCAAGCAGGCCGCCAAGCTCAATATCCAGATGGAGCTTCGCAACACGGACTACAACCGCTTTCAGGACAAGATGCGAAAGGGGTCGGCCCAGTTCTTTTTCTGGGGCTGGCTGGCCGACTACCCCGACCCTGAGAACTTCTTATTCCTGCTCTACGGGCCTAACTCGAAGGCCAAGACCGATGGGGAAAATGCCTCGAACTGGGTGAACGCCGACTTCGACCGACTCTTTCTCAAAATGAAGGATCTCGAGGATGGGCCTGAGCGGGCAGCGCTGATTCGAGAAATGGGCAAGATCATGCAAGAGGACATGCCGCTGCTGTACGGCTGGTCGGAGGAATATGGCGGTGCATATCACCAGTGGGTCTACAACGGTAAGCCCTCCAATATCATTCGCGACAACCTGCCTTACCTCCGAATCGATCCTCAGCTGAGGGCGCAAAAGATCCGTGAATGGAACCAGCCCATCTGGTGGCCAGTGGTGGCGATTCCCATTCTCCTGCTCCTGCTGGTCTGGCCTGCCTGGCAGGCCTGGAGGCGGCGACAGAACAGAAGCGCGGTGGTGCCCGAGGAGGGAGCCCGGTCATGATGACTTTCCTCATCCGAAAGCTCGTGTACGGGCTGCTCATCCTTTTGGGCATCAACTTTGTCACCTTTCTGCTCTTCTTTAAGGTGAACTCGCCCGACGATATGGCTCGCATGCAGCTGGGGGGAAAGCGCGTCACCCCCGACGCTGTCGAGAAATGGAAGGCAGAGCGTGGCTATGACCGACCCCTCTTCTTCAATGCCCAGGCTCAGGGTGCGTCCAAGCTCACTGATACCCTCTTCGTAGACCATTCCCTGCGCATGTTTGTGCTGGACTTCGGTCGAGCGGACAGTGGGCGTGACATCTCAACCGAGATTCAACGTCGTGCCGGGCCAAGCCTTGCCTTGGCGCTTCCGGCCTTCCTCGTGGGTCTGGGCCTCTCGGTGAGCTTTGCGCTCGGGCTGGCCTTCTTTAGGGGCACCTACCTCGACTTCTGGGGGAGCGTGGCCTGCGTCATCTTGATGTCGATCTCCGCACTCTTTTTTATTGTGGCGGGGCAGTTTTTGTTTTCTCGGGTATTGCAGCTGCTCCCCGTGTCCGGCTTCGACCCAGGGCTGGACGCGTGGAGGTTTCTGATCATGCCGGTGGCGGTAAGCCTGCTGGCGCGGATCGGAGCGGAGGCTCGGTTCAATCGAACCATCTTCCTCGAGGAGATCTCGAAAGACTATGTGCGGACCGCTCGTGCGAAGGGCCTCTCCGACCTGCGAGTGCTGTTTGGGCATGTCCTGCGCAATGCGCTGATTCCCATCATCACCAGTTCGGTCGCGATCATCCCCCTGCTGTTCATGGGGAGTCTGATCGTGGAGTCGTTCTTTTCCATTCCAGGGCTAGGCAGCTATCTGATTGAGGCCATTGGGGGCCAAGACTTCGCCATCGTGCGATCCATGGTCTTTATTGGGTCTGCCCTCTACATCCTCGGGCTCATCCTCACGGAGATCTGTTATGCCCTCGCGGACCCAAGAATTCGTCTTCAATAGGCCATGAAGCTCACGCTCCTTACCACTGATCTCTTCATCTACGCGCTGCTGTTGGCGCTGGTGGTGTACATCCGGCAGGTCTGGCGGTCTCCCGAGCTCAGCTCGAACTGGCGCCTGGTCTTTCAGCGGCCAGTGGGGATGGCGAGCGCGCTCGTGCTTGGCTTTTTCCTGTCGGTTGGCCTGCTCGACTCGATTCATTTTCGCCTCGCACTTCCCGCGACCAGCGGGGGGGCGTCAGCCCAGTATGGCGAGACCCAGAGTGTGCTCGACCTGATCCTGCGGCCGATCGAGAGCGCACGGGAGCGCAGCTACTCTGCGCCGCTTTCCATCCAAGGTTTTCGCAAGGAGTCGTTTGAACGCGATGGCAAACCGGTAAGAGACTTCCCACGTCTGCAGTTCGGGGGCAAGCACCTCACTGACCCGAGCGAGCATGCAGCCGACCTCACGGCGAAGGCGCTCCGGGGCCTGGGCTGGGCGGCACTCTTTGTGGCATTGAGCAGCGCCCTCACGCTGATCCTCGCGGCACGGCGGACTGGGCACCCTCCGGCAGAGGTGTTTCGAATGGCTCTTGGCGGTCGATCGGTGTGGCCTTGGAGAACCGTGTTTTTCACCTGTGCCGTGCTCTCGGTCTTGGTCGGGCTCATGGCTTCCCTCTCTGAGGGCTATCACGTACTGGGCACCAACCAGACTGGAAGCTCGGTCCTGGTGATGGCGCTCAAGAGTATTCGAACCGCCCTGGTGATTGGGAGCCTCACCACTCTGGTGGTCTTGCCGCTCGCCGTGGGCTTGGGCGTGGTGGGCGGATACTTCCGCGGCTGGGTGGATGAGCTGATCCAGTATGTCTACACCCTGGTGGCCTCGATTCCGGATGTGCTCTTGATTGCTGCATCCGTCTTACTTCTGCAGGTTTTCATTGATAACAACCCGGCGCTGTTTGAGACGGCCTTGGAGCGATCAGATGCGCGTCTGATGTTCCTCTGCGTGATTCTCGGCCTCACCTCTTTCACCGGACTGTGTCGGCTGGTGCGGGGCGAGACGCTCAAGCTGAGGGAGATGGAATACATCCAGGGGGCGCAGGCCTTTGGCGTATCACACGCTCGTATTCTCTGGCGGCACATCACGCCTAATCTGATGCACATTGTCCTGATTCACGCTGTGATGCAGTTCTCCACCTTCATTCTTGCTGAGGCGGTCTTGTCCTATGTGGGCGTCGGTGTGGACCCCAACACAGCGAGTTTCGGCATCATCATCAATACTGCTCGAGCCGAACTCGCTGCCTCGCCGGTGGTCTGGTGGACGCTCTTGAGTGCGTTTGTGTTCATGCTGATGCTGGTGCTCTCAGCGAACCTTCTGGCGGATGCAATTCGAGACGCCTTTGACCCGCGTGCGCGTCTTCGGTCAAGCCTGTTTCGGATCACTCGTCGACTGGGAGTGGGGACATGACGATCGCTGAGAATCGCCAGGCCACGGTCTCCGTGGATGGGCTGAGTATTGACCTGGTAACAGAAGCCGGGGTCTCGCGTGCCGTGCAGGCACTCGCTCTCTCCATTGACCGCGGTGAAACCTTCGCCCTGGTGGGAGAGTCCGGCTGCGGAAAGTCGATGACTGCCATGGCCCTGCTGCGCCTGCTCCCAGAAAATGCGCTGATTCGATCTGGGGAGATGCGTCTGGCTGGTGAGGACATTTTTGCCCTGAGAGAGCAGGACATGCAGCGCGTTCGGGGCCGCCGCATGTCGGTTATTTTCCAAGAGCCAGCCACCAGCCTGAATCCCGTCATGTCGATTGGCGACCAGATGACGGAGGCGATTCGACATCACCTGGGCCTCGACCAGGCAAGCGCCTGGAAGCGGTCTGTAGAGTGGCTTGAAAAGGTTGGCCTTCCCGAGCCCGAGCGACGCATGAAGGGATACCCCTTTGAGCTCTCGGGTGGGCAACTCCAGCGCGTCATGATTGCGATTGCACTCGCTGCCGAGCCCGACCTCCTGATCGCAGATGAACCCACCACCGCGCTCGATGTCACCATTCAGGCCCAGATCCTGAGCCTTCTACAGTCGCTTCAGCGCGAGCGTGGCATGGCCTTGATGCTCATTACTCATGATCTTGCCGTGGTCAAGGGCATGGCCCAGCGGGTGGCTCTGATGTATGCCGGTCAGATCGTAGAGGTGGCTGAGTCAACCAGCTTCTTTGCGAAGCCCCAGCATCCGTATGCCAGGCTTCTGCTAGACGCAATGCCAGAGGCCTCTAAGCGGGGACAGTCGCTTGCAGCCATTGAGGGCACTGTCCCCCCACTCACAGAGCTGTTCGTGGGCTGCCGGTTTGCACCCCGCTGCCCCTGGGCGCAGTCTGTCTGTCGTGAGGGGCAGATCGAACTCCGGTCTGCCCCCGACGGAACTCGGGCCATTCGTTGCCTTCCTGTGAGTGAAGGGGCAGCCTTGGCCCCCCTGGCCGCGCGAGTCACAGAGCATGGCGGTCCGCATGCGACCCCTGACGGGCTGGCCGAGACGCCGGCGCTGCTTTCTGTCCAAGACCTCCGAGTCACCTACACCCTCGGTGGGGGGTTCCTCCAGGCAGCAAAGACCTTCGATGCAGTTCGAGGCGTGGGCTTTGAGATTAAGCCCGGACAGACCCTGGCCCTGGTGGGGGAGTCGGGCTGCGGCAAGACCACCACAGGAAAGGCTTTGCTGAGTATTCTGGGTCCACGCGCTCGGGTGACCGGATCGGTCGCACTCCAAGGAGAGTCCCTGCTGGGTGCTGGGCGTGCAGCCATTGCGCGTATGCGCAAAGACCTTCAGATCATTTTTCAGAATCCCTTTGCGTCTCTCAGTCCTCGCCAACGCGTGAAGGACATTCTTGAGGAAGGGATGCTCAGCCTCCATCCCGAGTGGACACCCGATGACCGGCAGCGCATTCTGCGCGACCTGATGGAGCAGGTGGGGCTGCGTGCGGATACCCTGAGTCGCTATCCCCACGAGTTCTCTGGAGGGCAGCGGCAGCGAATTGCAATTGCTCGCGCGCTGGCGGTGCGACCGAAACTCATCGTCTGTGATGAGCCCACCAGTGCCTTGGATGTGTCGGTTCAGGCACAGATTCTGAATCTACTGAAGTCGCTCCAGAAGGACCTCGGGGTGAGCTACCTGCTCATCACTCACAACATTGGGGTTGTGGCCTATCTGGGTGATGAGGTGGCGGTGATGCAGCGAGGCCTCATCGTGGAGCAGGGTGGTGCCGATCAAGTCTTGAATCGGCCCTCGCACCCCTACACGCAGACTCTGTTGTCAGCTGTGCCCCAACTCTAGGCGCCAAAGAGCCTCGGAAATATTCCCGCAAGGCCCTTTGCGATGTACTCAATCGCGAGGGCCCCGAGTACCAGGCCCATGAGCCTTGTGAGCAGGCGGATGCCGACGGGGCCAACCAGCCGAACGATCTGGTCAGAGAAGGAGAAACAGATCCAGGTGGAGAGGCCAATCCCCAGGATCGCGAGCATGAGCAGCAGGGTGGTGAGAGGGTCGGCCGAGCCCGGGCTGTTAAGAATAACGGTGCTGATGGCACCTGGCCCTGCCATGAGCGGCACGCCGAGCGGGACGATTGCGCTCTCGGGCAGATGGGGATCTCCGGCACTGCTCGAGTCCGGTGCCGGCTCGGGCTCCGCGTTGAGCATCTGAATTGCGAGAATGAGAAATAAAATACCGCCAGCGACGGACAAAGATGCCAGCCGAATGGAGAATAACTCGAGGACCGCTCGACCGATGAGGGCAGCGCCGATCAGCACGCCTGCCACCGTGATGCCGGCCCATCGAGCCGCGCGTTTTCGTTTGTCGTCGCTGTACCCGCGGGTGACTGCGAGGAAGAGCACCACGCTGCCGATCGGGTCGACGATCACAAAAAGACCCACGGCGGCACGAATGAGGCTTTCGGTCTGAGTCCATTCCATGTGAAAACAGTATCAGACCCAAGTGACCGATAACCGAGCGCCCTATGTTTGCATTCTTTGAACGACTCCTCCCCACCTACCCACCAGAGCCGCCGCAGGTTCCCCCGGCCAAGCTCTGGCCCTTCTTGTGGGCGATGACCAAGGGAAGCCGGATCTACCTCCTTGGCCTTATGTCCCTGACCGCCAGCATCGCGGCCTTTGAGGCTCTTTTGTTTGCTTTGCTGGGCTTCTTGGTGGACTGGCTTGCCAAGACTCCGCCGGAGCAATTCTGGGCGTTGGCGCGCACGGAGCTCACCCTCATGGCGGTGTTTTTGATTGGCAGCGTTCTGCTGGTGCTGCTCGCCTGCCTGGTGAAGTATCAGACGCTCTTTGCAAATATGCCGATGCGCCTGCGCTGGGCCTTCCATCGGCTCATGCTGGCCCAGAGCATGTCCTTCTATCAGAATGAGTTCTCAGGGCGGGTCTCAACCAAGGTCATGCAGACTGCGCTCGCGGTTCGCGATGTGGTGATCACTCTGGTGGATATTCTCGTGTTCGTCGGTGTGTACTTCATCACCATGGTGACCGTGGTGGGCAGCTTCGATCTGCGGCTCATGTGGCCCTTTGCCCTCTGGGTGCTGGCCTATGCGCTGGTGCTGCGCGTCTTCGTGCCCCGCATTGGAGCGGTTGCAAAGCGCCAGGCGGACGCGCGCAGCCTCATGACGGGCCGCATCACGGATGCCTACACCAATATCTCCACGGTGAAGCTCTTCTCCCACGCCGAACGAGAGGCTGCGTATGCCAAGGAGTCGATGCAGGAGTTTATGGAGACTGCCTATCCCCAGATGCGTCTGGCCGGAAGCTTTGAGACCACCAACCACGCACTGAGTGTCACGCTGGTCATGGGCACTGGCATTGCAGGCCTATGGGTGTGGAGTGAGGGCGGGGTAGGATCTGGCGCAGTGGCTGCCTCTGTGGCCATGGCCATTCGACTCATGGGCATCTCTCACTGGGTGATGTACGAGATGGCCAACCTCTTCGAGAACATGGGCACCGTGCGTGACGGAATCTCGATGCTGTCTAAGCCCCTTGCCATCGTGGATGCACCGCAGGCACAGCCCCTGCAGGTGGAGCGCGGCCAGGTGGAGTTTAAGGGCGTGGTGTTCTCGTATGGCCCCGACAAGCCGGTGATTCAAGATCTCAACCTGGTCATTCGTCCTGGTGAAAAGGTGGGCCTCGTGGGGCCGTCTGGGGCCGGCAAGAGCACCCTCACGAATCTTCTGCTGCGCTTCTACGACATCGATTCGGGAGAGATTCTGATCGATGGCCAGAACATCTCGCAGGTGAGACAGACCAGCCTGCGCGCCCAGATCGGTATGGTGACCCAGGACACCTCATTGCTTCACCGCTCTGTGCGAGACAACATTGTGTACGGCCGACCAGACGCGACTGATGAGGAGGTATGGGAGGCCGTGCGGCGCGCCCATGCGGAGGCCTTTGTTCCTGATCTCGAGGACCAGGAGGGGCGAAAGGGCCTCGATGCTCATGTGGGCGAGCGGGGTGTGAAGCTCAGCGGTGGCCAGCGGCAACGGGTGGCAATCGCCCGGGTGATTCTGAAGGACGCCCCGATCCTGATCCTGGATGAGGCCACCAGCGCCCTGGACAGTGAGGTGGAGGCGGCCATTCAACAGAGCCTCGCCGAGCTGATGCAGGGCAAGACAGTGCTGGCCATCGCACACCGCCTGAGCACGATTGCTGCCCTCGATCGGCTGATTGTGCTCGATGCTGGACGGATTGTGGAGCAGGGAAGCCATGACGCTTTGCTGCGGCAGGGGGGGCTCTATGCCCGACTCTGGGCGCACCAGAGTGGGGGATTTTTGGCGGTGAATGCCCGAAGTTAGTGCGTTGCAGCAACCCTGTGTAACCTTTACGCAACATGGTTAACCCTAGGTGTTGTCACAGGAATGTCTTGCAGGCTATATCTTCACTACTTTCAACCCACGAGGGAGTTTTTTCTATGGTGCCCCAGAAGACCATTCTGAGCCGTGCGCTGTTCGCGGCGATGGCAGGTGCGAGTCTGCTTGCAGCAGATGTCGCGATTGCCCAACAAGAGACCACGGTGACCGTCACCGGTTCACGCCTGAAGCGCGT
>JBEAMW010000031.1:0-3119 GCA_041165705.1 Pseudomonadota bacterium
GGAGAGCTCGCTCAGGCCAGCTGGAAAGGCGGGGTGGGGCACCGAGGCGAGTGGCTGCACCACCTCATTGATGGACACCCACTTCCCAATCCAACGGTCGTTGGGCAGGCTCTGAGGGGTAAAGTTCTGGCCCTCCAGGACCTCAGGGAGGATTTTGGCGCGCACCACCTTGCCACCAGAGATTGGTGAGAAGTCGATGTACACATAGGGACGAAGTGCCGGCTTGCCACCGAACGACTTCTTCCCTGAACGAATCTCCACGACCTTGCCGATGAGTTCAATCCGCTGAGCCACCATGTGGCTCATTTGCAGGAACTGGGAGGCGTTTACGACTGGGTGTGAGCTTAGGTAGATCTGTTGAAGCGCCTGGGCGGTTTGAAGCTTGGACTGATGCACCAGGGCTGGCGGGCTAAAGGTGACGGCCGGGCTGGCGGCTGGAGGCGTAGCCGATGCAGGCGCTGATGTACCCACCACGGTCTCGTAGGCGCCCATGCAGGCCTTGGCGAGCCCCTGGCAGAGATCTCCCATGCCCGGCACCTTGGAGGCCAGCAGAAAGGCCTGGGACGCGGGTGGGTTGGCGAGGTCGTGGGCGCGAAAGATAAACCCCTCCTCGTCGCTGTAGGTCTTCTCCCAGAGGGACGGATCGCGCTCCAATAACTGAAGGCTCACATCAAGGAGTTGGAAGGAGAAGCGGTCGAGCCGATGATCAAAGTGACTCTCATCGCGCTTAGGGTGCTGAAAGTTGATGTGTCCCAGCTCGCAGGCTGGCAGGCCTCGAATAGAGGGAACATAGCAGCCGTCGTAGTCGATGAGCTTCAGGCGCTTGCCCTCGTCCCACACCAGAATGTTGCTGGGCTGAATATCCCCGTGGGCGATCTCGTGGCGGGCCAGGGTTTTGCTGAGCTCGGAGAGCGAGTGTCGCAGCGTGCTGAGATGCCGAGGGGACTGAACGTTCTGACTGACAAACTCCCCCAGGGTAATACCCTCGCACCAGGCCATCTTCACAATCGGGAACCACACCCCCGCCACTCGGATCCCGGAGGACTGGAGTTCAAAGGTGAGAAAGGGTGACTGGGGTCCAAGCGACTGCGACACAGAGGCCAGCATCTTGGAGATCTCCCGCTGCCGCAGCTCAGACTCTTGGGCCATGCGGGTGAAGCACCGCACGGCATAGCCTTTCTGGGGGGTGAGGATTCTGAAGACCAGCGCAAAGTTTCCACTGCGGGTGCGAGGCATGCCCAAGGCATTGACCTCAATTCGTCCTTGCCGGAGCTCTTGGTCTGCGAATAACTGTGCGGGTGCCTGTTGCAGCGCCTGCAGATATTCTTCGAGCTTGGGCAGCTTCATGATGACTTGAGCTTTAGACCGTGAGAGTGAGCAGAGTGGTGTCGTCGATGCGCAGCTCTTTGTGGTAGCGCTTCTGTCGAACCCAGGCTTCTAGCGTACCTGTATTTGACTGCAACAACTCGGTAACCTCAGCAGTCTGCTGGCTTTGGGTAAGACGCATGACCCAGGCGGCAATGGCGTCGGTCATGAGCCATAGCCTGCCATGGAGAATATTTGATTTTTTTACGCGACACAGACCCCACCGGCTGCGCTCGCGGTTGAGCAGGACCAGGTCGGACCTCGGGTCGGAGCCCAGCAAGACAGGGTTTCGCTGAAACTCCTCTGGGGTCTTGAGAATCCAGGTCTGAATCGCACCTTGGGCGTCTTGCCAGAGGGCAATCGAATCGCCAATCGCCAGCAGAAGAATCTCGTCAGCCCCATCGGCAACTCCGATGAGGCTTGCAAAATTACCCCTGCTCAGCGCGGCCTGCTGGGACCAGCTGAGCTGTCGGCTTGCGATCTGCTGACTGAATGCAGCTCTGGAGTGGGCCAGGAGGGACTGGGCGAAGGTTTCGGGTGGGTCGATACTGAGGCGCTGCCGCCGAGTGATGAAGGACTCGCAGAGCAGCCTGCTCCAGGACTGGGAATCAAACGACTCGCTGGCGCCATCGCTGAGCGCAGCAGCTGCTCCCTGATCGTCGAAGGCGAAGACATCCTCGTTTGCCTCTGGGTAGTCCGGTTCTTTTGACAGGCGAAAGGCCTGTTCGAGCCTCATGGCGCAGGCGAGTTATCGCAACAGCATCGACTGGGAGGAGGCCCGGGTTCCAATATCGAAGAACTCCACGATCTCAATGGGCTCGACGTTGTAAAAAAATCCCTTGGCACCTGCATCGACATCGTAGCCGCGCTCTCGAGCGGCATGGGCGATGGGGTCGGGGAGGTCGCTGGACATTCGAAAGAGCATCTGGCCGTAGGGGTCTGTGATCTCAGACTCTCGCAGCGGGAAGCGAATCGGACGGGCATGGCCACCGCCCACGTGCAGGTTGAACAGCAGCAGGTCACCGTCGTCAGTACCGATCTGCCTGAGGCCCTCAGCCATGGGCTCAGGGTCTCCATCGGTAGGGTCTCCATCCGTTACGTGGAGGATGGTGGGGGGGTAGGAGCGGGGGTGTTCATCGCACCAGGCTGCGACGGTTTCGGCCGCCATGCGAATCGCCTTGCGCATGGGAGTTCCCCCTTTGGCCTGGGGCTCAAGCCAGACCGGAAACTTAATGCCTTGCGTGATCATCCCACCAGCCCCATCCGGAATCTTCTGGATACGGTCTTCCACTCGCAGAGGTGCAGCCTCAAAGGCTGAGATGGGGTGGAAGATACTCTGTGAAAGCTTTCCGCTCAGCGCATTTCCCACGCCTGCTCCCCCGTAGCCGATGGCTCCAAGGTGGAAATAATCACGCACGCCCTCAGACTTGGAACTCCGCGCAATGAGATTCACGATGACGCGGTTAAGCGCATCGCACAGGAACTGAGCCTTTGTATAGCCGGCCATGCCGGCGTTATCGGTCATCGAGCCCGATTGATCGAGCAGAAAAAGGAAGGCTGCGGGATTTGATCGGCTGATTTCTGAGGTGTAGGCCATGCTCACTCCGGTAGGGGTTATGCCCGGAAGCGTTCGACCTCCTGGCGGGTTGCATCAGCAATCTTAGACAACTCGATGACGGTTGCGGTGATCTGCTCGGCAGCGGCTGCGTTGGACCGTGCGATCTTATCGAGGCTGGAGAGGTTGGCATTGATCT
>JBEAMW010000032.1:0-107797 GCA_041165705.1 Pseudomonadota bacterium
CGGTGGCGGAGAGAGCGGGATTCGAACCCGCGGTAGGCTATGAACCTACACACGCTTTCCAGGCGTGCGACTTAAACCACTCATCCATCTCTCCGCTGTGCTTCACATCGGCCCAAAAGAACAACGGGCCTGCAACTGCAAGCCCGCGATTCTAACAGTTTTAGACGCTCGCTTAGGTCGACTGCTTGAGCTGATCAAGAATGGCCGGATTTTCCAGCGTGGAGACATCCTGCGTAATCTCCTCACCCTTGGCCAGCGTGCGAAGCAGCCGGCGCATGATCTTGCCTGACCGGGTCTTGGGCAGGTTATCGCCGAACCGAATCTCTTTGGGCTTGGCAATGGGGCCAATCTCCTTCCCCACCCAGTTTCGCAGGTCGTTGGCAAGCTTCTTGGCATCGTCTCCGCTGGGTCGTGCCTGCTTCAGCACCACGAAGGCCACAATGGCCTCGCCAGTGAGGTCGTCGGGGCGGCCAACCACGGCAGCCTCTGCCACCAGGGGATTGGCCACCAGGGCCGACTCAATCTCCATGGTGCCCATCCGGTGTCCAGAGACGTTCAGCACGTCGTCAATCCGGCCCATGATGGTGAAGTAGCCCGTGTCCTTGTCGCGAATCGCACCGTCACCTGCGAGGTAGAGCGTGCCGCCCAGCTCCTCCGGGTAGTACGACTTCTTGAACCGATCGGGATCTCCCCAGATGGTGCGGATCATGGAGGGCCAAGGCCGCTTGATCACCAGGATGCCGCCCTGGCCATTGGGAAGGTCGTGGCCCGTCTCATCCACGATCGCAACCTGCACGCCGGGGAAGGGAAGCGTGCAAGAGCCCGGCACCAAGGGGGTTGCACCCGGCATGGGCGTAATCACATGGCCGCCCGTCTCGGTCTGCCAGAAGGTGTCCACGATGGGGCAGCGGCCGCCGCCAATCTGGTTGTGGTACCACATCCAGGCCTCTGGGTTGATGGGCTCACCCACCGAGCCCAAGAGCCTCAGGGAGCTGAGGTTGTACTTGTTTGGATGACACTCAGGGGTGGTTTCGCTGGCCTTGATCAGCGAGCGAATCGCCGTAGGCGCGGTGTAGAACACACTCACTTCGTGCTTCTGAATCATGTCCCAGAACCGACCAGCATTGGGGTAGGTGGGCACGCCTTCGAAGACGATCTGGGTTGCACCGCAGGCCAGAGGGCCATAAGCAATATAGGTGTGCCCTGTCACCCAGCCAATATCGGCGGTACACCAGAAGACATCATGAGGCTGGATGTCGAAGGTGTACTTCATGGTGAGAATGGCGTGCAGCAGGTAGCCACCGCTGGAGTGCTGAACGCCCTTGGGTTTACCGGTGGAGCCCGAGGTGTAGAGAATGAAGAGGGGATGCTCTGCGCTCACCCACTCAGGGGTGCAGCTGGTGGGCTGGTCGCTCACCAGGTCGTCCATATAGACATCTCGGCCTGCCGTCATGGGCACGGCCCCGCCGGTGCGGCGGTACACCACCACATGACGCACACCCTCGCAGCCGCCGAGGGCGAATGCCTCGTCCACCGCAGGCTTCAGGGGAATGTTTTTACCGCCACGGCACTGCTCGTCCGCAGCAATGACGAGGGTAGCGCCCGCATCGACTACACGCTCTTGGAGGCTCTTGGCAGAGAACCCACCAAACACTACCGAGTGGATAATGCCAAGGCGCGCACAGGCATGCATGGAGGCTACGCCTTCCACCGACATGGGCATGTAGATCAGCGCACGGTCGCCCTTCTTGTAGCCCAGGGTTTTGAGGCCATTGGCCAGAGCGCAAACCTTAGCGTGAAGCTCTGAGTAGGTGACCTTGGTTACCTCACCGCCGTCTGACTCAAAAATAATGGCAACCTTCTCACCCAGGCCATTTTCGATATTTTTCTCAAGGCAGTTGTAGGAGACGTTGAGTTCGCCATCCTCAAACCACTTGTAGAACGGAGCCTGCGACTCATCGAGTGTCTTTGAGAAGGGCTTGTGCCAGACGATCTCTTCACGGGCTCGCTTGGCCCAGTACTCGGCGTAGTTTGCATCCGCCTCGGCCACCAGGGCGTTGTAGG
Source organism: Pseudomonadota bacterium (assembly GCA_041165705.1). GTDB lineage: Bacteria > Pseudomonadota > Gammaproteobacteria > Burkholderiales > Burkholderiaceae_A > Hahnella. Next base: position 2,065 of record JBEAMW010000032.1, read on the forward strand.
CCTGCATGCTGCCGATACGGGCAGTCTTGGAAAACTCTGCGGGCGGGTCGAACACACGGTTTTCGTGCAGAACCGACTCGATCTGACTCGATGACATGGGGGATCTCCTCTGATTGATTAATATTTGTTTGGTAAAACTCTACGACATTTCCCTGGGCTCAACAAACATGAAATCACAAGATCCGCTTCAGCACGGCCGTCTGGCCCCCCTTCCCCGTCTCATTTTTGCCAGTCGCTGGCTTCAACTGCCGCTCTATCTCGGCCTGATCGTGGCCCAAATCGTCTACGCCTACCACTTCTGGATTGAGCTCAGCCACCTGCTGCATGGCGTTTTTACCCCAGATCCAGGCAAGGGCCCCATGACCGAGGCGGCGATCATGCTGATCGTTCTGGGCCTGATCGACGTGGTGATGATCTCCAACCTGCTCATCATGGTGATTGTCGGGGGCTACGAGACCTTCGTCTCGCGCATGAACCTGGAGGGGCACCCCGATCAGCCCGAGTGGCTCTCGCATGTGAATGCCTCGGTGCTCAAGGTGAAGCTGGCCACCGCCATCATTGGCATTTCATCTATCCACCTGCTCAAGACCTTCATCAATGCAGAGCACCTCGACGAGAAAACCCTCATTGCCCAGACCGGGATTCACATCGCATTCTTGCTCTCCGCAATGGCCATCGCCGCCTGCGATCGCATTATGGTGAGCGACGATCTTGCTGCACTCAAGAGCAAGGGCAGCGGTTCGCACTAGTCTCGCATTCCACTTAAGAGGCCCACTATGGCAGTCATTCAGCAGGACGATTTCATTCAGAGCATCGCGGACGCGTTCCAGTACATCAGCTACTACCACCCCGTGGACTACATCACCGCACTGGGACAAGCCTATGAGCGAGAGGAGAGCCCCTCCGCACGGGATGCGATCGCTCAGATCCTCACCAACAGCCGAATGGCCGCTGAGGGCCACCGGCCCATCTGCCAGGACACCGGCATTGCCACCGTATTCCTCAAAGTAGGCATGAACCTGCAGTGGGGAGGCGCCACGATGACCGTCACGGAGATGGTGAATGAGGGCGTACGCCGCGCCTACAAGAACCCTGACAACCCCCTGCGGGCATCCGTTCTTGCCGATCCTGCGGGCACCTCCAAGAACACCAGAGACAACACGCCTGCGGTGATTCACACAGAGATCGTGGCCGGCGATGAGCTAGAGGTGATCTGCGCGGCCAAGGGCGGGGGCAGTGAGGCCAAGGCCAAGCTCGGCATGCTCAATCCCAATGACAACATCGTGGACTGGGTGCTCAAGACTGTGCCCACGATGGGTGCGGGCTGGTGCCCTCCCGGCATTCTGGGCATCGGCATTGGCGGAACGCCCGAGAAGGCCATGCTGATGGCTAAAGAGTCACTCATGGCGCCTGTCGATATCGCCGAGCTCCGGGCCCGTGGCCCCAAGAACCGGCCCGAGGAGATGCGGCTGGAGCTCTATGAGAAGGTGAATGCACTGGGAATTGGCGCCCAAGGCCTGGGCGGCCTCACCACCGTTCTGGATGTGAAGATCATGGACTGTCCCACCCATGCCGCCAACCTGCCGGTGGCCATGATTCCCAACTGCGCGGCTACACGCCACATCCACTTCCATCTGGATGGCTCCGGGCCTGCGGTCTTCACTCCCCCCAATCTTGACCAGTGGCCCAAGGTTCAGTGGACGGCCAATGCCGAGAGGTCCCTTCGAGTGAACCTAGACACCCTCACCCGGGACGAGGTGAAGACCTGGACGCCGGGTCAGACCCTGCTGCTCTCGGGCAAGCTGCTCACCGGCCGAGACGCCGCGCACAAGCGGATTCAGGACATGCTCGGGCGGGGCGAGGCGCTTCCCGTCGACTTCACCAACCGAGTGATCTACTACGTCGGCCCAGTGGATGCCGTGCGGGATGAGGCCGTTGGTCCGGCCGGGCCCACCACCTCCACCCGGATGGATAAGTTCAGCGAGATGATGCTCGGCCAGACCGGTCTCATCGGTATGGTGGGAAAGGCCGAGCGCGGCCAGGCCACGGTCGACACCATCAAGAAGTACGAGACGGCCTACCTCATCGCCATTGGCGGATCGGCCTACCTGGTGAGCAAGGCCATCCGATCGGCCAAGGTCCTCGCATTTGAAGACCTCGGCATGGAGGCCATCTATGAGTTCGAGGTGGTGGATATGCCCGTGACGGTTGCGGTCGACGCGAGGGGAGCGTCGGTGCACGAGAGCGGACCCCGCGAGTGGAAGGTCCGCATCGAGCAGCTTCAGAAGGCTGCGGCCTAAGCAGCCTCAGCCACTACAGGGCAGCAATGCCCGCCTTGGCGATCTGGGCGTCTTCGACGGACTTCACATTCGAGACGCCCACTGCACCAATCACCACGCCATCCACCACCACCGGCACGCCGCCCTCCAGCAGGCCTTCAATCTCGGGCACAGTGAGAAAGGCCGTGCGGCCGTTGTTGATCACTTCCTCGTAGAGGCGCGTCTCGCGACGGCCCAAGGCTGCGGTCTTGGCCTTGTTGGTGGCAATGTAGGCGGAGATGGGAGGTGCGCCGTTGAGCCGCTTGAACCACAACAGGTGGCCACCGTCGTCGCAGATTGCGATGCTTACATTCCAGTTGTTGCTCTGGGCCTCCGCAATTGCAGCAGCACCCATGCGCTCGCAGTCCTCTGCGGTGAGAGCTTGACGCACGATCATGGCAAAACCTCCAGGCGAATCGGTTGAGAGAGGGCCTCATGATGCCCCAGATTTTATTGCTGTTGAAAATCGTTCTCACTTGTGTTAACCTAGACACATTCGTCCCACCCTCGTCAGGAGATGCTCCTCAATGAACCTCGTTCGCCGTCTTGCCCTTACCACCACCCTGGCCTGCAGCCTCGCAGGCCTCGCCCCCAGCCTCCAGGCCAGCGAGAAGGTGCTGAACCTCTACACTGCTCGTCACTATTCCAGTGACGACGCCCTCTATGCCAGCTTCACTCAGAAGACGGGCATCCGGGTGAATGTGGTCACCACCAGCGACGAGCCCCTGCTCCAGCGTCTGCGCAGTGAGGGCAAGGCCAGCCCAGCGGATGTCCTGCTCCTGGCCGACGCCTCAAGGCTCGACCGCGCAGCCCAGGAGGGCTTCTTTGATCCCGTGAACTCTCCAGCCCTAGAGCGGGCCATTCCGGCATCCCTGCGCAACCAGAACCTGTGGTTTGGCTTCACCACGCGGGCCCGTGTGCTGGTGGTGGATCCGCTCAGAGTGAAGCCCGAACAGCTCAAGACCTACGCAGACCTCGCAAATCCTGCCTTCAAGGGCATGGTCTGCACCCGGTCGGCCGCCCACCCCTACATGCTGTCGCTGGTTGGCTCGCAGATCGCCCACCAAGGGATTGAGAAGGCAAGGGCCTGGGCCCAGGGGGTTAAAAACAACCTGGCACGCCCGCCCAAAGGGGGAGACACCGACCAGGTGAAGGCCGTGGCGTCTGGGGAATGTGCGATTGCCGTCACCAACACCTACTATTACGCGCGCCTCATGCGCAGCAAGAAGCCCGAGGACAGGCAGGTTGCTGCCAAGACACGCTTGGTGTGGCCCGATCAGGCCGGTGCAGGCACCCACATCAACATCTCTGGCGGTGGCGTGCTGAAGACGGCGCCAAACAAGGCCCATGCCCTTGCGTTTCTCGAGTTTCTGGCCAGCCCCGAGGCACAGGCCCAGTTTGCGGAGGCCAACAATGAGTGGCCCGCTCGCCAAGGCGTCACGATCAACAATCCCGAGCTGGAGAGCCTAGGCAGGTTCAAGGCCGACCCCATGCCGGTGGCGCAGTATGCGGGCCAGGTTCGCGCGGCCCAAGAGCTAGTGGATCAGGTGGGCTGGCGCTAAGCCTCTGCAAAGAAGTTGAGGATCGGCTGAAGCTGATCCTCATGGAGCAGGGTGGGGGCATGCCCCACGCCAGCGAACTCCACAAGCCGCGCACGCGGGCCGCGTTGGGTCATCTCCTCGGCCACCGCAGGAGACAGCAGATCACTCTCCGCTCCCCTCAGCAGCAGGGTTGGGCACTGGATCTGGTCGTACAAGGGGCAGAAGTCCACATCGGGCGTCGGCCCGCTCTTTGCCAGCAGTGCCGCCTTGAAGGGAGCTGCGATGGCCGGATCGTAGTGCAGCCGCCATCCGCCCTCAGGCCGATGCCGGAGCACCACATCAGCCAGGAAATTCCACTCGTCCTCGTCATGAGGGCCAAAGGGCAGAATCCGGCTGCGCACCAGGGCGCGAGCCTGCGCCTGATCGGAAAACACCGGAGACTCCCCCACATAGGCACCGATTCGGTCCAGCGCCTCACCCGCGAGCCTTGCACCAGCATCATTGAGCACAAGCTTGCGAAACCGAAGGCCGGCAAAAAAGGTGTCGCGCTGAGGATGTCCGGCAGCCACCATGGCCACCAGCCCCCCCATGGAGGTTCCAACCCAGTCCACCGCAGGCAAGGCGAGGCTTCTGGCCATCTGAGCGAGGTCGGCCGCATACTGACCAAAGTGATAGTGCTCGGGTGCCTTGAGCCAGTCTGAGCGGCCGCGGCCTACCACATCGGGCATCAGCACGCGATAGCCCTGCTCCTCCAGCGCCACTGCGAGCGAGAGAAAATCATCCGACACCCGAGTCAGGCCGTGCACACACACTGCGACGCGGTCGCTGGCCGCTGGGCCCACCTGCTGGACCCGCATCACATGGGTACCCGCAGGGCTCTGGCAGGGAATCTCAAGAATCTCAACTGACTTGGGCATGCGCATTGATGTGCTTCCTTGAATCTGGTCATGACGGCAGGCTATGCTTGCCCGCAGTCAAAACCATACAGGAGAAGCACGATGTCCTCACTCAAAGGCAAGACCGCGCTCGTTACGGGCTCCACCAGCGGCATTGGACTGGGCATTGCCCAGTGCCTCGCAGACCAAGGCGTTCGGATCGCCATGAACGGGTTTGGAGAGGCTGCAGTGATTGCAGACCTTCAGGCCGACCTGAGCCGCCGCTCGGGGCAGCCCGCCCTGCACTACGGAGCAGACATGTCCAGGCCCAGCGAGATCGCAGACATGATGAAGGCGGCCGAGCAGGAGATGGGCGCAGTGGACATCCTCGTCAACAACGCAGGCATCCAGCATGTTGCCCAGGTGGAGGACTTCCCGGTTGAGCGTTGGGATGCAGTGATTGCAATCAACCTCTCGTCCGCCTTTCACACCATCCGTGCAGCGATGCCGGGCATGAAGGCTCGTGGCTTTGGCCGGATTATCAACATTGCCTCTGCCCACGGCCTGGTGGCCAGTGCCCAGAAGTCGGCCTATGTAGCCGCCAAGCACGGGCTGGTTGGCCTGACCAAGGTGGTGGCACTCGAGACCGCTCAGTCGCCCATTACCTGCAACGCCATCTGCCCGGGCTGGGTACTCACCCCTCTGGTTCAGAAGCAGGTCGATGCCCGTGCAGTGCGCGAGGGCGTCTCACTGGAGGAGGCCAAGCGCGGGCTGCTGATGGAAAAACAGCCCTCGGGCGAGTTCGTCTCCGTGGAGCAGCTCGGTGGCCTGGCGGTATTCCTCTGCTCACCCGCTGCAGACCAGGTTCGCGGTGTGGCCTGGAACATGGACGGCGGCTGGGTGGCACAGTAAAGACAGAAGCAGTCCCTAGCGGGGCAGATGCCAGAATCTGCGGTGGTCTTGGGCGGTCTCCACCGCTAGGCCATCGCCCTGCCAGGCCAGGCGAATAGCCCCCTGGAGATCGGTTCGAAGGAAAGGAATGCCCTGCGCCCGCAGACGCTCCACCACCTCGGGATGCGGGTGGAGGAACCGGCCCTGGTACTTCGACTGCGAGAAGGCCCAGTCCGGCCGGAGAAGACGCAGGCTCTCCTCACTGGTGGAGTCGCGACTGCCATGATGCGGCGTCATGAACACGAGAGGGCTGGTCTTGGAACTCAGCCAAGGCTGCTGGGAGAGCCAGTCCGCCTCGGCCTTCGAGGATAAGTCACCCGCAAGAATCACTCGCCGACCGCTGGCATCTGTCACCTCCAGCACACAAGAGTCGTCGTTGGCACTCTTCTCTGCAAGCACACGATCCGGGTAGGGATAGAGCACCCGAAACTGCACACCATCCCATGTCCATCCCACGCCCCACTCGCAGCGCACTGCGCCCTGAACCTGCGCCGCGGCGAGACCTCGGGCTGAGAGCTCATGCGGCTGAAGGCTGGTAACCAGGACGGCCTCTGTCTGAGCGGTAAGCACCTCCTGGAGGCCAGAGGCATGGTCGTCATCGTCATGCGAAACCATGAGGAGGTTCAACGGGCCCAGGCCCTCGGCCTGCATCTGGGGCAGCACAATCCGCCGTGCTGCGTTAGAGCTTCCCATGCTCGGCCCGGTGTCATACAAGAGGGTGTGGTGCTGAGTGCGCACCACCACTGCCGTGCCCTGCCCGATGTCGAGGGCCGTAAGACTCCATTCACCCCTCTGTGGGGCTGGCTGGCCTCCCACCAAGAGCACCGGGAGCAAGAGCCAGCCTGCGTGACGCTGACGAGGCGAGATCGCAGGATGCTGCGGCTGGAGCGCCCAGGCCACGCCGAGGCAGGCCACCACACAGGCCCAGAGCGGTGGAGCGTGCCAGGCCGCAACCGACCAGCTCCAGCCCGCCATGGGCTCAATCAGGTCGACTAGCCAGCCAAAGCAGCGCTCAGCGAGGACCAGCGGTCCCGTCCAGCCCAACGCGGCCAAGGGCGTACCAAGCAACGCCAGCGGGGTGACACAGTAGGTGACCCACGGAATCGCGACTGCATTGGCCAGCGGCCCCACCACCGAGATCTGATGAAAAAACGCCACCGTGAGCGGGGCAAGGCCGATGGTCATCGCCCACTGGGCGCGTGCGGCCGATCGCAGCCAACGGCCCTGCCCCTCGGGCTGCGCGAACAGCAGCCCGACCGCAAAAAAGCTCAGCCAGAATCCTGGTGAGAGCGGAGCGGTGGGCTCCAGGGCGAGCATCACCAGCAGCGTGATGCCCAGCACATCCCAGGAGGAGAGTTGGCGACCCGCCAGTGTGGCCATCGCCGCGGTGCAGACCATCACGGCCGTGCGCTGCGCTGGGAGATTGAATCCAGCCAACAGGGCATAGCCCAGGGCTGCCAGGGCCGCGGTGACAGCGCCCACAGGGGGAAAGGGCAGCCAGAGTGCCAGCCGAATGGGCGGCCTGGAGAGCACTCGCCAGACCAGCCGTGCCGCCTCGCGTGCGGCCCAGGCAAAGAGCGTCACATGCAGCCCGGAGATCGATACGAGGTGAGAGATGCCCGTCTGAGCAAAGAGCCTCCAGTGGTCCGCGGAGATCACCGCCTGATCGCCCACCACCAGGCCCGAGATCACCCCCCAGTGGGGCCGCTCTGCGAGCGTGGATTCGATGAGTTGCCGGGCTGCAAAGCGCAGGCGGTCGATGCGCGAGAGCAGGCCCTGGTCATCCTCGAGTCGCTGGGCGGGCGGATCTCGTCGACCGCTCTTCACACTCCCCTGCAGGACGATGCCCTGGGAGAAGGCCCAGGTCTCTGGATCAAACCCGTGAAAGTTGCGGGTGCCGGAGAAGTTCTTCAGCCGCACCGGAAGCGTCCAGACCTGCCCGGGGCCAATCGGCTGGGGCGGGTGGGCCCAGGAGAGCCTCAGCTTTGCTCCGGGCCGCGGGCCATCCCGCATCACGCCCTCCATCATCCAGGCGGAATAGGCGCCCTCAGATCGCGAGGGGAGCCCTTGCAGCACGACGGTAACCGTCACATCCTGGACCGTGTCCTGCCCACTCAGTCGATCGCTGAGCGTCCCCTGCGCACGGAGCGCCAGTTGAGCCCCAAAGCCAACGGCGATGAGCACAAGGAGGAGGGCCCAGACCATGCGACGGGCCAAGAGGCCCGCCAGAGGCAGGCCAGCCAAGACCAGCCAGACCCAGGCCGGAGGGAGCGTGGTGAGGAGCAGAGGCGCGCAACAACCCACCAGCGCGGCCATCGCCGCAGCTGCGAATGAGGGCCGCATGGGCTAGCGGCCCGAGAGCAGCGGGGTGAGTGCGGGAATCGCCTCGCAGGCGGCCTGAGTGGTGGCCTCCTCAACCGCGTGGATCGCCAGGCCGCGAAGCTCGGCCAGACACTGCGCCACGCCCCTCACCTCGACGGGTGTGTTCTCCTCTCCCGCTGCCAGCCAGGCCGGTGGGATGTCCGGGCTGTCGGTCTCCAGTACAAAGGCCTCCAGTGGCATCTGCTGAGCCAGCGCTCGAATCCGGCTGGCACGGGTGAAGGTCATGGCACCGCCAAGGCCCAGGTGAATGCCCTGTCGCCGGTAGGCCTTGGCCTGATCAAGGCTTCCGTTGAAGGCATGGGCAATGCCCCTGCGAATGCCAAAGCGTCGAAGGCCAGCAAGCACCTGATCCTGCGCACGGCGAACATGCAGCACCACGGGAAGGTCAAAGTCTCGGGCCAGCCGGAGCTGTTCGTGAAAGAGATGGGTCATATGGGTCCGATCGAGTCCTGGAACAAAGAAGTCCAGGCCAATTTCGCCCAGCGCAGCAAGCCGAGGATCGGCCCGGACGGCCAAGAGCTCAGTCTTCAGAAGCGCAAGCGAGTCGTCCCCTAGACGATCGAGCGAGCAGGGGTGCAGGCCCAGCGCATAGACGCCACCGGGCATCTGGCAGGCCCAGTCACGCACGCGAGAGAAATTCCCCGGCTCGACGGCAGGAATCACCAGTCCCGCTACGCCCTCGCTCGCTGCCTGCCTGAGGCTGTCGAGCGGGTGCCTGAGGAAATCCAGATGGCAATGAGTGTCTACCAGCACCGCTTCACTCTACACTCTCATCCTCGATGAAGACCTTCCTCAAAGATAAGCTGCCCTCTCCAGAGTCTCTCCAGAGCAATCGATTTCTTCGGATACTGGGGCCCTCTCTCACCCACCCTGGGGTCTGGCGACTCACCCGGCGATCGGTTGCAGGGGGCGTGGCCGCAGGCATGTTCTGCGGGCTGATGCCCCCTCCGTTCCAGTTTCTCAGTGCGGGCATCGCTGCAGTGATCTTCCATGTCAACCTGCCGGTGGCGGTGTTCACCACCCTTTACACCAACCCGATCACCTTGATCCCAATCTATCTGCTCTGTCTGCAGGTGGGAATCTGGCTGTTCGAGACATCTGGTCTGCCTCTTGCACTTGCGGATGCGCAGGGGGAACTGGTGCCCCCACCGCCCTTTGACTTCACTGCGCCATTTAACTCTCTGGCCGCGCTTGCGGGCTGGCTCGCGGGCCTTGGCTGGCCCCTATTGCTGGGAGTCTTGGTGACGGCCGTGGTGCTCACGGTGCTGAGCTATGCGGTGGTCTACTGGGGCTGGGCCTGGCGTGCAGCACGCCAACGTGCCAAGCGCACACACAGCCGTCAGCGCGCCATCCTGCTCTCAGAGCTCGAGAGCACGAGAGACCGATCACAGCGCTGACCCAGATCGGGGTCGTGGGTCACCACCACCAGGCTGGTGCGCTGAGCCCTGACGCCTTCGAGCAGGCAGTCAAAGACCTGATGGGCCGCCTCGCGATCGAGGTTGCCGGTAGGCTCATCTGCCAATACCAGCCGAGGCTCGGTGACCAGGGCACGCGCAATCGCCACCCGCTGACGCTCACCACCGGAGAGCTGAAAGGGCCGATGACTGAGCCGCTGGGCGAGGCCCACGCGAGCCAGGACCGCCTGTGCCCGGGCCTGCGCCTCCGACCACGGCATACGCCGAATCCGCAGCGGCATCGCCACGTTCTCTAGGGCGGAGAACTCGGGCAGCAGGTGGTGAAACTGATACACAAAGCCAATCTTTTCGTTTCGAATCACCGCCCGACGGGACTCGGAGACCTGCCCCAGCGACTCTCCGTCGATCAGCACCTCGCCGTCGGTGGGGCGGTCAATGCCACCGAGCAGCTGCAGCAGGGTGGACTTCCCAGCCCCCGAGGGGCCCATGATGGAGAGGGTCTCGCCCAGTGCAAGGCTCAGACTCAGGCGCTCGAAGGGACGAACCAGACGGCCCGCGTCCTCATACTGGCGGGTCAGCGCCTTGGCCTCGAGCACACTAGTCATGACGAAGGGCCTCGGCCGGATGAACCTTTGCAGCCTGCCAGCTTGGATAAATCGTGGCCACAAACGACAAGAGCAGGGCGGTCAGGCTGATCTGCAGCACATCAGCCAGTCGGAGATCTGAGGGCAGCCGCTCAATGAGGTAGATGCCCTTGGGTAGCAGCTGAAAGCCCATCAGCGACTCCAGTCCCGCCACCAGGGCGTCGATCTGCCAGGCCCCAAGGCTGCCCAGGAGGGTGCCCGTGAGCACGCCCAACACGCCAAGGCTTGCCCCCTGAATCATGAAGATCAGCAGGATTGAACGAGGCTGCGCACCCAGCGTTTTCAGAATGGCAATGTCCGACCGCTTATCCATCACGGTCATCACCAACATCGACACGAGATTGAAGGCGGCCACGGCAATGATGAGCACCAGGATGATGAACATCATGCGCTTTTCGAGCTGAACCGCCGCAAACCAGGCGCTGTTCTCTCGCGTCCAGTCCCGCACCTGGAGGGTTGACGGCAGCTGAGTGGAGAGCACGGCCGCCACCCAGGGAGCCTGATGAAGGTCGGCCAGTCGTGCGCGCATCCCCGTGACGCCCTGGTCCCGAAAGAACGCCTGCGCATCGGCCTGGGCCACAAACACCATGCCACTGTCGTACTCGTAATGGCCTGAGGCAAAGATGCCCACCACCTCAAACTGCTTCATTCGAGGAAGCACGCCCGTGAGCCCCGCACTCGGCTCGGCCGTCACGAGGGTGATTGGATCGCCGATGGACAGGCCGAGGCTGTTGGCGAGTTCACTGCCCACCACGGCGGAGAACCTCAGCTCGCCAAGACGCGACAGGCTGCCTGCACGAAGGGTGGTGAGGCCCTCGCTCACTGCGGGCTCCAAGTCGGGGGCGATGCCTCGCACCATGACGCCCTGCAGACGATCTCCCCGAACAGCCATGGCCTGCCCCCGGGTGTAGGGGGCCAGGGCGAGGACACCTGGCGTGGCCTTGAGGGCCTGGGCGGCGAGTTCGAGCTGCTGGGGGCTTGCGTCAGCGGTGAGCACCTCCAGGTGCGAGAGCACTCCGAGCATCCGATCACGCACCTGGAGCTGAAAACCATTCATCACCGAGAGCACCATGATGAGCGCAGCGACGCCCAGCGCAATGCCCACCGTGGCCATCAGCGAAATGAAGCTAATAAAGCGCGTGGAGCGCGCCCAGCGGCCCGCTGTGATGTATCGAAGTCCGACCGCAAGCTCAAAAGGCATGCGCGGAGTTTGCCATACTCACCCTATGGCCTTGCCCACTCCACACTCCCCTCCTCGCATTCACCTGGCCACCAGCATCTGGATCGTTGAAGACGGACTGGTCAGCGCGAGTGAGGCCAAGGTTCTCTCTAGCCGTCTGCCCCGAACACCGCTGGGCCGAGCAGGCGAAGACCTGCTCCGAGGCCTGAGCCGCGAAGAACCGCTCAACGGGCCGGCGCACCCGCACTGGCCTGGCGCAATGCAGGCGCTGGCCCAGTGCCTCAACACCAGCCCGCAGGCCCTGCCCTGGGCCGCCTGGTCCGCGCAGGCGGATGGCCTGCAGCCTCAGGCCGGGGAGCACTGGGGGTTTCTGAGCACCGGCCGGCTTCACATGACCCCACAGCAGGTGCGCCTGCTGCTTCAGGAGAGCCCTACGGATTCGCGGTGGCGTGAGGCCCTTGCCGGAGGCATCGCCGAGGAACTCCCGCTGCAGCTGCACCAGGGTGCGAGTGGCCAGCTCTACCTGAGCAGCGCAGAGGCCATCGAGATCGAGGCCATGCACCCCTCGCTGCTGCAGGAGGTTCACCTGCCCGACGCTCTGCCAACCGGTGCCCACGCACGGGCGTGGCGAAAGGCCAGCCAGCTGGCCTGCATGCTCACCCATACCTGGTCGAGTGAGTCCGGATACCCCGATGCCCTCTGGCTCTGGGGCGTCAGTGAAGTTCGTCAAAGCACCCGCCCTGCCGAGCATGGGCTGCCCCCCTCCTCTTCATCGGTGCTCTGGACGGAAGGTTTCCGGGCTGCCTGGGCCGCTCTGCATCAGCGGCCGGCACCTCGCTTGGAGTGGCAGCCGCTGCCGACAGAGCCTGAGTCGGGCCAGGACATGGTGGCCTGCTGGGCGTCACACTGGCAGCGCTGCCTCCTCGGGCTGTCTGAGGACGCGTCCCGCAGCGGGCACCCGCTCCTGATCTCAAGCCTGAAGACCCAGTCCCGACTCTGGTCTCCAAGCCCAACCCCGAGCCCGGCCTGGCAGCTCGGTCTGGGCCAAGCCCCAGACCTGAGAAGCCTGCCCGCGCTGCTTGCGATGCCCGAGACAGAATGACGCAACGCCTGCCCCTGAGAGATCGCCCGCTTGATCCGGATGCACTCGAGCGCCTGCTCGCCTCGGGCGCCCATCCTGTGCTGGCCCGGCTGCTCGCGCAGCGCGGCATTACCAGTGTTCAGTCCCTGGATCCTAGCCTCACCCAGCTTCCTCCCCCGAGTGCCCTGCTTCAGTCCGACCAGGCCTATCCCGAGATCGGCCGAGCCATCCTCGCCGGGGCCCGACTGCTGGTGGTCGGTGACTACGATGCCGATGGGGCCACGGCCAGCGCGGTGCTCATGCGTGGGCTGGCGCGGCTCGGTGCTCAGGTTCGCTTCCTCGTGCCCGATCGAATGCGCATGGGCTATGGGCTCACCCCCGCCCTTGCTGAGAAGGCAGCGGTCTCCTTTGATGGAGAACAGCCTGACTGGCTGATCACGGTCGACAACGGCATCTCTAGCCTCCAGGGGGTTCGCACGGCCCAGTCACTGGGCATGAAGGTTCTTGTCACTGACCACCACCTGCCTGGTCCAGACCTTCCTCCCTGCCTCATCCTCAACCCTCACCAGCCCGGCTGCGGCTTTCCCACGAAACACCTCGCCGGCGTGGGGGTGGCCTTCTACCTGGTGATGGGCGTGCGAGCCTGGCTCGCTCAGCATGCACCGGATCACTTTGCCGAGCAGCCCCCTCGCATCGACGACCTCCTAGGGCTTGTCGCCCTGGGCACCGTAGCCGACCTGGTGCGACTAGACGACACCAATCGCAGACTTGTGCGTCAAGGGCTGGCGCGCATTCAGCGCAGGCAGGCCGGGCCAGGGATCACCGCACTGCTGGAGATCGCAGAGCGTTCGCCAGACCGCGTGACTGCCATGGACCTGGGCTTTGCGCTCGGGCCACGCATCAATGCGGCAGGCCGCCTCTCCGACATGACCCTGGGGGTTCGCTGCCTCATCACCGATGATGCGCAAGAGGCCCTGCAGCTCGCCCAGTCGCTGGATCAGCTCAACCAGGAGCGACGGCAGATGCAGGCGAGCAGCCAAGACCAGGCGATGGGCCAGCTCGACCAGCTCCCCTGCCCCGAGGGACGCGCCAGCATCGTGCTCACCCATCCGGACTGGCACCCCGGTGTGGTGGGCCTGGTCGCCAGTCGGGTCAAGGACCGGATGCATCGGCCCACGCTGGTCTTCGCCAGCGATGACGCGGGCAAGCTCAGAGGATCGGGCCGGTCGATTCCTGGAGTCCACCTGCGAGACACCCTGGAGTACGTTCATAGCCATCACCCGGGGCTGATCGAGACCTTTGGAGGCCATGCCATGGCGGCCGGCCTCACCATCCCAGCCTCTGCACTCGAGGCCCTCTCCGAGGCCTTTGAGCAGGCCGTGAGGCGCTTCTGCGACCCCGAACTGCTGGCGCCCGAGCTGGTCACCGATGGACCACTGGCACCCCACGATCACCAGCCTGCGGTGGCCGAGCTGCTGGAGTCGAGTGTCTGGGGCCAGGGCTTTCCCACTCCGGTCTTTCGGAATCGGTTTCGGGTGAAGTCCCAGCGACGGCTGAAAGACCGTCACCTGAAGCTGGAGCTCACGCTAGAGGGCCTTCCAGGGGCCCTAGAGGCGATCTGGTTTGATGGGCCTGAGGCGCTCGATGCCGAGGCCGAGCTGGCCTACGAGCTGAGCCTCAACCGATGGAACGGGCAGGCTCGACTGCAGCTGCTGGTTCGGGCGGAAGGCGCCTAGGCCCCCAGCCCCTCGCGCTACAATGGCGGGCTATGGAAGCCGAACAACTCAATCAGATCGAGCAGTCCCTGCAGGACATGCAGGCCCGTACCCACGACCTTCGGAGGTATCTTTGACTTTGATGAAAAGTCAGAGCGCCTAAACGAGGTCCAGGCCCTACTCGAAGACCCCACCCTCTGGAACGACCCCAAACGCGCCCAAGAGATTGGCCGTGAAAAGAAGTCTCTCGAGACTGTGGTGGTCACACTCTCCGAGCTCACCGACGCCCTGCAGGACAGCATCGACCTCTTTGCCATGGCCCGCGATGAGGCCGACTTCGCCACCATCGCCTCGATTGCGGATGATGCGCAGGCACTCGGCAAGCGCCTGGGGGACATGGAGTTTCGGCGCATGTTCTCCAACCCCGCCGACCCCTCCAACTGCTTTATCGACATCCAGGCTGGTGCCGGAGGGACGGAGGCCTGTGACTGGGCCAGCATGCTGCTGCGCCAGTACCTGCGTTACTGCGAGCGCAAGGAGTTCACGGTGGAGGTGCTCGAGGAATCTGAAGGCGATGTGGCGGGCATTAAATCCGCCACGCTGAAGGTCACGGGCGATTACGCCTTTGGCTATCTGCGCACCGAAACCGGCGTCCACCGTCTCGTTCGCAAGTCTCCCTTTGACTCGAGTGGCGGGCGTCACACCTCGTTTGCCTCCGTGTTTGTCTATCCCGAGGTGGATGACAGCATCGAGATCGAGATCAATCCGGCCGATGTCCGAACCGACACCTTTCGTGCCTCAGGCGCTGGCGGTCAGCACATCAACAAGACCGACTCCGCCGTGCGGCTCACCCATGTCCCCTCGGGCATCGTGGTCCAGTGCCAGAACGACCGGTCGCAGCACCGCAATCGAGACGAGGCATGGAAGATGCTGAAGTCGCGGCTCTACGAGCATGAGATGCGTCAGCGCATGGCCGAGCAGCAGAAGCTCGAGGACAGCAAGACCGATGTGGGCTGGGGCCACCAGATCCGCAGCTATGTGCTCGACCAGAGCCGCATCAAAGACCTTCGCACCAGTGTCGAGATCTCCAACACCCAGAAGGTGCTCGACGGCGACCTGGATGCATTCATTGAAGCCAGCCTTAAGCAGGGCGTATAACCATGACGGAACCCACACTTCCCGCTGACGACCAGCCCGCGCTCGACGAAAACCAGATCATGGCCGAGCGCCGAGCCAAGCTTGCGGCCATTCGCCGCCAGCAGCCCAGCGCCTTCCCGAATGACGCACATCCCACCCATCGTGCAGCGCCCCTGCATCAGCGGTTCGAGGCGCACACCCGTGAGACGCTCGAGGCCGAGCATGTTGAGGTTCGGGTAGCTGGACGCATCATGCTCAAGCGGGTGCAGGGCAAGGCAAGCTTCATGACCATCCAGGACGCCACCGAGCGGATTCAGCTCTGGTTTAACGACGACGGGCTCGGCGCGGAGCAGCACGAGGCCGCCAAACACTGGGACCTCGGCGACATCATCGAGGCACAGGGCGTCCTGTTCAAGACCATGAAGGGCGAACTCTCGGTGCGCTGCTCGGCGCTGCGCCTCCTCTCCAAGAGCCTGCGTCCGCTGCCCGACAAGTTCCACGGCCTGCATGACACCGAGACGCGATATCGTCAGCGCTATGTCGACCTCATCGTGAACCCCGACTCGCGTCGTGTGTTCCTGAGTCGCTCCAAGGCCCTCTCTGCGCTGCGGCAGGTGATGGTGGAGAACGGATTTCTCGAGGTAGAAACGCCCATGCTGCACCCCATTCCAGGGGGTGCGGCCGCCAAGCCCTTCACCACCCATCACAACGCGCTTGATCAGGAGATGTTCCTGCGCATCGCGCCCGAGCTCTACCTCAAGCGTCTGCTCGTAGGCGGCTTTGAGCGGGTGTATGAAGTCAACCGAAACTTCCGCAATGAAGGACTCAGCCCTCGCCACAACCCTGAGTTCACCATGATGGAGTTCTACGCCGCCTACACCGACTACCAGTGGATCATGGACTACACCGAAAAGGTTCTGCGGGAAGTGGCCGTGGCGGTCACTGGGTCTGCCGTGGTCAGTTACAACGGCAAGACCGTCAACCTCGAGCAGCCCTTCGAGCGCCTCACCACTGTGCAGGCCATCTCCCGGCATGCGCCGGACATCCCCGCGGCCGAGCTCGAGTCGGTTGAGGCCCTGCGCACGCGACTGCGAGGGCTCGGTGTGGCGGTGGACAAGGCGCCACTCGCAGGCGCTGGCCTGGGGGCTCTGCAGCTTGCACTCTTTGAGGAAGTGGCCGAGAGCAAGCTCTGGAACCCCACCTTCATCATCGACTACCCGGTTGAAGTCTCTCCACTCGCGCGTGCATCCGACAGCCGTGAGGGCATCACCGAGCGGTTTGAGCTCTTCATCACCGGCCGAGAGATTGCCAATGGATTCTCCGAGCTCAACGATCCGGAAGATCAGGCGGCCCGCTTCCATGCCCAGGTGCAGGCCAAAGAGGCCGGCGACGAGGAGGCCATGTTCTTTGACGCCGACTACATCCGGGCACTGGAGTACGGCATGCCGCCGGCAGGTGGCTGCGGCATCGGCATCGACCGCCTGGTGATGCTGCTCACGGACAGTCCCAGCATTCGTGATGTCATCCTCTTCCCCGCACTGCGCCGGGAAGACTGAGCGGCCTTAGTCTTCTTCGGGCTCGGATCGCCTGGTTAAGGAGGCCGGCAGTGCCTTGCTGGGCGTCACACCGAGGGCCTTCAGCCGCTCGCTTCTGCGGATCAGGTTGCCCTTGCCGGTGCTCAGCTTGCCCATCGCGTCCTGGTAATCCTCGTTCGCCTGTTTCAGCCTTTCTCCAAGGCTCTCCAGGTCTTTCACAAAACCCACGAACTTGTCGTAGAGCTCAGCTCCCTGCTTGGCAATGAGCTGGGCATTCTCTGTCTGGGCCTCCTGGCGCCAGAGATGGGCCACCGTGCGCACCACGAAGAGCAAGGTGGAGGGGCTCACCAACAGGACATTCTTCTGCCATGCATCCATGAAGAGCTCTTGGTCATGGCTTACCGCCATCATGAAGGCTGGCTCAACAGGAATGAACATGAGTACGAAGTCCAGGCCACTCACGCCATGCAGGGTTTGGTAGTTCTTTTCTGACAGCCCTTTCATGTGGGCCCGAATGGACTGCAGATGGGTCTTCACTGCGAGGTCGCGTGAGTGGTCGCTCTCTGCACCCACTGCTGCCTCATAGGCCGTGAGTGAGACCTTGGAGTCGACCACCAGGCAGCGCTGCTCGGGCAGACGAATAATCACATCGGGCTGGAGCCGGCGACCGTCCGCCTGGGTGTGGCTCTCCTGCACCACATACTCCTCTCCCTTGCGCAGGCCGGAGGCCTCGAGCACGCGCTCCAGAACCAGCTCGCCCCAGTTGCCCTGGGCCTTGTTCGATCCTTTGAGTGCAGAGGTGAGGCTCTTGGCATCTTCGCTCACCTGCTGGTTGAGCATCATGAGCTGTCGAACCTGCTCGGCCAGAGCGGACCGGTCCTTGCCCTCCTGGACATAGACCTCCTCCACCTTGCCCTTGAACTCTCGAATCTGCTGCTGCAGAGGCATGAGCATCTGCTCAAGATTCATCTGGTTCTGTTGGGTGAATCGTTTGGACTTGTCCTCAAGAATCTCGTTGGCCAGGTTCTTGAACTGGTCCTGGAGGCTGGCCCTGGCCTGCTCCAGCAATACAAGCTTCTCCGCTGCTGCTGTGCGCTCGCCCTCGAGCTGAACCTTGGCGAGCCGCTGGCTATAGGCATGCCCCAGAAAGATTCCCAGGCCCAGGCCGAACAGCAGGGCGGAAAATCCCACGATCAGCAAGAGGATCGAGGCGCCCTGGTCCATCAGTGGTGCTCTCTCGCGTGATTAATGGTGTAGCGGGGAATCTCAACCACCAGATCATGCTCGGCCACCTCCACCTGGCAGGACAGCCGGGACTGCGCAGTGAGACCCCAGGCGCGATCGAGGAGGTCTTCCTCGTCTTCCTCTGCAGGCTCGAGGCTTGCGAGGCCCTCTCGAACCACCACATGGCAGGTGGTGCAGGCTCGGCTCATTTCACAGGCGTGCTCAATCTCAATGCCATGCCGAAGCAAGGCCTTGCAGAGGTTCTCACCGGCTTGCGCGGTGAAGCTGGTCCCCTCGGGGCAGAGGTCGACATGGGGAAGGATTCGGATCGTGGGCATGGCTAGAGCTGGTCGATGGATTGTCCACGCAGGGCCATGGCCACGGCCCGGTCCATACGCTTGGCTGCAAAAGGCTCGGAGGCAGCCGACACGCGGCTCAACGCCGACCGCAGGGCCTCCAGGTCGTGCCCGCCGCAGACCGAACGAGCCTCGGCCATCACCTGATCGAGCACCGAACGCTCCTCGGGCGTGAGCAGGTCGCCGTCCTGGGCGAGGGCAGCCCCCAGCCCCATGAGCAGCTGTTCAAGCTCCACCTGCTGCTCTCGAATGGCTCGGTGCTGGACATCCTCCTTGGCATGGGAAAACGCATCTTGAAGCATCTGCGCCACCTGTTCATCTGAGAGCCCATAGGAGGGCTTCACCTGCACAGAGGCCTTCACACCAGTGCTCTGCTCTTCAGCCGTGACAGAGAGCAGCCCGTCCGCATCCACCTGGAAAGTGACTTCAATCCGTGCAGCGCCCGCGACCATCGGCGGTATGCCCCTAAGCTCAAAGCGGGCCAGGGAGCGGCATTCGGCCACGAGTTCGCGCTCGCCCTGGACCACGTGGATGGCCATGGCGGTCTGGCCATCTTGGTAGGTGGTAAAGGACTGGGCCCGGGCCACGGGGATGGGCGTGTTGCGAGGAATCACTTTTTCGGCGAGGCCGCCCATGGTCTCAAGCCCTAGGCTTAGCGGCAGGACATCGAGCAGAAGCCAGTCGTCTCCATCGGCCCGATGACCGGCCAGCAGGCTGGCCTGCAGGGCCGCCCCGAGCGCCACCACCTCATCGGGGTGCAGGTCGCAGAGGGGGGGCTTGCCGAAATAGTCCTCTACGGCCTGACGCAAGGCCAGGAGCCGGGTAGACCCGCCCACCAGCACGACGCCTTGAATATCGGAGCGCTGGATACGGGCATCGTGAATCGCCTGATCGCAGACGGAAAAGCTTCGGTCGAGCAGCGGCTTAGCCAGAGACGCAAGTCCATCGGCGTCGAGCAGTGCGAGCGGCCGCATGCCATCCTCACGCACCCAGATATCGGACACCCGGCCCTGTTGACCCGCATCGGAGAGCTGCTCCTTCAGGCGCCGAGCAAGCGCCAGCAGCCTGCGCCACTCGCCTGCTCCGAGGCCTTCTCTCTGAAGGCCCCAGCCCTGAAGCCAGAACTCGGCAATCGCCTCATCCAGGTCGTCGCCGCCGAGCTCTGCATCGCCGCCAGTGGCCACCACCTCAAACACCCCCTGCCGCAAACGCAGGAGCGAAAGATCGAAGGTGCCCCCGCCGAGGTCGTAGACCGCATAGAGCCCTTCTCGGCCGGATTCCAGCCCATAGGCCAGGGCTGCTGCAGTGGGCTCATTGAGAAGCCTGAGCACATGGAGGCCGGCCAGAGCCGCAGCGTCCTTGGTGGCCTGCCGTTGCGCATCGTCAAAGTAGGCGGGAACGGTGATCACCGCACCCACCAGGCTGTCGCCCAGGGCCGATTCGGCACGGTCGCGAAGCACTCGTAGGATATCGGCCGAGACCTCCACGGGCGTCTTTACGCCGCCCCGAGTGATGATTCGCACCACACCGTCCTGGCCATGGGCCTCGAGCTGGTAGGGCACGCGAAGCCGCTGGGCATCCTGCAGGCCTCGGCCCATCAGGCGCTTCACAGAGGCAATGGTATTGAGCGGGTCTTCGCTCGCACCGCTCAGTGCATCCTGACCAACCTCGGGCGCTTGGCCTTCGGCATATCGGACCACCGAGGGGAGCAGCCTGCGCCCTAATAGGTCGGGTAGCACCTCGGGCACGCCTGAGCGCACGGCCGCCACCAGCGAATGGGTGGTACCGAGGTCGATACCCACTGCGAAACGGCGCTGGTGGGGTGCCGTGGACTGGCCCGGCTCTGCGATCTGCAGCAGGGCCACTAGCGCAGCTCCTCGCTGAATTTTTCGATAAACATAAGGGCACGAACCTCGGCTGAGGCCGCCTGAAGTGACGCCGGATCGGCCTGCTCGAGATGCCTGGAGAGCCTCTGAATACCAGCCTCGAGCGCCTCTGCACAGACTTGGCGCAGGGCCGCGAGGGATGCCTCACGGGTTGGGCCGGACTGCTCACGCGCAGCCTCTAGGGCCTCCCGCCACTCCATCTGCTGCTCCAGGAAGGCAGCGGGCATGCGCGTATTGTTCTCTGCCTCGACGGACAGCCCCTGCAGGCTGAGCAGGTAGGCCGCACGCCGGAGTGGCTCTCGGAGAGTTTCGTAGGCCTCGTGGATGCGTGTGGACCACTGCAGGGCAAGCCGCTTCTGGGCCGGCCCGGCCGCAGCAAATCGATCGGGATGGACGACTGCCTGAATGCGTTGGCGGGCCTGATCGAGCTGATGGAGATCGACCTGAAAGCCCACGGGCAGCCCGAGCAGCAGGAAGTGATTCTGATCGAGCCCGCCAGACTGCACGACAGACTCAGACCTGGAAGGATTCACCGCAGCCGCACTCGCTCTTGACGTTGGGGTTATTAAACTTGAAGCCCTCATTCAGGCCTTCACGGCCGAAGTCGAGCTGGGTTCCGTCAATATAGGGGAGGCTCTTGGGGTCGACAAAGACCTGCACCCCATGACTCTCGAAGACTTCGTCTTCCGGCGCAGCGTCATCCACAAACTCAAGCTTGTAGGCGAGCCCTGAACAGCCCGTTGTGCGAACGCCCAGGCGGACACCCAGCCCCTTGCCGCGCTTTTCGATGTAGCGCGCCACGTGCTGGGCGGCCTGTTCAGTGAGAGTGATTGCCATGCTTGGTCTTGTAGTCTTCGATGGCGGCCTTGATCGCGTCTTCCGCCAGAATGGAGCAGTGGATTTTAACGGGCGGCAGGGCCAGTTCGGCCGCGATCTGGGTGTTTTTGATCTCCATGGCCTGGTCGAGCGTCTTGCCCTTCACCCACTCGGTGACGAGCGATGAGGAGGCGATTGCAGACCCGCAGCCATAGGTTTTAAAGCGTGCATCCTCGATGATGCCCTGCTCGTTCACTTTGATCTGAAGCTTCATCACATCTCCACAGGCTGGCGCACCCACCATGCCTGTGCCCACCTGCGGGTCGTTCTTGTCAAGCGCGCCCACATTGCGGGGGTTCTCGTAGTGATCAATCACCTTGTCGCTGTATGCCATAACAATCTCCCAGTTTTAGTGTGCAGCCCACTGAATGGTGCTGAGGTCGATGCCTTCCTGAACGAGCTCCCAGAGGGGGGACATCTCGCGCAGCTTGGCAACCTTCTCCTTCAGCAGGGCAATCGTGAAGTCGATCTCCTCGATGGTGGTAAAGCGTCCCACCGAGAAACGAATGGACGAATGGGCGAGCTCATCACTGCGGCCGAGCGCACGCAGGACATAGGAGGGCTCCAGGCTTGCGCTGGTGCAGGCAGACCCAGAGGACACGGCGATGTCCTTCACTGCCATGAGGAGCGACTCCCCTTCCACATAGTTGAAGCTCACATTGAGGTTGTGCGGGACTCGACGCTCGAGGTCGCCATTCAGGAACACAGCCTCAATCTCTGAGAGGCCAGACCAGAGGCGATCTCTCAGGCTACGGATCCGCTCGTTCTCGGTGGCCATCTCGTGCTGGGCCAGAGCAAACGCCTCGCCCATGCCCACAATCTGGTGGGTGGGCAGGGTGCCAGAACGCATGCCACGCTCGTGCCCCCCTCCATGAATGAGCGGTTCGAGCCGCACCCGAGGCTTGCGTCGCACGAAGAGAGCGCCCACGCCCTTGGGCCCGTAGGTCTTGTGCGCCGAGAAGGACATCAGATCAACCTTCAGGCTGGAGAGGTTGATGTCCACCTTGCCCGTGGCCTGCGCAGCATCGACATGGAGAATGACGCCGCGCTCACGGCAGAGCTCACCAATGGCGGGGATGTCCTGGATCACCCCAATCTCGTTGTTCACCAGCATCACCGAGACCAGCACCGTATCGGGGCGGATCGCGGCCTCAAGGGCCTTCAGATCGATCAGGCCGTCGTCCTGGACATCGAGCAGCGTGAGTGAATAGCCCTCGCGCTCGAGCTCTCGGCAGGTGTCGAGGGTGGCCTTGTGCTCGGTTTTAACCGAGATGATGTGCTGGCCCTTGTCCTTGTAGAAGTGCGCAGCGCCCTTAATCGCCAGGTTGATGGACTCGGTGGCGCCCGATGTCCAGACCAGTTCTTTAGGATCGCAGCGAACCAGATCGGCCACCTGCTGGCGCGCGCGCTCAACCGCCTCCTCGGCCTTCCAGCCGAAGGCATGGCTTCGGGAGGCAGGGTTGCCAAAGTCTTGCCGAAGGAAAGGCAGCATGGCGTCCACGACGCGAGGATCGATGGGCGTGGTGGCCGAGTAGTCGAGATAAATCGGAGTGTTCATAGTCAGAGTGCAGTCTCTCGCTCGTCGTGAAAGACCACGTGACGGGTGACCGTCTGCTTGGCCCCGGTGAGCTTCTGGCGTTGCTCATCCACCAGGTCTTGGAGAGAGATGGAGTCGAGGAAGTCCACCATGTGGCGGTTCAGGCTGGCCCAGAGCTCATGGGTCATGCAGATCTGCTCGTCGTGGCAGTTCTGTTTTCCTCCGCACTGGGTGGCATCCAGCGGCTCATCCACTGCGTAAATGATGTCTGCCACCGTGATCTCCTTACCGGAGCGCGCGAGCTTGTAGCCTCCGCCCGGCCCCCGCATGGACTCCACCAGCTCGTGCCGACGCAGGCGCCCAAAGAGCTGCTCGAGGTAGGACAGTGAAATTCGTTGACGCTGGCTGATCGCAGCCAGCGTGACGGGGCCTTTGTCCTGGCGAAGACCAAGATCGATCATGGCGGTCACGGCGAAACGGCCTTTGGTGGTCAATCTCATGTGAATCCCTCCTGAGTTCCCGACTAAATTACTCGGGAGCTTAGCTTAGCCGATCGATTTACTCAAGTATTGCCCCAAAAAAAAGGAGGGCTAAGCCCTCCTTTGATTAGGCGGCTGCCGCCACCATGCTGGCGCGACGCCGCACGACTTCCATGAGGCCGTTGCAGGCGTCCTCGATGTAGTCGAGCGCGAGGTCGAAGCCCTGGGGACCACCGTGGTATGGGTCGTTGACCGTGGCGGCCTCGTACTCGGTGGCAAAGCGCATGAGCAGCTGGAGCTTGTGCTGCAGGCCGCGGGGGGCGGTACGCTGCAACAGGGCGAGGTTGTCCCAGTCCATGGCCAGAATGTAGTCGTACTCGGAGAAGTCGCTCATCTCGACCTTACGCGCCTTGTGGGTGCTGAGGTCGTAGCCACGGCGCTGGGCTGCTGCGACCGAGCGCGGATCGGCGGGCTCACCAATGTGGAAGGCGTGGGTGCCGGCGGAGTCCGCCTGAACGAGGTCGGAGAGGCCTGCGTTTTTAACCATGCCCTCAAACACAGCCTTGGCCGTGGGAGAGCGGCAGATGTTTCCCATGCAGACAAAGAGGACCTTTGTTTGCATGCCAGCGAGTTTGTTGAGGACGGGTTCTGTCGTTTTTTTAGGTGAACGGCTCATGGCAGGTTTCCTTCTGTGGTCAATGTTATGCAGCCTGGCTTGCCTGACCAGGGTTGCGGGAGGTTGGAGCGACGGAACCTGAAATAGGTTCCACTTGGTCTTGAAGTTGGCCGGCACCAAACACCTGGGCCTTGAGCCGGGCCAGTTGGTCGCGTGCAGCCGCGGCCTTTTCGAACTCGAGGTTGCGGGCGTGTTCGAGCATCTGCTTTTCGAGGCGGGCGATTTCTTTACCCATGGCCCGCTCGGACCGTTCGAGGTCGGTCGCAGGCTGGGTGTAGGGCTGGGCGCGGTCTGTGTCGGAGGCCTGGGACACGACGCCATCGATGAGGTCACGAATGCCCTTTGACACCCCCGCGGGGGTAATGCCATTGGCCTGGTTGTAGGCCACCTGCTTGGCCCGACGGCGCTCGGTTTCGGCGATGGCTTTGGCCATCGAGTCGGTGACGCGATCGGCGTAGAGCAAGGCCTTTCCTCGAATGTTTCGCGCGGCCCTGCCAATGGTCTGAATGAGGCTGCGATGCGATCGGAGGAACCCTTCCTTGTCGGCATCAAGAATCGCCACGAGGGACACCTCGGGGATGTCGAGCCCCTCGCGGAGCAGGTTGATCCCCACCAGCACATCGAACTGGCCGAGTCGGAGGTCGCGGATGATCTCCACACGCTCGACGGTGTCAATGTCGGAGTGGAGGTAGCGCACCTTCACGCCGTTCTCGGCGAGGTATTCGGAGAGGTCTTCGGCCATCCGCTTGGTGAGGGTAGTCACCAGCACACGCTCGCGAAGGGCAACGCGATCCTTGATCTCAGACAGGAGGTCGTCGACTTGTGTGCGTGCGGGCCTCACCTCAATCTCTGGATCGATCAGACCTGTGGGGCGCACCACCTGCTCGATCACCGCGCCCTCCGACCGCTCGAGCTCATAGTCGCCTGGGGTTGCCGACACGAACACGGCCTGACGCAGCCGGGGTTCAAACTCGTCAAAACGAAGCGGCCGGTTGTCGAGGGCCGAGGGAAGACGAAAGCCGTAATGGACCAGGGTCTCTTTGCGTGCTCGGTCGCCTCGATACATGCCACCGAGCTGACCGATCATGACGTGGCTCTCGTCCAGGAAGATCAGGGCATCTCGCGGCAGGTAGTCGATGAGAGTGGGTGGGGGTTCGCCCTCGGCGGCGCCCGAGAGATGCCGGGAGTAGTTCTCGATGCCCTTGCAGAACCCGAGCTCTGCGAGCATTTCGAGATCGAACCGGGTGCGCTGCTCGAGGCGCTGAGCCTCGACGAGCTTGCCCTCCGAGACCAGCAGCTTGCTGCGCTCCCGCAACTCCTCCTTAATGGTTTCCACCGCTCGAAGCACGATCTCGCGCGGGGTGACGTAATGGGAGGAGGGATAGATCACAAAGCGAGGCACCTTCTGGCGCACGCGCCCTGTAAGCGGATCGAAGAGCTGGAGAGACTCCACCTCATCATCAAAGAGCTCAATGCGCAGGGCGAGCTCGGCATGCTCGGCGGGGAAGATGTCGATGGTGTCGCCCCGGACTCGAAAACAGCCGCGAGAGAAGTCGAGGTCGTTGCGCTGGTACTGCATTCGAACCAGCTGGGCGATGAGGTCACGCTGACCGAGTGCGTCTCCCACCCGAACGGCCAGGACCATGGCGTGATAGTCGCTGGGGTTGCCAATCCCATAGATGCAGGACACGGTGGCAACAATAATGGTGTCACGGCGCTCCAGGAGCGATTTGGTGGCCGAAAGCCGCATCTGCTCGATGTGCTCATTCACCGCAGAGTCTTTCTCAATAAAGAGATCGCGCTGCGGCACATAGGCCTAGGGCTGGTAGTAGTCGTAGTAACTTACGAAATACTCCACCGCGTTGCGAGGAAAGAACTCGCGCATTTCGGAGTAGAGCTGCGCCGCCAGGGTTTTGTTGGGCGCAAGCACCAACGCCGGCCGCCCAAGCTGGGCGATCACATTGGCCATGGTGAAGGTCTTGCCCGAGCCTGTTACACCCAGCAGGGTTTGGAAGGCCAGGCCGTCCTCGATGTTCTGCACGATCTGCTCAATGGCCTGCGGCTGATCCCCTGCCGGCGCGAAAGACGACACCAGCTCAAAGGGGCTGGTGGCTGCAGATTGTTGGGTCGATACAACAGGGGCCGGCATGTTAGACTTTGATGAGTGTCACGGAACAGTCACCTGCGGAGTTATCCACAGGGCAATCCGATATTGTCTGTCGGCCAAGCCGAAATTTCCATTCCTTTTTTTGTCCCTCACCTCTTGACAAACGGTCATGAACGCTTCCCTCTTCGCCCACCTCGAGCAAGCCCCCCGCGATCCCATTCTGGGCCTCAATGAAGCCTTCGCCGCCGACACGCGGCCCGAAAAAACCAACCTCGGGGTTGGCGTGTATTACGACGATCAAGGTAAGTTGCCGTTGCTTAGCTGCGTGAAGAGCGCCGAAGCAAGCAGAATTGCAAATGCCCCCGCTCGGGGATACCAGCCCATTGAAGGCGCTGCAGCCTACAACAAGGCCGTTCAAACCCTCCTCTTCGGCGAGGGCCATCCGCTGCTCGCTGCACAGCGTGTCGTCACCATTGAGGCCCTGGGCGGAACCGGCGCTCTCAAGGTGGGCGCCGACCTGCTGCGCAGATTTTTTCCACAGGCCCAGGTGGCCATCAGCGACCCCAGCTGGGAAAACCACCGGGCCCTCTTCGAGGCGGCTGGCTTCGAGGTATCCAACTACACCTACTACAACCCCTCTACGCGGGGCGTCAATCTGAGCGGAATGCTCCAGAGCCTGCGCAGCCTGCCCAGCCAGACCGTGGTCGTGCTGCATGCTTGCTGCCACAACCCCACCGGCGCCGACCTCACCCCCGATGAGTGGGACCAGGTCATTACAGTGCTCAACGAGAAAGACCACATCCCCTTCCTCGACATGGCCTACCAGGGCTTTGGCGATGGCATCACCGAGGATGCGCTCTCGCTGCGCAAGCTGGCCGAGGCCAACCGTCCCTTCCTGGTCTCAAGCTCTTTCTCCAAGTCCTTCTCGCTCTATGGCGAGCGCGTGGGCGCGCTGTCGGTGATCACCAGCTCTGCCGAGGAGTCCACACGCGTGCTCAGCCAGCTGAAGCGCACCATCCGCACCAACTATTCCAATCCGCCCACCCACGGTGGCGCCGTAGTGGCGGCTGTGCTCTCCACGCCCGCCCTCCGGCAGGAGTGGGAGCAGGAGCTCGCCACCATGCGAGAGCGGATCAAGGCCATGCGTCAGGGCCTCTTGCAGGGCCTTCAGGCCGAGGGCGTATCTGCCGACTTCTCCTTCGTCACGCACCAGCGCGGCATGTTTAGCTACACCGGCCTCACCGAGGCCCAGGTGGATCGCCTTCGCGAGGAGTTTGGCGTGTATGCCGTGAGCACGGGTCGGGTCTGCATGGCCGCGCTCAATAGCCAAAACCTACCCCGCGTCTCCAAGGCCATCGCAGCCGTCCTTCGCGGCTAGGTTGCTCTCTGCCCGAGGGCCTTACACTGCGGTGTCGGGCTCGGGGGCCTGGTCGTGCTCGGAGTGAATCGAGAGCGCCACCAGAAAGCGCGACACCATGTTGTAGGTGGCAACGGTACCAATCAGCTCCACCGTCTGCTGAGCCCCTAGGGCTCGAACCAGCCGACGCTTGAGGGGGCCCGCCACCTGGATCTGCCGGGTCATCTCGCGCGTCAGGCCAATCACATCCTGCTCCAACTCCGGAAATAGGCCGATGGGGAAATTTGGGTCATCGAGCTGGCGCAGGGCCTCAGCCTGCTCATCCGTGCCACCAGACTTCACATAGAGCGGGGCATGCTGCTCGTACTCATAGCTCGCCCCATTGAGCACCGCCACCGCGCAGATGGCCAGTTCACGAAGACGCGGCGGCGCACTCAGCTCGGTTCTTACCTTTCCCAGAAAGACATTCCAGCCCTCTGCAAGCGCAGGGCTGTGCAAGAGCATGCGGTCTAGCTTCAAGAGTTCTCCCCCGCGTCGCGCACGAATCGCCTGCACGAGCGCCTGGGGCTCCTGGGTGTCGGCGGGAAGCAGCGGAATCGGCGGCTCAGCGATCATCGTTACACTCCTCACATGGGCTACAAGCTGAAAGAAAGTTTTCTCACCCTACAGGGTGAGGGCGCACGCGCTGGGCGTCTATCGGTGTTTCTGCGGTTCACCGGCTGTAACAACTGGAGTGGCCGAGAGCAAGACCGTAGCACTGCACTCGCCGACTGCGCCCGCTGGTGCGACACCCAGTTTCTGGGAACCGATGGCGACGGTGGAGGTGACTACTCGCTCGAGGCCCTCATCGATCGGGTTAAGAGCCTCTGGCCACGCCCGGAGCACGCCCCATACGTCGTGCTCACCGGGGGCGAGCCGGCCCTGCAGGTGGATGAGGCCTTGGTTGAGGCGCTTCACACCCTAGGGGCAGAGGTAGCGATCGAGACCAACGGGAGTCTGCCGCTTCCTCCGGGTATTGACTGGATCTGCGTGAGCCCGAAACGGCTCATGGGTGGTGAGCCTCAGCCGCTTGCCATCACCCGAGGGCAGGAGATCAAGCTTGTCCTTCCTCAGCCAGCACTCAGGCCAGAGGATTTAGAATGGCTTCACTTCGAACACTGGACTGTTCAGCCCATGGATGGACCCGATCGTGCCCAGGCCCTGCAGGCTTGTCTCGACTGGATCCACGCCCATCCCAGATGGCGGCTCTCCGTCCAAACCCACAAAGTACTTGGCCTAAGATGACCACCCTGCTCTACACCACCTTCTGCTTTGAGGCCTCTCACAGCCTGGTTGCTCCCGTGGGGATGCCCCAGCTCCATGGTCATTCGTATTGGGCGAGGGTCTGGGTCAGGTCCTGCCCGGACCATCCCTCTCCCCTGCCAGACTTGGAACGAGAGGCGCTGAAGGTAAAAGAACGACTCGACCATCAGCACCTCAATAGCCTCATGACTCGAGAGCCCACCATGGAGGCGCTGATTGCCTACATTCGCGAGCACTGGTCAGGCCCCGAACTCCAGCGCGTGTCGGTCTGGCGAGAGAGTCTGGGCTGCGGCGCCGACTGGTCGGTCTCGCTTTAAACGAGGCCCACTCCCCGGCTGAGGCTAGGCCTCTCTCTGGGCCGACTTCAGATCGTCGGCCAGAAGCGCACCCGCAGCCTTGAGCAGGGCCTGGTAACGGGCCCTCTCGGCAGCCGTCGAGGCCTCGTCCCACTGAAAGAAGCCCCGGCCTGTCTTCATACCGAGCGCACCTTCTTCCACGCGCTGTCGCAACGCCGTCGAGGGGGCTGTCGAATTGCTGAGATCGGGGTAGATCGACTGTGCTGCGGCCAGATGAACATCCAGGCCCGCGTGATCGCGCTGCAGGCAAGGGCCTGCCGCGAGGTAGCGAAACCCAAACCCAAACCGCACCGCCTTGTCGATCTCCTCCGGGGTTGATATTCCCTGATCGACCAGGGAGAAAGCCTCTCTTGAGATTGCATGCTGGAGCCGATTGACCAGAAATCCCGGGATGTCGCGCTTCACCATGATGGGGACACGACCCGCAGTCTTGAGGTCGTTGGCCACCTGTCGGGCTAGTGCCGGATCGGTCTCGACCGCGCTCACCACCTCAACCCCGGGTACCAGATGCGCAGGCATAAAGAAGTGCGTGCCCAGCATGCGACTGCGCGTAGCCAGGCCCTCTGCAATCAGGCTAATCGGGATGGCTGAGGAGTTACTGCAGAGGGGTGTACCAGGCGGAATCAACCGGTCGAGCACCGCAAACACGTCGCGCTTGAGCCTGAGATCCTCTGGGACCGCCTCGATGACGAGCCGAAAGGGTGCGTATTGGGCGACCGCCTCTTCCAGGCTTGCCACAAACCGAGCCGTGCGAAGCTCTGCACCGAGCGCCCTCAGGCTCACCTGCAGCTGGGCCTGTCGCTGTTCATGGCCACGAACCAGAGGCTCAACGATCGTCACCCGCCATCCACCCGCCATGAAAGCCGCCGCGATGTCGACGCCCATGGTTCCACCGCCCACCACCAGCAGTTGCTGGAGGGTGTCGATGTCCTTATGCTTGAATTCCACCATGGCCATGAGCTTAGGCGTGCAGAACTCGCCCACCCAATTGCCAGATTCCCTCTCCGTGGAATTACCAATTCAAAGCCCGCACCTCAAGTGGGACATTCGAAGCTCACGACTCTGGAGACCCTGTGATGACGTTCAAGAAAACCGTTCTATCCGCCCTCACGCTGGCCCTAGCCTCGGTGGCCTTCACGGCACAGGCCCAAAACATCTCCGTAGGCACAGGCGGCACTGGCGGGGTGTACTACCCCATGGGCGGTGGAATCGCTGCAGCCCTCTCCAAGCATGTCCCCGGCATGCAGGCCACCGCAGAGGTCACCGGCGGCTCCGTGTCCAATCTCCAGTTGATCGCCACAGGCAAGCCCTACATTGGCTTTAGCATGGTGGATGCAGCCAAGGACGCGATGAATGGTGAGGGGAAGTTCAAGCAGAAGGTTCCTGTGCGTACCCTGCTCATCCTCTATCCCAACCGCATGCACGTGGTGAGCACCACCGCCACGGGGATTAAATCTCTGAAAGACCTCGAGGGTAAGCGCGTGAGCGTTGGATCGATTGGGTCGGCCACTGAAGTGATGTCGAGCCGAGTCCTCGAAGCGGGTGGCATTAATGTCCAGCGAGAGCGCCTGAGCGTTGCGGAGTCGGTCAATGCAATCAAAGACCGCAAGATTGACGCCTTCACCTGGGTGGGAGGTCTGCCCACGGCAGCGGTGAACGACCTGGCCAACACCCCCGGCATCACCATTCAGATGGTGGACCACGCGGAGGTGATTCCTGCCATGAACAAGAAGTTCGGCAATCTCTACTACGCGGACACCATTCCCAAGGAGGTGTACAAGGGCATGGCCCAAGACAACAAGATTGCCTCCATTGCCAACATCCTCGTGGCCTCAGCCGATATGTCTGACGAGACTGCCTACAAGATTGTAAAAACCATTCTTGAGAAGCGAGAGGAGCTGAAGGACGTTCACAGTGAGGCCGTGAATCTCAAGCCTGAGAACCAGAAGCAGGCTGCCTCCCCCGTTCCCTTCCACCCGGGTGCGCTGAAGTACTTCAAGGAAAAAGGCATTAAGGTCGACTAAGCCGCCTACAGACCCGCCGCGTGCGGGTCTGCCTTTTATGACCACCCCTCAAGCGCCCCACCAGCAAGACCTCCAAGACGACCCAGAACTCCGTAA
This sequence comes from Pseudomonadota bacterium, assembly GCA_041165705.1. Taxonomy (GTDB): domain Bacteria; phylum Pseudomonadota; class Gammaproteobacteria; order Burkholderiales; family Burkholderiaceae_A; genus Hahnella. The sequence goes on from JBEAMW010000032.1 coordinate 33,115, forward strand.
GAAGCTCGATGCCCTCATCGAGGAAGAGGAAGGGACCCAGAGCCGATTCAAGGGGCCGCTTGCGGTTCTGATTACGCTGGCTCTGGTTGCGATGTCACTGGTCCACCTGTATGCCGCCTATGGGATTGTCCCGGCATCCACGCTCAGGCCTCTGCATGTGGCCATGGTGATTGCCCTCGTCTTTCTCATCTTCCCGATCTCCAAGCGGTTCCGAGAACGCCTCATGTGGTGGGACCTTCTCGCGGCTGGCTTCTCTCTGTTTGCCATGTACTACCTCTGGTCGGGTGGAGAGGACCTCCTCGAGCGCAACACGGCGCCCAGCTCCACCGACCTAATCGTGGGTCTTGGGGTGATCGTGACTATTCTCGAAGCCCTGCGCAGAACCAACGGCTGGGTGCTGCTCTCCATCACCGTCCTGTTCATTCTCTATGCGCTTCTGGGCGAATACCTCCCCCAGCCATGGACCCATCGCGGCTATTCGATCGACCGGCTCGTGGGCCACATGTACATGACCCTTGAGGGCATCTACAGCTCGGCCATCGATGTCTCATCGTCCCTCATTATTCTCTTCACCATCTTCGGCGCCTTTCTCCAGCACACCGGCGCTGGAAAGTTCTTTATCGACTGGTCTTTCGGCGTGCTGGGGGGGAAGCCCTCGCGGGTAGGCCGCACAGTGGTGCTCTCCTCCTTCCTGCTGGGTGGCCCCTCCGGCTCGGGCGTGGCCACCACCGTCACCGTGGGCTCTGTGGCAGGAAAGATGCTGCAAGACATGGGCTATGAGAAGAATGCCGCAGGGGGGCTGCTCGCCGCAGGGGGCCTTGGTGCAATCATTTCTCCGCCCGTGCTGGGCGCGGCCGCATTTCTGATTGCAGACTTCCTGGGCATCACCTATCTCGATGTCTTGGTGATGGCCACGATTCCCACCATCCTCTTTTATGCCGGATTGTTTGTGATGGTGGAGATCGACAGCCGTAAGTACGGGATGTCGAATGTAGCAACGGATACAGGCACCAGCGCACTCTCGCTTGCGCTGCGCTACTGGTACCACTTCCTGTCCCTGATCTCGATCGTGGCCTTCATGCTCTTGGGCTTCTCCCCTATCGCCAGTGTGTTCTGGGCCACTGTGCTTTCTGCGGCCACGAGCATGCTGCGTCCAGAGACTGCCATCCTCCCTTGGGAGCTCTTCAAAGGACGAATCCCCATCCTCAGGGGGCTCTACGAGAGCCGCCTCACTCAGGCCCTGGCGGGGGGCACGCGCGAAGTGCTGGGCATCGCCACCGTCTGCGCGGGTGCGGGTTTGATCGTTGGTGTGGTGACACTCACGGGCTTGGGCCTGAAGTTCTCGAGCATCGTGCTGGAGCTTGCCGGCGGAAGCCTCTTTCTCACCACTGTTCTCACAGCCCTGATTGTCTGGATTGTGGGCCTGGCTGTTCCCGTCACGGCGTCTTACATCATCTGCGCCGTGATTGCAGCTCCAGCCCTGATCAAGCTGGGCGTTCCCGCCTATGCCGCCCACATGTTCATTTTCTACTATGCCGTGCTCTCAGAGGTATCTCCGCCCACAGCGCTCTCTCCATTCGCAGCTGCTGCCATCTGCAAAGGAAACCCTTACAAGACCACCCTGCAGAGCTGGAAGTATGTGGCTCCGGCCATCCTGGTGCCCTTCATGTTTGTGCTCGACCCCCAGGGCCTGGGCCTGCTGCTGATGGGGTCGTACGCCGCCCTGGGCAAGGCGGACTGGGTGATGATCGCGCAGGTGTCTGGCTCGGCCCTCTTGGGAATTGTCTGCCTGGCCGGGGGGCTGCAGGGGTGGTTCATCGAGAAGACGACAACTCTTGAGCGGTGGGTCATGATCGTGAGTGGGCTCGCACTCACCTACCCCGGTTGGGTTGCCGACCTCCTTGGTCTTGGTGGCTTCGGGCTGGTGCTGATGACGCAGCTCAGTCGTCGTGGGAGAGGGCCAGCGACTGCATAACCGCCTGCGCAATCGCGAGGCAGCTGGTGAGGCCTGGCGACTCGATCCCAAAGAGCTGAACGAGGCCCTCGAACCCGTGTTCACGCGGGCCATCCAGTCGGAAATCTGCAGCGGGTTGATTCAGGTCTGCGAGCTTGGGCCTCACCCCAGAGTAGGCGGGCTGCACCCGGCTGATCTCGAGATCGGGCCACCACCGCTGAACATCCCGCACAAACGCAGCGAGGCGTCCGGGGTTCACCCCGTAGCGAATGCTGCCGTGACTGCTACCCGGCACACGGGCCGGCGAGACTGGGCCCAGCCACTCCACGTCAGGTCCAAACTGAGCCTGACCGCCAAGATCGAGCGTGAGGTGCGTTCCAAGGCCACCCGGAACAGGAACTGGGTAGATCAGCCTGGAGAATGGGGCACGCCCCACCAGGCTGGCGTAATTCCCCTTTGCGAAATAGACCTGTGGCAGCTTTGCCCGCGAGGGCCCCTCAATCCGCCAGGCCACCGCATCGGCATCCAGACCTGCAGCATTCACCAGGACCTCGGTCTCAAGTTCTACCTCGCCATCCGCTGAGCTCACCCGAACCTTCCATCCCCCGGAGGCAAGTGGCTCGGCGGCAGTGAAGCCGCTCCTGAGGGCAACCCAGCCGCCGGCATCGGTGAGATCGCCCTCGAGTGCATGCATCAGCGCATGGACATCCAGGATGCCTGTAGACGGCGAGAATAGGCCGAGCGACGCCCGCAGGGCGGGTTCCTTGTTGCGAAGTTCAGCAGCGGATTGCCACTGAAGGTCGGGCACCCCCGCCTTGGCCGCACGATCGAGGATCTTTTGAAGAGCCGGCTCATCGCTCACCTCGCCAACAATCAACTTGCCCAGGCGACGGTGAGGAAGACCACGGCGCTCTAGGTAATCGTAGAGTAGCGCCCGGCCCTCCACACACCATCCGGCCTTGTGAGAGCCCTCCGGGTAGTAGATTCCGGCATGAATCACGCCGCTGTTGCGAGCGCTGGTTCCCGCTCCGTGTCGGTCGGCGGCCTCGAGCACAATCGTCTCTCGCCCTCCAGCCGCGAGAGCCCTGCCCACGGCCAGGCCCACCACACCGGCACCGACAACGACTGCCCCTACGCGGTCCATCGCTGCGCGCGCCTCTCTCTCTAGAAAAAGGCCTGCAGCCCTGTCTGAGCGCGGCCAAGAATGAGCGCATGGATGTCGTGGGTTCCCTCGTAGGTGTTCACCACTTCGAGATTCACCATGTGACGCATCACCCCATATTCGTCGGTGATCCCATTACCGCCCAGCATGTCTCGCGCCATCCGCGCGATATCGAGTGCCTTGCCACAGTTGTTTCGCTTGACGATGGAGGTGGCCTCGACCGAGGCTGTACCGTTCTCCTTCATTCGGCCCAGGCGCAGAACACCCTGATAGCCCAGCGCAATCTCAGTCTGCATGTCTGCAAGCTTGCGTTGGATGAGCTGATTTGCCGCAAGAGGCCGACCAAACTGATGCCGATCGAGCGTGTACTGACGAGCCTTATGCCAGCAGTATTCGGCGGCACCCAGCACTCCCCAGGCAATGCCATACCGAGCCGAATTGAGGCAGGTGAAGGGGCCCTTGAGCCCCTTGACCCCCGGAAGCATCTGGTCGTGGGGCACAAAGACCTCGTCCATCACGATTTCTCCAGTCACCGAGGCCCGCAGGCCAATCTTGCCGTGAATCACTGGCGCCGTGAGGCCCTTCATGGCTTTGTCCAGAATGAAACCACGAATCTCCCCCTCGTCGTCCTTGGCCCAGACCACGAACACATCTGCGATGGGCGAATTGGAGATCCAGGTTTTGGCGCCAGTAAGCAGAAACCCGCCAGGGGCCTTCTTTGCTCGGGTCACCATGCCACCAGGGTCGGAGCCATGGTTAGGCTCAGTGAGCCCAAAGCAGCCAATCCATTCGCCCGAGGCCAGACGAGGAAGATACTTCTGGCGCTGATCCTCTGACCCAAAGGTAAAGATGGGCAGCATCACCAGAGAACTCTGGACACTGAACATGCTTCGGTAGGCACTATCCACCCGCTCGATCTCGTTGGCGATGAGCCCATAGGCCACCTCAGACATTCCAGCACCACCGTAGGCCTCTGGAATGGTGGGACCGAGTAGCCCAAGTGCACCCATCTCGCGGAAGATGTCTGGCTCCACCTTCTCATGACGAAAGGCCTCCAACACGCGAGGCTCGAGTCGCTCCTGGCAATAGTCCGCAGCCGCCTGGCGGGCCATGCGCTCGTCTTCGGTGAGCTGGTCTGATAGAAGGAATGGGTCTTCCCAGACAAATGCCGCCTTGGTGTGTGCCATGGACTGCTCCTCTTGAATAGACGTAAACCCGGTTGATGAACTAGACCGACGAGATTGCGCCACCGTCGATCCGGACCATGGAGCCCGTGATGTAACTGGCTCGCGTGCTGGCAAGGAAGGCCACGACATCCCCATACTCGCGAAGTTCGCCATATCGGCGTGCGGGAATGGACGCGAGGGACTTGGCCCGAACCTCTTCCACTGACACGCCCTCACGGGCAGCCCGACTGGCGTCAAGAAAGTCGGTGCGTTCGGTTGCGATCCGGCCGGGAATGACGATGTTCACTGTAATGCCCTGGGCGGCGACTTCGGAAGCAAGCGTCTTGGACCATCCCACCAGCGCTCCTCGAAGGCTATTGGACATGGCGAGATTGGGGATGGGTGCGATAACGCCACTCGAGGTATTCGTAATCACACGCCCCCAGCCCTCAGCCTTCATATCGGGCAGAACAAGGTCGGTGACCGCAATCACAGGCGCGACCAGATTCCGATACTGGGCCGCCCAAGTCTCACGGGGCTGCCCCTGGGCGAGGCTGGGAGGTGGCCCGCCGCCATTGTTAAAGAGAACCTGAACGGAGCCATTGAGGACGTGTTTGGCCTGTGTAAGCCTATCCTCCAGCACCTCTGGATCTGTGACATCCCAGACCAATGCCGAAGCGCGGCCCTTGGCCTCCTCCACCAGACGCACCGTCTCTTGAAGCTTCTCAGCAGTGCGCCCCGCGCACAGGACATGAGCGCCTTCTGCAGCCAGACTCAGGGCCACCGCTCGGCCAAGTCCACTTCCAGCACCGAATACCAGTGCTCGCTTTCCAGTCAGTTCAAGGTTCATGGTCTTTCTCCTTGTTCAGGGCGTGGGCCCTCGCCTAGCGAGGCACCGCCACTTGTGACATCCTGCGCTGGATCACAGAGGCCTTCTTCGCAATCCAAGGCGCGTCTCGTCTCCGGTCGGCACGCTTAGGGGCGGGAAGGATGGAGGCCAGCCAAGCCGCCTGCTCGTCCGTGAGGGCAGAGGCCTGAACCCCATAGTAGTGCCGAGCTGCAGCCTCAATTCCAAACACCCCCACACCCCACTCTGCAACATTCAGGTAGATCTCCAGAATTCTCCGCTTCTCGAGCGTGAGCTCCATCGCTCCTGTAATCACCAGCTCCGCTCCTTTCCGGAGGTAGCTTCGATCGGCGCTTAGATAGAGATTCTTTGCGAGCTGCATCGTGATTGTGGAGCCACCTCGCTTGATCTTCCCTGTGGCTGCGTTGGTCTTGAGGGCCTGCTCAATCGCATCCCAGTCCACGCCATCATGCTCAGTAAAGGCGGAGTCTTCAGCAGCAATTACGGCGCGTTTGGCCGAGAGGCTAATTCGGCCATAGGGAACCCAGACCTGGGTGATCCCTTTGGCAGGCTTGAGCGCAGCCAGACGCTCGCGCTCGGCATTCATAAATGCGGTGCTGGAGGGGTTTCTCCAGTTGAGGCTTGCCACCAGTGCGAACACAATCAGGACGGCTACTGCCCCCGCAATGAGACCCCACTTCAAGATCTTTCTAACGAGCAGTTGCATGAGCCGCATCTTAGCGTGACAAAATAGGGGCATGAGCTTCCAAAACCCAAAAGACACTTGGAACGCGCGGTTCGATCGGGACGACTTCCTCTTTGGATCTGCACCCAATGCCTTCCTCCAGGCACATGCCCATCGGCTTATGGCGGGACGCACCCTCTGTGTCTCCGATGGTGAGGGGCGAAACAGCGTGTTCCTGGCGGGCCTGGGGCATCAGGTGGATGCCTTCGACCTGGCGGAACTTGGCGTCAACAAAGCCAGACAGCTGGCAGCGCAGGCCCAGGCAGCCGTGCATTTTGAGGTCTGCGACTGGCGCGACTTCCACTGGACCACCCAACAGTACGACAACGTGGTCGCAATCTTCATCCAGTTTGCAGACCCCACCGCTCGGGCTGAGCTCTTTGAGCGTATGCAGAGCACACTTCGCCCCGAGGGACGGCTCCTGCTCCTCGGGTATGGGCCCAAGCAGCTCGAGTACAAGACCGGCGGCCCCCCCTTCCTCGACCATCTCTATACCCCCGCCCTCCTCGAATCGGCCTTCCCAGCCCTCGAGACGGAGCTACTCACCGCCTTTGAGGACGTCCTCTCAGAGGGTGATGGCCACAAGGGACGTTCAGACCTCGTGGGATACATTGGTCGAAAGACTGCCTCAGGAAGGGATACGCCATGATCTCCAAGACATACGACGGCCAGGCCTTTACGGAGTACCTCGACTTCGAGTCGATTGAGGAAACAGGCCCGGATACGGTGAGGGTGGAGGAAATTCAAGACCTCCACAGCGAGACATCCACCAAGAGCGGAAAGTTCTTTGCCTCTCTGAGGATTACTGCGGAGTACGACCTCAAGCGACACACGCGCAGAACACTTGAAAAGATGGCCTGCTCTGAGGCGATGGGGGGTGGAGATGTTGTCCTGGTCGACAGGACACAGGGCGCGTGGACTCCAGTAGAGCCCGGGTCGAACCACGCCGAAAAGGTGGTGGGCATTCAGAAGGCCAAGAAGCTCGGATTCTGGTGAGATGAGCGCCCGGGCGATCATCGGATGGTTCACGCTCACAGTGGCGCTGGGCCTTACGGGTTGCGCCGACGAGACTGCGTCGATCACGCCAAGCGCAGACCTGAGACTCCACATGCGTGGGCCTCAGCCCACGGCCATGCTTCAAGACACCAGCCGTCCCTTTATTCAGGTCGGGGCCTCTGGCCTTCCCGAGGCGCAGCCCATAGCAGAACTCATCAAGCGATCCGTCTTCCAGTGCGAGGGAACTGTTCCAGAGTGGATGATCGAGCACATCCGCGCAGAGCTACAAACTCTTGCCCGCCTGGACGACTATCGCCAGGCGCCGATGCGCTTCTGCGCCATGGAGTTTGAGACGGAGAACCGGCGTGCCATCGGTAATCCCATGATGCACTTCTTTAGCTCCGCAGCAGAGGCCAAGAGCTGCCTGGTGGACTTCAAGTGCTCAGGCGCCCGAAATGTGCGCCTCGTAGCCCGTCAGGATGGGCTGTATCGCAGCTACTTTATGTTTGACCAGACCGGAGGCCGGTACTCCCAACACTGCGTCACACCCCGAATGCTCTGGGCGCCAGGCGCCACCTGCTACACCGTCGAGTCTCCCGTCATGGACTACCGGCTTGGGCGTTAAGGGGTTTCTGAGCCCTTTGCAGGACTTTTTGCCAGACGCTATACTCTCGCCTTCTTTCCTCGATAGCTCAGTCGGTAGAGCGCCGGACTGTTAATCCGTAGGTCCCTGGTTCGAGCCCAGGTCGAGGAGCCACATTCAAAAAGCCCAGCAAAGATGTTGGGCTTTTTTATTTGACGCGCTCATCAAGCGCAAGTGATAGCTTAGGAGCCCGTGATCTACGTCGGTTTTTGGTCTCCAACCTCACAACTCCGCCACCATGCTAAGTCACACCACCCCCATCCTGCGCAGCTTCGACGAAGTGAAGGCGCGTGAGTTTTATGTCTCCTTTCTTGGGTTCGAGGTGGTATTCGAGCATCGCTTCCACGACGGTGCGCCCCTGTACATGGGCATCCGTCGAGGCGACTGCTCCCTACACCTCTCTGAGCACCATGGAGATGCGACGCCCGGCTCTTCCATGCGCATCCAGGTCGAGGACGTCGATGCGTTCTGCGCCGAATTGCATTCGAGGAACTACTCCCCTGCCCAACCTAGGGTAGAGAACACCCCCTGGGGCACGCGCGACTTTACAGTCTCAGATCCCTTTGGGAACCGCCTCACTTTTACCAGTGCCATCAGCACCTAAATACAAACCTGATTCACGACCCCCGACTCTCAACGGAGTGTGGTCTTTCCCTAGATTGAGGCATTTCTGATGCTGACTTTTCTATTGATTGGCAGTACTCGGTAGAGCATCTCCCAAAGGCCCAGGCTGCGAATAACCAGGACAGCACATAGATCCCGGTAAACACCCAGATGAAGGGGCGGGATTCCCAGCCCAGAGACCATGCCAGAACGCCAAGGAGCAATTGCATTCCGGCTGCCCAAGCAGCGGCTCGCGCCAGAACGGCAGGCTGCCCCCGCCCCCGGTAGGCCGATATAAGAACCAACACATAGGGGAGAAAAAGAAGGAGATTGACTGGGTTGTCCTCACTACCGATGACACCCACCGCGAGGTTTGCCCAGACCAGAAAGAAGAGAGACGCGATCACCGAGGCCCAGGCGGCGGTGTAAGGCCGTGGGCGCGGTTTCTGCCTCACCCGACGGATTCCCGCCCAACTCAGCCCTAGCATTCCTGCAAAGACTAAAAAGTCCCAGATGCCCCAATTCATGGGGCCGAGTGTATCGCAGGCGAAATGATGCTCGCGCAGCCCAAGGCGTTCAGTCGCGATGGTGCTCCTCCGCGCTAACATAATGTGTGATCTCGACTTCAGAATTCCTTGCGTTAACAGCCGACCGAGATGAACTAGCCACTCGGGACTGGCCGCCTCACCACGAAATCCCTCTGCATGAGCACCCCTTTGCGCTTAAGGCGCTCGTGACGCGCGGAGTGATGCAACTGAGTATCGACGGCCACGAACGTACCCTGGAGCCAGGTGACTCATTTGAGCTCTCTCATGGCTATCCGCACGCTGAGCGCTATGGGCCTGAGGGCGCAACCTATCTGGTCGCCATCTATCGAGTGAGCTGAACCACGGGTTGGGCTGGTCCAGTTGAGCGGTTCCCGCCTCCCCTAGGGAAGGATCACCACTCGCAGGCTTCCCTCGAACGCGTCTCCAGGCTTAAGCACGGACCGACGATCTACCAGCACGGGCTCAATGCACACGAACTGTTTCCAGTCTGAATCCGGGAGGTCCGGTATCGCTGCCGCACCGGATTCGCCGGGATTCCAGACCATCCACTGGTCAAACCCGGTCATGCTCAGTCCCAAGGTGTGATAAGGCGTTCTGAATGTGAGCGAGGCTTTGCCCTCATAGAGCCGCTCACAGGGCGCACCGGTCCAGACCACACTCTGGCCAGATTCCACAGTGCGATCAGACTGATAGCGGTCTTGCACCCGAATCCCTTCCAGTCCCAGGAGCTCCGACCGTAGGACGTCAGACGTGGCCCAATAGGGATGGAGCCCTCCAGCCCAGTCAAAGGCAGTCGACCCGGTATTCAGGACACGGAGTGTCATCTCAAGGCTGCTTCGATCCAGGTGCACATGGAGCGTGAGTCTGGCCGAATGCGGCCAGTCAGAGTAGTCGTTCTGCGCAACATTGAGCTGCATCTCAAGGCTGCAGCCAGCCTCCGTCGCCTCTTCGCGGACCAGGGCCCAGGCCACATCTCGGGCCCAGCCATGCTTTCGGAGAGGGCCCCGATCACCGAACTGAGGGAAGAGCACTGGCAGCCCCCCTCGAACGGTCTTCCCTGGCCCATCCCCCAGAGGCGACACGTAGGCCAAAGGGCGGCCAGCACACTCGAACTGGAGAACCTGCGCCCCAGTCAATTGATAGACCATTCGTTCGGATCCGTTCGTCAGAACGAGAGTTTCATGCGGTGCCATCGGCATTTTTCTCCTGAGTGAGTGGAATGAGGTGGAGCACATCCCGATATAGTGACACCACTCACAAAACACCCATCAACGGGAGTGCACCATGCAGATCGAAATTGTTGAGATGCCCAGCCGTACGCTCTATGGCGCTCGACATGTTGGCCCCTATAACCAGATTGGTGAAGCTTTTGGCCGCATGGAACAGGAGGTTCAACGACTCGGCCTCCATCCCGCAGCGGTGGTTGCGGTGTTTCACGATGACCCAAGCACCACGCCCGCCGATCAACTTCGGTCCGATGCAGCCTGTGAACTGCACGAATCGTCAGCGAGTTTAGCGGAGGCGCTTACGCGACTCACCCTTCCAGAGGGACGCTATGCCCGTTGGGTCTACATAGGTCCTTATTCCGGATTACCCGATGCGTGGCGAGAGGGCATCCGTTCGATGATCACACTTGGCCTCACGCCAGAAGGCGTCTGCTATGAGGAGTATCTCAACGACCCCTGTAACACTCCGGCGGAGGCACTGAAAACGATACTGTTTCAGCAGGTTCGGCGTGGCGAGGCCTGATATGAAGGTACTGATCTCCGTCATCGACTCAGACACTGGTCGCGCAGCTTCCGGCGAAATAACGGAGATCAACGCGTTCAATGACCGTCTGCGTCTGAATGGGCAGTTCATCTTCGCTGATGGGCTTGCCTCGCCCCAGGATGCCTGGTTGATAGACCACCGACGAGAAGCAGGGACCTCCATGGCCCCGGGCCCGCTTTACCTCACCGAGGAGTACCTCTCTGGATTCTGGATCCTTGAGGTACGCGACCTCAGTGAGGCACAGGCACTGGCGATGGAAGCATCCCGATGCTGTAATCGACGGGTTGAACTACGGCCCTTCATTCAAAGGCCCCCTGACCAGGACTAGGCGGGGCCTCAGGCTGCAGTGTTGCATGGTCGATCCCGAAAGACGCCAAGGACGCCAGCGCCTGCTCATGCGCACTTGGCCAGGCATTCATGTCACGCAGGTGTAGGTGAGCGCTCAGGGCAAGTTGGCTCGGGGCAAGAGACCAGATGTGCAGGTTATGTACGCCAATCACACCCGGGAGCCTCTCGAGACTGTTCTGAACCTCTGCCAGATGAACCGACTGGGGCGCAGCCTCCATCAGTACACCAGTTGCGTCGCCCAAGACAGCCCAGGCCGAGCGCACGATCAAGAGAGAGATGAGGATGGACAGGAGTGGATCGATCCAAAGAGGCGCACCCAGCCAGATTGCGACCCCTGCGACAATAGCGGCGAGAGATCCAAGGAGGTCTCCCATAACATGGGCAAGCGCCGCCCTGGTATTGAGATCACTCTTATCTCTCGAAAGCGCCCAGGCCACCAGCAGGTTAACCATCAATCCGGACACTGCAACAGCAATCAGGATATCTACATGGATCGCAGGCGGATGATCGAACCTCTGGATCGCCTCAGCCAAGATCCAACCGGTCATCACCAGAAGGAGCAGGCCGTTCACGAAGGCCGCAATGGCCTCGATTCGCCCATAGCCATACGAGAATCGTCCGCTTGCAGGGCGTCTGGCAACAAACTGAGCCACGAGTGCAATCAGTAGGCCACTCGCATCAGTGGCCATGTGCCCAGCATCAGAGATGAGGGCGAGAGAACCGGACCATGCACCAGCAACGAGCTCCACCACAGCAAATCCCAGGGTAAGCAAAACAGCAAAGCCAAGGCTCCATGTGCCCGGAGCCTGCAGTCGCTGATGCCCGAGACGACTATCGCCGGGCCCGTGATGATGGGACGCGCTCATGAATGACCCAGAGATGCCTTGAGCGTGAGATTAAGAAGAGGCACTTATGGCGGCTTCGATCTTGGCAATATCGATCTTACCCATCGTCATCATGGCCTTAAATGCGCGCATTGCTGTCTCGCCCCCAAGGCTCATCGCTTCAGAGAGAACCCTGGGTGTGATCTGCCAACTCACGCCCCAGCGATCCTTGCACCAGCCACATGCACTCGCCATTCCACCTGAACCAACAATGGCGTCCCAGTATCGGTCGGTCTCCTCCTGGTCGTCAGTAGCGACCTGGAAGGAGAACGCTTCAGTCTGAGGAAAAGTTTCTCCAGCATTGAGCCCAATGCAGGTGATCCCCATCAGCTCAAAGTCAACGGTGAGAAGATCGCCTTTCCTTCCACCTGGGAAATCTGAAGGCGCGTGATTGACCCGAAGAATTCTGGTGTCGGGAAACGTCCGCGCGTAAAAACTTGCAGCGTCGTAGGCTCCCTCATTGAACCATAGACAGACTAGATTTTTAGGCTTGCTCATTCGCTCACCTCTTCCGGGGTATTCAGAAAAAGATCGTCCTCGATAAGACGACGCCCTTCCGATCGAGTGCGGGAGGGGCTGGCCTGACACTCCAGAGGCCCACTCGGCGGGACGAGCAGGTCGCTCCGGTCGCGGCTATCAGCTGCAATCCATGCACCGGGATCATCAAGCACGACCACTGATCGCTTTTCGTCCTCAGGCCGGTGAAACTGACGCATCACCATGTGATGGTCTGCATTCACCGTCAGCATGGTGAAAGACAGCACGCACTCACCGGAGGCCTGATCAAGCCACTCATCCCAGAGGCCGGCAAGAGGCATAGGCATGCGATCGGGCCTTCGGATCAGCCAACGGACTGGGCGCCCAGACGCATAGCTCGGCTCATAGATGGAGTCGGCGAGCACGAGGCAAAACTGGCGCTTACGCCAAGCACTCCGGAAGCTTGGCTTTTCTGCGACGGTCTCACTTCTGGCGTTGTATGTGCGACGGCCGATCTTGAGGTCCCGAGCCCAGTGAGGCACCAGGCCAAAGCGCGCCGTCACACACTGTGGTGCCTCACCAGATCGCCGGTAGACGATCGGTGCAGAGTATCCGGGGTACACCTCATCTGCGAACGGAGTTTCGGGAAGGTCCACCCCGAGCGCAGACTTCACCCACTTCTGATTTCGCGTGCTTACATAATTGGTGCACATGGTTTAGTTTGGATTGCCACTTAAAAAAGACCGCTGAGTTAACGGCCTGAGCAATGCCCGCCGCTGGATGCCTGCCCACTGCCCATGATCACTGCAGGTGGTTCTGGGCGGGGTCGATCGTTGGCCATGAAGTCAAGAATGAGCCCAACCAGCAAAACCGCCCAAAGCAAAAGAATCGATTGAATTCGCCTCATTCAGCTTACTCCCAATGGGCCGCGCAAACGCACACCTAACCAAGACCCCAAGAAGGCCATCGCAAACCAAACCCACCCATGAAGGCTAGCGGATGCGGCACCACCGAGGAAGGCACCAATGTTGCAACCAAACGCGATACGCGAGCTGTAGCCCAAGACCAAGCCAGCCAGTAAGCCAACCACGAGGGTGCGAAGACCCAAGGGGATATATTCGTTGCTCGTTGCACGCCATCTCGCTGCGGCCATCGTGCCAAAGAGCAAACCTAGATTGGTGAGTGTGGTGATGTCCCAGAGCACGGGTTGGATGATTCGATCCGCATGTGGAGCCACACCCCAGAACGCATCTTGGGTGAGATCGACACCGATGGCCGCAGCAAATTTTGCGCCCCACAACCCCAGGCCATACACGATACCCCAGGGCTGCCCCGCCACCATCAAGTGGAGTGCGTACAAGATGCCAATCAAGATGCCAGCCTTAAGCAGATTTGGGCTAACCAACGGCGCGTCAAGGTCAGCAGAGGCCCTGCGAGAGATCAACACCACGATCGCGCAGAGGCCGAGCGTAAATAGAATTGCGGCGGGAAGTCCGAGCATGGAAAGCAGATCAACTGGCTGGGCCACTCCGCCGTAGAACGCATCAAGGGGCCCACCGAGGGACACCCATCCGGGCTGATGCGAGGCGCCAACAAAGCTGCCTGCAATGAAACCCGGCAGCACGGCCCATGAGTAGCTATTACCTGTTCCTGCCTTGTGGAGCGAACCTGAGCCGCAGCCGTCCGCAAGCTGCATGGCGATGCCGAACACGAAGGCCCCCAGCAGAAGGCTCCAGGTGAGTGGAGCCACCGCTCCGCTCAACTCACTTGGGTAAAAGGCCAACAGAGGCAGACTCAACACCGCTGACACTGAAATGAGCAGCATGTGCGAAGTAATGCCAGAGGAATCTCGATGGAGGATGAACCGCCTCCACCCCCCTGCGAATCCAAACCCATACCCCTGCAGGCAGAGTCCAAAGCCAATACCAATCAGAACCAGAATCCCTGCCTGCACGCCCGCAAGCACGGCCACGAGCAGAGTTCCGAAAAGGGCTAAGAGTGCAACGCCCGTGCGTTTGAGCATAAGCTTTGCCTACTTTGGGAGCCCGGTTCCGAGCAACTGGCGCATCAAGACCGTCGCGCGCCCTGGTTCGTTCTGCATGGGTAGTCCTGCATTACTCCATGCAACCATCGACTCTGGATACAGACGCGTCCCTGACTGACCAAGCAACTCCGAAAGCACAAACCAGTTGGTTGCAGCCCAATGCCCGGTGTTGCAAAAGGAGACATTGTCTTGGTTGGCCAGTAGTCCCTTCGCCGAAGCAATACTGCGAATCGAATCTAAAGGCTTAAGCAGACCCGTCTTTGGCTGGAACCACTCCTCGGAATCGAAATGATTTGCCCCAGGCAAGGTCCCCCAGCGCGCCGCCGCAGGGTGTCGAATGTCGCCTTTGTAGAAATCTTCTGGCCTTGCATCGAGTAGCCTCATGTTGCCTTGAGCATTCTGAGTAAGCGCCTTCACCTGTTCACCGGTCACAATCTGACTGCGATCAAAGGTCACCGATAGTGGCTTAGGCGAAAACGAAGGCATTCCAACCTCCAGCGGCCGCTTTGCTGCTACCCAAGCAACATGACCCCCATCCAGCAGCGCAAGGTCCTGAAACCCTGCGATCTTAAGAGTCCAATACACCCGTGCAGATGCCCCGAAGTCAGTCCCAGTCTTCCCCTCCCCCACCACGACAATAGGCTTATCCTTAGAGACTCCGAGGCTAGACAGGAGCTCGCTGAACTCCTTCTCAGTCGGCAGCTGCCCCGGATTATTCTTTGGGCCACGGAACTTTCCATAGGGTGCAGGCAATGCTGTGGGTATGTGGCCCGCAGCGAAGATCTGAGTCTTCTTGTCTTCGCTCACGAGTGGTCGGATGTCAAGGACAGTGACTGACTTCTTGTCAATCAGGGTAGCCAAGTCTGACGCTGAGATCACGGGGTTATTGAGCACCTTTGCTGAGGTCGCTGCACTGAGGGTAACGCTAAGGAGCAACAATATGAGGCGTAGCGCCGAGGCAAGAGAGTTCATAACAGACCCGTAATAAAGGATGGAATGAGCTAATCTTAACGAGTCTCTTTAGAACCCCAACACATATTCATATACAGAAATCACCATGATCAAGGCGCTTGTCATTGACCCCAACACCCAGTCCATCTCGAGGGTTGAACTCGGCCAAGGACTTGAGTCCGTCAAAGCATTGATTGGGCAGAGCAGCATTGATAGCGATGAAGTTGGGCACGACGGCGACCGACTCTTCTTCGATGAGGCATGTTTTATTCGGGCGACTCCCGACTCAAAGCGATTCAAACTCGATACGCTTCCGCCCGTCGCTGGAGTTGGTGTTGTCGTGGGCCAGCACGCGGACGGCACGCTCAAAGATGCTCAAGTCACTCCTGCCATGCTGGAGAACCGAGTGCGCTTTAGTTAGATTCGGCCTCAGCCGTCTCAACCAGAAACGTCTCCCAGTGGAGCATTCGACGCGATCGAGTCATGTGCCCTGCCTAGGGTCCTGCATCAGATGAAAACTGAGGTCCCCCTCAAGGTCAATGGGCAGGTATCTTCTCTCTTCAAAGTACCAGATCGAGTCGCGCAACTGAAACCGATCTTCATATTGCCCCGTAGCAATGACTTGCAGGGGCAAACCCGGGACGGCTTGTAACACCGTCCACTGCGAGTGACAGTTGGCTTTATTTCCACCCTCCAGAATCTGAATCTGGGGGTTCGTTATTAAATGACGGGTGCTGGGTTTTCCATCGTCATACAGGCGAACGACTTGTCTCCAAAACGTCGCCATGTCCTCTTGCCGATCGATAACTCTCTTGCCAACGATGAGACGACCGTACTTAAATAAGGATGCCGCATCATCAAACCGGCCGGCATCGATGTAGCTTGCGTATCGATATAACAAGTTGGGAATGTCAAGGGCTACCATCAGAGAAGAAACCTCGCTCCAGCAAATAGATCGCCAAGCTACCCCTGCCCCAAACACCCGTCAACTAGAACGCTAATGGCCGAAGAGTCACTTCTAACCCGCGCTCAAGGTCAAGAGCTTGAGACGATTTTGAAATGAGCGTGATCATCTCGCTCTACGTCCAACCGGGTGCATCAAAAACCAGCCTGGTGGGGCTCCACAATGGGATGCCCAAGATCGCGCTCAAGGCCAAGCCTGTGGACGGCGAGGCGAACAAGGCTCTCATCGCTTTTCTCGCCAACCTTCTCGGCACAACGAAGGCGAGCATTGAAATTCTCTCGGGCCAGTCCAGCCGACACAAACGTGTCTCCTTGCCAGAGGACAGCTTCAATCGGCTGAATGGGCTTCTGCAAGACCAGCATGTTAGATTCGAGAGCTCTGAATCAAAGCCTTAGCGAACCTATGTCTCTGCTCGCCAGTCTGCTCATTCTGATCGTTCTGGCCAAGTTACTAGGGCTTATATTTGCACGATACAAACAACCCGAGCTCATCGGAGAGATTCTCGCTGGGGTGATCCTCGGGCCCGCGCTCCTCAACCTCGTCTACCCCAACGCCGCCCTCGCGGGCGTGAGTGAGCTCGCAGTCTTTCTCATCATCCTCAGTGCTGGCCTGGAGATGCGCTACGCCGATGTGGTGAGCGCCATGAAGGGAAGAGGACTCGCGCTAGCACTCATCAGCTTTATCGTGCCCTTTGCCGGTGGCGTGGCGGTGGCAGCAGCGTTTGAGCAAGACCTCTTTCGCATGATCTTTCTGGGACTGTGCATTTCCATTACCGCCCTGCCCGTAGCAGTCAAGCTCATGGAGAGCCTGGGCATTCTTCACAGCTCCATTGCGAAATACGCCATTGCAACAGCGGTGATCAACGACGTCGCCGCCCTGTTTGTGCTGGGCATCGTGCTCAATCTACCCACCGATCTCAACATCACCGAGACGGCCTGGAGTATTGGTCAGGCCACCCTCAAACTCGGAGTCCTTGCCCTGCTGGTGATCGCCATGAGCTGGGTCTTCGACTGGCTGGACCGCAGGAACGTGAGCGTTCAATCCTTCCCAGAGATGCTCATACGGGTGCTTGGCCCCGAGGCATTATTTGGAATTGTGGTGGTGTTTGTCCTGGTGTTCGGCTCTATGAGTGAAGCGCTCGGATTTCACTTCGTGATCGGTGCGTTCTTCGGTGCACTTCTGCTCGATAAGCGTCACTTCTTGGCGTCAAGATACGACGATCTGCAGGGAACGCTCTCGTCCATTACGAAGGGCTTTCTCGCGCCAATCTTCTTTGCCTATCTTGGGCTTGAATTTCAGATTGAGTCGCTCAAAGAACTCACCTTTCCCGTTGTGGTGATTGTTGTCTCGGTGATCACCAAGCTGCTGGCTGGATTGATCGGCGGCCGGATCGTTGGCTTGAGCCTGCGGGAGTCGTTGGGCCTGGGCTGTGTGCTCAATGGCAGAGGCGTGATGGAACTGGTCGTGGCTGGCATCGCCTACCAGAAAGGATTTATTGGCCCCACGCTTTTTTCTACCCTGATTCTGATGGGCATCGTAACCACCCTGCTCACACCTATCCTTTTTAAGCGGGTGTATGCGGGAGATCAACTCGAGCACTACAAAAAACAGGTAGGCTCATAGCACAACCATTCTATTTTCAGAGAGGACCACCATGTTTCCGGAGTACCGCGACCTCATCAGCAGGCTCAAGCACAAGGATCATCACTTCACCCGCCTCTTCGACGAGCACAACGCGCTAGACCAGGAGATAAAAAATCTCGAGTCAACAAGCCCTGGTGTCAACCATTTTGAGCTTGAGAACAAAAAGAAGCAGAAGCTCGCTCTCAAGGACGAGCTCTATCAAATTCTCAAGAAGGCTTCTGCCGAGAGTTAAGGGACGGGGCAGTGGCCTAGAGCAGGCTGCTCGCCACCTTGAAGTCTGGATCGTCCTCGTAGGTGGCAATTGAAAATCCCAGGCTTCGCATGAGCCGCAGCATGCCAACATTATTCGCGAGCACGAGTCCATCGATCTCCTCGAGCCGCCGATCTCTCGCAACCTCCATGATGGACTGCATCATCTTCGACCCGAGGCCGCGCCCCGCAAATTCATCGTCAACGAGCAAGGAAAACTCGCAGCTCTTGCGGTCAGGGTTAGTGATGTAACGGGACACCGCAATGATTCTGTCGGGATTGCGCAAGAGGGCCACCATGGCCATTTCCCTCGAATAGTCAATCAGCGAGAGCCGCGCGAGCATCGACTGGGGAAGCGCCAGAAGCGAGGACGCAAACCGAAAATAGCGGCTTTCCGGACTCAGGCGCTGCACCAGTTGCTGAAGCAGCCGCCCATCATCCGGGTGCATAGGCCGGAGCCAACAGGGCTCACCGTCACGCATGATCCATTCCTGCTCATAGCGAGCAGGGTAGGGAGCGATCGCAAGATGCCCGTGTTCTTCTGAGTGCGCAGGTGCCGACTGCAGAACCACGCGGGCGTCGACGGCGATGGCGCCCTGGGAATCCACCATGATGGGATTGATATCTATCGCCTGAAGCTCCGGAAGGGCACAGACCATCTCGGACACTCGAAGCAGGATTCGCTCGAGGGACTCAAAGTGAACGGGCCCAGTGCCCCTCCACTGCTGCAGCATCGGGAGAATTCGAGCACGCTCAATCATTCTCTGCGCAAGGAACTGGTTCAACGGCGGAAGCTCCATGGAGCGATCCTGTATGAGCTCAACCATCGTTCCACCAGCACCAAAGGCCAGGACAGGCCCAAAGGGCTTGTCAGTGACCAGGCCAATGAACACCTCCCTGCTCTCACTGGAGCCCGCCATTCTCTGAACAGTCACTCCATTGAGCCGCGCATCGGGGCGCATCGCGGATACCCGCTCCATCATCTGATCAAAGACCTCGCGAACACCCGAGGCGTTCATGACATTCAGCACGACGCCCTGCACATCAGACTTATGCAAGATATCTGGCGAATCGATCTTTAGGGCAACCGGGAATCCCATCTGGGTTGCAACCAACACGGCCTCTCTCGCACTGCGCGCCAGTATGGTCTGGGTCAGCGGAATGTGGAACGCGGCCAACAGGGCCTTGGACTCCAATTCGCTCAGGGTGAGGCGCCCCTCGGCCAGAATCCCGTCAATCAGCATACGAGCACCCTCAAGGTCCGGCTTAGCGAGCTCGGTGAGCGGCGAAGGAATCTGCTGGAGCAGCTGTTGGTTCTCGTGGAAGCGAGCAATGTTGTGAAAGGCCTCTACCGCAGCCTCTGGGGTTCTGAAATTGGGAATCCCAGCAGCATCGAGGACATGTCGGGCCTCTCTCACAGTGGACTCGCCCATCCAACACGCGAGCAACGGCTTTCGAGCATCTTGAGCGATCTTCCCCAGGGCCTGCGCCACTGCCGATGCGTCTACTCGTTCTTCGGGCGTGTAAATCACCAGCACGCCATCGAGTTGTGAGTCCGCCATGAGCGCCGTCACCGACTCCCTGAAGGACTCGGGCCGCACCTGCTTCATCTCACCCAGTTCGAGACCGAGCTGAGTGATCCAGTCTGCCGCCATGACAGCCGGCCCACCGCCATTGGAGACCACTCCGAGCCGCTTTCCAACGGGCTTATATCGAACGGCGAGGCAACGAACCGCCGAAAAGAGCTGTACGAAGGAGCGCACCCGTACCGCGCCTGCTCGACGAAGCGCAGCATCAAAGACCTCGTCATGGCCCACCATTGCCTGGCTATGCGTAAGCGCCACCTCGGAGGCACTTCCACCTCGCCCAGCCTTGAGTACGACGACTGGCTTCAGGCTTGCCGCTGAACGAAGGGCGCTCATAAAGGCCCTCGAATCCTGAATCCCTTCGAGGTAGACCACGATGCTCTGGGTATGCCGATCGGACGCAAAGAAGTCGAGCACGTCTGAGAGTTCGATCCCGGAGCTCGAACCCACTGACACGACGGCGGAAAATCCAACTCCATTCTCGCGCGCCCAGTCCAGAACAGCTGCAGTGAGCGATCCAGACTGAGACACGAGGGCAAGCGATCCCTGAGCCGCTAGTGGGCCCAGAACCGATGCATTCAGCCCCGTGTGAGGGCGTTGAAATCCACGAGAGTGGCTATCCATCTGCCAGATCGACCGACAACGGAGGGCACGTGCTCGCTCACGGGCGGCAGGGATGTTAGGGCCAGACACCGCGACCACCGCAAGGTCGAAGCGATTCGTGTCCTGCAACCTAGCCAACTCCCCCACGTCCGCAGACAAATCCACGACGCACACCTCTCCAGTAAAGGAGGAACCCAGAAGCGCTGCGCGACACTCTTGCGCAAGCCCGCCCGAGTCGGCGGAATCGACCATGAGCGCAACCCGCTTGGGATTGAACAGACTGTGGAGCTGGTGTTGGTCCATCCTAGGCCCCGATGAGTGCCCTCACATGGGCAGCCGCACTTCGGGCGAGAGCACTGAGGTTATAGCCCCCTTCCAGACAGGACACGACTCGCCCTTGGGCGTGCCGTTGGGCCACCTCCATGATTCGAAGCGTGACCCATTCGTAGTCACGCTCCAGTAGGCCGAGGTTTCCCATGTCATCTTCGTAGTGACCATCAAAGCCGGCAGAGATGAAGATCATTTCAGGCTTAAAGGCATCAAGTGCAGGAATCCAGTGCGCGAGCACGGCCTCTTGAAACACATCTCCCCGCGAGCGACTGGGCAGCCCAATGTTCACCATGTTTGAGCCCATGGGGACTTCACCGTTGAATGGATAGAGGCCAGACTGAAAGGTGGAGCACATCAAGACTCGAGGGTCATCATGGAAGATGTCCTCAGACCCATTCCCGTGATGCACATCAAAGTCAATGAGCGCAACACGACTCAGGCCTCTCACATCGAGAGCGTGGCGCATCCCGACGGCAGCGTTGTTGAAGAGGCAGAAACCCATGGCCTCATCGCGCTTTGCGTGGTGCCCAGGGGGCCTTACATTGCAAAAAGCCACAGGCACCTCTCCATCGACCACGAGATCGGTGGCAAGCACCGCCGCACCAGCCGCCCGTCGAGCGGCCTTCGCTGAATGTGGGTTCATCGCCGTGTCGGGATCAATCTGCGTGTACCCGTGCTCCGGCGCAGCCGAAAAAATCTGCTGGACATGATGCATCGAGTGCGCTCTCGCCAGTGACTCATCGCTCGAGAGCGGAGCGTCATAGGCCACAAGATAGTCCATCAGGCCCTTGGTTAAGAGCATGTCACTCACTGCACCAAGTCGCTCAGGGCATTCAGGGTGCCCCGCTCCCATCTCATGGAGCGTGCAATCGGTGTGAGTAATGTACGCACCCAGCATCAGAACCCTCCCTCAAATGAAATCGAGTAGTTGGTTCATCATAGTCTGGCGAGTTGCACTGCAATTGACCTCACTCAGAGAAAATGCACATGATGAACGGACTGAGCCTCTCACCAAGCCTTGCGGTTGCACTCACGATCAGCCTGCTTGTGCTGTCGAACCTCTTCATGACCTTTGCCTGGTACGGACACCTGAAGTCTCTCTCGGCGTCCCCACTCTGGATGGCAGTGCTCGTCAGTTGGGGCATTGCATTCTTCGAGTACGTCCTGCAAGTCCCCGCAAACCGTCTCGGCTACCAGTACCTCACGCTCGGGCAGCTCAAAATTGTGCAAGAGGTTATTACCCTCTGCGTCTTCGTTCCATTTTCGGTGCTGTATATGAATCAGCCGTTAAAAATGGACTACCTATGGGCGGGCCTCTGCCTGGTGGGGGCGGTGTACTTTATTTTTAGGAGTGCCACGCCCTAGAACGCAACCTTCTCCGCCTCGAGATAGGCCAGGCTGGTGTACTTACCGATGTTGGCCTCAAAACCGGCGGTTCGTGCGGCTCGACTGGCAACGCGAGGGTCTTTGAGCACCAGGGCCTTTGCCGCTGAAATGTCCTGTCCATTCTCAACAGCCTTCACGCAAGTCTCCCAGATCCCTGCCATCAACTCGCCGTAGTCCTTCAGTAGGCCCCTTCCGGGACGGCCGTGACCGGGTACCCAGAGCTGGTCTCCGGCCGACTTTGTGAGTGCTTCGTAGTACTTGAAAGTGCCTGGATAGGAGCCATCGTCGATATTGGCAATTCGGTTCTCCATCGCAATATCCCCGATGTGGGTTACCTTGTCCTCCACCACTTCGACGGACAGGTCACACGGCGTATGGGCAGTGCCGTAGAAATGCATCTTTAAGCGGGTGTCACCGAAGTCGAGCACTTGCCCGCTCTGCACCGGCGTGTTGGGAGGGACGATCTTGGTTCCCAGAGTGGCCTGATTAGTCCAGCGCTCAATCAGGCCGAGCCAGAGCTTACCTTCGAGGCCCTTGATCCTCTCGATGTTCTCTGGAAGGGAATAAATGGGAAGCTTGGGATTGGCCAGCGCATATGCGTGGTTGGCGAGCCAGTGATCACCGTGATAGTGGGAATTGAAAACCGCCACCACCGGCTTGTCAGTCACCGTCTTGATCATGCGAAGCGCCATCTCCCCAATCTGGAGCGAGCCGCCGGAATCGAGAATGACGACGCCCTTTTGGGTCACCACGAACGTGATGTTGCACATCATTCCCTTGTTCTCGGGGGTTGGAAAGCTGTCCGGGGAGTAGATCAGCCAGACGCGTTCGCTAAGCCGCTGCGGCTTAATGTCAGAAACGGGGGGCCCCCGAAGAAAATCGTCTGCCTGCTGGGCCAGCGCTGCCATCTCTGGATGAGCGGCCAGGGCGACCCCGCCCATCGCAGTCGCGAGCATAAAGCTTCTTCTGTTCATGTTATCTCCCGTTTTCCTCATTTTACAAAAACCCTATGAATGGAGGGGCTCTCTGAACTAGTCAACGAGCGGAGCGTCCTTAAACGAGAAAAAAAAGAGGAGTCTTAACGATGAAATGTCCTCATTGCGTCGAACCGCACCTGGTCATTGCCGAGCGTCAGGGTATCGAAATCGACTATTGCCCAAATTGCAGAGGAGTTTGGCTAGACCGAGGAGAACTCGACAAGCTCATTGAGAGATCAGTCGTCGGCGAGTCTCCTCAGCTCCGCCGACCCCAAATGAGTGAGAGGCCTCAATACGACCGGAGGCTCCGCAAAGGCCACAAGTCTTGGCTGCACGAAATCTTTGACTGAAGGCCGTCAGGCCGCAGCTCACTCCTCGTCTTGCTCGAGGGTAATTTCGTTCCAGGTATTGTCGAGGTCGAATGCCAGCTGAGGAGAGATTCGAATGAGGGTCTCTTCGTCATCTTCCTCAGACTCGGCGCTGGCCAGCAGGCTTAGCATCAGCAGGTCGTCCACGGCAATCTCGACCGCCTCAACGCTGTGGGACTCCAGGTCTTGAACCAGTTCTGAGAGAGAGATCCAGGCACGGGTGCGAAGATGCTCTTCCGCCAGGCGCTTGAGCACAGCCTTGCCCACCTCATTCAGGACGGACAGTGACTGCACCCACTCGAGGGACAGCTCGATCTGGTCTTCGTATGTTGCGCTCATTCAGAATCTCCTTAGGTTATTAAAAGATGCTGGCTTCTGGATTTGACAAGCGTGCAACAAAGCGATGAATTCAGCGTGACAGGCGCCCCTCTACAATCCCTGTATGGACATTATTTTTGACTTTGGAGTGGTGGTCTTCCGTTGGGAGCCTGTTGCGCTGCTCCAGACTGCTCTGCCCGAGATGAGGCTAAGCGATCGGGAGGCTCAGAAGGCCGCCTCCGAGATCTTCCAGGGGCACCAGCCCGATGCCGACTGGTCCGTTTTTGATCGAGGTGCCGTTCAGCCCAATGAGTTATGCGCTCGAATTTCAAGCCGAACAGGCTGGCCTGTCGAGGCCCTGAGCCGAGTGCTTGCTGCCGTACCCGGCCATCTCACGCCAAAGGCAGAGTCAGTGCAGTTGATCGAGGACTGTGCGCAAGGGCCACATCAATTGTTTTATCTCTCCAACATGCCCGCGCCCTATGCTGACCATATTGACGCCAGCTACAGCTTTATGAGTCGGTTCCTGGCCGGAATCTACTCGTCTCGCGTGGGGATGATTAAGCCCGAACCCGAAATCTTCTCTGCACTCGACGCCCTTAGAGGCAGTCATGAGCGGCCGGTCTTCATTGATGACTCGCTCGCCAACATCCAAGCCGCACGGGCGCATGGCTGGACGACCTTGCACTATCAATCTGCCCACCAGATCGCACGAGAGCTTGAAAAGATAGGGGCATTCCCGATAGGTGCCCCCCACATTATGGAATAAGGTCTGGGGTCAACTACGAGGAGACCCCATGACATTCATCCGCCAAGCCGCCGTCGCAGCAGCGTTCGCCCTATTAGGATTCACCACTCAGCCCGCAGCAGCCCTCGCGCCAACCGTGAAGGCGCCTCAGGTGGACAACCCGATGAGGGTCTTGCTGGTTGGCAACAGCTACCTCTACTACAACGACAGTCTGCACAACTACCTGCGTCGCATGGTGATGGCGTTCGATGCGAAGGCCGAGAAGCAATTGGAATACAAGTCTGCAACCATCGGCGGAGCGAGTCTAGATCATCACAACATCGACTGGCTCACCAAGCCGGGGCAGATTGGGGTGAAGGAGGCTTTTCAATTGGTCATCCTGCAGGATGACAGCTTCGCCGCGTATTCAGAGAAGGGGCGCAAGCTGCACAGTGAGACGGTCAAGGCATTTGCGGAAGTCATTCGATCTCGAGGGGGGCAAGTGGCCCTCTATATGACCCACGCACATGTGGCGCCAAACACGAGAGCGAAACCTGAGAATATTCATGCAATCGAGCGCTTATACGTAGAGACTGGGAATTCCATCAACGCGCTCGTCATTCCTGTTGGGCTTGCCTTCGAGGAGGCCTACAAACGACGGCCAACCCTCAAACTCCACAAGGATTACGATGGAAGCCACCCAGACGCGGCAGGAACCTATCTCGCGGCTGCTGTCTGCTATGCCTCGATTTACGGGAAGAGCCCCGTTGGAAACACCTTCGACGCCTTTGGAAAACTCGACCCCGAATTAATGAGGTTTCTCCAGGGGGTGGCCTGGGATACGGTCCAGAAGTTTCAGAAAGGGAGTTAAGCCCTACCCTGCTCTCGCGTCCAGCGGTCCACCCTCACACTCAGGTCTTTATAAAGCTTCTTGCTTTTGTCTGTGGGGGTGACAATCCGCCGGCGACTGTCCTCGGAATCGACCACAAAGGATAGAAATCCAGCTCGGTCGAGCGTCGCGAGGCATTTGTGAACAGTGGCCGGTGATGCAACGCCAGAGCCCGTCACTACATCCTGAACAAACATGGGTTTGCTCGTGCTCTGGGCCTGAATCACCCAGTCGAGAATTTTCTGAGCACGGTCGTCAAGGCGCCCGTAGTCGCTGTCTGCCGAAACAACATCAAGAAACCTGCGCAGTGCAAGCCAGCTATTCTGTCGATGTGGGGTTGATTTTTCCATGACCGAGTGTAGTCACAAATCAGACACACGGATTGGAAGGGTATCGCGCGAGAATCTTGGAGTATCCCCCCGCTCTGCCAGAGTGGCAAGCCCGCGGCAGATTACCATCTCAACATTCCCCACTCTCAAGGAGCGCCCCTATGGCCATGGACGTCATCGATTACAAGATCTACGGCAGCGAAATGCAGTACGTCGAGGTTGAACTCGATCCGGGTGAGGCTGCAATCGGCGAGGCAGGCAGCATGATGTTCATGGAGTCGGGTATCCAGATGGAAACCCTCTTTGGAGACGGCTCCAACCAAGAAGGCGGGCTGTTCGGAAAGCTCCTGGGCGCAGGCAAGCGTCTGCTCACGGGAGAGTCCCTATTCACGACGGCCTACTTCAACCAGGCCAACGCCAAGAAAAAAGTGGCTTTTGGTGCCCCCTACCCGGGCAAGATTATTCCAGTCAACCTTGCTGAGCAAGGCGGCCAGCTCATCTGCCAGAAGGATAGCTTTCTCTGTGCGGCAAAGGGCGTCTCGCTCTCGCTCCACTTTCAGCGAAAGCTGAGCGTCGGGTTCTTTGGCGGAGAAGGATTCATCATGCAGAAGCTCGAGGGCGATGGGCTCGCCTTCATGCATGCTGGAGGCACCGTTACCCGCCGCACCCTGGCTCAGGGCGAATGGCTCATGGTGGACACGGGATGCCTCGTGGCCCACAGCCCATCCATCTCCTTCGAGGTGCAGTATGTGGGCAAGATCAAAACGGCCCTCTTTGGCGGCGAGGGCCTCTTCTTTGCCCGGCTTGAGGGCCCCGGAGAGATCTGGCTCCAGAGCCTTCCCTTCTCTCGTCTGGCCTCCCGAGTCTTTGCCGCCGCGCCGCAGCAAGGTGGTTCCCAGGGTGAGGGCTCAATCCTCTCGGGCGTGGGTGGCGGCATTCTTGGAGGCATTCTCCATGGAGACCGCAACTAAGTTTTTTTTACAGCTCGCCGTCGCGCCAATATTCTGAAACACACCGGCCCTAGGATCCCCCGAAACAAAGCCTAAAGAGGGCATCAGGGGGAGACTATGTTGAACGACCGAGACATTATTGATGCCCGAGGCAAGCTCCTGGCGCTTGACCGATCGCAGGCTGTTATCCAGTTCGATCTGCTCGGGCATGTCGTCGAGGCCAACCAGAACTTCCTGAGCCTCTTCGAGTACACCCTTGAAGACCTGCGTGGGCGACATCACTCTCTCTTCTGCGAGCCTGAGTATGTGTCGTCACCCGAGTACTCGGAACTCTGGACCAAGCTTGCTCGAGGGGAGCGGGATGCCGGTCAGTATCGGAGGCGGTCTCGGTCCGGACGAACCATCTGGATTCAGTCCTCCTACAACCCCATCCTCGATCTGCAGGGTCGGCCGCTTAAGGTTATTAAATTTGCAACGGACATCTCTGAACAGAAGCTGGCCGAACAGGCGCTAAGTGAGGCCAAGCAGCGGGCAGATGATGCGCTCAAGAGCAAGCAGCTGTTCCTCTCCACCATGAGCCACGAGCTCCGAACTCCAATGAACGTGATCATTGGACTGGGCCAACTGCTCATCGACGATGACACGCTTCAGGCCGATCACAAAGAGCAGGTGGACGACATCGTGAAGGCTGGCGGGCACCTGCTCTCGCTCATCAATGATGTACTCGATCTGAGCCAGGTGGAGTCTGGCCTCACCACGCTCAGGCCGACTCAGGTTCGGCCTGATCAGGTCATCGACGACGCCGCCAAACTGCTCGAGGTTCTTGCACGCGGACGCGGAGTGAGGCTTGAGAAGGACGAGCCCTGCGGTGAGACTGTCCTTGCGGACCCCTTTCGACTCAAGCAGGTTCTCGTCAATCTGATCTCCAATGCCGTGAAGTACAACCGAGCCCAGGGTCAGGTTCGGATCGAGCGGGCGGTGAAGGAAGATCGCCTCCGTATCTCAATTCAGGACACGGGGCGAGGCATCCCCGCGTCTCGGATGCATGAGCTCTTTCAGCCCTTCAATCGACTGGGAGCGGAGCAGACGGAGATTGAGGGGACCGGCATTGGATTGAGTATTTGCAAACGCATGGTGGAGGCGATGGGAGGAACCATTGGCGCCAGCAGCGAGGAAGAGGTGGGGAGCTGCTTCTGGATTGAACTCCCCGTGCAAGCGCGTGCGGGCCCGTCAGTGCCCCAGCCAATCGATGCGAACACGATCAACTTCCGGGTTCGCTCGGACACCGCCCGTCGTTGGCGGATTCTCGTGGCAGAAGACCACGTGGTGAACCAGAGGCTGATCCGCCGACAGCTCGAAATGCTCGGCTACGAATGCTGGGTCACGGCCAATGGCGAGGAAGCCGAAGCGGCACTCAGCCAAAAACCCTTCGACCTTTTGCTCACAGACGTCAACATGCCGGTCATGGATGGCTATACCCTCGCCCGCCGAGTGCGCGCCTCCAAAAGCGACGCAGCTCAACTCCCCATCGTGTTCTTAACAGCTGACGTGATTCATGCACACACGGATGAGTGGCGAGCAAGCGGTGCGAATGCCTACCTCACCAAGCCCACCCAGCTCGATGCCCTCTCTCAATGCCTGAAAGGACTTCTGGACTGCGGTCTAGAGAAAGAGCAGAGAGACGAGTGCGCCACTCAGGAGAAAGAGCACGGCGGCCATTAGCCTTCGACCGGTGGTGTCGCGCACCTGCGCGTCGTCGGGCTGTAGCGGCAGTTCGGCATAGCCTGTCACCATGGGCCGCACGAGATTCACTCCCTTTTTCACTCGGTAGTACACGATGGCGGCGACATGCAGCACGACGAGGGCCAAGAGCGCTGGCTCGAGGGTCTGATGCAGCCAGCCAGCCCACTCCACCCAGCTGCTCGGGAGTTTAGCCACAAGCGGGCCGTCATACGCAATCTCATCCGAGGTGGCCAGCCCAGCCAGCGCCTGGAGTAGAAAGACACCCAACAGCGCAAACACGGCCAGCGCCCCGAGGGGATTGTGGCCCATCACGGGCTGGTCCTTTGCGCTCCCAAGGTAGGCCTTTATGCGAGACAGGCTAGGCCAGAACTGCGAAAAGCGCGCCGTGTGAGATCCCAGAATTCCCCACCAGACACGGA
Source organism: Pseudomonadota bacterium (assembly GCA_041165705.1). Lineage (GTDB taxonomy): Bacteria > Pseudomonadota > Gammaproteobacteria > Burkholderiales > Burkholderiaceae_A > Hahnella. Next base: position 61,735 of record JBEAMW010000032.1, read on the forward strand.
ACAGAAGCAGCGAGAGGACAAGGCCTCCCAGCCGGCCATGCCATTCCATCCAGCCCAGCTTGACCGTCAGGAAGGAGCCAGCAACAGCAAGGCCGAGGGACCAATGAAAGGCGCGAATGGGAAGGTCCCAGACGAGGGTTCGATGTGCACTCATAAGGGAAAGCCTACCCGATCCAAGCCCTGTAGCTCTTGCGTATGATCAAAGGTATGAAACCCATCCAGACCCTCATCGCCTGCCTCTGTGCATCCTCAGTTCTTCTCGCGGCCCCCGTCGTCCAGGCAGCCTCCAAAGCCCCAACACATGCTCTCATTCGGCAGGTGGAGGGGGTGCAAGAGTTTCGGCTCGCCAACGGCCTTCAGGTGCTCCTGGTCCCAGACGCGTCTAAGCCCACCACCACGGTTAACCTCACCGTTCGTGTGGGCTCTAAGCATGAGAACTACGGCGAAACCGGAATGGCTCACCTGCTGGAGCACCTGCTCTTTAAGGCCTCCAAACGCTACCCAGACGCGCTGGCGGAGTTCAGCCGACGCGGCTTTCGCGCCAATGGCACCACCTGGCTCGACCGAACCAATTACTTCGCCAGCTTTGCAGAAAATGAGACCAACCTTCAGTGGTACCTGGGATGGCTGGCTGACGCTCTGGTCTCAGCCAAGCTGGACCGCAAGGATCTGGACACCGAAATGACGGTGGTTCGAAATGAAATGGAAATGGGCGAGAACAACCCCTTCAACGTGGTTTTCGAACGAACGCTGGCCACCATGTACCAGTGGCACAACTATGGGAAGAGCACGATCGGCGCCCGATCCGATGTGGAGGGTGTGAGTATCGATCGCCTGCGCGCCTTCTATCAGCGCTATTACCAGCCCGACAATGCCACTCTCGTTATTTCAGGGAAATTTAATCCCGATCAGGTTCGACGCATGGTCGACCAGAGCTTTGGCAAGCTCACACGGCCTAAACGAACGCTACCCAGCCTCTACACACGCGATCCCGTTCAGGATGGCGCTCGGGAAGTGAGCATCCGCCGGGTTGGAGGCGTGCCGTTGCTTCTGCTGGGTTATCACACACCGGAGGGAGCCCATCCCGACACACCCGCCATCGAACTCATCAATAAGATGATGGCGGAGGCGCCTGCCGGTCGACTCCACAAGGCCCTGGTGGAGCAGAAGAAGGCTGCCGAGGTCTTTGGCTTCAATGCGAACCTGGCCGACCCGGGCTTCATGATGTTCGGAGCGCAGCTTGCGCCGGGTCAGGACGCGATAGCCGCCCGCGCTGCGCTCCTGGAGGCCGTTGAGGGCAGTGCGAAGCAGCCTTTTACTGCCGAAGAACTGGCCCGCGCCAAGGCAAACTGGCTGCGCGACTGGGACCAGCAGTTCACCGATCCGGAGAAAGTAGGCGTGGCCCTCAGCGAATCGATTGCCCAGGGCGACTGGCGGCTCTTCTTCCTCCTGCGTGATCGGGTGAAGGCCGTTAACCTCGCCACCGTCAATCGTGTGGCGCTTCAGTGGCTCATCGCCGATAACCGAACGCTGGCGCGATACGAACCCACCGCCACTCCGGTTCGAGCACCGGCCTTGAGCCCACTGAATCTCACTCAGCAATTGGCAGAATTTAAGCCCGTTGAGAAGGTGAGCCAGTCGGAAGCCTTTGATGTAAGCCCCGCGAACATTGCCGCTCGAACCCGAAGTCTTGCGATCCAGCCAGGCCTCAAGGTCTCACTCCTCACTAAGGCGGTTCGGGGGGAGGCCGTCAGGGCCAATCTCACCCTGCATCTCGGCAGCCTTGATGCACTCAGGGGTCAGGCCATTCACGGGATGCTGCTCTCGATGCTCCTTGACAAGGGCACGAAGTCGCTGAGTCGCCAGGCGATTCAAGACCGCCTCACGGCGCTCCAGAGCACGGTGCAGTTCTCGGGAACGGCAGAGCGCATCAGCCTTTCGATCGTGTCCACCCGGTCCAAGCTGCCGGAAGTCATTGCCTTGGTGGGGCAGCTCCTGCGGGAGACACAGATTAACGCTGCAGTCTTCGAGGAGGTGCGTGCCCAGGTCCTCGCCCTGATTGCAACCCAGAAGGATGAGCCCGATGCCTTGGCAGACAATGCCCTCGCCCGCTGGAATGCCCCTTACTCGGCAGACGACGTGCGATACACCCAGACCTTTGCGGAGAGCGAGGCTGCCGTCAAGGCTGCTCGGCTGGAGGACATCCAGGGGTTCTATCAGAGGCTGGCCGGGATCGGGCACGCACAATTCTCCGTGGTGGGTGACTTCGATGAAAAGGCTGTAGAGACCAGCATTCGTCAGGCCCTGGAGGGATGGGCCTCGGCAACCCGCTTCCAGCGCGTCTCGCGTCCGTATATCGCACCCAAGGCGACGCGCATCCTGATTCGCACGCCCGATAAGCAGAATGCTGCACTTGCGCTGCGACTCCCCCTCGCCATTCAGGAGTTCAGCCCAGACCACGCCGCCTTGCTGGTCGCCAACTTTGCGTTCGGTGGCTCCACCAGCGCCCGCCTGTGGATGCGGGTGAGAGAGAAGGAAGGCCTCTCCTATGACGTACGTTCACGGCTCGTGTTCAATCCCTTCGAGGCGTCCTCTCGTCTCGAGGGGTGGGCCATCTATGCCCCTCAGAATCGTGACAAGGTGGAGAAGGCCTTCACGGAGGAGTTTTCTCGTGCAGCCAGAGACGGCTTTGACGAGAAGGAGATTGAGGCCGCCAAACGAGGGCTGCTCAATTTCCGTCAACTCTCCCGGGCCCAGGATGACCGGCTCGCAGCAGACCTTTCTCGCCACGCAGACCTCAATCGAAAGTATGCAGAGGAGGCAGACTTCGAACGACAGATTGCTCAAGTCACTGCTGCACAAGCCTCCGCAGCTTGGAACCGGTACGTGAAGCCCGAAGGCATTGCCTACGCGGTTGCAGGAGACTTTAAAGACTAGCGGACTGGGCCGGCGCAACTCTCGCGCCGGTCTGCCCATGGCGGGTGAGCGCGTCTTGCACGAGACCACTGGCCTTGGCCCACTCCACGCACTCTGTGAGAAGCGCCTGGGCCTGGGGGCCTCGATGGACTGCACAGCCCATGGCCTGTTCAATCACCATAAAGGGCGGAGTCAACAGCCGCAGGCCGCTGATCCGCTGTCGATCCTTTTCTAGTTGCTCGCGTACTCCGGCGGCCACATCGGCAGACTGGGAGAGAAACTCGTCCACCACGGCCTGTGAGCTCTGAACCCGTACCAGGCTTGCCTGTTGAATGGTGCGAGAGAGATAGAGGTCGTAAGCACTCCCCTGCCCCACTACGACCCGATGCCCTGGCTGGTCTACCATGCTGGCCTCAGTGAGCGGACTGTCGTTCTTCACCAGAAAGCAGCCCTCGATCAGGACATAGGGCGGCGTGAAAAGAATGGTTTCCCCACGCTTCGGATCAATTGCGAAAAATCCAATATCGGCCTTGCCCTGCGATACCGCCTCCACCGAGTCCATGGCCTTGTCGTAGGCCTGTAGCTCGAGCGGCAGCTGGAGCCTTTCGGCAAACGCCCGCGCAAGGTCGACGGTTACGCCACTGGGCGCTCCCTGAGCATCTCGCCCGGCCAGCACCGCATTGCCGAGGTTTATGGAGGCCCTGAGCACCCCCGTCGGCGCAAGAGCCTGAATACCCGCGGACTTGGCCATGACGGCGCTAGAGCCGGTAGGCGGTGGGCTCGCCAGCAGTCTTGGCCTGGCTGAGCGCCTCTGAGGCGGCATCGATCAGGGCGAGCACGCTAGACCCTGCGCCTGGCGTCACGGCGGCACCCAGACGGACCCCTTTCCAGGACTCAACAGGCATCGCATCGAGGCAGGAGAGAATGCGCTGAGCCACGCGCTCAACGCTCTCCGCGCTGGGAATCTGGTCGAGAAGAACAATGAACTGATCGCCCTCAAGTCGGGCCACGAGATCATGCTCTCGTAACTGGACCCGAACCTTTGAGGCCACCTCAAACAGCAGCTCGTCCCCCAGTTCATACCCTAAACTGCTGTTAATTTCGGAGAACTCTCTTACATCAAGCAGTATCAAGGCGAGAATCCGTCCCTCGGCCTGAGCAGCCTCAAGCCGACGAGCCGCCGCAGAGAGAAAGCTACGCCGGTTGAGCACACCAGTAAGGGTGTCTCGCGAGGAGGCCTCCTGGAGCGATTGGCTCAGGTGCTCCACCTGAGTGAGGGCGTCAACCCATCGTTCGGTGAGTTGGACGAGAAAGAGAGCGTCCTCTGCCACTGAGTGATCCACTCGGGCTGGCTCAATGATCTGTATGGGGCGGGCCATAGAGCCGTTCACCAGCACATACCGACCGCGCTCGGGCGATGACTTGCCCAGTGAAAACCTCGGTACAGCAGCCCCAACATATGCGTCTGAGGCGTCGTGAAGGGCTCGCAGCGCATCTGCCAGGGAGTTAACAGCGGATTCAATCGAGACCTGCTCTGTGATCTTGAGCGCGAGTGCGTGAGAGCGATTCATGGCTTCATCTTACTGAATTCGGGAAGTCTGCGGCAAGAATGAGACTTGTCTTATTTGCGTCACACGGCTCTGTTTCACTTTCGGTTCATCACGCACACCCGGGGGGGTCTCTAAGATGGACGCACAGAGTTTTTTGAACTTTAGGCGTGAGCTGAGCTCGCGCGGCATCGTTTTTTCCTACAGCGGTTACCTTAACGACGACATTCTCACTGGCATCGGTAATGCGCTAAGAACCAAGCTGGCACTCGATCACACCGAGGCAAAGGTGTCGCGTGGCATCTTCTCAGCCTTCGTAGAGCAGGTTCAGAACGTGATTCGCTACTCCGCTGAGACCCGTGGGCCTGAGCTCGATGAGGACGGTGAGCCCGTGGACGACCCTTACCTCCAAGAGATTCGGTATGGCCTGGTGGCGATCGGGGACCTTCCTGATGGGGTTCGATTCGTCACCTGCGGGAACATGATCGAAACCCAGCATGTGGAGCGCGTGCGCAATGCGCTGGAGTCGATTCGTGGCCTGGATCGCAAGGAGCTCACCAAGCTCATGCGTGAGCAGCTCAAAGATGGCCCGCCCGAGGGCTCAAAGGGCGCCGGCGTGGGCTTTATCTCCATCGCACGGGAGGCCAACGGCCGCTGGGAGTACGACATTCTCCCAACCGATGACGAGAACTACTGCTTCTTCTGCTTCGAAGCCTATTTCTAAAGCGAGCCTAAAACATGGAAAAAATCTCAATCGCTTCAACCGCTCGTACCCCTGCTGTGGAATTCGACCCGGAGGCCCGTACCTTCGTTCTGAGCGGAGAGTCCTATCCCGAGGATCCCTTCAAGTTCTTCGCCGAGCCCCTCAGCAGCGTCAATGCCTTCCTCGAGGCTGAGCACTCAGGCCCGATTCACTTCGAATTCCGCCTCACCTATTTCAACTCCTCCTCAGCCAAAGTGCTGATGGACCTCTTCTGCAGTCTCGAGGAGTCGGCTGGCCGTGGCAATGATGTTGCTGTGGACTGGGTTTACGCCGAAGACGACGACAACATGCTTGAGCTCGGAGAGGAGTTTTCAGAGGAACTCTCTGCAGCCAAGTTCACGCTCAAAGCCATCTCCGAGTAATCGTGTCCTCCGAGCTACTAGCCCAAGAGCTCGAGACGCTCGCCTGGTGCGAGCGTCTGATGGAGGAGGTGCAAGGAAAGGTTCCACGAGAGGACTTTGAGCGACTGCACAAGAGCTACAAGCGGCTGCTCAAAGACTTCAACCGCATCATCCGGATCAGCGATCGGAACGAACTACGGCTTCAGAATGTCTCGGAAGAACTCAGCAAAGAGAAGGCCAAGCTCGAGGGGCTGGCCAATCAGCTCTCGAGCTACCTCCCGCGGCAGGTGTTTGACTCGATTTTCGCCGGAAAGCAGACACTCGAAATCAAGACGAAGCGACGGCTGCTCACGGTCTTCTTTTCAGATATTCAGGGCTTCACCTCCATCTCAGAGGCCCTTCAGCCTGAAAAGCTCACCCACTACCTCAACCAATACTTCTCAGAGATGTCCCGGATCGCGATCAAGCACGGGGGCACAATCGACAAGTTCATTGGCGACGCGATGATGGTCTTCTTTGGCGACCCAGAGACCAAGGGGGACAAGGAAGATGCGCTGGCTGCCGTCAGCATGGCGGTTGAGATGCAGCAGCGGCTCTCAGAGCTGAATCAGCAGTGGCAGGCCGAGGGGCTTCAGTACCCCCTCATCACCCGTATGGGCCTCAACACGGGCTACTGCAACGTTGGAAATTTCGGGAGTGCGGAACGCATGGCCTACACGATTATTGGGGGTGAGGTGAACCTCACCGCCCGAATCGAAAGCGCCTGCGAGGCTGGGGGAGTGCTGCTCTCCTACGAGACCTACTCACTGGTTCACCAGCACATGCACGCAGTGGAGCGCGAGCCGCTCACCCTTAAAGGGATCGGCCGCCCAGTGCGCACCTTTGCAGTGAAGAACTTCTATGGACAGGCCACACAGACCACCAATGAACTTCCGGTCAAGCTCACGCTGCCCGGTACCCCGGAGGGGCTCGAGATTCACCCCTCCCAGCTGTCCATGCCTGAACGCATTGCACTTATCACTAATCTTAGAGCCGCAGCGGCTCAACTAGAGGGAGCAAGTCATGCTACACAAGAGGGAAGTTAGGAGCATCATGAGAGACCAGTGGGCCGTGGAGGAGCACGAGGTCTGCGGACGATTTATCGACCGAATTCGTACCCTTGAGGACGTGTTCATCGTCCCCGTCGTGGATCGCCATGGAGTTCCGATTGGCCTGATCGAAAAAGGCAACGCGATGAACCTCTCGTCCAACCCCCTGCACTACTCGGTCTTCGAGAAGCGCAGTGTGCGGATGCTCATGCAGGATGACTTCTCCTCCTTTGAGGCAGACACCACGATTGATGAGGTGAGCTCCTCCCTCCTGGATCAGGGCGGGAACCTCAGCCGGGGTGGCTTTCTGATTACCGAGGGTGGCAAGTATGTGGGGATTGGCCTGAACACCGACATGCTGAACTATCTCGTGGAGGCCAACGAGGAGAAGGCCGAGGCCCTGGCCGAGATCAACTCAGAGATCATGGACTCGGTGAACTACGCCAGCCGCATTCAGCGAAGCCTGCTGCCCAACGATGCCTTTATGCGCGATCAACTGAAATCTCTCGGCATTCTCTGGGAGCCGCGCGACATCGTTGGAGGGGACGTCTACTGGCGCTCTCCCATGCACAACAATACCTTCACCCTCGTGCTGATCGACTGCACCGGCCACGGCGTTCCAGGTTCACTCATGTCCATGCTCGTGGTGACTTCACTCAGCCGCGTGTACGCCGAGAACCCGTCCATCCGACCCGGGGAGGCCCTGGCCCGTACGGGAGACCTGGTGCGCAAGTCGCTCAACCAAGACCGTCTGGACGTCACCTCGAACGATGGCTTTGATGCAGGCGCCTGCCTGGTAGACCTAACGGCCCAGAAGGTGGTCTTCTCCGGCGCCCGAACCAACTGCTTCGTCATCCCCAAGACCTCTGAGTCTGTGATTCGTCTGGTCGGTGAGAAGATGGCGCTCGGCTATCCCGGCGTTGAACCCCATGAGGCCCTTGAAGAGGTGGAGGTTCCCTTGGCTGACTGCCATCTCTTTGCCATGGGCTCGGACGGCATCTTCGACCAGCCCGGCGGAGCAAACCGCCGAGCCTTCGGTCCTAAGCGTTGGATCGAGGCCCTGGAGGCCCATCGCAATGAGACGGCCGAGGGCCTGGTGCAGAAACTACACACCGTCGTCACCGAGTGGAGAGGCACTGAGGTTCGTCGAGACGACCTCTCGGCGATGGCCTTCTCGGTCTAAGTCACAACCCGGCGGGCAGGCCCGTGCGAGGGGCCTAGCCCAGGCGCGGGCAGATGGTCTTGAGCAGAATGCCGTCTGCCCCTTGATCTGAGGATACCGGCCGCCAGGCCTGATTAGGCTTAGGAATCGCGGTGGGCCGACCGGTGGCACGCTTTCCGGAATAGCGGCGTTCGCTCCTTGTCCTGGCGCGGCGCCCATTGCAGTCGATCTCCTCCAGGTAGAGCTTAGAGAGATGGCCCATGAGGTCGGGATGACGAAAGTCATCTATCCGCCAGACCAGCGCACCCTCGGTGGTCTTTCGAACAGAGAAGAGTTCCGCATAAGAGATGCTGCCGTCCCCCTTATCCAGGATGACGAAGTCGTAGGCTATGGCCGCCCCCGACCATGCCGCAAGAAGCATGACTACGAAAATGTTCCGCATCTCTCTACAATCGGCCTCATGAGACCCGCCTTTAGCCTGTTCATTGCCCTCTTCCCGATGGTGGCCTGGTCCCAGGCACCCACTGTGGGACTCCCCGGGGACGATCCTCCTCCCCCGCCGCCGCCCAACTGCAGTCCAGCGGAGTTTCGAACCCTGGCCCTTGAGACTCCAGAGTCTAAAAGAGCTCAGAGCGCGATGCGATGGCTTCAGTCCACCGGCAAGAACTGCTCGCTCGACCGGCTCGTTCTGATTCGGAACAACCGTGTTCAGTGGCTCGGCTCTGCGGACACCCCCGGGGTTGCTGGAGAGATCGATCGCCTCATCGAGTTGGGCCTGAAGGATGATCCCGAGGGCGTCTCCAAGCTCTTTCGTTCGGCCACGCCCCCCAGTGCCCCCGGCGCGGCACCCGCCGGGGCAAAGCCTTGACCCCTGGCGACATCAATCCGCTAACAGAGGCGATTCAACTGGCCGTGGCGCCCGTGTTTCTGCTCACCGGAGTGGCGGGCATGCTGAATGCCTTGGGCACTCGCCTGGCTCGGGTGATCGACCGGGCGCGCAATCTCCAGACCCTCGTCGATGCCGTTCCGCCGCCCGATGAGGCGCGAATGGGCCTTTATCTCGATGAGCTCAAAACCCTTCACCAGCGCAGCCGCGTGATTAACTGGGCCACGGCCCTGATGGTGATCTGTGCGGTGTTGATCGGCCTCACGGTGATGGAGCTGTTCTATGCGGCCGGCATTGCGGGCCGGCTGCAGCTCTCCCAGTGGGTGACGGTTACCTTTCTGGGCGGCTTCGGATTTTTCATCGCGGCCTGCCTGCTCTACCTGGCTGAGATCCTTATTGCCTCGCAGAGCGTGCGAATCAGCCGCGTGCCGCCTCGCTCATAAGCCACTGCCCTGCGCGCAATACGCGCCCATCCTGCCAGGGCGCACCCACCAACTGAACCCCCATGGGCATACCCTCCTCACTGACGAAGAGAGGGACGTGGAGCGCTGGAAATCCAAGCAGGCTCCAGGGTGTGCAGGGCCGGGGATCTCCGGTGGAGTCGCGGGTGGCAGGGGCAGTGTCCAGCGCACTCAGGCTGAGGATGACATCAAAGTCGTCAAAGGTGTCCTGAAACGCGGCACGACCTCTCTCGCGTAAGGCCAAGGCCGCCAGATAGCGCGAGGCAGAGATCTCCTCGCCTCGCTTGATCTGCTCGAGGACCCCATCGGGGATGAGGCTGGAGTGACGCTTCAGAAGCGGCTGGTAGTGATGCGCGATTTCAGCAGCATGAATGACGCTGTGGGCATCCATGCAGTCCTCGATCAGGTAGTCATACTGCACTCGCTCAGCCGCTGGGCCAAGAAACTCAAGGAGTTCATGCAGGGCAGCCCCCATCGCCTCAGAGGCCTCGCCAATGGCGGGAGGAATCACGACTGCAAACCGAGGCGAGCGTGTCCATTCGTCGTGCAGTTCAGCTAACAGAGACAGGCGAGGTGCGCGATGACTTGCGGTGTCGTGGCCATCCTCCCCCATGAGGCACTCTGTCACCTGGGCGATGCCGTCGAGATCTCGTGCGAACACCCCAATCTGATCCAGGGTGTTGGACTGAATCAAGGTGCCGGTCCGAGGAATGAGCCCGAAGGAGGGCTTGAACGCCGGTACACCGCAGAAGGCCGCTGGGCGGATCACTGAGCCGTTGGTCTGAGTTCCCAGGGCTAAGGGCAGCAGGCCAGCCGCGACTGCGGCCGCGGAGCCGCTGGATGAGCCTCCCGGGCTGCGCTCGGGATCGATGGGGTGGCGGGTGTGAGATGGGGCACGACTGGCCAGGGGTGTGGTGACAGTTTTGCCCGCGATGAGAGCGCCGGCAGATCGAAGGCGGCGGACGATGGCTGAGTCGCGCAAGGGATAGGCCGCAGCCTCCAATGCAAGACCAAATCCTGTTGGAAATCCCTCGACATCGATGATGTCCTTCACGCCGACACCCAGTCCAAACAGGGGCCCTAGGGCCTCGCTCTGCTTCCGGGCTCGCGTGAGCTGCTCAGCCTGCTGAAGCACCTGAGCCTCCTCAATGGAGACGAATGCCTTGAGGGTGGCCTCACGCGCGACAGCACTCGCCAGCCAGGCCTTGTAGTACTCCTCAAGGTCGAGCTGGCCGGTGGCCAGCGCGTTTCGAAGGTTCCGGGTGTCCGTACTCATTGGCGATACAGGACCGTGGGCAGCCACATGCCAATCTCCGGCATGAGGTAGAGCAGCACCAGCGCCAGCAGCTGGATCCCCATGAACGGAATCATGCCTGCAAAGATCTGGTTGAGCGTGACGTGGGGAGGCGCCACCCCCTTGAGGTAGAAGGCTGACATGGCCACTGGCGGGGACAGGAAGGCCGTCTGGAGGTTCAGCGCGACGAGCAGCCCAAAGAATAGAGGGTCAACGCCAAAGTTATCCAGCAGTGGGATGAAGATGGGCATGAAGATCACAATGATCTCGGTCCATTCGAGCGGCCAGCCCAGAAGGAAAATGATGACCTGGGAGAGGATGAGAAACTCAAGTTTGGTGAGGCCAAGCGAGAGCACCCAGGCCTCTACCAAGGCCTGCCCACCGAGAAGCGCAAAGGCGGCGGAGAAGATAGACGACCCCACAAACAGCCAGCAGACCATGGAGGTGGTCTTTCCGGTGAGAAAGACCGACTCGCGAACGACTGGCAGATTGAGGTGGCCATAGGCCAAGGCCAGAAGAGCACCTCCCAGCGTGCCAACCGCCGCCGCCTCGGTGGGGGTGGCCAGACCGAAGACGATGCTTCCGAGTACCGCCAGAATCAGGACCGCAAGGGGGAAGAAGCTACTGAGGAGCATCTTGAGCACCTCAAACCGTTCCCAACTGAGAAGCGCATAGGTGAGCACGATGACCAAGGCCCCAACCGCAATGCTCACCCAGAGCCAGAGCGGCAGCCCCGCAGAAGCGGCCGCAGTCTGATCGGCGGCAGCCTCCACACTGGCCACGGGCTGTGACGAGCCCGATGGGGTTGGAGCGGTGTCCGCTGACTCCCTTGGCGTCTCCTCGGCACCTGGCGGCTCTGCCAGGCCGTCGGAGGGGGGTTCAGCAAGGCCGCCCGAGTCCTCGGACGCGCCTGGTGGCTCCATAAGCCCCCCCTCCTCGCCGCTCTCAGGGAGTGCACTGAGGCCAGAGTTGGGCTCTGAGGGTTCGGCCAAAGGCGCCTCCATCGAGGTGCCGCTCATCTCGACGAGCCCGCCACTGGAATTGGAGGCCAGGTTGGGGTCTGGCCGGGAGAGGATGAGGACCGCAAGAATCAGCCCCACTCCGATCGCGGGCAATAACGCCTGCAGCACCTGCCCTGCCACCACCCCACGCCTCAGGCCCGCAGGCAGGGGCTTGAACAGGCCCTGCAGGAGGCCCACCAGCGCGTGTGAGCCGAACTGCCGCGAGAGCGCGACAGAGCTATTGGAGAGCTTGGGCTTTCTGGCCTCCGGCGAGAGCGGGGGCATGAGGCTGGGGTTGATCTTCGCCAGAATGATCACATAGACCACATACAGGCCCGCCAGCATGAGGCCGGGGAAGAACGCTCCGGCATAGAGCTGAACAACGGAGACCCCAGCGGTAGCGCCGTACACAATGAGCAGCACTGAGGGGGGAATGAGAATGCCGAGGCAACCGCCTGCGGTGATAACGCCAGCACCCACCTTTTCGCTATAGCCCGCCTTGAGCATCGCCGGGTATGCAAGCAGGCCCATGAGGGTGACAACCGCTCCGACGATTCCGGTGGCGGTTGCAAAGATGGCGCAGGTGATCAGCGTTGCGACTGCGAGGGAGCCGGGAACCCGCGCCAATGCCAGGTGCATCGCCCTAAATAGCTTCTCAATCAGATTGGCCCGCTCGACGAGATAGCCCATAAACACGAAGAGTGGAATGGAGATCAGCACATCATTGGTCATCACCGAGTAGGCCCGCTGAACCATGAGGTCGAGCGACTGCTGGACCGCCGTGCCGGGCGATGACATGCGGTAGGCAAAGAAGGTAAACATCATGCCCATACCCATGAGGGTGAAGGCCGTGGGAAAGCCCAGCATGATGGCGACCACCACCAGCGCGAGCATGAGCAGCCCGAGGTGGCCCGACTCAAGCGCAGTCCAGGGCGTGAGCACGAGGGCCGCAATCACCACCGCGGCCATGATGGATAAACCAAATATGAGTTCGCGTTTCATTAGCGTGCCGCCTGGGTATTGGATTCAACGATGTCGTCGGCATGCACCATCTCACGCAAGGCCTCCACGTCAACCTCTTCCACATCGCGCTCTCGGGAGGGCCACTCGCCCGTCTGGATGCAGAGCACACAGCGCAGAATTTCAACGATGCCCTGGAGCATCAGGAGACCGCCCGCGAGCGGAATGATGGTCTTGAAGGGATAGATCGGGGGGCCGTCAGCGGTGATGGACGAATGCTCTTGAATCGCCCAGGATTCGCCCGCGAACAGAATGCCGGCGTAGACAAGGGCTGCAACGCCCGGTAGAAAAAAGACGATGTAGAGAATGAGGTCAATGATGGCCTGCTGGCGGCTGGTGAGGAATCCGTAGAGGATGTCACCTCTAACATGGCCGCTCTTGGCCAGCGTATATGCACCGGCCATCATGAAGACGCTGCCATAGAGCATCATTTGGACATCAAACGCCCAGGCATGCGCCTGGTTCAGAAAGTACCGCGCGAACACCTCATAGCAGATCATGAGGGTGAGTGGAACCATCAGCCAGGAGAAGGTCTGTCCGATTCGGGTGGAGATGGCATCGATTCGAAAGAAGAGGGGCTGTAGTCGTTGCATGTTGTCGAATCCTAGCAATCGGGGCGTGTCCTAAGAAAATGGCCCTTCCAGTGCTGGAAGGGCCATTTGCGTGGATCAACCTAATGAAGCTTATTTCTTCGCGGGCGCGGCCTTCTTGGCGAACGTCTGGCGATAGGCCATGCGCATGTCTACTGAAGTGTCGGTCTGCCAGGAGGCAGCACGCTCAGCAAATGCACGCATCGACTCGTAGGTCTTCTTGAAAAGGGCGTTCTCTTCGGACTTGGCCTTCACCACGTTGTCCCATGCATCGAGCTGTGCCTTCAGGACAGGATCGGGAGTCTTGTAGAACTTCACACCCTGCTTGGTGCGCATCTCGATGTAGTCCTTGGAGTACCGATCGATGGCCTTCCAAGACATGTCGGCAGACGATGCCTCAACCGCGTTGGCGATGATGGCGCGCTGTTCCTCGGGAAGTGCACGGAACTTAGCACCACCAAAGAGAATCTCGAACTGCTCGGAGCTCTGGTGGAAGCTCTGCAGCATGCAGACCTTCGAGACATCAGGGAAGCCAAGGAGACGGTCGGAAGTGGCGTTGTTGAACTCCGCAGCGTCCAGAAGGCCACGATCCATCGCTGGCACGATCTCGCCGCCAGGCAGCGCGTTCACCGTAACACCGAGCTGCTTGTAGATATCGATCGACAGGCCCACCGTGCGGTACTTCAGGCCTTTGAGGTCGGCTGCCTTGGTGATGGGCTTTTTGAACCAGCCCAGAGGCTGTGTGGGCATGGGGCCGTAGAGGAAGGACACCACATCCATGTTGAGGCTCTTGTAGATCTCCTCAAGGAGTGCCTTGCCACCACCGTATTTGTGCCAGGACAGGACCATGTTGGCGTCCATGCCGCAGGCGGGGCCAGAGCCCCAGAGGGCCAGGGCAGAGTTCTTGCCGTACCAGTAGGCAACCACACCGTGTCCGCCGTCCAGGGTGCCCTTGCTCACCGCATCCAGCAGGCCAAAGGCCGGTACAACCGAGCCGGCAGGCAGCACATCGATCTTCAGCTTGCCGCCGGACATGGTGTTGACTTTGTTTGCAAAGTCCACCGCGTACTCGTGGAAGATATCCTTGGCGGGCCAGGTGGACTGAAAGCGCAGGGTGGTGACCTGTTGGGCGCGAGCAATCATGGGCGCTCCCACAATGGGCGCGGCCACCGCTGCGGTTGCTGCCTTACCAAAAAACTTACGGCGACCTGCAGCCACTTGCGTCTCGGCAGTCGCTTCTACTGCTGCCACTTCGTGTTGGGATTGCTTCATCGATGCCTCCTCGATTGGAACCTAAAAAAATATCGCGCGGATGCGCGACCCTGATCACAGTCTATCGAAAGGTCGTCCCAGGGAGCGAGCGACGGCCTCGGTAGTTTCCCGACATGCGGCACCGGCCTAGCCGCGCTCCCGAACAAAGAGGGCGTAAAGCGCGGGCAGAGAGAGGAGTGTCAGCAGGGTGGCGACGATCAGTCCACCCATGATCGCCACCGCCATCGGCCCCCAGAAGATGCTGCCCTGCAGTGGGATCATGGCAAGGACGGCCGCTGCCGCAGTGAGCGTAATCGGGCGGAATCGACGTACCGTTGCCTCCACAATCGCCTCTCGTATCGGACGGCCTGAGGCCCGTTCCCGCTCAATCTGGTCGATGAGAATGACCGAATTGCGCATGATCATGCCCATCAGTGCAATCACGCCCAGCATGGCCACGAATCCAAACGGGCGATTCAGCATCAGAAGCGCCCCGGCCACCCCTGCGATGCCGAGCGGGGCCGTGGCCAGCACCATCAGACTTCTGGGTGTGCTCTGAAGCTGCAGAACCAGAAGGGTGAAGGTAATGAAGAGCATGATGGGGAGGCCCTTAAAGATCGACGCCTGCCCCCTCCCACTCTCCTCCGTCTCCCCACCCACCTCAATCTCAACGCCCTGAGGCAGGCCATTTAGGATGGGCTTGAGGTTGGCCATGATCTCGGCCTGAACCGACGGACCCTGGCGCCCCGCACGAACCGTTCCCTGCAGCGTCATGGCGAACTGGCGATCCTTGCGCCAGATAATGCCGGGCTCCCACTGCAGCGACACACTGGCGATCTTCTCCAGGGGGACGAGAGCGCCCGACTGGGACACCAGAAGCAGCTCCCTGAGGTCGGTAAGCTGATCGCGCTCGGAGGGGGGCAGACGCATCTCGATCGGAAGCAGCTTGTCGTCATCACGAAACTCCCCCACGAGCACGCCTGAGAATCTGGCCCGAAGCGTCTGGGCCACCACCGAGGAGGCCACGCCGAGCTCCCTGGCCCGAGCCAGGTCGAGGTCCACCCGCGCGACGGGGCGAGACTGATTCCAGTTGCTGTGTAGCCCGAGCAGGTCGGGGTGCTGCCGCATCACCGCTTCAATCTGAGGCTGGGCCTTGAGAATGGGTTCGATATGATCGGAGATCACTCGAACCTGCACGGGGTAGGGTACGGGAGGCCCGTTGGGCAGGAGTTTTGCCCGAATCCTTGCCTCTGGCGCAACACGGGGGAGTTGCTCGGACAGGACGGCGACAATCCTTTTGCGGTCTGCACCCGGCTTGGGAAGGATGATCATCTGGGTGACATTCGACTGGGGGAAGATGACATCGAGCGGCATGAAGAAGCGTGGTGCCCCAGATCCGATCCAATTGGTGACGGTGGCCACACCATCAACAGACAAGGCCACGGCCTCTAAGCGCTTGGCCACAGCCTCGGTCTCAACCATGCTCGTACCTTCGGCCAGGTAGATATCCACCAGAATCTCTGGCCTGGACGAATCGGGAAAGAACTGCTTCTCCACCTTGCCCATGCCCACTACCCCGGCCACAAAGGTCAGCACCGTGAGGACTAAGACGAGGACGGGCCTGCGCACGCAGGCCGTGAGCACTCGGCGAAAGGCCTTATAAAAACCCCCTTCGAACTGATCATCCTCAGCATGTCCGAGCCCTGCCTTGGGTGCCCGAAGCAGCCAATAGCCCAGACTGGGCACGAAAATCACGGACACCAGCCAGGAGACCAATAGGGCAGCGGCAGTAACCGCGAAGATAGCGAAGGTGTATTCACCCACGGCAGACTTCGCGATTCCAATCGGGAGAAAACCAACTGCCGTGATGAGGGTGCCGGTGAGCATGGGGATGGCGGTGAGGTCGTAGGCGGCAGTGGCTGCCTCGAGGCGACTGGCCCCCTCCTCCAGCTTTCTGACCATCATCTCCACCACGATAATGGCGTCGTCGACAAGCAGGCCAAGGGCAATGATGAGCGACCCCAGTGAGATCTTGTGAATGCCCACCCCCCAGAGGTTCATCACCAGAAAGGTGACGGCCAGTACCAGGGGAATGCTAATCGCCACAATCAATCCCGGGCGGGGATCGAGTCGAAGCGGCTGGCGATGTAGCCCCAGCGCAATCAGGCTCACTCCCAGCACGATGGCCACCGCTTCGGCCAGCACCTTTAGGAACTCCTGCACTGAATTCGAGACCACCTTGGGCTGGTCCTGCACACGCTCAAGCTGGACCCCTACCGGCAGGCCCTCGAGCATTCGGGGGATCTGCGCTTCGAGCGACTCTCCAAGCGCAATGATGTTTCCGCCTTTGCGCATGGACACCCCGAGAACGACCACCTCCTGGCCATTGAAGCGAACCTTATGGGTGGGCGGGTCCACAAGAGTGCGACGGACCTGAGCAATATCCGAGAGGCGAAGCACAGTGCCACCAGCACGAATCGGCATCTGCTCGAGCGCAGAGAGGTTGACGAACTGGCCCTCGACGCGAATGGGAATCTCATAGGGGCGGGACTGGAGCCGCCCGGCATCCGTGATGGCGTTCTGCTGGGTGATCTGACGGGCCACTTCATCGGAGCTCAGCCCATATCGGGCAAGCTCACGCCGTGCGAGTTCGATCGTGACCCGCTCCTGTTGTTGGCCGAAGATCTCAACCTTCCCTACGTCCTTTACGCTGAGGAGTTGGTTGCGGACCTGACGCGAGAAATCGGTGAGCTCAGCCTGCGAATAGCCTGGCGCTGCCAGGGCAAACATGACCCCAAAGGTATCGCCGAAGTCGTCATTGAAGTAGGGGCCTTGAACGCCCTGCGGGAAGCTGTGTGCTGCATCCCCGATCTTTTTTCGGGCAGCATAAAACCGGTCTGGCACCTCATGGGGGTTGAAGTCATCCGCAAGCTGGAATATGACCGTGGTGTGCCCAGGCTTGGCAAAGCTCGCAATCTTGTACCCGTTCGGAACATCCTGCAGGATGCGCTCAATGCGGTCTGTAACCTGCTCGGCCATCTGTGTGGCTGTCGCGCCTGGCCAGTTCATCTGGACCACCATTGCGCGCCAGTGAAAGGGCGGGTCCTCGTCCTGGCCGAGTGAGAAGTAGCTTCCAATTCCCAGCACCAGCAGCGAGACCATCAGGTAACGCACCAGCGCGGGATGGGCAATCGCCCATCGAGAGAGATTGAAACGGGTCATTGCGCGCCAGACTCCAGGAGGCGAACGGCCTGGCCGTCCACCAGGAGATGGGCGCCGACCGAGACCACCCGATCACCTGCAGCGAGGCCAGCGGCGATCGTTGCCGTGCGGTCATCCACGCCCCCGAGACGCACCGCCCGGCTCACCACCTTGAAACTCGCCTCGGTATTACCGGGAACAACCACCATCACCCGCTGCCCGTCCAGCAGTGCCGTGGTGGGAATCGTGATCCGACCCTGACGAGCAGGTGTGGCCAGAGAGCCGGCCGATACAGTTGGGGGCTCTGCCACACCCTGGAGCAGCACGAGGGCCGTGCCCGAGGCCACGAGTTGGCCTACCTGAGCGCGAACTTCTCCCACTCGCCCTTTCTGAGGGGCCCTCAGCGTGTTGACACCGAGCCGATCAAGGGTGGCCTCGTACTGGGCGCGTGCAACCGCCAAGGCGGCCTGCCTCCGACCAAACTCTGCCTCGGAAATGAACGACTTCTGCCGCAACTCGGTGTACCGCGAGAAGTCAGCCTCGGCGGTGGCGAGCTCGGCTCGGGCCGCAGCGGCCTGAACCCGGGCGGCACTATCCGATAGCTTGGCGTCGCGCGGATCGAGGCGCACCAGTGCCTGGCCTGCCTGAACTGCATCATTGGGCTTGACGAGAACCTCGAGGACCGTCCCGGCCAGCTCGGCGCGCAACGCCCGTTCAGGCTGGGTTGAGGCCGGCTTCGCCTGAGGAACGGGGGACGATGCGCTGCCGCCCGCGAGCTTCACCACCACAGTCTTGACCAGCGGGGGCAGCACCACAGGCGCCTCCTGCTTGGAGCAGGCCGCAAGTAGGGCCAGTACGACGAGGCTTCCCGCCGTTCGCAATCGCATCATCCCGTCTCTCCCTTTGGCCGACGGAGCGCGGCCCAGAGGAGCGCGAGCCAGCCCACAATCATGAGAAAACCACCAATCGGCGTCACCGCGCCCCAGGGCGCAGACCCTGTAAGGGCGAGGCCATAGAGCCCGCCGCAGAAGCCAAACATGCCCAGGGCAAAGCAAACACCCGCGATGGCCGCGCCGGCGCGAAAGAGGGTGAAGTTCACCAGACTTGCACAGCCCAGCAGCGCAAGGCTGTGCCAGAGCTGAAACTGAATGGCCGTGTTGAGCCACTGCAGCTGGTGAGCAGGAAGGCTGGCAAACACGTGCGAGCTCGCTGCGGCGAGCATGACGGCAGTAGCGCCATAGAACCCCGCAAGTCCGAGAAAGACTCGCGTGTGGTAAACAGACATCATGGGGCGTCCTCTGTTATGGATGAATCAAGGAGGTTGAACGCTCGAGTGGAAAGGCAGCATCCATCAGCAGCTGAGTGTAGCTCTGTCTGGGCTGACCAAACACATGCTCGGTAGCCCCTGATTCTACGACGCTCCCCTGGCGCATCACCACCACGCGATGGCTCACCGCCCGGATAAGAGGGAGGTCGTGGCTGATCCAGATCAAGCTCAGCCCATTCCTCTGTTGGAGGTCGAGCAAACGCTCCACGAGATCGGCCTGAGACCACCAGTCGAGCGCACTGGTTGGCTCATCCAGCACGACAAGCTCAGGGCGTACGATGAGCGCTCGAGCAATCGCAACGCGCTGTCGCTGGCCGCCCGAGAGCTCGGACGGAAGACGTCCCAGGAGGTCCTCCTGTAGGCCCACTGAGAGGAGCGCGTCCTCGCAACGGGCGAGTCGTTGGCCTGGGGTAAGGGACGGTTCGTGCAGGCGCAGCCCTTCCTCTAGTGCGGCCCGAACGGTGAGTCGAGGCGAGAGACTGCTCGCTGGGTCTTGCGGGACCCACTGAAAGCGGCGCCGCTGACGACGCATCTCATCGCCCGACAGGGCCATGAGGTCGAGGCCCGAAAGATGAATCTCGCCCGACTGCTCGCCGGCGGCGAGTCTCAGCAGGGCCAGGGCCAGGCTCGTCTTCCCACTTCCTGATGCACCGATGAGGCCCAGAGTCTCACCCTGCGTGGCCACAAAACTCGCTCCGCTGACCAGGGCGCGAGACGGCCTGCCGATCAGCCAAGGCCCAGGTGGGGACATGAGCGTGAGTTTTCGGACATCCAGATAGCCATCCCTCGGCTTTGACACTGCACGGGACTGACTCAGCCGACGCCCGACGAGAGACTGGGTGACGGGATGGCTTGGTCTGTCGAGCAGGAGGTCTACTGGGCCGTCCTCGACTATCGCCCCCTGAGCCAACACAGCCATCCGCCCCCTGACGGTGCGGACCGCATTGAGATCATGGGTGAGCAGCAATAGGCTGGTCTGATGACTGGTGACCCAGTCGAGAAGCCCCTCGAGCACGACATTCTTAAGGGGAAGATCGAGCGCAGCGGTGGGCTCATCTGCAACGATCAATCGCGCTCCGGTGGCCAAGGCCATCGCCAGAAGCACCCGCTGGCGCTCCCCGCCTGAAAGCTCATGGGGATACTGCTGCGCCTGCCGGTCTGGGTCGTGCAGGCCGGCAACAAACATAAGCGCCTCAATCGTCGGCAGCTGCTCGTCCGGTGATCCCGATCGGAGCGCCAAGGCCGAGCGCACCTGCTCTCCAACCCGTTGAACGGGGTTGAGCGCCTGATCCACATCCTGCGGAACCCAGGCGATCTGTCGCCCCCTGAGTCCAGCGACCTCAGAGGCCTGATCAAACGAGAACTGCTGGCCCTGGAATGTGAACTGCCCCGATCGCGTCCCGCCATCCTGGAGGCCCAGAAGTGCTCGAGCAAGGCTTGACTTGCCTGCACCGGACTCGCCCACGAGGCTCAGGACCTCACCTGGTGCCAGTGCAAGATGGAGATTCTGCAGAACAGGTGGATTGCCCCCGTAGGCGATCGAGAGGCCCTGAATGTCTAGCACCGCTCCTCCCGAGAGGACGACAGGGCAAATAGGCCCGCCGCGAGGCTAAGGGCGAGGAGCAGCAAGAACAAGACGCAGACCACCACGCTGGTCTGCCACCAGGCACTCTGGGCACCGGCCGCCTCCGCCAAGAGACCGCCCAGCGTGGGCGCCTCAACCCCCCAGGACACCCCAAGAAAATCGAGGCTCACAATCGAGAGCACTGCCGCGAGCACGCGAAGGGGCAGTACCGCCAGCACCGGCGCGAGGCTATTGGGAAGCAGATGACGGATCACCAGCTGCAGCCCACTCAGCCCCATTGCGCGTGCGGCGATCACATAGCCCTGGTTTCGGTTTCGAAGAACCTCCGCCCTCACCTGCTCTGCCACCCCCATCCACCCAAATGCAAGCAAGATGGAGAAAAGAACGCCGAGGTTCGGCGTGAGCAGGCTGGCCACGAGCAAGAGCACGAGGAGCTCGGGAAGCAGGCTCCAGGCCTCGGTGAAACGCTGAAGGGAGAGGTCGAACCATCCCCCAAGGTAGGCCTGGGCCGCGCCCAGGCCAGCGCCCAAAGCCAGAGAACTCAGTGCAAGTGCGAGCCCGAAAAGAACAGAGAATCGAAACCCTTCGAGCACTCTGGCAAACAGGTCTCTGCCCTGCGCGTCCGTGCCAAACCAGTGTCGCTCATCCGGTGGCGAGGGGAAGGGCTGGGTGCTCTCTAGATCAATGGTCTCAGCCGAGTAGGGGTTGAGTGGAAAGACGGCCCAGTTCCCGGACCGTTCAAAGACCTGACGCACCCATGCGTCACGATATCGAGGCGCGCTGGGAAGGCTGCCCCCCAGGGTTCGCTCACTCACCTCCTCGAGTGCTGGCCAATAGTTCACACCATTCACTCGCATCACCAACGGCGCCTCGCCACTGAGCATTGGGGTGATCAGGGCGAGCACAAGAAGCACCATCAACACCCAGGCGCGCTTGATGAGAGAGCGAGCAGAGAACATGGCGGCTAGACCGAGGGCGGCACATGGATGCGCACCCTGGGGTCGGCCCATCCATACGCAATATCGATGACCAGCTTGGCCAGAAGACTCGCCAGGCCCGCAAAGAAAACACAGGCGAGTACCACGGGGTAATCTCGCCGGGACAAGGCCTCGACCGCCAGCAGCCCCATCCCCTCCACGCCAAAGAGCGTCTCGATCAGCAGAGCCCCGGACACCGCTGACGAGACGAACCAGCTCGGCATGGCCGCCAGAACAGGCAAGAGGACATTGGGCAGGACCTGCGTGCGGAGAATAGAGAGCCGAGACAGGCCGATGGCCTGGGCCGTCCAGATATACGGGCGGCGGAGTTCTTGCAGCGCTGCTGCGCGTGTGATGAGCGAGAGACTGGCAAAGAAGCCGATCGCAAGACACAGCACTGGGCCCCAGCCCACCCCAGACTCAAGCGAGAACCACTGAATCAGAAGGGCGCCGGCCACGAATCCAGGAATGGAGTAGGCCGCGAGGGTGATCAGTGAGAGCCCTCGGTCGATGGCTCCCCCACGCCGCGTGGCCTGAAGCAGGCCCAGCGGCACTGCACAGGCGACCGCCAGAACGAGGGCTGAGAGGCCGAGGAGCGCAGAGACAGGGGCGCGCTCGAGGAGCAGGTCGGCCACGGGCCGTTGATAGAAGAGGCTCTTGCCCAGGTCGCCGCTGAGATAGCCCAGGGTGATGTGCAAGAACTGGTCGACTGGACTGCGGTCCTGGCCCAACTGGGCCTTGAGCTGCTGAACCTGCTCGACACTGAGCGTCTGGCTGATGGGTGCAGTGGTGGGCCGAGGCGCGCTGGACAGGCTCTGCGCCAGCAGGTCTTCTGGGCCACCAGGCAGCAGCTGCACCAAAGCAAACACAGCAGCCAGCAGCAGCAAGAGGGTGGGGATTCCCAGAATGACTCGGCGGAGGAGGTAGCTCGTTTCAGGCTTCACTGCGGTTTACCCCACCACCCAGACATCAGCAGCCAGACCTCGGGGTCCATGACGTCCGGTGGCTGTTGGGGCCATGACAATCCCCGTCGCGTGACCACGCGATGCGACGCATTGTGCCAGAGACCCAGCACGATCTGTCGGGACCGCAGCACGCGGTCGAGCAGTCGCCCAGCCGTGAGGCGGGCTTGGGGAGACTCCGACTTCAGCAATACACCTAGTAGCGCATCGATGACGGGATCCTGGAGCCCATTCAGCGCATCGGTTCCGCCCAGCCCCGCAGCCTGGGATGAGAATCGCGCGACCAGTTCCGGTCCCGGGCGGGTGGTCCCGAGTTGATGCTGGCTAGCCAGGTCGTAACGCCCCTCCATGAGGCGCCGGCGATGGGCTACTGCATCCTCCTGAATGACCTGGAGCTCAATGCCCAGGTGCTCCAATGCGCTCTGCCAGACACGCAAGGGTCCAGCAAGGCTTGGATCATGGAGCGCCAGGTCGAGCCGAACCTGAGTCTGTCCAGGAGGATGGATGCGGCCCTTCGTCCAGACCCATCCGGCAGACTCCAGCAGCCGAACGGCCTCTTGTCGCGCCTGTTCTGGAGATCGGGCTGGCGAGTCGAGGCTCTGCCAGAGCTCGGGTGGAATCGCCCTCCCGGCCTGCCGAAACAAAGACTCTGCGAGCGCCCTCTCAGCGGGCGGGAGCACCCCTTGAGCAGCAAATTCAGTATTGGCAAAGAAAGAGAGGCTCGGCAGCTTCTTCCCCTGAAAGACCTGGCGATTCAGCCAGTTGAAATCGAACAAGAGCGCAAGTGCTCGACGAACCCGGACATCAGAAAGGCCGGCCTTTCGCAGATTGAAAAAAATCCCGTGCATCCCAGTCGGGTTGGTATTGGGAAAGGTCTGAAGGCTCATTCCGGTCGGCAGGGAGCCGAGCCGATCAAAATCTGAAGGCGTCCAGACATCCAGCTGTCCGGAGTCCGCCCATTGCTTCAGCATCGATGCATCACGGGCGTATCGAATGATGATGCGTTCGAAGTGAAACTGCCCCCGGCGAGGCAGGGTGTCCTTACCCCAGTACTCTTTACGGCGGGAATACTCCACCATCGTCCCTCTCGACCAGCGGCTCACCTGATACGGACCGGACCCAACCAGCCCGTGGTCAGCGGACCATTGGTTCACCCGAAAGACCGGCAGCCCCGAGATGAGCGCTGCGAGTTCGGGGTTGGCCTCGCGAAAGTCAAAACGAATCGTGCGCGCGTCGAGCACCACAACCCGCTCGATTCCCTGCCAATACTGACGCCAGAAGGGGCTCGCCTGACCGCTGATCAGCCACTCGTAGCTCAGTCGCACGTCCTCCGCGCGCACGGGGTCTCCCGTTGAGAAGGTGGCCTGGGGATGCAGTCGAAAGCTGATTGACCGTTGATCGTGTGCGAGCAGCATAGACTCCGCCAACAGACCGTAGAGCGTCGTGGGCTCATTCAGGCTGGTGAGCGCCAGGGGCTCGATGACCAGCTCCATTATGCCGCGAGGACCACGACCGCCGAGCATGAGAGGGTTCAGTCGGTCGAAGCTACCGACCACGCCCAACTGGAAGTCGCCTCCGCGTCTGCCTTGGTCTGAGACATAGGGAAGTCGGCCGTCAGGCGGGAGGGCCGGCCTCCCCTCCAGGGCGATCGCAGATGTCCATTCCCCCGGCTTTGAGGCGGCGGGCAGGCCGATCAGCAGGAACGACAGGGCGGTGGCAAGAAAGAAGGAGAGGCGGATCATGAGGCTGCAAGTGTAGCCATGGTGGGTTGACGATAAAATGCGGAACTCGAATTCTTAGGTGACCCACCATGGCTTTTCTGCAAGGCAAGCGCATTCTCATTACTGGTCTGCTCTCCAACCGTTCTATTGCCTACGGCGTTGCGAAGGCCTGCCACGCACAGGGCGCCAGCCTTGCATTCACCTACCAGAACGATCGCTTTGAGCAACGGGTGAAGGACATGGCGGCCGAGTTCGGAAGCAGCCTGTGTTTTCCCTGCGATGTGGCTGAAGACAGCCAGATTGAGGCGCTTTTTGCGTCGCTCAGCGCCCATTGGGATCGGCTAGATGGTCTGCTCCATGCCATTGCCTTTGCCCCGAGAGAGGCTATTGCTGGGGAATTTCTCGACGGGCTGAGCCGGGAGAGCTTTCGGATTGCGCACGAGATCTCCAGCTACAGCTTTCCCGCCATGGCCAAGGCCGCGCTTCCGCTGATGCGCGAGCATGGTGGTGCGCTCGTGACCCTCAGCTATCTTGGAGCCGAGCGGGTGGTCCCCGCCTACAACACCATGGGCCTGGCCAAGGCCAGCCTTGAGGCAGCCACGCGATACCTAGCCGCCAACCTCGGCCCGATGGGGATTCGGGTGAACGCAGTGTCAGCAGGCCCCATCAAGACTTTGGCTGCCAGCGGGATCAAGGGGTTTGGGTCCATCCTGAGTGTGGTGGAGAAGTCTGCTCCGCTGCGCAGGAATGTCTCGACCGATGATGTCGGCAACGCCTGCGCCTTCCTGCTCTCCGATCTCGCTGGCGGCATCACGGGGGAGGTCACCATGGTGGACGCGGGATTCTCTCGGGTCAGTTTTGCTCTGCCTGAGGAAGGTCAAGCTTAATGCAGGCCTACCTCGACCTGATGCGACATGCGCTCGATCACGGCACACCGAAATCGGATCGCACAGGAACAGGCACCCGCTCAGTCTTTGGGTGGCAGATGCGTTTCAATCTGCAACAGGGCTTTCCCCTCGTCACAACCAAGAAGCTCCACACCAAGAGCATCATTCATGAGCTGCTCTGGTTCCTCCGCGGAGAGACCAATATTGCAAGCCTCAAGGCCGCAGGCGTAAGCATCTGGGACGAGTGGGCAAGTCCCGATGGAGACCTGGGCCCGATCTATGGAAAACAGTGGCGAGCCTGGCCCGCCCCCACGGCGGAGAACCCGGGCGCTGCCATTGATCAGATGCAGCAGCTCCTCGATCAGATCCGCTCTAACCCCGACTCCCGACGGCTGATTGTGAGCGCCTGGAATGTGTCTGACATCCCACAGATGGCCCTTGCCCCGTGCCACGCCTTCTTCCAGTTCTATGTGGCAGACCAGCGGCTGTCCTGTCAGCTCTACCAGCGCAGTGCCGACATCTTCCTGGGGGTCCCGTTCAACATCGCAAGCTATGCCCTGCTCACCCATCTGGTGGCCGAGCAGACCGGCCTCACGGTGGGCGACTTCATCTGGACGGGGGGCGACTGCCACCTCTACGAAAACCACCTCGAGCAGGCCAGGGAGCAGCTCAGCCGGTCGCCGTTCCCGTTGCCTCAGCTCAGGATTGTGCGCAAGGCTCCCAGCCTCTTCGATTACCACTACGACGACTTTCTGCTTGAAAACTACCAGTCCCATCCAGCCATCAAAGCGCCAGTGGCGGTCTAGGCCCGCATGAGGCCTCTCGTCACTGCTGTCCTGGCCATGTCACTGAATCGGTGCATTGGGCAGAACAACGAACTGCCCTGGCATGTCCCAGAAGATCTCCAGCACTTTAAAGACCTCACGCTCGGAAAGCCCGTCCTACTTGGGCGCAAGACCTATGCCTCTATCCTGGCCCGCCTCGGAAAGCCGCTGCCGGGCCGGACTCACCATGTCCTCACGCGGCAAGAGCACTGGGGCCCCCTTCCTGAGCATCGAGAGCAGGTTCGCGTGGTCCGATCCGTCGAGGAGTCGCTCTGGCTCACTGAGACCTCCGGCGAGCCTGAGCTCATGGTGATCGGTGGGGCCGAGGTGTACGCAGCGAGCCTCTCGATGACCGACCGTATCGAGATCACCTGGATCGACCTCAGCATCAACGGTGACGCCTACTTCCCTGCGCTCGCGGACGAGGAGTGGACTGGACGCGATCGGTCTAACTGGCACACTTCCCGAACCGGCCTGCGGTATTCCTTTCAGACGCTGGAGCGCCCGAGCGCTTAAGTCTTGGGGAGTGTGACGCCCGTCTGGCCCTGGTACTTACCGCCGCGGTCGCGGTAGGAGGTGGCGCAGACCTCGTCGCTCTCGAAGAAGAGCATCTGGGCGCAGCCCTCATTGGCATAGATCTTTGCGGGAAGCGGAGTGGTGTTGGAGAACTCGAGGGTGACATGCCCCTCCCACTCAGGCTCGAGGGGAGTGACGTTCACAATAATGCCGCATCGCGCATAGGTGGACTTGCCCAGGCAGACCACCAGGGTGCTTCGTGGAATCCGGAAATACTCGACGGTGCGGGCAAGCGCGAACGAATTGGGGGGGATGATGCAGACTGGGCCCTTGAAGTCGACAAACGAGCCCGTGTCGAAATTCTTTGGGTCCACGATGGTGCTGTTGATGTTGGTGAAGATCTTGAACTCGTCCGCGCAGCGGACATCGTAGCCATAGCTCGAGGTGCCATAGGACACGATCTTCTGGCCAGACTGCTCTCGCACCTGTCCGGCCTCGAAGGGCTCAATCATGGCCTGGCTCTGGGCCATTCGCCGAATCCAGTGATCGCTTTTAATCGTCATGGGGGAATTATGACCGAAGCGCTAAACTAGGCGGCTATGACTGCTCGCTCCTTCTTCATCACATCCGCCCTTCCGTATGCCAACGGCGCCATTCACTTGGGCCACATGGTGGAGCACATCCAGACCGATATTTATGCGCGATTTCAACGACATATGGGCCACGAAGTGGTTGCGGTCTGCGCGGATGACACCCACGGCACGCCCATCATGCTGCGGGCTGAAAAGGAAGGGATTTCCCCCGAAGCCCTCATTGAGAGAGTCTGGGAAGAGCACAACCGGGATTTCAAGGCCTTTGGTGTCCACTACGACCTCTACTACACCACGCACTCTCCAGAGAATCGAGCGCTCTCAGAGGGAATCTATCGAGCGCTGCGGGAAGAGGGCCTGATCGAGGTTCGCACGATTGAGCAGATGTATGACCCAGTGAAAGAGATGTTCCTGCCCGATCGCTTCATCAAGGGCGACTGCCCCAAGTGCGGAGCCAAAGATCAATACGGGGACTCCTGCGAGTCCTGCGGTGCCACCTATTCGCCCACCGATCTCCTGAATCCGGTCTCGGCGGTGAGTGGAGCACGGCCCGTCACCCGGGAGAGCGAGCACCACTTTTTCAAGCTCTCCGATCCCCGATGCGTGGCCTTTCTCAATCGGTGGGCGCTGGATGAGGACCGACTGCAGCCTGAGGCGGCGAACAAGCTGCGGGAATGGCTCGGCCAGGATGAGCAGGGGCAGTCACGGCTTGGCGACTGGGATATCTCGCGTGACGCCCCCTATTTCGGCTTCGAGATTCCCGATGCGCCAGGCAAGTATTTCTATGTCTGGCTCGATGCGCCCGTGGGCTATTACGCCGCACTCAAGAAGTGGTGTGAGACCCACCATCGGCCCTTTGAGGCCTATGCATCCCCCCAGTCCACCGTGGAGCAGATCCACTTCATTGGCAAAGACATCCTCTACTTCCACACCCTGTTCTGGCCAGCCATGCTGGTCTTCTCGGGGTACCGGGCGCCCAGCCATGTGTTCGCCCACGGCTTTCTCACTGTGGATGGGGCCAAGATGAGCAAGTCGCGTGGCACCTTCATCACGGCCGAGAGCTATATTGCTCAGGGGCTCAATCCCGACTGGCTCCGTTATTACTTTGCCTCCAAGCTCAATGGCAGCATGGAAGACCTCGACCTCAGTTTCACCGACTTCATTGCGAAGGTAAACAGCGACCTGGTGGGTAAGTTCGCCAATATCGCAAGCCGCTGCGCAGGCTTTGTGGTGAAGCGTTTCGATGGTGTTCTGCTCGGCGACGCTCGGGATGATGGAGACTCTGATCATGCGCAGCTGGAGGCTCTCTTTTCAGCCCGAGCCGAGAGTATCGCAGCGGCCTATGAGGCGCGAGACACCAGCCGAGTCGTAAGAGAGGTGGGGGGCCTGATGGACGCCGTGAACGGCTATGTGGATCAGTACAAGCCTTGGGAACTCGCCAAGCAAAAAGGCCAGGAGGCTGTTCTGCATCGCGTGGTGAGTACGAGTCTGCGTGCCTTTGCTCGGCTCTGCATTCTGGTGAAGCCGGTGCTGCCCACAGCGGTGGGTCGAGCCGAGTGCGAGGTCTTTGGGCTCGACAGGCCATGGACCTGGGCAGACCTCGACCGCCCAGCGCTTCCGCGAGTTCAGCCCTTTCAGCACCTCTTTTCGCGGGTAGACCGCGATCAGATCGACCGCCTCATTGAGGCCAACAAAGCGAGCCTTTAGGAGCCCTCATGCCCATCTTCTCTCGCCCCCACTACACCTCAGAGGCCAGCGAGTTTCTCGCCGAGCTCAAGACGGCCAAGCCACAGCTGGAGCAGGCCCAGCGAGAGGGGCGCGCTCGGCTCTGGGACAAAGACCCAATCGACCTCGATGCCTTCGAGCGAGCCCAGCGCGCGCGAGTGGCTCAAAAGCCCTACGTCTATCACACCTAATTCGCAGTGAGCGACACCCCCGTTCTGCCCGAGGTGGAGGCCATTGCGCGCCTCTACGGTGAGCCGCTGGTTGATATCCCTCGGGATCTCTATATCCCGCCAGATGCGCTTGAGGTCATCCTAGAGGCTTTCGAGGGCCCGCTCGACCTCCTGCTTTACCTCATCCGTCGACAGAACTTCAACATCCTCGACATTCCGATGGCAGAGGTGACTCAGCAATACCTGAAGTACATCGATGAGGTGCGAGAACACAACCTAGAGCTTGCGGCAGAGTATCTGCTGATGGCCGCCATGCTCATTGAAATCAAGTCGCGCATGCTGCTTCCAGTCCGAGCCAAGGATGGGGAGGATGAACCGGAGGACCCCCGTGCTGAGCTGGTGAGACGCCTGCTCGAATACGAGCAGATGAAGCTGGCCGCCCACAAGCTTGATCGCCTGCCGCAGGCGGGGCGAGATGTCTTTGCAGCCCAGGTTTATGTGGAGCAAACCCTCACCCCCCGGCTGCCCCAGGTCTGCGCCTCCGACCTCCAGCAGGCCTGGCGAGAACTGCTCAAGCGCGCCAAGCTGGTGGCACATCATCAGGTGACTCGCGAGGCGCTCTCCGTGCGAGAGCATATGGCCAAGATTCTTCGTCAGTTGCGCACGCTAGACTTCATGGAATTCCAAGACCTCTTTGAAGAGGCCATCGCAGCGGGCGGAGGGATCCCCGTGGTCGTGGTCCACTTTCTGGCCTTGCTTGAGCTGGCACGCGAGGGCCTCATCGACCTCACCCAGGCGGCCCCATTCGCCCCGATCTATGTCCGACTCAGCAGCCAGCCCAGCTAATCTCTCCGCGCTCAACACCTTCAGACTGCCTGCAGCGGCCCGAGCGCTCGTAGCCCTGCGTGACAGCCTCACGCTCCCGCAGCTCACCGAGCAGCTTGGCCGCGCGCCTCGGTTCATTCTGGGCGGGGGAAGTAACATTGTGCTCACTAGCCCGCCCGAAGACCCGATGCAGGTGACGGTGATTCACAATCAACTGCGCGGCCTGGTTCGAGTGGAGCAAGGCCCTGAGTCTGTGCTCGTGCGGTGCGCTGCGGGCGAGCCCTGGCATGGCTTTGTCATGTGGACACTCGCCCAGGGATGGGCCGGCCTAGAGAACCTAGCCCTCATCCCAGGCACTGTGGGCGCGGCCCCCATTCAGAACATCGGCGCTTATGGTGTGGAGGTCTGCGACCGCATTGAGGCCGTGCATGCCTGGGACTTCCACGACCAGACCCACGTCGCCTTTGATGCTGATGACTGTGGATTTGGGTATCGCGCGTCTCAGTTCAAAGATCCAGCGATTCAAGGCCCATGGGACCAACCCCGCTACCTGGTCCTCGCCGTTGATTTTCGGCTGCAGTCTGGCCGGCATCCCAGGCTTGAGACCTCTTACGCAGGCTTGAGCAATGCGCTAGAGCGACTTGCTCACGGTCACCCCATCACCCCCATGCTGGTGGCCCATGCCGTGATGGGGCTGCGCAATCAAAAGCTTCCTGCACCGGACCAGCTTGGAAATGTAGGCAGCTTTTTTACCAATCCAGTGGTCCCTCAAGCCTTTGCAAACTCGCTGGCTACGCGACATCCCGAGATGCCCTTCTATCCAGTCGGCCCTGACGCGTGCAAACTCTCCGCAGGCTGGCTAATCGAGGCCAGTGGCCTGAAGGGATTAAGGCGTGGAGATGCATCGGTGTCGGAGCAACATGCCCTGGTGCTGGTAAACCTCGGTTCTGCCTCTGGCGAGGATGTCGTTGCCCTTGCGGGGCAGATCCAGCGCACAGTGATGTCCAGGTTTGGAGTCTGGCTGGAGCCCGAGCCTCAGTTCGTTCCGCCGAGACGCCTTCAGACGACTGCGGGCTAAGCCGCTAGGCGGGCCGTCTCCGTCGAAAGACTGGCTTGCCCGGGAGGCTCGCAGCCTTCACCCACTGATAGCCCTCGGCCTCAAACTCGGTGAGGTGCTCAGGCTTCAGGATTCGGTTCTCAATCACAAACCGAGCCATCAGGCCACGTGCGCGTTTGGCAAAGAAGCTCACCACCTTGTAGCTCGCGTCGGCCTGCTCATCCTCAAAAATGGGGGCAATCACCTGACTCGCCTGGAGCCCGGGGCCCCCGGGGTCATGAGACGACTCTGCGCCAGGTTTCATGCGAAGCACTTTTGCATATTCCTGAGAAGCGAGGTTGAGCACCACAGCGGGCTCTCGCTTCTGCGCCAGTCGCTCAAGCTGAGCATTAACCGCGTTGGTTACGCGATGCCCCCAGAAGGCATAGAGGTCTGAGCCGCGTTCCGTCTTGAGTCGGGTTCCCATCTCGAGTCGGTAAGGCTGTAGCGCATCCAGCGGTCGAAGAAATCCGTAGAGCCCAGAGAGGATAAAGAGATGCTCCTGCGCCCACTGAAGGGCGGCCTTTTTAAGGGAGGCTGCCTGAAGGCCCTCGTACACATCTCCATCAAATGCCAAGAGAGCATGCCGGGCCTCTGGGATGCTCCTCACCCCTCGCTCCCACCGCGCAAACCGGTCTGCATTCAGACTCGCCAACGCATCGCTGAGGTCCATCAGTTCCGACAGTTCGCGAGCATTCATCTTTCGGAGCTGCGCCGCGAGAAGCGCAGCCTCAGTCTCCAGTGCCGGAGATGAGACGTCAATCTTCGGTGATGGTCGGTCGAAGTCCAGAGACTTTGCAGGCGAAAGTAGGATCAGCATGAGGCACCAGAGTCAAGAGTGACCGAGGAGAGAAATGGAAGGAGATCACGAAGGTCTGACCCCTGTCCGTCTGGAACCAGGTCGAGCTGCTCAAATGGCTGAGCGGCACGATTAACCCAGAACCCGCGCAGACCGGCCCAATGAGCACCTGCAATGTCCCAGGCGTTGGAAGAGACAAGGAGCACCTCGGTCGGATGACATTCAGCGAACTGGGTGGCGAGCGCATAGACCTCTGGCCTTACCTTAAAGCTCCTCACCGACTCTGCGGATAAAACCGCCTGAAAATACGCGCCGAGCCCTGCCGACCGGAGGGCATCGTCCAGCATGTCGGGGTTTCCATTGGAGAGCACCACGAGCCGCAGGCCACTGCGCTGCATCGACTGCAGCACCTCCATGACTTCCGGATAGGCACGAATCTCGCGGTAGGCGGACAGGACATCGGAGAGCACGGAATCAGTGGCGCGGTGGCCACCTGCAGCCAGTGTGTAGACCAGTGCATCCCGAGTGAGATCCCAGAAGGGCTTGTAATGCTGAGGCCCGGCCAAGGCTCGGAGGCGACTGTATTCGACCTGTTTCTCTCGAAGCAGACGTGCGATGGACTGGCCTTGGGCGGGGAAGTGCTGCTCCAGCCTCTGGGCCACCGACATCACATCAAAAAGGGTACCGTAGGCATCGAAGGCGATGAGCTTCAGTGCATGGGATTGCGCCATGCATTGAGTGTATTACTGATCGGTGCTTCGAATCAGTCGCTCGAGCGTGGGTTTGGACCGTTCGATGGGCATCGAGCTCCAGTCGAGCTCGGGTAGGCTGTGAAAGGCGTCCTTCAGTAGGGCTCCCCAGCGATGGCGTATGTCATTGAAGTAGGCGTCGTCGTCTTGAATGGTGACGAACCGGCCCACCCTGAGTTCGCCGGCCCGATAAACGAGGAGGTCGAGAGGGAGCCCAACAGAGAGATTGGACCTCACCGTTGAGTCCATGGAGATCAGGGCGCACTTGGTGGCCTCGTCCAGCGGCGTCTGTGGCGTGAGCACTCGATCCAGAATCGGCTTTCCGTACTTTGACTCGCCAATCTGAAAATAGGGGGTCTCCTCACCCGCCTCAATAAAATTCCCGGCTGAGTAGACTTGAAAGAGCCTGCAGCGTTCTCCAGAGATCTGGCCACCAAGGATAAAGGTGCAGTTGAACTCGATATTGAATTCGGCCAGAGCTTTTTGATCACGCTCAAACACGGTACGCACAGCCTGACCCAGAACCTCTGCGGCTTCAGCCATCGTTTGGGCAGACCATAGGGTCTGACCTGCATGGCTCTGGGAGAGGATTTCACGAACAGACTGGGTAATCGCGAGATTTCCAGCACTCATGAGAACCACCAGACGATCGCCTGGACGCTCGAATACCGTCATCTTCCGGAAGGTTGAGATCTGATCCATTCCTGCATTGGTTCGAGAGTCCGAGAGAAAGACGAGCCCCTCTCGCAGGTTGGCAGCAATGCAGTAAGTCATAGGCTTCGAGTATAGCCACCCACAGAGACCGCAACTCGCATAGACTCGCGTCCGCCTCCCTGCCGCATTCCCCTCACCGGTGAGACGGCATCATAGTCAGGGCCCACAGCCAAGCGCAGCCATCGGTCACTGGGCTCGCATCCATGAGTGACATCGATGCTGCGCCATTGATCGTCAATATAGACATCGACCCAGGCGTGGGTCGCCTCACTCGCACGAGCCTCTCCGCTCAGGTATCCACTGACGTAGCGAGCGGGAATGCCGAGTGACCGGCAACACGCGAGCATGACGTGTGCATGGTCTTGGCACACCCCTACCCCCACCCTCCATGCCTCCTGAGCAGAGGTAAAGACACCCGTGGACCCGGGTGAATACAGAAGGCGCTGCCCGATCCCTTGGGCGAGGCGCAGCAGTTGGGAAAACTCCGTCTCGCTCACAAGGGACTCAGCAAACTCGATCATGTCCGGGGTTGCCCGAGTCAACTCCGTGGGTCGAAGATAGAGCTCCAGCGGGGGCTCTGCCCCTCCCCTTCCATCGGACCATGGCCCGGAAGCGCGCGCGCCATTGCAGTCCACCTCTCCCGAAACACAGATTGAAACTGCACTGCACGGGCTCGAGACCACCACCATGCTCACCCAGTTGCCATAGGCATCTCGCTGATGAGTAATGGGATGGTCAGACCGGGTCTCCCATTGCAGAACGCGTTGACCGGGCTCATCCCGAGGGGTGAGGTAAAGCCTTTGAATGGCGTAGTGCACCGGACTCTCGTACTCATAGTGAGTCTGATGATCAACCCGGAGTCTCATGAGGCCTCCCTCCATTCTTGAGAAATGAGCGGAACCAGAAAGTCATCGCTGATCGCGAGACCGAGTTCATGGATCGACTGAAGGAACTCGGTCAGGAAGAGATGAATCCTGGGCTCAAACGCTTCGTCCACAGCGAGATATTGGAGATTCGCCCGCATCCGCCCAGCAAGGCGAACGGACTGCATCCCCTGGCGTGGGGCCACCTGTTCAAGGTTCACGAGTAACTCATTCAGGCAGGCCAGGAGAGACCTTGGCATTTCTTGGCGTTGGATCAGGAGTTCGGCGATCTTGAGGGGGCTCACGACATCCCGATACACCTTTCGATAGATCTCAAATGCCGAGAGCGATCTCAACACAGAGGACCAATAGTAGAAGTCTGCCCGCTCCTGCTCCTGACCGAGATGGTGCGCGTGGGCGACGAACTTTACATCCAGGATTCGAGCCGTATTGTCCGCGCGCTCAAGGAAGGTGCCCACCCGAGAGAAGAAGTAGGCCTCATCCTTCAACATGGTGCCGATCATTACTCCCCTAAAGAGGTGCGACTGATGCTTGACCCAGTCGAGCTGTCGGCCGGGGTCTCGGACCCAGGTTGGCGATCTCATCAGGGCTCGAAGCTCGAGCCAGGTTGAATTCACCACCTCCCACAGCTCTGGTGAGAGCGTCACCCGAACCGCACGGGCATTCTCACGAGCGGCTGCGAGTGCACTCACGATGGATGAGGGATTGGATGCGTCGGCCAACATGAAGCTCAACACCCCCTCTTGGCTCACTGCCTCACGACTCGAGCGATATTCGCCCTCCAGCTCATAGAGTTCGAGAAAGGCACGCCACTGCTCTTGCGCCTGCTCTGCGCCACCGACAATCATGCTCGCTTGAATCTGCGCATCGAGCAGACGAGCGGTGTTTTCTGCCCGCTCGATATAGCGAGACATCCAATAGAGGCTATCGGCCCAGCGACTCAGCATCTCTTAGCACCCATGTGTCCTTCGTTCCGCCCCCCTGAGAGGAATTCACCACCAGCGAACCCTTCTTGAGGGCTACCCGCGTCAGTCCGCCGGGCACAAGCGAGACATGCTGCCCGCTCAGTACAAAAGGCCGCAGATCCACATGGCGAGGCGCGATGCCCTCATCCACCATCGTCGGACAGGTAGAGAGTGAAAGCGTGGGCTGTGCGATGTAGCCCGAGGGATTCGCCAGGATCTTGAGGCGGAAACTCTCAATCTGGTCCTGCGTTGCGGCTGGACCGATCAGCATCCCGTAGCCACCTGCACCATGAGTCTCTTTGACAACAAGAGAGGACAAATTGGCCAACACATAGCTCAGTTCATCGGGGCGTCGGCAGAGC
This sequence comes from Pseudomonadota bacterium, assembly GCA_041165705.1. Classification (GTDB taxonomy): domain Bacteria; phylum Pseudomonadota; class Gammaproteobacteria; order Burkholderiales; family Burkholderiaceae_A; genus Hahnella. Next base: position 96,934 of record JBEAMW010000032.1, read on the forward strand.
CAGGTTGGGACATTGTTCAAGATCGGCTCCTCAGACAGGTAGAACCGAATCATGTCGGGAACGTAGGGATAGACCGCCTTATCGTCTGCAATCCCGGTGCCGATGCCATTGCAGACCGTCACTCTTCCCTCCCGTACACAGGAAGTGAGACCGGGGACACCGAGGGCCGAGTCAGACCGAAAGACGAGTGGGTCGAGAAAGTCATCGTCAACCCGACGATAGATGACATCAACGCGCTGAGGCCCCCGCGTGGTCTTGGCATACACACGGCTGGACATCACAAAGAGGTCTCGACCCTCTACTAGTTCCACGCCCATCTGCTGGGCGAGATAGGCGTGCTCAAAGTAGGCGCTGTTATAGACACCCGGAGTGAGGACCACAACGGTAGGGTCGTCCACCCCGAGCGGCGCGACGGAACGCAGGTGCTCAAGAAGAAGATCAGGGTAGTGCTCCACCGGCGCGACCGCGTTCAGAGTGAAGAGCTCCGGAAAGAGTCGCATCATCACCTTGCGGTCCTCAATCATGTAGGACACCCCTGACGGCACGCGCAGGTTATCCTCCAGTACATAAAACTCGCCCTGTCCAGCGCGTACAAGGTCGACGCCGCTGATGTGCGCCCAGACATCGAAAGGCAGGCGCACGCCGTGAATTTCAGGTCTGTATTGGGAGTTCTGATAAATCAGATCCGGAGGGATTAGCCCCTCACGAATCATTCGGCCATCGTGATAGACATCCTGAAGAAAGAGGTTTAACGCGGCCACTCGCTGACGAAGTCCTCGCTCCAGTTGGGACCACTCCTGGGCCGGCAGAATTCTCGGAATGAGGTCGAAGGGGATGAGTCGCTCCGCACCAGCCTCATCACCGTAGACATTAAAGGTGATTCCAACGCGGCGAAAAAGGAGGTCGGCGTCTTGCCTTGCGCGAGCCAACCCTTCGGGCGTCTGACGGGAGAGCCACTCCCAGAGTTTATGCGCATGGCTCTTTGGTGTGCTTGAGTCGACTCGGAGCAGTTCATCGACTGGTGGAGGGATGGCGGGCATCATGCTTTCCACTTGGCAAGTCTTGTGCCATCTGTGAGATGCTCTGCGCCATGGTCAATCCCCCGTCAAGGCGCGCCTCTCGCACCACATTGAACCCTCGGGCTCCCTGGTGGTGCGATTCGCTGTCCGTCCTGGGGCAAATGGATGAACAGATGGCACGCATCATCAGCCAGGTGGGCGACCACGCACTGGAATCCCGTGGCGAGGCCTTCACCACCCTGGCTCGGGCCATTGTGGGCCAGCAGATCTCGGTAAAGGCCGCAGATACGATCTGGGCGAGGCTAATCGACAGCTGCGGCGTAGCCTGTGGTGCCACCCTTAGCCCGGGCCACATACTCGAGGCGCCCCAGGAGAGACTTCGGGCAGCGGGGCTCTCGCAATCCAAGACGCGTTACCTTCAGGACCTCGCAACCTGGTTCCGAACCACCCCCCGGCTCTCGCAGACGCTTTCCACCGCGAGCGATGAGTCAGTGAAGGCAATGCTCATCGAGCGACCCGGAATTGGTCCATGGACCGCCGATATGTTTCTGATCTTTACACTCATGCGCCCTGATGTCTTTCCTGTGGGCGATCTGGGCGTGCTCAAGGCGATGGGGTTACTCTACTTCGATGGACAGCCACCCAGCCGATCACAGGCGATGGCCCATGCCGAGCGGTGGCGCCCGTATCGAACCGCAGCCAGCTGGCTGCTCTGGCGCAGCCTCGACCCAACCCCGATTCAATACTAGGAGCCCCTCCGCGCATGCTGTCCTACCGCCACGCATTTCATATCGGCAATCATGCGGATGTCCTGAAGCATGCCGTGCTCTTGTACTGCCTCGACTATCTTCAGCAGAAGGACACGCCCTTCCTCATGGTGGACACCCACGCGGGGGCCGGTCAGTACACACGTGACGCGAAGCTCGTGCGGGGCAAGGACGAGCTTAATAGTGGTCTCGGCCGTCTCTGGCCCATGCGCAGAGAGGGGATGCCGCCGATCATTCGTCGCTATCTCGAAGCCATCACAGAGACTCAGCCCGATCCCAGCACACTCGCCGTGCTGCCAGGCTCCCCCCTGCTATTGGCCCAGAACATGCGGCCCGGTGATGGGCTTCGTGCATTTGAGATCCACCCCACCGACTTTCCGCTCTTGGCGGAGACACTCTCCGGCCGTGGTCGACGGGTGAAGGCGGAGAAGGCCGACGGGTTCGAACAGCTCAAGGGTCTTCTACCCACTCCCAGCCGACGCGCGCTGGTGCTGATGGACCCCCCATATGAGATGAAGTCCGATTACATCAAGGCCACTCATGCCATGCGAGAGGCGCTCTCACGGCAGTCCAACACCACGCTCCTCATCTGGGTCCCGATGCTGGCTCGGTTTGAAGTGGAGCGGCTGCTGCGGCAGGCCTTTGCAGTTACGGACGCGGAGTGTCTGCGCCTGAGCCTCAAAGTGAAGCGACCACTCGCCGATGGACTTGGGCTCACTGGCTCCCACATGCTGGTCTTCAATCCGCCCTTTGGGCTGCAGAAGGCCTGCGAGCAGGCACTGCCCTGGCTGGTTCAGCAACTCGGCCAGGACGACCAGGCGGCCTTTGAGGTAGCCCTCTCGTCGCAGGTGCCCCCAAAAGCAAAGGGAGGCTGATTAGCCTCCCCTCGCAGAGCATCTGGTGCGGGTCTCACCTCAGACGCCATTCTCCCGGCGGTGAGTCAGCCTGATAGGACTGCTCACCTGCTCCTCCTCCCACTTGATGGTGTGTTGTCTCCTGTGCCGTCTGCTTACGCGACTTTTTTGCCATCAAAGAACTGCTCATCCTCGGTTGATCCCTTCAGTGCGGCCGTCGAGGCTTCGCTCTCGATCGTTGTGGTGACCGCATCAAAATAGCCAGTTCCCACTTCGCGCTGATGCTTCACAGCGGTAAATCCACGCTCTGCCGCTGCAAACTCTGCCTGCTGGAGCTCCACGAATGCGGTCATGTTGTCGCGGGCATAGCCATAGGCCAGGTTGAACATGGAGTAGTTGAGGCTGTGGAAACCGGCCAGCGTGATGAATTGGAACTTGTAGCCCATGGCACCGAGCTCCCGCTGGAACTTAGCAATGGTGGCGTCATCGAGGTTCTTCTTCCAGTTGAACGAAGGCGAGCAGTTGTAGGCGAGCAGCTTGCCCGGGAACTGCTTGTGGATGGCCTCAGCAAATGCTCGGGCGTAGGCGAGATCCGGGGTGCCAGTCTCACACCAGATCATGTCGGCATAAGGCGCGTAGGCCAGGCCACGGGAGATAGCCTGGTCCAGGCCATTCTTGGTGCGATAGAAGCCTTCCACGGTACGCTCACCAGTAAGGAAGGGCTTGTCGTTCTCATCCACATCCGAGGTGACGAGGTCGGCCGCCTCAGCGTCAGTGCGTGCGAGCAGCACGGTGGGGACACCCATCACATCGGCTGCGAGTCGTGCAGCAACCAGCTTGGCCACTGCCTCACGAGTGGGCACGAGGACCTTGCCGCCCATGTGGCCACACTTCTTCACGCTGGCCAGTTGGTCTTCAAAGTGAACGCCTGATGCGCCGGCGTCGATCATGGACTTCATGAGCTCGAATGCGTTGAGCACGCCGCCAAACCCTGCCTCTGCATCGGCCACGATAGGCAGGAAGTAGTCGATGTAGCCGCTGTCGCTGGGATTCTTGCCCTCCATCCACTGGATCTGGTCAGCACGCGTGAGCGTGTTGTTGATTCGACGTACCACCTGGGGCACTGAATTGGCGGGGTAGAGGGACTGGTCGGGGTACATCTCGCCTGCGAGGTTTGCATCTCCTGCCACCTGCCAGCCAGAGAGGTAGACCGCCTTCAGGCCAGCCTTGGCCTGCTGCATGGCCTGGTTGCCCGTTAATGCGCCCAGTGAGTTGACGAAGGGCTCATGGTTGACCAGATCCCAGAGCTTCTCAGCGCCACGGCGAGCGAGGGTGTGTTCCACCTGGAGGGAGCCGCGCAGGCGGATCACCTCCTCGGCGGAGTAGCCGCGCTTGATGCCGCGCCAGCGGGGGTTCTCAGTCCAGTCTTTCTGGAGTTTCTGGGCTTCTTGTTCGCGGGTGGTCATGAAAGGCTCCTTGAGTTTGAATTTGGTGCCTCCATGCTACGGAAAACTGCTGCTTCGCATCAGTTTTTTGTCCAACTAATGAATTATTTTTTACTTATTCAAATCATATAGTTAAGTGATCTGTTTTAAATGATGAAAAATTTAACTAGCTGATGAAATGTTGGCGCGATGCTCCGCAACACCAAAATTTCACAGTATGGAAAGTAGATTTCTCATCGCGAAACCACAACGCCGGAAGGGTCACTCTGACGCAGGGCGGCCATGGCGGGCTGCCTGAGTACCGGTCGAAGGGCGAGCCGGCCTGAGACCAGGGTGAGGAGCACACCCGCAAGCGCACCCAGCAGCACCGCCGACAGGTTGAACTGAACGGGAAGCTCAAAGAACTGCTGGGCCACCGCGCCTCCGAGGACCTGTGCCAGCAGTGCTGAGGCGAGCCCTGCCACGAGGCCCACGAGGCTGAGTTCGAGCGCCTGCGCCTGAGCAATCTGCCGGGCGCTGGCACCAAAGGCCCGAAGGAGGGCTGCCTCTTGCCCGCGCTCCGAACGACTCGCCACCAGCGCGGCCCAGAGCACCAAGAGCCCCGCAAAGAGGCTGAGACCGAAGAGAGCCTGCACGGCCGTCACCACTTGAGTCAGCACGCGACGAAGCTGCGCCAGCACCGCATCTAATTCCACGATGGTAAGGCCGGGATGAGCATTCATAAGCCCACGCGAGAGCTGCGCTCCGCTACTGGGGTTGACATAAAAGGAGCTGATCCAGGTCTTGGCCTGCTCGTCAATCAGGGAGGGGCTCAGCACCATGAAAAAATTGACCGTCATGGAGTCCCATCGCACGCGACGAAGGCTGGTGACCTCAGCCTCCACGCGATCACCGGCCACGTCGAAGACAAGCCGATCACCCAGCCGAATCCCCAGGGTGCGGGCAATCCCCTCCTCTACAGAGACTTCTGCGCGCTGGGGGTTGAGCGGACGCCCACCCACCAGGCGATTGTGCGCAGGGATTTCTGTGGCGTAAGTGAGATTCATCTCACGGTCGAGAAGCCGCTTGGCGCGATCTTCGGAGAAGTCGGATGGCGTCACTGGCTGGCCGTTCTTTTCGACCATGCGCCCCCGCACCATCGGTGAGAGCACGGGATCACGAACGCCATGGGCACGCAAGAGGCTGAGCACGGACGACTCCTCGCCCGGGAGCACGTTGAGCAGGAAGCGATTGGGTGCATCAATGGGCAAGCTCCGCCCCCAGGCCTCCACAAGATCACCCCGCACGAAGGCAAGAAGAAAGAGCGCTGAGAGCGCCAGTCCAAGGCCCAAGACCTGAGCAGAGAGGCCTGCCGACCGCCGCAGGAGTACCCGCTTGAGCCCTTGAAGCAGCCAGGGCAGCCGCGGGCGAGAGGCGAGCGCGAGCCCCAGGGTTTTGGTCAGCCCCGCAAGGAGTCCCCAGACCAAGAGGCCCATGAGACCAAACCCCAGAGACACCCAGACCGCAAGACTGAACTGGCCAGACCCAAGCCCCATGACCAGGGTGAGGCCCACCCAGGCCACGAGGAGTTGAAGCGACCGCCGTGCCCGCGAGGGGATAGGGGCTGATGTATGCCCAACCCCACGCAGGCTTTCGATCGCTGGGGCTCGGAGGGTCTCGCTCACCACAGGCCAGGCCAGCACGGCCAGCAGGCCTGCCGTCAGCAACAGGCCCTGCGCCACCGTGACCCACGCGGCCGGGGGGAAGTCGGGCAGCGGCACCGCAAGAAGACCAGCCAGTAGGGAGGACAGCAGATGCTGGAGCCCGAATCCCATTGCGAGGCCAAGCCCCCCACCAAGCACCACCAGACTCAGCAGCAGCCGAATCACGACCCCCCGAATAAATCCAAAGCTTGCGCCGAGAGACTTCCAGACAGCCACCCGGGGACGAAGCCCCCGAGACATCTGGCGGGCTGACATCCAGAGGGCTGCAGAGGCGGTGAGAACAGAGACCATGCCGGTAAGCGAAAGAAAGGCCTGAGCGCGATCCAATGTCGCGCGCAGCTCTGGGCGAGCGTTATCCACGGACTCAAAGCGCTGGCCTGCCGCAAGCTGAGGCAGCAGTTCTGCATCGAAGGCCTTGAGCGCGGATGCTTCGGACGACGACGCCCAGAGCCGATAAGACACTCGGCTTCCGGGTTGAATCAGATGGGTGGCGGGAAGATCGTCATGGAGGATCATGAGGCGGGGGGAGAAATTGACGAAGGCCATGCCACGGTCAGGCTCAAGTAAGAGACGAGCGGTAATCCGAAACCGCGCCTGCCCGAGCTGCAGTTCGTCTCCCAGTTGAAGACCAAGGCGGGTCAAGACGGCTGGGTCTGCCCAGGCCTCCCCGCTGCGGAGCTGGGGCCGGTTCCCAGCCGTGCCGGCGCCATTTGGCCCCCGCGAGAGACTCTCCAAGGCCTCGAGCTGCACCGCGCCTCGCTGAGGGTAATCCGCCGAGACAGACTTCACAGACACCAGCAGAGTCTCATCGCCGGCGCGCACTACGCTGGGGAAGCTTGCTCCAAGGCCTGCCTGAAGCCCGTGACGAGCAGCAGCCTCCAGCCAGACCGGGGGGATTCCTCGGTCCGAGATGAGAAGCCGGTCGGCGCCAAGACTGCTGCGCGCATCCGCCAGCAGCGCGTGTTCCACTCGACCTGCAAAGAAGCCCACCGCACTGACCGCTGCGACCGACAACACCAGCGCAAGAAACATGAGCCGAACGCTGCTCGTTCTCCACTCCCTCATGGCCAAGCCAAGCGCAAGCCCCGCCTTAAGCCGCACGCAGGGCCTCCACAATCGCAACACGGGATGCACGCAAGGCAGGCAGCATGCCCCCGGCCACCCCCATGCCCACGGAGAAGAGCATGGACTTCAGAACAATGTCGGGGGTCAGAACAAAGCCGAATGCCAGCTCGGAGAAACTCTGAAAATTCGTGGTGGAGAACTCAAAGGCCTGCATGGCGCTGGCGAGAATCAGGCCAACGCCACCACCCACCAGGGCGAGAAAGACAGCCTCGGCGAGAAACGCGAGCAGGATATCCCTTCGCTGGAATCCGAGTGCTCGAAGCGTGCCGATCTCAGCCACACGGGTGGCCACAGCCGACTGCATGGTGATGGTGGCGCCAATCACCGCACCAATGGAAAAGATAACCGTGAGTGTGAGCCCGAGAATCTGAATGAAACGGGAGAGCGTCTCTGACTGATCCTCATAGAACCGACGCTCGGGCTTGGCCTCCAGCGGAAGTCGTGGATCTGCCTTGATCCTGGCGGCAAAGGCTTCAGCCTGACTCGGATCGCTGAGGCGCACCACCAGAGATGAATAGGACACCCGTCGAAAGGACTGGCGAACCATATCTCCATCAGCCCAGAGCTCACTATCGAAGCCGCTCTTACCGGCCTCGAAGATTCCGACCACACGCCAGGTTCGGCCGCCAAATCGGATCGTGCCTCCGATCTCCATCCCTTGAAACTGAATCGCGGCATTACGCCCGACGATGACCTCATCGGAACCCGGCCGGAACACGCGCCCCTCCACCACTCGAACCTGACGTCTGAGCTCAAGGCCTCGCTCTCCAGCCCCGCGCACCACGAGGTTCGACGGTCGTCCCGTGTCACGCTTCTTGAGGTTGACAAGCACGACCGTTTCTCGAGACACCAAGGGCTCTCCACGCACCGCGACTCCGGGTATCTGCCCAACAATATTGGCCTGCGGACCATCGATCGAACTCTGCACCTCGCTGACCGAGCCCTGACGGAAGACCAGCATATTGTCGGGCTCACCCGTTCCGACCAGGGTCTTCTTCAGCCCTGCATCAAGCATCAAGACTGCAGCAAAAACATAGACGACAAGCGACATGCCGAGCGCGGTGAGAAGCGTGGTAACCCGCCTCACCCAGAGATTCCGAAAGCTATAGCTCAAGGGAATCGGCATCAGGCGATAGCCCTCAGGCCCTCAACGATGCGGATGCTCCTGGCCTTGAGGGCTGGGGCGAGGCCGGCCACCAGCCCAGTGAGGACCGCTGCGCCTAGTTGAAGCCAGGTGGTCTCGGGGGTGACGATGAAGCTCTTGAACACGGTGCCAGTAGCAGCGTGGAAGACTGACGCCAGCGGAAAGGTGAGCAGGATGCCCACTACACCACCCAAGAGCGCCAGCAGCATAGACTCCCCCATCACCAGACGCGCAACAAATCCGGGTGAAAAGCCCAAGGCCTTCAGCGTCGCATATTCGCTCGTGCGCTCTCGCGCGGTCATCGACATGGTGTTCGCCATAACGGCCATGATGATCAGAATGACCACAAAGGACACGGCCCGAATTGCCACCACGATGGCCTCGGTCATCGCCACAAACCCAAGCTGGAATGCCTTCTCGGTCTCGGTGAGAGTCTCCTTCGAGGAGTTGGAAAAGAGGCCATCGATGGCGAGGCCCACCTCGGCCGCTCGACCCGCAGACTCAATCGCGGTGATGAAGACGCCAACACTCTCAGGGTCGCGAGAAATGCCGCGTCGCTTCACCTCCTCATTGAGATAGGCCCAGTGGAAATACATCTTTCCAGTGTCGGTGGACTCCTCCGCTCCCTCGTAGATGCCTGCAATCAGAAACTCCCAGGTGCCTGGGAAGATCTGCCCCCTCAGGGTGATGATGTCCCCCGGCTTAAAGCCGTACTGGGCGGCAAGCTTTCGTCCCACGACAGCGCTTCGCCGGTCACGAAAGAATCTCGTACGAACCTCGTCGGAGAGGCGGTACTCGGGGTAGAGCCGAAAGTAGCTCTCAGGCTCGACCGCAAACTGGGGAAAGAAGTTTCGGGTGTCCTTGTAGACGCCCCCAAACCAACGGGAGTAGGTCATGTCAGTGACCCCGTCTGTTCCCCGAATACGCTCGCCATAGGAGAGGGGCAGAGGAAAAATGAGAGAGATTGAGCTTCGGGTGATCAGTCGGGCCTGGCTCGCCTGATCAGCGCCGGCATACCAGGACTTCACCACGGTGAGCAGCAGGCCAAAGGCCAGCACCGACACGACCAGACCCAGGAAGGTGAGCAGGGACCGACCCTTGTTGCGCCAGATATTGAGAAAGAGCAGCTTGAGAATCAGCATGTCTTTTCGAGCTGCCCCTTCTCCAGGTGGATGGTGGTTCGAGCGGCCTCGGCCGCACGGGGGTCGTGCGTGACCATGATGATGGTCTTGCCCATGTCTCGATTCAGGCGTTGGAGCATGGCCAGAATATCCTCGGCCGATGCACGATCGAGGTCTCCCGTGGGCTCATCGGCCACGATGAGATCCGGATCGGTAATGAGCGCGCGCGCAATTGCCACCCGCTGCTGCTGGCCACCCGAGAGCTCACTGGGGATGTGGCTCATCCGGTCGGCAAGGCCCACCGCGCTGAGTGCCTTCACAACGCGTTCGTGCCGCTCTGCCCTGGGAAGCGACGTGAGCTGAAGCGGCAGCTCCACATTCTCGTAGGCGGTGAGCACAGGGATGAGGTTGTAGAACTGAAAGACAAACCCGACATGGCCAGCGCGCCAACGCGCCAGTTCGGCATCCGAGAGCTGGCTGATATCGGTACCTTGGATGAAGATGCGCCCTGAGGTGGGGCGATCGATGCCAGCAATCAGGTTGAGCAGCGTGCTCTTGCCAGAGCCAGAGGGGCCCATCAGGGCGATGAAATCCCCCCCTGCAACCTGGAGGTTGAGCCCATCCAGCACCACCACATCCTGATCACCCCGCCGGTAGCTCTTGCGGAGCGCATGAATATCGATCACGAGCGCTCTACCCTCACACGCTGACCAGACTTGAGGTTTGCGGGAGGGCGCAGGACAACGGCCTGCCCCTCCTTCAGTTCGGGCGCAAGCACCAGGTCATCACCAAGTGGCTGTGGACGACTGAGTGGCACCAGTTGAACATGATCGTTCTCGAGCACGAACACAACGGGCTTCCCATCGACTTGGAGCACCGCAGCCTTCGCGATTGCGCGAACGGGCTGCCTCTCCTGGTCTGCAAGCGGCCGGGGCAGGAAAGACACCTTGGCGGACATATCGGGAAGGATGCGCGGATCAATGGTGTCGAATTCGAGCTTGACGAGTCGGGTTGCCTTGGCCCGGTCGATGGTGGGCACCATCCGAGCGACCCGCCCGCCAAACCTTAGATTGGGCAGCGCGTCCAGCCCAATATCCACGGGCTGCCCCACTGCGATCTTGGACATGCTCGATTCGGAGACGTCGGCCTCCACCTCCAGGGTTCGCATATCAGCGATGGTGACCACCGCACCCTTGCTGTCGGCAGCCGAACTGAAGGGGGTGATGTTATCGCCCACGTTTGCGTTCTTGGTGAGGACCACGCCATCGAAGGGGGAGCGAATTTCGGTCTGCGAGAGTGCGGCCTTGGCCACATCTCGCGCAGCCTGGGAGGCGCGCACCTGTGCCTTGGCCTTGTTCGCCCGCGCGAGCGCCGCGTCAAAGGACGACTGGGAGATGTAGGCCTTGGCCAACAGGCTGCGAGCCCGGTCTTCAGCACGCACGGCATCCTCTAGCTCCGCCTGGGCGAGCCCGAGTTGGGCCTCCGCCTGCGCCAGTTGTGCGGTGAGTTCAAGCGCCTCCAGACGCGCGATCACCTCGCCCTGACGGACTCGACTGCCCTCAGTCACACCAAGCCACTCCAATCGGCCTTGTGCCTTGGTGGAGATTGCGGCCTTGCGTTGAGCCACGACGTAGCCACTGGCATTTAAAACGGAGAGGGCCTGACTGGGAAACACCGTGACCACTG
>JBEAMW010000033.1:0-18692 GCA_041165705.1 Pseudomonadota bacterium
TGGTGGAGCCGGCGGGAATCGAACCCGCGTCCGCAAGTCTTCCAAAGACAGTTCTACATACTTAGTCGGTTAATTTGGATTTAATCTGGGGCTTAGCCAACCGACAGGCCGGCCACAGACGATCCGCTTGTTTTAGGCACCACAGCCACGGCTTCTGTGATGACGATCTGATGTGAATGACACTGCTGCGGGTTTTACCCCGCCTGGCCCATCAGAGAACCAGTGCAGCGCCCGCCGGGTTTAAGCGGCGAGAGCGAAACGCTCGTCGTTGGCGTTTATTGATTTCCGAATGGATTTACGAGGGAATCGGTCCTCGGTATGCCCTGCGCTCCTTCACTACCCACGTCGAAACCAGGTCGGCCCCATGTCTCGTCGAGGCTCGAAGTATGGACCTCTGGCCCGGGCTGTCAAGTCTTTTGCAGCTGAGCGAGTGCGGACTGGAGCCGCTCGAGTTCGTGCTGGGCCTCAGGGCTCAGCCGGGCCGCCCGTGCGCGTAAGCCTGCGAGCTGATCTGCGAGGTCGGTGGGTGAGGCGGTGGATGAGGGGGCGGCGGAGGGTGCAGCGCTGAGATCAGCCTGTGCGGGAGGAACCGCTCCCGCCAGTGCAGGCGGCGCGTCCTGCCGCACCTCCTGGGGCTGCATGAATCCGGGCTCTGGGCGCTTCACAGAGGCCTCGGGCTTGCGTCTGCCCGCACGACGGCCAAGCAGGGCATGCGCCACGCTGATCGCGATCCAGCCCGCCGTGAGCGAGAGCCAGGCCGCCATAAGTGCGGCAGCACTCACCGAATCTGCCCAGAGGAGTTCGCCAAGCTCAGTGCCAAAACTAGTCCACGGCAGTGATGCGAAAGCTTGTTCTAGGGACCCCCCATGGAGCGCCAGCCGAGAGGCGAGGGTGAGCACGAGCAGCACCGAATTCACCAGCAGGATCAAAAGATTGGTCCACATGTTGTTACAGTATCACCATGAGCAACGAGTTTGAGCTCCCGACAGAGGGCATCAAGATCTACTCTCCCCAGAAGGGCTGGCAGGACCAGCCCCAAACCCTGGCGGATGAGCCTGCTCAGAGCCCACTCCCCGAGCCCCAGTGGTCGGAGCCCCCGTCGTCGGAGCCAGAGTGGTCGGAGCCAGAGTGGACTGAACCTCAGGCAGACGAGCCTTCGTACACTGCTGAGCAGCCTTCCCCTGGCCAGGCTGCCGCTCATCCGGTTCGGCTTGCCCAGGATCAGGCCGCGGCGCTGGCAGAGGTTGGCGGCTCGCTGCATGCACTCTTTGAGGCCCTTCAGCAGCCCTTACTTCCTGCGAACGTGATTGACTCAGGGCCAAGCTGGCGGGATGTGGCTGACCTCAGTCGGTTTATGGAAGACCGGCTTGCAGAGCGGGAAGAACTGCTCACTCGGCTTCGCGGCCTGGAGGATGAGATCCGCAGGGCAAGAGGGGGTTTGCTTGAGGCCCTTCGGCTTCTCGCCGCGCAGGAGCAGCGAAATCTTGAAGCCGCTCAGGTTCGGGCAGATGTCTCCGCGATGGCTGCCCAGGTGATTGCTCAGCGCTTCTCTGATCAAGAGACGCTGGGTGCGCCACCCCGCTAGTCTTTTCGATTAAATAGCTTAGAGACTAGGCTCAGGCTGGGCCTGGCCGGTGTGATGCCATTTGCAACGGCAGGTTCTTGCGCGCTGTCCGTGCGGCTTGCAGCACCGGTGTTGGGAACGATTGCGGGGCGCCCCACCTGGATGATGGTCTTCTCAGCGGGTGCATTTCGAATCGCCTTTTCCATCTCAACCTTCTGCTTGAGGCCGGAATGTAGGGAGGGAATTCCAATCTTGGCGGGGTCGAACACCTCGGGCCGAGCGCCTCTGGCCTGATGAATCCCAATCGTCTGTTCAATTGCACGGCAGAAGGCGAGGAAGGATTCACTCAGCTTCTGGTTGCGATGGTGGAGCAGGAACTTTTCGGCGAAGGCGCGCTTGGCGTCGACCGAGTCGAGCAGGGGCGGCGTGAGCACGAAGGAGAACGGAAACCGTTGAGAAGAGCGATGGACCATGTTGACCTGGTCGAGCCGCACCCGGCTGGGGGCTAAGACCAGCGTGGGCCTGTAACGCGTGCTCTCAAACACCCACTGGTGCTTCTGGGCGAATTCAATCGTGGTGATGAGTTCAACCTCGGACACCGCGGAGGGCATCACCACGAGATCAAACTCGAAGAAGAATTCGCTATCGAGGCCATCGTTCCAGGTGAGGTCGGCCACAACGATATCGTGGTCGGGCGTGAGCAGTCGCATCTGACGGCGCAGTTCGATCAGGACACGGGCAAAGCCCTGCTGCTGGGGCAGCGCAATGTTGCGCACATTCACCGGGTTATCGGTAGTGCCGAGCTCAACCGCCTTCACCCAGCGGCTGGAGGAGGCCTGGCTGTCGAAGTCGAGCAAGGCCGTGCGCTTGCCGCGCCAAGTGGCAAAGTAGTGGGCCAGATTGGCAGAAATCGTGCTCTTGCCGACGCCGCCTTTTTGATTTGTGATGAGGATTCTGATCATGGTGTCCAATCCATTCCACTCTAGAGTCGATCGGAGACTCCAAAACTATAGGGCTGCGCCCCTTTAATTCACAAGGATTTTTATGGAAACCGAGCGAAACCTCCTCGTTATCACCGGGCACAGCAGGGGCCTGGGGGCCGCCTTGACTACCACGGGACTGGCCAAGGGATTTCAGGTCTTAGGCCTGTCTCGAGGCCATTTGGTTCAAACAGACCCCCATCTGGAGCAGATTTCGATTGATCTGGGCCAGCCTCAGGCCCTTGAAGGGGTGCTCGATGGGCTCGCCCATCGAGGCAGCCTGACTGGCTTTCAGCGGATCTGGCTGATCAATAACGCAGGCCTATTGGGCCCCATCCACCGGGTGGGAGGTCAGGCCCCGTCTGAGATTGCCCAGGCCGTGACGGTGAACCTCCAGGCCTTGCTCACCCTCACCAACTGGTTTGTGGGCCAGACCCAGGGGCTGCCTGACCGTCGGGTCGTGCATGTCTCCAGTGGCGCGGCCCGAAGCCCCTATGTGGGCTGGTCGATCTACTGCGCCACCAAGGCGGCTGTAGATCACTATGCCCGGTGCCTGGCGCTCGAGGCTCAGGCCGAGGGTCCGTCCATGGGGCTTCGCGTCTGCAGCCTGGCCCCAGGGGTGATTGACACCGACATGCAGGCCGAGGTGAGAGCCAGTAGCCCTACCGAATTTCCCAATCGGCCGAGGTTTGAGGCGCTGAAGGAGACGGGAGGCCTGGCCATGCCACAGGCCGTTGCCGAGCAGCTCCTTGCGTTCATGGGTTCTGAGGCCTTCGGAACGGAGCCCTGCGCCGATCTCAGGTCCTTGAACCGGTAAAATGCCGGATTGATCAGAAAATGTTGAGCCTCCATGGATTCCTTCGCTAAAGAAACCCTGCCAGTCAGCCTCGAGCAGGAGATGCGTCGCTCTTATCTGGATTACGCCATGAGCGTGATCGTGGGACGAGCGCTGCCCGATGTACGCGATGGCCTCAAGCCGGTGCACCGCAGGGTGTTGTTTGCGATGCACGAGCTCAACAATGACTGGAATCGGGCCTACAAGAAGTCTGCCCGTATCGTCGGTGACGTCATCGGTAAGTACCACCCCCATGGCGACTCGGCCGTCTACGACACGATCGTGCGCATGGCGCAGAACTTTTCACTGCGGTACATGCTGGTGGATGGCCAGGGTAACTTTGGCTCGGTTGACGGCGACAATGCCGCCGCCATGCGGTACACCGAGATTCGGCTCTCTAAGATTGCCCACGAACTACTAGAAGACCTCGACAAAGAAACCGTCGACTTCGGTCCTAACTACGATGGCTCCGAGAGAGAGCCGCTGATTCTGCCCGCCCGTATTCCAAACCTGCTTATTAACGGCAGCTCAGGAATTGCAGTGGGTATGGCCACGAATATTCCGCCGCACAACCTCTCCGAGGTGATTGCTGGCTGCCTGAGGCTGCTTGAGAGCCCCGAGGTGAGCGTGGATGAACTGATGGAGCTCATCCCCGCTCCCGACTTCCCCACCGCCGGCATCATCTATGGCATTGAGGGCGTGAAGCAGGGCTATCGCACCGGCCGCGGCCGTTGTGTCATGCGGGCCAAAACCCACTTCGAGGACTTCGATCGGGGTACCCGCCAGGCCATCATCGTCGATGAGCTGCCCTATCAGGTGAACAAGCGTTCTCTCCTGGAGCGGATTGCCGAGCTGGTGAATGAGAAACGGCTTGAGGGCATATCGGATATCCGGGACGAGTCCGACAAGTCTGGCATGCGGGTCGTGATTGAGCTCAAGCGCGGGGAGCTGCCCGAGGTTGTTCTCAACAATCTCTACAAGAACACTCAGCTGCAGGACAGCTTTGGCATGAACATGGTGGCCCTGGTTGATGGCCAGCCCCGCACGCTTAACCTCAAGCAGATGCTCGAGTCCTTCCTGGCCCATCGCCGTGAGGTGCTCACCCGCAAGACCATCTTTGAGCTCCGCAAAGCGCGGGAGCGGGGCCATGTCCTGGAGGGGCTCGCGGTTGCGGTCTCCAACATGGACGAGATGATCGCCCTGATCAAGGCCTCGCCAACCCCAGTCGAGGCACGCGAGTCCCTCATGGCTCGTAACTGGAATGCGGGCCTCGTGCGTGAACTGCTGGAGCGCGCCACCGAGACCACAGTGCCGGAGGCCTTCCGTCCCGATGGGCTCTCGGCTGAGGTCGGACTCAACGCAGACGGCTATCGGCTCTCCGAGACGCAGGCCCAGGAGATCCTGCAGATGCGTCTGCAGCGGCTCACCGGCCTGGAGCAGGACAAGATTGTCTCGGAGTACAAGGAAGTGATCGAGAAGATTGCCGATCTGCTCGACATCCTCTCCAAGCCCGCGCGAGTCACCGCGATCATTCGTGGCGAGCTGGAGCAAGTGGGTAAAGACTTCGGTGACCGCCGCCGCTCGGTAATCGAACCCAATGCAGAGGAGCTGCAGACCGAAGACTTCATCACCCCACAGGACATGGTGGTGACACTCTCACACACGGGCTATATCAAGAGCCAGCCCCTCTCCGAGTACCAGGCCCAGCGCAGGGGCGGGAGGGGTAAGGCCGCAGCTGCCACCAAGGAAGACGACTGGATCGACCAGCTGTTTATCGCCAACACGCACCACTCCATTCTGGCCTTCTCCAATATGGGCCGGGTGTACTGGCTGAAGGTCTGGGAGGTGCCCCAGGGTTCACGCGCCTCCCGTGGGAAGCCGTTGGTGAATGTCTGGCCGCTGGAGCCAGATGAAAAGATTACGGTGGTGCTGCCGGTGGCTCAGTTTGATGAGGAGCATTTCGTGTTTATGGCCACGGCCATGGGTACGGTGAAGAAGACGCCGCTCTCGGCCTTTTCTCGCCCCTTGAAGCGCGGCATCATCGCCTGCTCACTCGATGAGGGCGACCACCTCATTGGCGCTGCTCTCACCGACGGCAAGCACGATGTGATGCTCTTTTCCGACGCAGGCAAGGCCGTGCGCTTTGCCGAGACTGATGTCCGCCCGATGGGCCGAGAGGCGCGGGGCGTTCGCGGCATGCAGCTGGAGGGGGATCAACGGCTGATCAGCATGATCGTGGCAGAGGATGAGAGCGCCTATGTGCTCACGGCCACCGAAAACGGCTACGGGAAACGCACGCTCATCTCTGAGCACACCCGTCACGGACGAGGCACCAAGGGCATGATCGCCATTGCCTCGAGCACCCGCAATGGCAAGGTGGTGAGTGCCTGTCTGGTGCATGAGTCGGACGAGATCATGCTCATCACCGATAAGGCTGTTGTGGTTCGCACCCGGGTGGCGGAGGTTCGAGCGCTGGGCCGTGCCACTCAGGGCGTCACGCTCATCTCCGTCGACGAGGGCAGTAGCCTGGTGGGCGTTCAGCGGATTGCCGAGCCCGAGGGCGATGCGGTTGCCGAGGGAGACCCCCCAGCCGAGACTAACGATTCAGCAGAATCAGTGTGATCACCGTGGCCAGCACCGCAAGGGTGCAGGCCACGAGTAGCACCATCGGCCGCCAGCCCAGCCGGCTGAGCTCCGATAGGCTGGTCTTGATGCCCAGTCCGGCCACAGCCAGAAGAATCAGCGACTGGGACAGCCACCTTCCGCCCTCCAGCAGGCCAGGGGGGAGCGGGGCGAGATTGACGAGCCCGAAGCAGATGAAGAATCCCACCAGAAAGAACGGAATGAGTGGTCGTCGCACCCCATCCGATGGGGTCTCACCCTGGGTGCGAAAGGCCACCCCAACGGCCAAGACCAGGGGGGCAAGCAGCGCCACACGAAGCAGTTTGGTGTAAGAGGCCATCTCGCTTGCGCCGGGGCCCCCGTAGACCATGGCCGCGCCCACCACCTGAGCGACATCGTGAATCGTTCCACCAAAGAGCAGGGCAGCCTCCTGGGGGCTGAAGTCCAAGGCGTGGGCCAGCATGGGGTAGAGCACCATGCAGGCGGTAGACAGGGCCGTGACCCCCACCACCGTGAAGAGCGTCATCCGCTCTCGCTCCGGACTGCTGGGCAGTGCCGCCGCAATCGCCATGGCCGCAGAGGCGCCGCAGATCGCCACCGCACCGCTCGCCAGCACCGCCTCGGCCCGTGACCGCTCAAGCCAGGCCCCCACGATGAGCCCCACCAGCAGGGTTGCGCCCACTCCCAGAAGGACCACCAGAAAGGGCAGTTCGCCGAGGGTATGCACCATGTCAAGGCTGAGCCTGAGTCCCAGCAGGGCAACGCCAGTGCGCAACAGGGTGCTGGTGGTCCACTGAACTCCAGGCCCCAGTGGAGAGCCAGGCAGCAGGCTATTGAAGGCCATGCCCAGGAGCAGGGCATAGAGAAACAAGGGGCCACCGTAGGACTCTGAGATGAGTGTGGATGAAGCGGCGATCACAGCGCACAGGGCGAGCCCGGGGAATCGGGCCTTGAGTTCGGATACTCTTGGGAGATGAGGAAGCGTCATAGCGGCAAGAGTCTACGACGGGAGGTCGGTTCGTGACGGACGCTCTCCTGCAAGTCTTTTTAATGATCGTTGTGGGCATCGTGGTGGCCCGGGTGGGCTGGGTGGAGGAGTCCCTGACTCAGGCCTTCTCGAGCCTCGTGCTGCGCGTCTTTCTGCCCGCCTTGCTCTTTCGTTCCATGGCCCAGGTGCGCTTTGAGTCCCTGAGCTTTGGGCCCATCCTGGGCTACCTGCCTGTCTCTTTTCTCCTGTTCTGGCTGATTTTCTGGACCGTTCGTCGATGGGGTCGGCCTCTGGGGCTCCTCGCAGCCCAGGGCCAGGACACCGCAGGGGGCTATGCGGCCTCCGTGGCGATCTCTGGGGTCTTCTCCAACACCGTGATGGTGGGCATTCCGCTGGTGAAGCTCTTCTATGGCGCTGAGGGTCTGGTGGTGATGCTCACCGTGGTCACCCTCCATGCCCTGGTGCTCTTGGGCTCGGCTGTTGTGGCCTTTGAGGCGAGCGTTCATGGACGTTCTCGACGCAGTCGGCTGCTCACGCTTCGACACCTCGTTCAGACGGCCGTTCTGCACCCAGTGGTGATCCCGGTGTTCGCAGGCGTGGTCTACAGCTACTCGGGGCTCGAGCTGCCGGTGGTCATCGATGGAACCCTCGCTGCGATGGGGCAGGTGGCCGTTCCCGCCTGTCTGGTGTTGCTGGGCGCCTCGGTTTATCACGCCCGCAATCAGCTGCAGCCCAGAGGAATTGGGCCCGTCTTGCTGCTGAAGATGGTGGTGCATCCGATGGCGGTCTTTCTGGTCTCGCGCGTGGTGTTTGAACTCCCCGACCTCACCGTTGCAGTGCTCACCACGGTGGCCAGTCTGCCCACTGGGTCCAACCCCTACCTGCTCGCGCAACGCTATAACCAGGGGGTCTCGATCAGTGCCACTGCGGTGGTGGCGAGCACCGCCTTGTCGGCAATTTCGTTACCCTATGTCCTTTCCCTCTTTGCCTCCTAAGGAAGAATCCCGTGGCTGCTCGCCCCTTTAACTTCGCGCCTGGACCCGCTGTACTGCCCGATGCCGTTCTCGAACGAGCGGCTGCGGAGATGATGGACTTAGGCGGATCGGGTATGTCGGTGATGGAGATGAGCCACCGGGGAGCGCAGTTCGAGAGCCTGCATCAGGCCGCAATCGATCGTTTCAAGCGCCTCCTGAAGCTTCCGAGCAGCCACAGCATCCTCTTTATGCAGGGGGGCGCCACGGCTCAGAACGCCATCCTGCCCCTCAATCTGCTGGCGCAGAACTCCCGGTGTGACTATGTGCATACCGGGCACTGGTCGGCCAAGTCCATTCAAGAGGCTCAGGCCTTTGGCGACGTTCACCTGGCTGCAAGCGCAGAGCAGGCGCGCGCCGCTGCTCAGAACGGATCGTCAGAAGACTGGCCCTCCTTTGGCTATGTGCCCCCGCTCTCGGAGTGGCAGGTTCGGGCAGACACCGCCTACCTTCATATCTGCGGCAACGAGACGATTGGTGGGGTGGAGTATGCGGAGTTCCCTCACCTGGCCTCGCTCGGAGCGCCCGAAGTGCCCCTCGTGGTGGACATGTCCTCGCATGTGCTTTCCAAGGCCATGGACTTCTCCACCATTGCCCTGGCCTACGGCGGCGCACAGAAGAACATTGGGCCATCAGGCCTCACCTTCGTGATCCTGAACCATGAGCTTCTGCGTGATCGATTTCCAGTGGCCATGGGTCACTGTCCCTCGGTCTTCGACTACCGCAAGGTGCTGGAGCAGAACTCCCTGCTCAACACCCCAAGTACCTTTGCGATCTACATGGCCGGACTGGTCTTTGAATGGCTGGAGAATCAGGGGGGCGTTGAGGCGATGGAGTCGCAGAATGCACAAAAGGCTGCCTGCCTCTACGGGGCCCTGGATGCCTCCTCGTTCTATGAGACGCGGGTGGCAAAGGCCGCTCGCTCCCGAATGAATGTCCCCTTCTACCTTCCCGACGAAAGGCTTTACCCCCTCTTCCTTGAGCAGAGTAAGGCGGCGGGCCTGCTCAACCTCAAGGGACACAAGGCCGTTGGTGGCCTGCGGGCAAGCCTCTATAACGCCATGCCCCTGGAGGGCGTGGAGGCACTCGTGAGGTTTATGCAAGCCTTTGAACAGGAGCACGCATGACGCCGGAGCAGCTCAAGGCCTTTCGAGACCAGATTGACGCCTACGACGACCAGATTCTTCCCTTGCTCGTAGAGCGCTCGCGCATTGTTCAGCAGGTTGGGCTTAATAAGCACAAGGTGGGTGCGCCCGTCTTTCGGCCGGAGCGCGAGGTGGCCATTATCGAGCGGATGTGTGCGCTCAACCGGTCGCTCGGTGGGCCCCTGCCCGACCAGTCGATTGCCGCCATTTGGCTGGAAGTGATCTCAGGCTGCCGAGCACTTGAGCGGGTGATGCGGGTCTCTTACCTCGGGCCCGCAGGCACGTATAGCGAGCAGGCAGTTCGCACCTTGTTTGGGCATCGGGTGGAAGGCCTTCCCTGCGCCAGCCTCGATGAGGCCGTTGCTCTGGCCGAAAAGGGCGATTCAGACGCGGCCCTGCTGCCCGTGGAGAACTCGATCGAGGGTACCGTGGGGCGTACCCTCGACCTCTTCCTTCAGACCTCCCTCCGGATCAGTGCAGAGGTGTCGATCCCCATCCATCACGGCCTTCTGAGCCAGGCTACCGATCGGTCTTCCATTCGACGGGTGGTGGCACATGCGCAGGCACTGGCTCAGTGCCAACGCTGGCTCAGAGACCAGCTTCCCGGTGTCGAGCAGCTCGCCGTGTCCAGCAACGGAGAGGCCGCACGAATGGCGGCCGAGGACCCAAGCCTCGCGGCCATCGCAGGCCAGACGGCGGCTCAGCACTACGGGCTTCGAACCCTAGCGGATCGGATCGAGGACGACCCCAGCAACCGAACTCGGTTTGCGGCCATCGGCGACTTCACGCCGGATGGGTGCGGACTAGACCAGACCTCGCTGATTCTCTCGGTTCCCGATCAGGCTGGTGCCATGCTCTCACTCATTGAGCCCATGGCGAGGCACGGCGTCTCGATGAAGCGGTTCGAGTCTCGCCCTGCGCGCCAGCGTAGCTCGGCCGATGGCTGGGAGTACTTCTTTTATGTAGACCTGGTGGGCCATCAGAACGATGCTCAGGTGGCCCTCGCCCTGGCGGAGATTCGCGCTCGAGCGAGCTTCTTCAAGCTGCTGGGCTCTTACCCCCTCTTTGATCGACTCACGGTGCCCAGTCATGTCTAACACCGCGCTTGCCCATGTCCAGTCCATCGCCCCTTACCACGGGGGCCGTCCGATCGCCGAGGTTGCTCGCCAGTTCGGCCTTGCAGAAGACTCCATCGTGAAGCTGGCCTCGAATGAGAACCCGCTGGGAATGAGCCCGCGCGGTCGGCAGGCCATGCTCCAGGCGAGTGAGGACCTGGGTCGATATCCCGACGGGAACGGCCACGACCTCAAGGCGGCACTCCAACGTCGCTTTGGCCTGGACCCCCGATGGATCACTCTGGGTAACGGCAGTAATGACATCCTGGAACTGGTGGCACGGGCCTTCCTCTCCGAGGGACGCAGTTCGCTCTTTTCCGCCCACGCGTTCGCTGTCTATGGCCTGGCTACGCAGGCAACTGGGGCGAAGGCCATCGTGGTGCCGGCCACACCCGGCGAGCTTGGCCACGACCTTCAGGCCATGCGTGCGGCGGTTCGTCCCGACACCGCAGTGGTCTGGGTGGCGAATCCCAACAACCCCACCGGCAGCTACCTCGGGGCAGAGGCTCTGGAGTCCTTCATTGCGGGGCTGCCCGAGACCACACTGGTGGTGCTCGACGAGGCGTATGGCGAGTACCTGGAGCCCAGTGAGGCCATCCCCAGCTTTGAATGGGTTCGCCGCTACCCTCAGCTGGTGGTGTCTCGCTCCTTCTCCAAGGCCTATGGGCTCGCCGGCCTGCGCGTTGGGTTTGGCGTGGCCCGTCCCGAGATCACAGACCTCCTCAATCGCGTTCGTCAGCCGTTTAACGTCAATGCCCTGGCCATGGCGGCCGCGGCGGAGAGCCTCTTTGATGAGGATTTTCTCCGGAGAACCGCCGCGCTGAATACCGAGGGTCTGGCCTTTCTCAGTCGCGAACTGACCCAGCGTGGCCTTCGGCCGCTGCCGTCTAAGGGGAATTTTCTGCTGGTGGATCTGCAGCCTCGGCTCAGCCCGTCTGCCGAGCGGCCAGCCCTCGGTGTGTGGCTCTTTGAGGCGCTGATGGCGAAAGGGGTGATCACGCGACCGGTTGCCAATTATGGCCTGCCGCACCACCTGCGCATCTCCATCGGCACGCTCGAGGAACTCCACACCTGCCTGAAGGCTCTGGATGAAGTACTCGGCTAGCTGGCTTCTCGTCTTGGGAACGGGCCTGATGGGCGGGTCTGTGGCGCGAGCCGCGCGTCGTGCAGAGGTGGTGGACTGTATCTATGGTCTTGACCCCGAGCACGGGATGGAGGCTCAGCGGCTGGGGGTTGTTGACGAGGTGATTAGCTCCTTGGAGGCGATGGCGCCGGGCCGGCCTGAAGACACTCGGCCGGGGCTGGTGGTGCTGGCCGCACCCGTGAGCGCGAGCGCCCAGCTCCTAAAGGCGGTGGCCTCGCAGTGGGAGCGTTTGGGCCGCCCCTGGGTCACCGATCTGGGCAGCACCAAGTCGGCGCTGAGTCGAGCCGCAGACGATCTGCGCAGGCCGCAGGCCGGTGCCTCGGCCTTCCTCTCGCATTGCATTGCAAGTCACCCGATGGCGGGCTCTGAGACGCATGGGCCCGGAGCTGCGCGTGCTGAGTTGTTTGAGCGGGCCCGGGTGCTGCTCTCGGAGTTTCCCGAGACCAGTGAGGCCTGTCGAGACGCCTTGGAGTCCTTCTGGCTGGCGCTTGGCGCCCGACCCCACCCGCTTGCCTTGTCAGAGCACGACCCTCTGCTCGCCGCGATCAGCCACCTTCCCCATGCTGTGGCCTATGCCCTTGCGGCACAGCTTGCCGCCTCGCCGCAGGCCGAGTCTGCGCAGTGGCTGCATGGAGGGGGCCTCAGGGACACCACTCGCATTGCCGGCTCGAGCGCTCGTCTCTGGGCTGATGTTTTTCTCGACAATCGCGAGGAGTTGCTCGCCCTCATGGGGCGCTATCAGCGTGAGATTGACACGCTGGCGCAGGCGATTCAGTCCCAAGACCGCTCGCGGCTCATGGATTACCTGGAAGGGGCCGCCCAATGGCGCGCTGGCTTCCAAGACCCCCGTTCTTCCTCATAGGACTTCTGGCGCTTGGACATTACTCTCGATTTACGCGACGGGGCCCGTGGCCTTGTCCAGCTTCCTGGTAGCAAGAGCTTTTCCATCCGGGCCCTGCTCCTGGCAGCCTGTGCCAAGGGCACCACCACCCTGGAGGGACTGCTTCGGTCTGATGACACCGAGGTCATGATCCAGTCCCTGCGGCAGATGGGCATTCGTGTTGAGGAGCAGAACGCGAAGGCCGGCCGATGGACTGTGCACGGGTGCGGCGGTGCGCCCGCACAGCTCGGCACGCCACAGGCGCCCCTTCAATGTTTTGTTGGAAATTCAGGCCTCACCATTCGCACGCTCCTGCCGGCCGTCGTGGCTTTCCTTTCGATTGCGAGAGCGCAGACCGGCGTGGAAGGCTGTGTAGTGCTCTCGGGCGTGCCGCGCATGCATGAGCGGCCTATTGGCGACCTGGTGGAGGGGCTCCAGCGTCTGGGTGCTGCCATCGATTACCTCGGCCAGGAGGGCTACCCTCCGCTGCGGGTCCGCGCGGCTGCGCTTGCACCCACTCAGGCTTGGCGGGTGAAGGGCAGTACCTCCAGCCAGTTCCTCACAGGCCTGCTTCAGGCTGCGCCGGGGCTCGCTCAGCAGTGGGGTGAGCCGATTACGGTGTCGGTAGAAGGAAGTCTCATTAGCCGTCCCTATGTGGACCTCTCGCTGGCGATGCTGCGTCGTTTTGGAGCACGGATTGAGGAGCCCACCCCGAATCGATTTGAGGTCTATCCCGGAGCCAGCCTCGTCTCGCCAGGGACGCTCCAGGTGGAGGGGGACGCCTCGTCAGCCTCTTATTTCCTTGCGGCCGGCGTCCTGGGAGGCGGGCCCATTCGCGTGGAAGGGGCCGGGCGAGAGAGCCTTCAGGGGGATGTGCAGTTTGCTCACGCCCTGGAGGCCATGGGCGCGCTGGTGCGCTGGTTTCCCAATGCCATGGAGGTCTCTGCCCCAGAGGGGGGGCATGGGCAGCTGCATGGGATTACGCTGGACTGCAATCACATTCCTGATGCCGCCATGACCCTGGTCCCCGTGGCCCTCTACGCGCAAGGCCCCACGCGTCTGACCAATATTGGGTCTTGGCGGGTGAAAGAAACCGATCGGATTGAGGCGATGGCGGCGGAAGCCCGCAAGCTCGGAGCCAAAATCGAGGCTGGCGAGGACTTCATCGTGGTTCATCCGCCGGCCCAGTTGCAGTCGGCATCCATTCACACCTATGAAGACCATCGGGTGGCCATGAGCTTCTCGCTCGCGAGTTTTCGACATGCGGGAGATGGCGTGGAGGGCGTGCAGGCCGAGGCCGCTCAGCGGACGGTCACCATCCTCGACGCGGGCTGCGTGGCCAAGACCTTCCCGGACTACTTCGAGGTGTTTGCCGATGTCTGCGCCCGAGCGGTTCCGGTGATCGCCATCGATGGCCCTACGGCCTCGGGCAAAGGCACCGTCGCAGCGCGGGCCGCCGCGGCACTCGGCTTTCACTACCTCGACAGCGGGGCCCTCTATCGTTTAGTTGCTCTAGCGGGCCTACGCGCGGGCTGCGATCCTTCTGATGAGACGCGTCTCGCAGCGATCGCCTCGGGCCTGGCGGTCGAGTTTGAATCGGGGCGCATCCTGCTGGCTGGCGAGGATGTCACGATGGCCATTCGAGACGAGCAGGTGAGTGTTCGCTCCTCTCAGGCCGCGGCGCTGCCAGCGGTGAGAAGCGCACTGCTTCGTCTTCAGCGTGACGCAGCTCGCCACCCTGGCCTGGTCTGCGATGGGCGAGATATGGGCTCAGTCGTTTTTCCGGAGGCCGGCACAAAGATCTTCCTCACCGCTGACGCTGAGGTTCGCGCCCAGCGCCGGTACGATCAACTGCTGGCCAGAGGCGAGCCTGCCGATCTGGCCACCATCACGGCAGACCTTCGGGCCCGGGATGCCCGAGATTCAGGGCGGGCGGTGGCCCCGCTTCGGTTTGAGCCCAACTCTGGCGTTCATTACCTCGACACGAGTCAGCAGACGGTGGAGCAGTCCGTGGCAGCGGTCCTTCAGTGGGCGGAACTGAATTTAAACCATTGATCAAGCTGATCTTTTGGGCTATAGTGCCGAGCTCGGAGCTGTTGTAGGGGTGGCCAGCGTGCTGCGCCTGCTTCAGTTGATCGGCTCGGTGTGGCAAACACACCGGCCATAACTCCGCCGAGGCCCAGCCTTGGCGTGTCACTGGAAACCCTCTTACATGTCATTGTCAACCCAACAAAGCGCACCTGCGCTTGAGTCTTTTGCCGCACTGTTTGCAGAATCTATCGCCCGCCAAGAAATGCGCGCTGGCGAGGTTATCACCGCAGAAGTCCTGCGGATCGACCAAAATCACGTGGTGGTGAATGCGGGCCTCAAGTCCGAGAGCTTCATCCCCCTCGAAGAATTCCTGAACGACCAAGGCGTCCTCGATGTACAAGAGGGCGACTTCATCTCCGTTGCGATTGAGTCTCTTGAGGACGGTCGCGGCGAAACTCGCCTGTCGCGTGACCGCGCCAAGCGCCTTGCAGCCTGGGTGAGCCTGGAGCAGGCCCTTGAGTCTGGCGAGATGGTCACCGGCACCGTCACCGGCAAGGTGAAGGGCGGCCTCACGGTCATGACCAACGGCATCCGTGCCTTCCTGCCCGGCTCGCTGGTCGACACCCGCCCCATCAAGGACACCTCTCACATCGAGGGCAAGACCCTCGAGTTCAAGGTGATCAAGCTCGATCGCAAGCGCAACAACGTCGTGCTCTCCCGCCGTGCCGTGGTAGAAAACTCCATGGGTGAGGAGCGCGCCAAGCTGCTCGAGAACCTCTCTGAGGGCTCAGTGGTCACGGGCGTGGTGAAGAACATCACCGACTACGGTGCATTCGTCGACCTCGGCGGCATCGATGGCCTGCTGCACATCACCGACATGGCCTGGCGCCGCGTGCGTCACCCTTCCGAGGTTCTGAATGTGGGCCAGGAAGTCACCGCCAAGGTGCTGCGCTTCGACCAGGAAAAGAACCGCGTCTCCCTGGGCATCAAGCAGCTCGGCGACGACCCCTGGGAGGGCATCGCCCGCCGTTACCCCCAGGGCTCCCGCCTGTTCGGCAAGGTCACCAACATCACCGACTACGGTGCATTCGTTGAGATCGAGCCGGGTATCGAGGGCCTGGTGCACGTGTCCGAGATGGACTGGACCAACAAGAACGTCAACCCTGGCAAAGTGGTGCAGGTCGGCGACGAGACCGAGGTCATGGTGCTCGAGATCGACGGCGAGCGTCGCCGCATCTCCTTGGGCATGAAGCAGTGCCGCTCCAACCCCTGGCAGGAGTTCGCAGCCACGGTTCAGAAGGGCGACAAGGTGCAGGGCCAGATCAAGTCGATCACCGACTTCGGCGTGTTTGTCGGCCTGCCCGGCAACATCGACGGCCTGGTGCACCTCTCCGACCTCTCCTGGAACGAGACGGGCGAGGAGGCTGTGCGCAACTTCAAGAAGGGCGACGAAGTGCAGGCTGTGGTGCTCGCCATTGATGTCGAGCGTGAGCGGATCTCTCTGGGCATCAAGCAGCTCCAGGGCGACCCTGTAACCACCACCAAGCTCGAGAAGGGCGCAATCGTCACCGGCACCGTCAAGGCCGTGGATGCCAAGGGCGCAACCATCGCCCTGGGCGATGATGTGGAGGGTTATCTGCGTGCCTCCGACATCTCCCGCGACCGGGTGGAAGATGCCCGCACCCACCTCAAAGAGGGGGACTCCGTAGAGGCCATGGTGGTCAACGTCGACCGCAAGACCCGCTCGATCAACCTCTCCATCAAGGCCAAGGACAACGCCGAAGCCGCCGATGTCCTGCAGAAGATGGCAGCTGAGGGTGGTTCGAGTTCTGGCACCACCAACCTGGGCGCCCTGCTCAAGGCCAAGCTCGACGGGCAGTCTGAGTAGTCCGCGAGAGGAGACGCTCGGTCATGACCAAGTCAGAGCTGATTGTTCGACTGACCGAGCGGCTCAATAATCCCCTGCTGGGCGTCAATGCCCAGTTGGTGCAGAAGGACTGTGAGGTCTCAGTGCGCCTGTTGCTTGACGCTATGGTCTCGGCCCTGGTGGATGGGCAGCGCATTGAGATCCGCGGCTTCGGCACTTTTTCTGTGAGCGAGCGCCCGCCTCGCACGGGCCGCAACCCCAAGTCAGGCGAGGAGGTGTCAGTGCCTGCCAAGCGGGTTCCCCACTTCAAGCCGGGCAAAGAACTGCGCCAGCGCGTGAATCGAAACGCTGCGGGATGACCTTCGACCCCCTCTGGCTGCTGGCCCTTCCCATGCTTTTTGGCCTGGGCTGGTTTGCGGCCAGGGTTGATCGTCAGCAGAGCGCGCGCCGGTCCGACGAATTACTCGATCCCCTGTCCCGCGCTGTAGAGGCACTCCTGGTCCGTGACTGGGCTCGCGCGGAGGCGAGCCTCCTGGAGGTGCTTCGTCAGCAGCCTGATGCCCTCTCCCTTCACGCCTCGGTGGGCGTGGTCCTCCGTCTCAGGGGGGAGCCCGACCGCGCCATTGAAGTCCATCAGTCCTTGCTTGCGCGCCCCCAACTCTCCGAGGAGGCTCGTGCTCAGTACACGCTTGCGCTTGCGGACGATTTTCGCGCGGCGGGCATCCTGGATCGTACGGAGACGCTTCTCAAGTCGTTGACGCAGGGAAGTGAGGCGGCAGGGGCCCATGAGCGCCTGATTGAGCTCATGCAGCGTCAGCGGCGCTGGGCCGAGGCGCTTCAGTCTGCTGAATGGCTTGCCCACCGAAGACCTGCAGACAGCGCACTCAATCTCAGACGGTTTCACTTTCACATGGAGCTCGGCCAGCGAGCGGCCGCCCAGGCGCTCCTGCCTGAGCACCCACGGCTGCATGACGAGGCCTCTTCAGCCGCCCCGCATCAGTGTCAGCAGTGTGGGGCCAGGCTCTCTCGTCACGCCTGGCAGTGCCCCGCCTGCGAGTCCTGGGACTCGCTCCGTTCGATCGCCTGAGCCATTGCAGCATGGCGCGCTGCGCCAGCGCAGACCGCGAGAAGAACGGTGTAGACCTGAACTCGATTCATATTTGAAATTAATGAGTCGGTCATAGAGAACCCAACGAGGGCGGTCAGTAGCAAAACTCCAAGGCCCGCCTGAATCCTCGCATCATCCTTCGAACAAGCGAGACTCTCCGCTCGGCCGCGCATGCAGCTCCAAGTCCAGCCAAAGAGGCCGAAGAGACCGAGCAGGGTGGCAAGTAGCGCTGCGGCACCAACAGCACCATAACTCGCGAGTGTATGGACCCACTCATTGTGGAGATGAACTCGTCCTGTCTCCAGAACGCCCGCAGCCCCAAGTCCTTGGAGTGTCTGACGCAGCTGATCAGCCCCCACGCCAATCCAAGGCGAACTCTCAAAGAGGCCTAAGCCTACCGACCACAAGCGCATGCGATGCCCTGCGCTTGTCTCCTCGGCGAGAGAGACGGTGCCGAGGTCTTGTCCCATGAGTATGGGGAGCAGTTCAAGGAATCTCTGGGTGATCGAGGGAGCCATAAACCAGGCCAGTCCAAGGCCACCCACAGCGCCTAGGACGAGAACGAGCGTTGCGCGTTGATGCCCCGTTAATAGGACGAAGCCCACCACCAGGGCCGGGACCGTCACAAGCACTCCTCGCGTGCCTGAGAAATAGGCTCCAGCGATGCCCATGATGAGGCAGAGTGCTGAGGCCCACTGCACCTGACGGCTGCGAGGTGCGTGAAGCCAACACAGGCCCCCAAGAAATCCCAGAACCAGCATGAATTGTCCGTAGCTGATCGGATTGCCTGCGAAAGACTGCGCGCGCTGAAGGCCATCTGGCGTGACAAACGGGTTGAGCGAGTAGGTGAGGAGACCGAGACTGAGGCCGACCAGAGAGCCTCCCGAAACCCAACGGAGGTCTAGCGCCTGGGAACGAAAGATGAGGAAGAGCGGTACTGCCAACAGGAGACGCGCCGGCCTGTCGATTGCGCTCAGGAGCGGTCCGTGAACGAGTTCGAGAGAGAGTGTGACAGCCGGCCAGGCTGCTAGCGCACAGATGAAGCCGAAGTCAGTCCACTGGAGGGCTGGTCCTCTGGACCAAAACCTGAGGAGAAAGCAGCCTGCCAACAAGGCCCAGAAAGCGAAGTCGGTCACCTGTGGCAACACCAAGGCACTGGCGAGGATTGCTGCGACTCCAGCCCCCATCAGCGCGTTTTGTTGAACTGAGCGATGATTCGACAAATTATTCATGCTCACACTATGGCTGAAACTCAGGTTGCCCGCAGAACCCTCTCCGTTCTCATGATCTGCAAGAATGAGGCCGATCGCATTGAGGCCTCGCTCGGCTCGGTGGCGCAGTGGGCCGATGAGATTGTGGTGCTTGACAGTGGCAGCACAGAT
>JBEAMW010000034.1:0-64273 GCA_041165705.1 Pseudomonadota bacterium
CCTGTAAGGACTTAACAGGAACCTTACAGGTTTTAAAGTTTATTCAATTAAATCATGTATTTACACAAGCAATATTTTATTCGTAATGCGAAGGTCGAGGGTTCGATTCCTTTCACCGGCACCAGTTGAAATCGCCCAGAGTTCTCTGGGCGTTTGTCTTTCTGGACTTCCCCCCAATAAACACAGGGTTTTGCAAGCTGCTGGTGTGCGGTCGAACTACACCTGCCAAACACCGGCTCAACCCGCCAACGTTGTTCCACAGTCTGGGGGCCCCTCTTTTCATCGGTCTTTTTGTAGACTATATTCAGTCCACAAGGAGGCCTCATGCGCTACTCATCACAAGTCAAGCCGATCAGCTACCTCAAGGCCAATGCGGCGGAGATCTTGGCCACGCTCGGCGAGCAACGCGAGCCCCTGGTGATCACGCAGAACGGTGAGGCCAAGGCTGTTTTGCAGGAGGTGGCCAGCTACGAGGCCACGCAGGAAACCCTGGCTTTGCTGAAAGTGCTGGCCTTGGGCCAGCAGGATGTGGCCGCGGGCAAGGTCAAGCCGCTGTCTGACGTGGTGGCCCGGCTCAAGGCCAAAAAAGCATTGGCCTGATGGCATCCAAGTACAGTGTCCTGCTCACAGAGGGTGCCGAGCAGGATTTAGAGGCGATCTACGATTACATTGCCGAGTTCGACGATCCCGTCAATGCCGATCATGTTCTGGATCGGTTGATGGCCACGTCAGAACAACTGGCTGTCATGCCGGAGCGCGGCAGCTACCGGCGAGAGTTGCTCGATCTCGGGATCAAGGACTACCGCCAGGTGTTCTTCAAGCCGTACCGCCTCATCTATCGGGTAATGGGGCGCGACGTGGTGGTGTTTGTGATTGCCGACGGCCGACGAGACATGCAGTCGCTGCTCACGCGCCGCTTGCTGGGCGCCTGATCATGAGGGACTGTGAGGTTTGTCGGGTGTTTAAGGAGATTAGTCACTGCTGGACTGTTAGGCTTTCTGTGCGTGGGTTTTAGCTGATGCCCACTCCCGGGAGACTAAACCAACGGAAAGGTGGTTCTAATGGACTCGATCCAAACGCTCATGGAGCAAAAGCTAGCCATTGAGAAGGAGATGGCAGACACCCTTAGGCAAGCTGCCATGCAGAAGCGGAACCTGGAAATGAGGATTGAGCGGGAGCGCCAAGCTCAGGTTGAATCAGGCTTGCGAGAGATCCGAGAGGTCATGGCGGCACACAATCTCACCGAATCCGATGTGCTTGGAGCTTTAGATCGCCGCAATCGTGAACCGTCCACCTCAACGAAAAAAAGTGAGGCAAGTTCAGTCGAGGCGCAGGGCAAATTGGCCGAGATGAGGCGGTACTTCAACTCGTTCTGACTTGTTCCATGTGGGTTCGCCCCCTGATGGTGCTCTACGGCCTGGTCCTATGGTGGGCCGCTTGCTTCGTGCCGTCTCATGCGTTCGCCAATACGGCGCAATTTCTGGTTCACCTCGCCTATCTGCAAGAATCACCCGAAGTCTCTCATCCTGATCAGCTTGCCAGCGCAAAGTTCAGTCCCTTCGAAGGTGAACTCGTCCAGAACTTCCCTTCCTCCGCAACCTGGATCCGGGTGACGATCCAATTTCTACAGGCACCTCTGAGTCATGAGGCCCGAGTGGTGCGCAACGATCTTTACACGCTTAAGGTTGGACCGAACATCCTCCCGCGCGTCGATCTCTTTGAGTCTTCGCAGGATGGTTGGACTCAACGTACTGACCACGGGTTTCAATCGAGGCGGCAATACCGTTGCCTTGATGAACGCCATTGCTTCTCGCTCGATCAAATGAGTGAGCCGACGAAGACTCTTTACCTACGAGTCGAGTCGGCGGGCAATCGGCGAGTGCAGGTCGAGATAGAGGGCACACAGGAGTTGTTTGTGAGCACGGTCGATCGCATTCGCACCATCAATGCCTCATTGACGATTGGTGTCTGCCTTCTATTCGTTTCTATGTATCTGCTGGCTGTCGATCGGTCCAGCCTCATGCTCAGCTTCGTCCTGTTCCAGTGCTCGAACATTCTGGGTCTGGTGAGCGTCAATGGGCTACTTGCACAGTGGCTCCCGCTCGGGCTGACCGATCTAACCTTCGCCGCCTACGGTAGCCTCATCATGCGCACGCTCATGATCCTGCTGCTATGCATGACTCTATTGCATCCGCACAAGATGAGTCGGACGTACACGATCTTGTCGATCGTGCTCTTTGCTATGAGCTTGATCAACCTTATGCTGGTCCTCGCCGGAAATGCGCAGGTGGCGCTGCCAATCAATTTCTTGGTTTGGATCGCTCTGCCTTTGGTACAAGTCTTTGGTGCGGTGTCGACACAAGACCTCCATCCTACGATCAGACGGCTTTTCATTTTCGGGAACGTTCTCCTGCTTGGCCTCATCACCTCCGCCATCAAAGGTCTTTACTTCCCCACGGAAATAGACGCCTACCTTCCCGGGGTTAGGTCGCTCAGTGACCATCGGCTCAACGGGATCTGGGTCAGCCTGATCCTGTTTGCAGTCGTTGTTTTGGAGCGGCAACATCAGGCACAAGTGCGCAAGGCCTCCTTGGCAGCTCTTCAGAGGCGGGCGGAAGACAGCCGAAACGCTGAGTTGCGACTGGCCGAGCGCAGCTCATTGATCGACATGCTCACGCATGAGCTGAAGAATCCTCTAGGAACAATCCGGTTTGCAGTTGGTTCACTGGGCCACATGTTGGCCGCCAATCCAGATGGCGAGCAACGCGTCAAGAGTATTCAGTCTTGCGTAGCCAGAATGGACGCCCTCATTGTCCATGTGGCTCAAGCCAACAAGATTGAGCAGCTTACGCCAAGGCGTCAGACCCAATCGATCGTTGCAGAGCCTTTGGCCCTTCGTCTGATTGAAGACTTGGGACTTGAAGACCGGGTCTTGTTTCAAATTCAAGGGCTAGCAACGCTGGCGGCCGACCCAGAGTTGGTCGGTGTCATTCTCGAGAATCTTCTCAAGAATGCAGACACCTATGGCAACGCGTCTGAGCCTATCGAGTTGTCGATCTCCTCGCAGCCTGATGGATGGACTTGCATCGAGGTAAGTAACTCGGTTCACTCAGACGCGATGCCGGATCCAGATATGGTTTTTACGCGCTATTACCGGCACTCAACCGCGCAGGCGTATCCGGGAATGGGGATTGGCCTTAGCTTGATTCGATCCACTGCGACGAAGCTCGGAGGATCTGTTGAATATCGGCCTAGGACCAATCGCGTAAGCTTCATTGTGAGGATTCCCAGTTGAGCCCACCATTACTCTCTCCATCTCTACGCGCGGCTCATCCCATGTCAATCGTCTTGGTGGAGGACGACCGTCTTCTGCGCGAGGAGTTCGTCCACTTCTTGCGAATGCGTGGCTTTGAGACGCATGCCGTTGGCAGTGGCTATGGCCTGGACGAGTTGCTTGCTACGGAGGTGATCGACACTTTCATCATCGATCTGAACCTGCCGGGAGAGGGAGGGCTCTCTATCGCCAAACGCGTGCGCTCGACGATGCCCGAGGCGGGCATCATCATCATGACTGCCCGTGGAGCAGTTCAGGACCGAATTATTGGTTATCAGGAGGGGGGCGCTGACTTCTACCTCCCTAAGCCTGTGGCGCCAGACGAACTGCTGATGGTGCTCATGAGTCTGGATCGGCGAATGAACCGCCAGCGCGGTGCAGACGAGTGGCGCATGAACCTGCGCGATCGTACGCTCATAGGTCCCCGAGAGCACCAAAGGCTAAGGCTGACGCACCGAGAAAAACTATTGCTCGTGGCACTCGCGCAGGCCAAGGGTAACCAACTCGAATCAACCATCCTCTGCGAAATTTGCGGTGAAGAGGACAACGGACTGCCGCTGAGTAAACATGCGCTGGAGGAGATCGTGGCGCGACTGCGCCGGAAGTTCAAGACAGTGCAGGCGCCTGAGGACGAACCAGCGATCAAATCGGTATGGGGCTATGGCTATACCCTGTGCATTCCCCTGGTGCTGATCTGAGTGGCGAAATGATTGATTCTCGTGCTCGAAATCACCGACCGGTTAAGCGCGCCTGAACGCTCTCGGTGTGCTTCCCATGCGCAGGCGAAACTGGGC
Source organism: Pseudomonadota bacterium (assembly GCA_041165705.1). Classification (GTDB taxonomy): domain Bacteria; phylum Pseudomonadota; class Gammaproteobacteria; order Burkholderiales; family Burkholderiaceae_A; genus Hahnella. The sequence continues at coordinate 4,129 of JBEAMW010000034.1, forward strand.
AGCGAAGTTAGAGAGTGCTCCAAACCCACAGCGCTGGGCAATCTCCCGGATAGGGCGGTCGGTCTGCTTCAGCAGCAGGCAGGCATTGGCCACCCGAATGTCGTTGACATAGGCGGTGAAGGGACGGCCGACGCGGCGCTGAAAGCTGCGGCTGAATGAGGCCGGACTGATGTGAAGCCGTGCGGCAGCGTCCTCGACGGTGAGGGGCTCCGCAGAGTGCAGGTGGATCCAGTTTAAGAGGGCGTCGAACCGCTTCGCCGCCAGCGTGGAGGATGGCTCGATTGGGGCGGCATCAAGACGTCGAACCTCTCGGCGGGCGGGGTCAGAGAGGCCAGTAATCAGATCTCCCAGGAGCACAAGGGACAGCCCCAGTGCCCGAAGCGCCTCAGCCTCAACGAGATCAAGCAGGAGGGGCGTGAGGTGGCTGCGGAGTTCGCCATGAATGGACCAGGCGGAATGCCCAAAGTCTTTCAAGGTGGCTAAGGCGCTCTGCCATTCTGGAATCAGGTTGAGTGACTGAGCAAGCTCGACCTGAAGCACGATGGCTCTTGCAGACTGTAACGCGTTGGCACTCGACTGCCAGGTGTGTGGAATGCGGGGTGGAATCAGCACGAGGTCGCCCGCCTGAAAAGGCTCTACGGTGTGTCCTGTAAACCTCAGGCCACTCCCTTGAGTGATCCAAGTGAGCTCGAGCACATCATGGGCATGCAGGGGCCCAGAAAAGCGGGACTGTGAGAGCGACAAAACCTTTAGGCTCTTTCCCAGTTGTGCTGAGTTTGATTCCCATTTGACACGCATTTGAGAATTCTGCCCTCTTCTCTGCAATAAAACAGAAAGTATCTGCCATTTTCGCGAAAATCCTCTTGCCAGGAGGCGCGCAGAGTAGTGTCCTATCAACCTGCGACTGGAGACATGAATGAGCGCATTGGATTCGGCATTCACACTGGAGCCCGGCACACAAGCCCAGTTTGCAGAGGAGGGCTTCATTCACCTCCGGCAGGTGCTCGACCCAGCCCTCCTCGCAGCCTACGGCCCGGAGATCACGCGGCTCACGATTGAGCTGAACACGCAGCACCTTCCCATGGAGGAGCGCAGCACCTACGACCGGGCCTTCCTTCAGGTGATGAACCTATGGACTAAAAATGAGGTTGTTCGCACCTTCGTTTTTGGCCAGCGGCTGGCACGAATCGCGGCAGAACTCCTCGGCGTCAAGGGTGTGCGGCTTTACCATGATCAGAGCCTTTATAAGGAGCCTGGTGGCGGCGTCACTCCTGCACATGCCGATCAGTACTACTGGCCCCTGGCGAGCGATCGCGTGGTGACCGCCTGGATTCCGCTACAGGCGGTTCCCCTGGACATGGGCCCATTGGCCTTCTGGAAGGGGAGTCAGCGCGTGGCGCAGGGCCGAAACCTGGGCATTAGCGATGAGAGTGAACAGGCCATCCCGGCGCGGATGGAGGGCCTCGGAATCCCTCTCGTTGAGCAGCCTTTTGGCCTCGGCGACGTAAGCTTCCATTTGGGATGGACCTTTCACCGAGCCGGCGAGAACCGGAGCCAGAACCCTCGCTCGGTCATGACCGTGATCTACATGGACGAGCGGATGCGGCTTAAGCCCGAATGGAATGCAGTAGAGAGAAACGACGCAGACCAATGGTGTCCTGGGGCGGTACCCGGAGGACTGGCATCTGGCCCCCTTAATCCAGTGCTCTGGAGCGGTGCATGAACCGACGGGAGTTTGGGCGGCTGGTGGCGCGAGCTGCTGCGGGGCCGATTGCGCTGGGATTTCCGTTTGAACTTCGGTCTGCCGTAGAGGATGCATCCGATGTCTTGCGCTGGGTGGACCCCTTCATTGGCACCGACGGCACCGGCCATGTCACGCCTGCGGCTGCCTTTCCGTTTGGCATGGTGATGCCAGGACCTGACCATGCAGATGGCGGATGGAGCTATGCGAGCGGATATCAGTGGCGTGCCACTCATACACTTGGATTCACCAATACACACATCAGCGGGGCGGGCATTCCTGAATTGGGTGATGTGCTGCTCATGCCCTCAGTGAATCTGGGCTGGACTGAACAGACTCGTGACTTTTCGGCGCCTCACGACAAGGCCAGTGAGCGTGCGAGCCCTGGCCACTACAGCGTGGCGCTTCCGAGCCACGGGGTTCTCGCGGAATGCACGGCCTCTCAGCGGATGGCCTGTCATCGATGGACTCTGCTGCGTGAAGGCCCTGTTCAGGTCTTGCTCGACCTGCACCATGGCCTCCACTTTGAGGCGGCTCAGAATCAGGGCATGCGAGTGCGTGAGATCGACCTTGAGATTCAGCAGGGTGAGTCTCAGGTCGCCGGTCGGCTGCACCTGATCAATTGGGTCGATCGAGAGTGTGCATTCGTGGTGGAGTTCAGTCGTCCGATTCGCCGAGTGCGGGAGGTAGTGCCTCGTGCGCCAACTGAGCGTGCGCCCCGATTTATTCTTGAATTCGACGGAGGAGCAGGGGGCCAGCTCGAGGCACGCGTGGCCCTCTCCACCGTTGACATGGACGGGGCAAGGGCTAACCTTGGGGCAGATTCCAGGCGGCCCTTCGACCAGGTCCATGGCGAGGCCAGGCGGGCTTGGCAGTCGATCCTAGGGCGTCTGCAGATTCAGGCCGACGACCGCACCCGTCGAATCTTTTATTCCGCGCTCTACCGAAGCTTTCTGCATCCCTCGAATGTAGCTGATGTTACTGGTCAGGTGCGCGGGCCGAAGGGGCGGGTGATGAAGGTCCCCTCAGGCATCTACGACAGCACACTGAGCCTCTGGGACACCTTCCGTTGCGTTCATCCCTTACATGCCTTGCTCATGCCTGAACGGGTAGAGGCTCAGGTGGAGTCCATGGTGCTGCACCAGGAGCAGATGGGCTTTCTTCCGATCTGGACCGTCTGGGGACGGGAAAGCTACTGCATGATCGGGAACCCTGCGATGCCGGTGATCTCGCGAGCAGTTGAGATGGGACTCGTCCCTGAACCACTCGCCCGACGGGCACTTGCCGCCATGATCGCCTCGGCAACCCAGTCTCGGCCGCAGGCACCAGACTGGGCCCAGCGTGACTGGTCTCTCTTTGATCAATATGGCTATCTGCCCTTCGACCTCTACTCCGGCGGAGAGTCAGTGAGCAAGGCGCTGGAGTATGGCATCGGCGATGAGGCCCTCGCTCGGGTCGCCCGTCATCTGGGGGACACCAGCACAGCCCAGCGATTCCAACAGCGATCGGAGAACTGGAAGCGGCTCTATGATTCCAGTACCCGGGTGATGCGAGGGCTCGATAGCAAAGGCCAGTGGAGAACTCCATTCAACCCCCTCGATGCCACGTCGCCGATGAACAACCCTGGCGATTACACTGAGGCCAATGCCTGGCAGTACACCCCCACTCCCGCGCTTCACGATCCCCTCGGTTTTCGAGAGGTGCTTGGCGGGGCCTCGGCCCTTGAGGCTTGGCTAGATGAGTTTTTCTCCACCCCAATGAAGCGAGCAGATAAGCACCTGGGACAAGAGGCCATGATCGGGCTGCATGCACATGGCAATGAGCCCGGCCATCATGTGCCTTGGCTCTATGGCCTAACCGATCGACCCGACAAGGGCGTGCGCCTGGTCCATCAGATCGCCCAGTCGTTCTACTCCGATCGGCCCAATGGAATCATGGGCAATGACGACTGTGGCCAGATGGGGGCATGGTATGTCTGGGCGGCCCTGGGGCAATATCCGCTCCATCCGGGGAGCGCCCAGCTGGTCAGGGGGACGCCCCTCGTGGAGGCCGCTGTGGTGAGGCTTTCCGCGACGTGACACCGGCCTGTGACAGAAATCATTCTGTCACGCGAGTGTCATCTCAATGTTGCACCCTTCGCGGCTAGGGTGCTGGTTTTCGGCGCCACGGGAGTGAGTGCCGTATATGACAACGAAATCCATCGCAGTCGATGCCGTTCTGGGTGATGTTCCCTCGGAGCGGGGCCTTCGGCTCTCTGACCGGCTCTTTGCCGCCCTGTTTAACCACCTCGTCTACCCACAGATCTGGGAAGACCCAGAGGTAGACCTCCAGGCCCTGCGCCTCCAAGACGGTGAGCATGTGTTGGCCATTGCCTCAGGCGGCTGCAACCTTCTCAATATGCTCACCGATGCAAATGTCCGCATTTCTGCCCTGGACCTGAGCAAGGCCCACATCGCCCTGAACCGCCTGAAGCATGCGTCGGTTCGGGCGCTGGACCGTCACGAAGACTTCCTCGCCTTCTTTGGGCACGCCAACTGCCCCACCAATCGTGAACGTTACTTCCAGCGTATTGCCCCTCATCTGGACGCTGAGAGTCGTGCCTACTGGGAGAAACGGGCTCCCTTTCGGCGTCGCATTGATGCCTTCACCGACAATTTCTACGCGAAGGGCGTGCTGGGACGCTTCATTGGTGCAAGCCACTGGGCCGCTCGGCTATTCGGGGTGAACCCGCGCGACATTCTTGCAGCCAGGAATCGCGACGAGCAGGCGGCGATTTTTGACGCCACGATGGGCAGGGTGCTCAAGCGCCCCTTCGTTCGTCGGGCGCTCCAAAACCCATTTGCGCTCTATGGCCTGGGCATTCCCGCGGCGCAGTTTGAGAAGCTCCAGGGTGATGCGCCATCAATGTCTCTGGTCTTACACGACCGCCTGCGTCGCCTGGCCTGTGACTTTGATCTCTCCACCAATTACTTTGCCTGGCAGGCCTTCGGCCGCGGCTACGACCTCGCGAGGCCCGAGGCTTTGCCCCGCTACCTGCAGGCGCAGCACTACGAGAAGCTCAGGGCACGCATCGATCAGGTTCAGATGCATCGCATGATGCTCACCACCTTCCTGAAGGATCAGCCGGACGGCTCCGTAGATGCGTTTGTCTTCCTCGACGCCCAGGACTGGATGAATGATCAGCAGCTCAATGCGCTCTGGGAAGAGGTTCAGCGTACAGCCTCATCGCGTGCGCGAGTGATCTTTCGGACCGCAGGCGCTGAGAACATTCTGCTCAAGCGAGTCGATCCTCAAGTCCTGCGGCACTGGAGCTACGCGCGTGAGACCTCTGAGGCACTGCACCAGCAGGACCGCTCTGCGATCTATGGTGGCTTTCACCTGATGCGCCGCCAGAGCGCTTGATGCACCCGGAGGAGCAGACCGACCGGGAGGAAAGGACGCCCGCAGGCGATCTCAAGGACTTGCCGGCCCAGTCCACCTTGACGCAACATGGATCGAAGATGGACGGGGTCTACCGATGGACTCGTTATGTCTACGACTGGACGCGTCCCTTCTTCCTGTTCGGTCGTGACCGCCTGGTGGATGAGCTCAGCCCTCCCACAGGCGGGCGCGTCTGCGAGATGGGCTGTGGGACTGCCCACAATCTCATTCGACTGGCGAGGCGTCGGCCCGACCTTCAGCTCCTGGGAGTCGATGCCTCCGAGGCGATGCTGGAAATTGCCCAGCAGAAGGTGGATCGCGCTGGGCTCTCTGGACAGATCACCCTGGTACACGGCTTTGCGGAGTCCTACCAGCCCGCAGCGCAGATGCATGTGGTCTTGTTCCCCTACTCACTCTCGATGATGCCCTTTCCGGCCCAGGCGATGGAGAATGCGGCGAGCTGGCTGATGCCCGGGGGAAGCTTGGCCGTGGTTGACTTTGGAGACTTAGGCCGGTGGCCCAGCGTGCTTCGCCGGCCAGTCCTGAAGTTTCTGAATGCATTCGAGGTCTACCCGCGGCCAGAGCTCTTTGAGGATGGGACTGCGGGACTTGCGCTCCAGGCGGACTGGCGCATGGGCCGTTACTGCGTTGCTGCTGTATTCAGTCGCTGACGCGTCTGTTCGATCCAGAGTCGAATGAGGCCCACCGCCTCGGGCTCGTCGAGGAAGGGCACATGGCCGCGGTTGAGGACCTCCACCGAGAGGAGATCGGGCCGGCGCCTTCGCATCTCGTCAGCGGTCTCCCGGGACAGAATGTCCGAATGCTCAGCCCGAATCAGTGCGGCAGGCAGCGTTCTACAGGCGTCAAAGATGGGCCAGAGATCGTGGGCTGGCCCCTCCAGCGCCGACTGGAGCGCGATGCGTATGTCGGGGTCGTAGGTGAGTTGTAGATGTCCGTCGCACTCATCAAAGTGGCGGACTGCCTCCTCGGCCCAGCGTGTCTCAGGCACACCGTGAAAGCCGGGGCTTGCGCGGGGCAGGCGTTCAACGATTTCTTCCAGGGTATTCACCGCTGGGGAGACGCCCACATAGGTTGCGATTCGTTCGAGCCCGTTGCGCTCGATGACTGGGCCGACATCATTCAGGCAGACTCCCAGTACTCGATCGGGGTGAGAGGCACCCAGCACCATCGCCAAGAGCCCGCCTCGAGATGATCCGAGAATGGCAGCGCGCTCGATCTGGAGGTGGTCAAGCAAGGCGATCACATCGCTTGCCTCATGCGCGACGGTATAGGTCTGTGGTCCCGTCCGACTCGAGCGGCCACGTCCCCGGCAGTCGAGGCGGATCAGGCGCACGTGGTCGGGCAGGTGGTGCGAGAGGTAGTCGAAGTCGCGGGAATCCCGAGTCAGCCCCGCCAGGCAGAGCAGGGGAAGCCCTTCACCCTCATCGGTGTAGGCGAGCCGGGCCCCGTCGGAGGTGTAAAACGAGTGCATCCGATCAGTCAATCACCATCTCGGGCGTTTGGTCCGCCACGATCAAGGGTGCTTCCGTAAGGGCCAGGATCTCGTCCACACCGACTCCCGGCGCACGCTCCCGAAGGTGGAGGCCCTCGTCGCTGGGCTCCAGCACCGCCATGTCAGTCACGATGAGATTGACCCTCCGTGCGGAGGTGAGCGGCAGGCTGCATTCACGCACGATCTTGGCCGAGCCCTTGGCGGCGTGCTGCATCGCGACCACGACCCGTGCGGCTCCGGTGACCAGGTCCATCGCCCCGCCCATGCCCGGGATCATCTTTCCTGGAACCTTCCAGTTGGCGAGCTGGCCTTTCTGGTTCACCTGCAGGCCGCCCAGTACCGTCATATCGAGATGGCCCCCACGAATGAGCCCGAAGCTCATGGCACTGTCGATGCTGGCCGCACCCGGAACGGCGGAGACGAACCCGCCGCCGGCGTCGGTGAGGTGTGGGTCTTCCATGCCTTCGGCTGGGCGGGCGCCCAGGCCAATCACTCCATTCTCAGCCTGAAAGAACACCCCCAAGTGCGCGGGCACATAGCTGGCCACCATGGAGGGCAGGCCGATGCCGAGGTTCACCAACATACCGGGCCGAATCTCACGCGCGACCCGCCGGGCGATCAATACCTTTGCATCCATATCAGGCTCCTTTCGCGCCGGGGCGCACGATCAGATGGTCGACGAGCACGCCCGGGGTTTTGACGGCATCTGGAGGAATCACCCCGACGGGCACGATGCTCTCAGGCTCTGCAATCACCGTTGATCCGGCCAGGGCAATGATGGGGTTGAAGTTGTGGGCCGTGAGCAGATAGCTCAGATTGCCCACATAGTCAGCCTGCCAGGCGCCGACGAGCGCGAAGTCCGCCTTCAGTGGCTTTTCAAGCAGGTAGGAGCGGCCGTCAACCTCAATGACCTGCTTACCCTCTTCAACCTCTGTCCCAATCCCGGTGGGTGTGAGTACACCCCCAAGGCCCATGCCTCCAGCACGAATCCGCTCGATGAGTGTCCCCTGGGGAGCAAGCTCCACCTGGATCTCCCCCGAGATCATCTTGGCCTGGGTCTCTGGGTTGAGTCCGATATGGGAGGCAATGACTCGGGCAACTGCTCCCGCGGAGATGAGCTTGCCAATTCCCTTTCCGGGCATGGCCGTGTCGTTGGCGATGATGGTCAGTCCTCTGGCCTCACGCGCCACGAGCGCGTCTATGAGGCGCTCGGGACTTCCCACCGCCATAAACCCACCAATCATGAGGCGCGCGCCGTCTGGAATCATGCGCGCTGCATCAGATGCTGAGAGTGCTCCCTTCATGCTTTAGTCCTTAGAAATGTGGGCTGCTTGTCTCGCCGCACGGGCGATCACGAGCTCCTCTTGGGTTGGAATCACCATCACCGTGGTCCGTGCGAGCCCGGACGAGATCACCTCCGCGTGGGCTTGGTTTAAGCCATGGTCCAGCTCAATGCCCATCCAGCCCATGCGCTCACAGACCCGGTGGCGGATGAGTTGCGAGTGCTCGCCAATGCCGCCGCAGAATACCAGAGCGTCGATGCCGCCCATGGCTGCCGCCATGGCCCCAAGCTCTCGCTGGACACGAAAGACAAAGTAGTCGATGGCCCGACTGGCCTCTGGCGTATCAGAGGCCTCAAGCGTTCTCATGTCGTTGGAGAGCCCATTGGAGAGTCCGAGCAGGCCTGACTCGCTGTAGAGAATGTGACGAATCTGCTCAGATGAGAGCTTCTCTTGGTCCAGCATATAGAGCAGCACGCCCGGGTCGAGCTGACCGCAGCGGGTTCCCATCGGGAGTCCGTCCAGGGCTGAGAACCCCATGGTGGAGGCCACCGAACGGCCATTGGAGATGCCACACATAGAGGCACCGTTGCCCAAGTGGGCCACCACCACCTTGCCCTCGGCAAGGCGAGGAGCCCGCTCGCGCAGGTGATCACTGATATACGCGTAGCTCAGCCCATGAAAGCCGTAACGACGAACCCCCTGCTCGAAATAGCGATAGGGCAAGGCAAAGCTATCGTTGACGAAGGGATGGCCCCGATGGAAGGCGGTGTCAAAACAGGCGACCTGCGGCACCTCGGGGAAGGCCTCAAGGGCCATTCGAATGCCCGCGAGGTTATGCGGCTGGTGAAGGGGTGCAAAGGGCTCGAGGCTGCTGAGGTAGTGCATCACCTCGGGGGTGACGGTCTCAGGTGCGGTGTACCGATCGCCCCCATGAACCACGCGATGGCCAATGGCCAAGAGCTGCAGACTGGGGTTGTGAAGTCGAACCGTCTCGAGGATGACTCTGAGCGCACTCGCGTGGGTGGTCAGGTCGCCTGCGGCTGGTTGAGGGGACTCCTCATTGGAGGCGCGCAGCGAGAGCGTTCCATCTGGCCCAATCCGGTCTGCCTGGCCGGTGAGCAGGGGACGGTCGCCCTGAGCTGCATAGAGCGCGAATTTAAGGGAGGACGAGCCCGCATTCAGCGTGAGCACGCCCTGCAGCGGGGAGGTCATGACTTGCGACTCGTCCGCCGCTTCGCCGGAAGCAAGGGGTCCCTGGTGACATTCACGACTGCGGGGTCTAGGCCCAGGGTCGACCGGAGGGTCTCGATCAGGGCCACGGTGTTGGGCGACATCTCCTCGACCGCTCCAGGGATGAACTGAACCACCTGCATGGCGAGCTCCCGCAACTCCTGAGTCTCGAGGAGGACGGGTAGGGTGGCGATGGCTGCTTCACGCTCGAAGGTGACGATCACCGACTGCTGATGGATGAGCTCTGCAATCCGCCCGGCACCGAGTGAGCGGAAGGGCTCGTCCTGAGTGAGCACCTGGTTGGAACGGTCAAGGCGGTCGCGCCGAACCTCACCGCGATTGTCCGCTAAAAGGATCAGCATGCGAATGACAGCCTCTGCGAACCCGCCTTGCTCCATGCCTCTGAGAATATGAGAGACCTCCGGCAGCCCGCGAAGGTCGGCCTGGTCTTTAAGGGTTCGACGCGTCTCGTGGGAACGACCAAATCTGCGGGCCCAGGGGCTTCCCCAGACGGAGTGAAAGGTCATTTCGTACCCCATGTCCCTGGTGTCACGCCAGAAATCGAGCATCTGCTCGGCGGTCTCCACCCAGAGGGCCTCCGCGGCGAGAAAGGGATTGTCGGGGGCGGCTGGCTTTCGCTGCTCCCGCACCGTTCTGGCCAGACTCTCCAGAGGCTTAGTCGCGGGATTCCTGGATGACAGCAGTGCCCGGCTGACGCGTTGTGGATGCAGCGCGCGACTGGCACTGGCGGCCGAGGGGGTGACCGCAGCTCGAACCAAGGGTCGCACGAGGCTGTCGTAGGCCTGGGCCTGCATCTCTGAGGCTCGGGCCACGGCTGCGAAGGGGCGCTCGTCTTTCATGCCGTCATCGAGCGCGCGAATATCGGCGAGCGTTCGCTCCGCAAAGCTCACCGTGAAATGCAGGGTTCCGCCCTTCTCCTGCATGTTGTCGATCTGCATCTCGTAGAGACCGGGCGCAAGTGACTCAATCGTCTTCAGGGTAGAGGTCACCTCAGAGTGCTCACGGTTGGCGATCTGCGAGGATACAAAGATGCCCAGGTGTCCCACCTTGTCGTGCACCATGTACACGATCCGTTGCCCACGGATTCGAATCTCGTTTACGTCGGCATAGGTATCTGCAATCCAGTTGAGCGCCTGCTGTGGGGGAGTGATGTTGTCCCCGTGGCTGGCAAAGACAATGATCGGGGCTCGAATGGCCTTCAGGTCGACTGGACGACCCGGCTCGATCCTCGCCTCATTCTTGGTGAGTCGATTGCCAACGAAGAGCTGTTCCACAATCCACCGAATCTCTGCCTCGTTGAGTAGAAAGAAGCCGCCCCACCAGCGCTCAAACTCGAGGAAAGCCTCGTCTCCCTTGTCGATGTCCCGGAAGAGGTCGGTGTACTTGCGCAGCATGGTCCGGCTGGGGTTTAGAAGCTCAAAGTTCTGCACGAGATGGGCGCCATCAAAGACGCCACCGCCGAGGTCGGAGAGCATCATCGGGATCCAGGTTCCGCCAAGGACGCCCGCGTTGTACCGCATGGGATTCTGGCCCAGCAATCCTGACCAGGGTGAGACAGGCGCGCCATTGATCACGATGGGGCCGGTGAGGTCGGTGTTGGTGGCCGCCAGCAGCAGCGTGGCCCAGCCCCCCTGGCAGTTTCCGATGATCACGGGCTTGGGGGCGTTGGGATGGCGCTGCATCACTTCCCGAACAAAGACGGCCTCGCTGCGGGTGATCGAGGAGATGTACTGACCGGGTTCGGGCTCTCGGCGAAAGGCCACGAAGTAAACCGGATGGCCTTCTCGGAGGGCCACGCCAACCTGGCTGTCGGTCTTGAACCCACCGATTCCGGGCCCGTGGCCTGCACGCGGGTCGATCACGATGAAGGGTCGACGACTCTCATCAATCGTCACGCCCTTGGGAGGAAGGATGTGCAAGAGCATGTAGTTGGAGGGCACTCGCAGGGTTCGCCCATCAACAATCACCTCATAGTCATAGACCAGCACAGGAGGGCAGCCCTGCGCCTCGTGCTCGAGGAATACATCCCCGCGCTTGCGAAGCGTGTCCATGGTGAGCACCGCACGCTCGCCTGCGTCTCGGAGGTAGGCGGTCCATGCGTCTTGGAGGGTGCCGCCGGCCGCAGCGGTCTGGGTAGCAGCTGCCACAGACTTGGCATGACTGGAGAGTTCCTTTGCCCGCTTGGTGTGCGTGGCGAGGATGCGCTCTCGGTTCAGGCGGACCACTGTATTGAGGATCTCCTGAGTCTCCGCGATGCCCTCAAACTCGGCCTCGGTCGCCTTGGCGCTGCGCTCAACCAGGGCTAGGCCGTCCTGAGCAGGCTGGGCTGCAGCGAGCCAGGGGGACATGCCAAAGAGGTCGAAAATGGTCTGCATAAGAGCTCCTACGCCAAGGGCGTGATGGGCTGGCTAGGCGATGTTGTGAAGGCCAGCGTCTACATAGATGGTGTCGCCGGTCATGCCGGTAGAACCAGGCCCTACCAAGAAGGACACCACGCGCCCAACTTCCGCAATGTCAACCAGGCGATGCTCCGGGGTGCGATCAACTGCCATCTGAACGAGTTCGTCGAAATGGTCAATGCCGCTCGCTGCTCGGGTCTTTAGGGGGCCTGGAGAGACTGCATAGACGCGCACGCCCTTACTGCCGAGTTCATTGGCGAGGTACCGCACACTCGACTCGAGTGCGGCCTTTACAGGGCCCATCAGGTTGTAGTTGTGCACCACCTTGTCAGCACCGTAGTAGCTCATGGTGAGCAGCGCGCCACCAGGGCGAAGCAGCCGCTCTGCGTGGTGTGCCACCTCAATGAAGGAATGGCAAGACACCTGCATGGCCAGAAGAAAGCCCTCGCGGGAGCAGTCGAGGATGCGCCCGTGCAGGTCCTCCTTGGGTGCAAAGGCAATCGAGTGAATGACGAAATCAAGCTCTCCCCATTCGGCCTCGATGGTCTTGAAGACCTGCTCAATAGCGCCAGGCTCGGTGACATCCAGCGGCAGGAGGAGCGAGGCCTGCAGCTGCTCTGCCAGAGGCTCCACGAAAGGCCTGGCCTTGTCATTGAGGTAGGTTAGGGCAATCTCGGCCCCGAACCCGCGGAGCTTCGATGCACACCCGAACGCGATGCTGTGGGCATTCGCAACACCGATGACCAGCCCCCGGCGTCCTTTGAGCATGTCGCCGATGCGGCTGTTCTCGTCCCATACCTTGGGAAGGGGGTCGTGGCTGGTCATGGGAGGTCCTCTGGTTGAAGTTCTCCATTATTGGAGGTTCTGCAGATGACAGGGCAGTGAAAACTCACGCCCTGTAACCAGAAATTGCCCTGCCTTTGCGCTGAATCAAACGAGGGCGCTGCGCGCCCGCCAGGCTTAGCCGAGGAGGTCGACCCGACCGGAGAGGTCCATGATGCCGGTGATCACGCTCAGCTTGGGGTGGCGCTTACGCACCGCGGCACGGAACTGCGCCAGTGACTCGCCATGCGACTCAGTCTCCGTGGCCTTGTCTTTGACGCCGTCTTCGCCAAAAGCAAGCTTGGCTGCGCCACAGTCCCGGTGGGAAATAGCCACGACTCGCTGGATGTGGTGAAGCTTGACTGTGATGTCGAGGTTGTCCCAGAAGGTGTTGTGCCAGTTCTTGAACGCGGGGTGCACAGCGCCCAGCGGCCCGCCGGCGATGACGAATTGGGAATAGACATCGCCCAGTTTCTCCCGTTCGACGCCAGCGATCATGCCCATGTAGCGGTGGCTGAGGGTGGTAAAACGAGGGTCGATGCAATTGACGAGCATGGCCTCGTAGTGGCCGCTGGCGGCGCGGGCGGAAGGTGTAAGCGCACCTAGCCCCATAGCGCTTGCCAGTCCAAGGCCAGCAGCGGACTTCAGCATCGATCGACGAGACAGGGCGGGCGAGCAGCAGGCGCAGCTCATCTGCGAATTGAGGGTCATATCTGAATCTCCCTGGAAAAATTTGCCCTAATCTTGCTCGCCTTCGAAGGCTTTGTCACGACTCTTGCGAAAGGCCGGAAGCGCCATGATCAGCACCAGCACGGCCGCCAGTGCCAACAGACTGCCCGAGAGGGGACGCTCGATGAAGACATTCCAGTCTCCGCGTGAGAGGGTGAGCGCGCGACGGAGGTACTCCTCCATCATGGTGCCGAGGATGAAGCCGAGCAGCAGCGGGGCCGGTTCGCAGCGCCACTTCTTGAAGTAGTAGCCCAAGATCGCAAACGGAATGATCATCAGGACATCCCAGACATTGTTGTTGATGCTGTATGCGCCAATGCAACAGAACATCAGGATGGCCGGGTAGAGATAGCGGTAGGGCACCTGCAGCAGGCGTATCCAGATGCCGATCAGGGGCAGATTGAGCACCACCAGGAAGAAGTTACCCACCCACATGGACACAATCAGGCCCCAGAAGAGCTGAGGATTGCTGGTCATCACCTGTGGGCCCGGCGTGATGTTGTGGATCATCATCGCAGCCACCATGAGGGCCATCACCGGCGTGGTTGGAATGCCAAGCGTAAGCATGGGAATGAAGGAGGTCTGGGCCCCCGCGTTGTTGGCCGACTCGGGTCCGGCAACGCCCTCAATCGCGCCTTTGCCAAACTCCTCGGGGTGCTTGGAGATCTTCTTTTCGATGGCGTAAGAGGCAAAGGCCGAGAGAATGCCGCCACCGCCCGGAAGAATGCCGAGAATCGATCCTAGCGCTGTTCCTCTGAGCACTGCAGGGGCCGCACGCTTAACCTCAGCGCGGGTGGGGACGAGGTTGGTCACCTTGTCCTTGAGGAGGTCACGCGACTCCTGAGATTTGAGGTTGTGAATAATCTCAGAGAACCCGAAGAGGCCCATGGCGACGATGGCGAACTCAAATCCGTTGTAGAGCTCAGGGATGTCACCCGTAAAACGCGCCACGCCCGAGTTCACATCGGTACCAACCAGGCCCAGCAGGAGGCCGAAGACCACCATGGCCAAGGCCTTGATAAAGGATCCGTGGGCTAGCACCACTGCGGCGATCAGGCCAAGCACCATCAAAGAGAAATACTCCGCTGGACCAAACTTAAAGGCGAGTTCGGCAAGAGGAGGGGCAAAGGCGGCAATCAGGAAGGTGGCCACCGTGCCTGCAAAGAAGGACCCCAGGGCAGCGGTGGCGAGCGCCAGTCCAGCCTTGCCCTTGCGCGCGAGCTGGTACCCATCGAGGGTGGTCACCACAGAGGACGACTCCCCTGGCAGGTTGACCAGAATGGCCGTTGTAGACCCTCCATACTGCGACCCGTAGTAAATGCCGGCCAGCATGATGAGCGCGGTGGACGGGTCTCCCATCTTGTAAGTGACGGGCAGGAGAATCGCGATGGTGGCCAGCGGCCCAATTCCGGGCAGCACCCCAATCAGTGTGCCGAGCAGAACACCCACAAAGCACCAGGTGAGGTTGGTGAGCGTGAATGCAGTGTCTATGCCGATGGCAAGGTTCTGAAGCAGGTCCATGAAGTACCTTTGAGCTTAGCTAAGTGCGGGGGGAATGAGCGGGAAGCGCATCTCGAGCCCCACGCGGAAAATCAGCACGCAAAAGGCAGTTAAGCCAACGGCGAGAAGAATCCGCTCCCGCCAGTTCGTCTCGTGCGAGGCGAGGCTCGAGAGCAGCACCAGAATGACCCCTGCAATGAGAAATCCGGTGTGAGGGAGAAGCTGCGAGAACAGGATGACGCTGCCGCAGATGAGCAAAAGCCCACGCCAGTCGCTGGGCCCGAGTGGCTCTGCCGGGGTGTCATGGTCAAAGAAGGCGGCGGCGAGCACGGCCAGGCCTAGTGCAATCTGGAGCACGCTCAGCAGGTTGGGGAAGAAAGCGGGGCCCATGCTTCGTGTGGTGCCCATCTCGTAGTCTTGGCCCACCCAGAAAAAGATACTGCCGAAGACCAGGAACAAAATGCCTGCAAATAGGTCCTGCTGGTGTCGTATGCGCATGATTTAGGGTAAGCCAGTAGATCGAGCATTATCACCACAAACAGGGCTCGGGTTAGCATGTGCTTTCCCTAATCACTCGCTTCGGAGAGATTCATGTCCTTCAAAATGTCCCGCCGTCTGCTCGTAGGTGCAGCCCTGGCCGCCTCGATGTTCCCCCTCGCAGCCCACGCAGCCTTCCCAGATCGGCCGGTCACTATGGTGGTGCCATTCGCCGCAGGCGGGCCCACCGACACCGTTGCTCGTGCACTCGCGGTCTCGATGGAAAAGTCTCTGGGCCAGCCCGTGGTGGTTGAGAACAAGCCCAGCGCCGGCGGCATCGTGGCCCCGGGAGAGATCGCCCGTGCCACGCCCGACGGCTACCGCATCCTGATTCACCACATTGGTATGGCCACCTCCCCAGCGCTCTATCGCAAGCTGGCCTACAAGCCCACGGAGGATTTCGCCCACCTGGGTCTGGTCAACGCCGTGCCCATGACCCTCATCGCCAAGCCCAACTTCCCTGCGAACAACCTCGCTGAGGCCGTTAAGCACATCCAGGCCAACGCCAAGAGCATCAACCTCGCAAACGCGGGCCTGGGCGCTGCCTCCCACCTCTGCGGCCTGATGTTCCAGTCGATGATCAACACCGACCTCACCACTGTGGCGTACAAGGGCACCGGCCCCGCAATGACCGACCTCATCGGTGGCCAGACCGACCTCATGTGTGACCAGACCACCTCCACCACGCCCCAGATCAAGGCCGGCAAGGTGAAGGTATTTGCGGTTACCTCCAGCCAGCGCATCGACGCAATCAAGGATGTGCCCACGGCTGCCGAGGCTGGAATGAAGGGCCTTGAGCTCAGCATTTGGCATGGTCTCTACGCGCCCAAAGGCACCCCTGCAGACGTGACCAAGAAGCTGAACACCGCCCTTCGCGCTGCGTTAAAGGACGAGGCCTTCAAAAAGCGCATGGCCGACCTTGGCTCCGTGCTCTACCCCGAGGCTCAGCAGACTCCCGAAGCGCACCTTGCGCTGCTGAAGTCTGAGACCGATCGCTGGGGCAAACTGATTCAGAAGTCGGGACAGTTCGCCGACTAAGCCCTACCAAACCCCTACGTTAGGCATACTGGCCCAGGGCTCGCAAGGAGCGAGCTCTGGGCCTTTTTGCAGGAGCTCGATCGAGATGTTGTCGGGGGAGCGCACGAAGGCCATTCGGCCGTCCCGCGGCGGGCGATTGATGGTGACGCCATGGTCCATGAGTCGTTGGCAGGTGGCGTAGATGTTGTCCACTGCGTAGGCAATGTGTCCAAAGTTCCGACCGCCCGTGTACTCCTCGGGATCCCAGTTGTAGGTGAGCTCAATCTGTGCCTCTGAATCTCCGGGTGCCGCAAGAAATGCCAGCGTGAACCGGCCGCCCGGGTACTCCCGCTGACGCAGCAGTTCAAGGCCGAGGGCCTGGGTGTAGAAACGAAGCGAGGCGTCGAGGTCGGTGACGCGCACCATAGTGTGTAGATATTTCATGAGCGAGAAATCCCAAATGATTGAAGTATCGAATTCATTCTAGGGGCTCCTTGACTTCAGGTGTCGGGTCAAGAACACTCTCCCCTGCGCAGAGGTGAGGTTGGGAGAGCGCGGGTTCAGCCCGCCGCCGAAGGTGTAGATCCCCAAAAACTCTCAGGCAAAAGGACTAACCGCACCGCGCACTCTGGAGAGTGGCTGCCCCGAGCAGCCCGCCGAAGGACAATCTCTCAGGCGCCAAGGACAGAGGGGGGCATGCGATGGGCACCATCGCGTTAACCTCTGGAGGCCGCTGTGCAATTTCCCCAAGACCTGCGTTACACCGAGAGCCATGAGTGGGCCAAGCTCGACTCTGGAGAGGTGATTGTTGGCATTACTGAACTGGCCCAAGACTCGCTCGGTGAGCTCGTCTATGTAGAACTGCCTGCCCTGGGCCGCACGGTGCAGGCAGGCGAGTCATGTGCAGTGGTGGAATCGACCAAGGCCGCCTCAGATGTCTACGCCCCGGTGGCCGGCGAGGTGGTGGCAGTTAACGACAGCCTTGGGACTGAACCCCAGCGGGTGAATCAAGAGCCCTACTCCGGGGGCTGGCTGTTCCGAATTCGACCGGCTCAGTCCGACGCACTAGCGGGCCTGCTCTCGGTGGAGGCCTACACCGCTGGTCCCGGTCAGGGAGCCTAAGTGATGCAAGCCCACGATCCTGTTGACTCCTGTGAGGGCCTGCTCAACTCTGACGCCTTTCATGCACGACACATTGGCCCCTCCCATGCGGAGCAGCAGGCCATGCTGGGCGCGCTTGGGATTGCCTCTGTGGAAGACCTCATCGCGGCCACTGTGCCAGCGGGCATCCTGTCGTCCCAGGCCCTCGCCCTGCCCGACCCAGAGACCGAAGTGGAGGCCCTGTCGGCGCTTCGCGACCTGGCGCGCCAGAACCAGGTCTGGCGAAGCTACATTGGAGCCGGCTACTACGGAACGCACACCCCCGAGCCGATCAAGCGTAACCTGCTCGAGAACCCGGGCTGGTATACCGCCTACACGCCCTACCAGGCGGAGGTTGCACAGGGGCGCCTCGAGGCACTGATGAACTTCCAGCAGGTGGTGGTCGATCTCACCGGGCTGCCCACCGCCAACGCCTCCCTCCTGGATGAGGCCACCGCGGCCGCAGAGGCCATGGGTATGTTTCTTCGTGCGAACAAGCGCGCAGATGCCCGTCGTTTTCTGGTTGATGCCCAGGTGCACCCCCAGGTGATCGCTGTGATCAAGAGCCGGGCAGCCTGGCTCGAGGTGGAGGTGGAGGTCTGCGACTGCACCCGCCCAGAGGTGCTCTCGGCGGCCTTGCCTTTGGCCTTTGGGGTGCACGTTCAGTCCCCAAACACCCAAGGACGCCTGCTGAACGTCGAGGGGATTGCCGAGCAGGTGCATGCAGCGGGTGCTCGACTCGCAGTTGGCTGCGACCTCTTGGCCCTGATGACCACGCGGTCACCCGGCGCCATGGGGGCCGACGCGGCCCTGGGAAATGCCCAACGCTTTGGAGTTCCGATGGGCTTTGGAGGCCCGCATGCGGCCTTCCTGTCCGTCAAGGCCGACCTTGTTCGGTCCATGCCTGGCCGCATCATTGGGGTCTCGGTGGACGCGGCAGGGCAGCCAGCGTATCGCATGTCCTTGCAGACCCGTGAGCAGCACATTCGCCGGGACAAGGCCACCAGCAACATCTGCACGGCCCAGGCCTTGCTCGCCAATATGGCGAGTTTCTACGCGGTTTACCACGGACCTCAGGGCCTGCAGCGAATCGCCCAGCGCGTGAACTTCTTTGCCCGGCTGCTGGCGCATGAGTCTGGCCTTCGGCCAGTTCACGCAGAGTACTTCGACACCCTCTGGTTTGCACTCGGTGAGCAGACCAGCCAAGTGCTGGCCCGAGCGCAAGAGAAGCAGATCAACCTTCGGCTGCTTGGCGTGGAGGTGGGTGTCTCGCTCGATGAGACGGTCACGCTGAACGACCTTTCCGATCTCATTTACGTCATGAGCGGCCGGTCGGTGACGGCGCAAGAGCTGCGGGCGGTTCGCATGAGCCAGGTTCCCCAATCGATTCCTGCAGCGCTGCTGCGCCAGGATGCGGTGCTCAGCCATCCGGTGTTTCATCGCTATCAGAGCGAGACTGAGTTCGTCCGCTACCTCAAGCGACTCGAGAACAAAGATATTTCGCTGGTGCACTCCATGATCCCGCTGGGCTCTTGCACCATGAAGCTGAATGCTGCCACCGAAATGGCGCCTGTGAGCTGGCCGGAGTTCGCGGCCCTTCACCCCTTCGTGCCGGCCAGCCAGTCTCAGGGCTATGCCGCCATGCTGAGCGACCTACGCAACTGGCTCTGCGAGATTACGGGCTTTGATGAGGTGAGCTTTCAGCCCAACTCGGGTGCACAAGGCGAGTACGCCGGCATGATGGCAATCCGCCAGTATCAGCGAGCCATGGGGCAGGGGCATCGTGATATCTGCCTCATTCCATCCTCAGCCCACGGAACCAATCCTGCCACCGCCCAGATGATGGGCCTCAAGATCGTGGTGGTGGCCTGTGACGATCAGGGCAATATCGACCTCACCGACCTCTCCACCAAGATCGCGCAGCATGCAGAGCAGCTCTGCGCGCTGATGGTGACCTACCCCTCCACCCACGGTGTATTCGAGGCCTCCATCCAGGAGGTCTGTCGTCAGATCCATGCCGCCGGAGGCCAGGTATACATGGACGGCGCCAACCTCAATGCACAGGCAGGTCTTACCAAGCCGGGGCAGATCGGCGCAGATGTCTGCCACATGAACCTGCACAAGACCTTCTGCATTCCGCACGGGGGAGGCGGGCCTGGCATGGGCCCCATCGCCGTGGCATCCCACCTCGCACCCTTCCTGCCGGTTCATCCCTTCGAGCAGCCCGATGCAGGCAATAGTGTCTCTGCCGCTCCCTTTGGCAGTGCACTGATCACCACCATCTCCTATCTCTACATCCGCATGATGGGAGCCAGCGGAATTCGCAAGGCCACTGAAACCGCGATCCTCAACGCAAACTACGTGGCCCATCGCCTCGCCGGGCATTTCCCAATTCTCTATACAGGCCCGTCGGGACGAGTGGCCCATGAGTGCATTCTCGATCTCAGGGGCCTCAAGGGTGAACTTGGCATCACCGCAGAGGATGTGGCCAAGCGCCTCATGGATTACGGCTTTCATGCCCCAACCCTGTCTTTTCCGGTCACCGACACCCTCATGGTGGAGCCCACCGAGTCGGAGGGTAAGGCCGAGCTGGACCGCTTCTGTGAGGCCATGATCGCGATTGCCGGCGAGATTGAGCAGGTGCGTCGTGGCCTGTGGGATCGTCAAGACAATCCGCTGAAACAGGCGCCACATACTGCGAGTGAGCTTGCGGGCGAATGGGCCCACCCCTATTCGCGGGAACAGGCCGTTTATCCCTTGCCCTGGGTCCGCCAGGCCAAGTTCTGGCCCTCCGTCAAGCGCATCGACAATGCAGCAGGCGATCGCAACCTCGTGTGCACCTGCCCACCCGTATCGGACTACGCATCATGACCATTCGACAGATCCCGCTGGCCGACCTGCATCGCGAGCTTGGGGCCAAGTTTGGCCCCTTCGCAGGCTTCGACATGCCCATCCAATACCCGTTGGGCCTGAAGGCTGAGCACCTCCACTGTCGGGCGTCAGCCAGTCTTTTCGATGTCTCTCACATGGGCCAGATCCGAGTCACTGCAGGCAGCATGCAGGCGCTCCGTGAGGGGCTGGAGGCTGCGCTGCCGCTGGACTTTGAGGGGTGGCCACTGGGCCAGCAGCGCTACTGTCTCTTGCTTAACGAGACTGGCGGCATCGAGGATGACCTGATGGTGGTCTCGCTGGCCGATGAGGTACGCCTCGTGGTCAATGCGGGGAATCGGGACGCAGACTTCGCCCTCCTCCAACGCCTCGCGCCGGGACTGCAGTTTGAGTGGGTTGATGCTGCGCTCATCGCCCTGCAGGGCCCGCTTGCGGAGGCGGCTCTGGCGGCCTTCGATCCAGTTGCAGCCAGCCTTCGATTCATGGAGTCTGCAACGCTGAGCCTGCTCGGAGTGCCCTGTTTCACCACGCGCAGCGGCTACACCGGAGAGGATGGCTACGAGATCTCCATTCCAAGTGCAGAGGCCAGCCGCCTCGTGCGTGCCCTCATGGCCAATCAGGCTCTCTCCTGGGCTGGGCTGGGTGCACGCGACACGCTGAGGCTGGAGGCGGGGCTGCCCCTGCACGGATCAGACATGAGCCCAAGCGTCACGCCTTTGGAGGCTGGGCTCGTCTTTGGCATTGCCGCCTCGCGCCGTCCCAAAGGAGCCAAGGCGGGGGGCTATCCAGGCGCGCAGGCCCTTGCAGCCCAGTGGGGGGCGCCGGCTCGACGGCTGCTTGCGTTTACCAGTGCGGAGCCTGTGCCGATTCGGGCGCACGCGCCGATTGAGACGGCTTCTGGGGAGTGGGCAGGCGAGGTGACCAGCGGAACCGTGTCCCCTAGTCTGGGCCACCCCATTCTGATGGCCCTCGTGAAATCGGAGTTCGCAGAAGGCGAGCTCTTCGCTCAGGTCAGAGGAAAGCGGCTTGCGTTGAATCCGGCAAGCCTTCCCTTTGTCCCCAAGCGCTACAAGCGCTAGAGGCTTACCAGGGCCGTTGGACGGCCTGAGCGACGAGGAGTCCAATCACCAGCACATAGCCCCAGATCATGTAGGCCTGGCTCTGTCGGGCCTCGTGGCTGAGCTCAATCCCCTTCTCCCGCAGGATGTAGGGGTGAATGATGGGACCGATAAAGAGCACGGCAAGGAGAACGACAAAGAGGAATGGAAGGCCGAACATAGGTGGGCTCGCTTTTCTGTTGAAGGTGGAGGCTTATCGCTTAGGCGGGCGGTTGTACCAGTTCGCCAGCTGAAAGACGAGGACGACGATGAAGAGGGTGAGGAGGATGTCGTTCATCTGCATGTTTCGATCCTTGTGTTGGAGTGAGGGGCGAGCAGGGCCTTCGGACTGCGTGATTTTAGAAGCAGGATGGTGATCACCAAGAGCACCAGCTCGATGAAATAGACCACGGCATACGACTCACCTGCACTCAGGAGATTCCCTGCAAGGTCCTTGATGATGCCTCCGCCCGCGAGCCCGAGGCCTGCTGCGGTGGCCTGAAGTGCGCCCCAGAGCCCCAGGGCTAGACCCGACTGGCCCGGCGGTGCGCTCAGAATGGTGGCCGTGAGGCTGCCGTGCCCAAAGAGGCCAGCCCCAAGGCCGATGCCAAACACCGACAGCGAGAAGAGAAGGTCCATCTGCAGGGGCGCGGCCAGAATGAGCAGGGAGAAGCTGGGCACCCCTAGCCAGGCTGAGAGCTGGGTCATTTGATAGGGGCAGGCGCCACGACCAAGGCGCTGTGAGGCCCACCAGAACCCGAGAAGGCTTCCAAAGGCCAGTGTGGCCGTCAGCCGAGTCGTCTCAGAGACGCTCAGGCCAAGCACCTCCCCCCCGTAGGGTTCAAGCAAGACATCTTCCATGGTGAAGGCCAGCGTGCCAACAAAGATCGTGAGTAGCCAGCGGCGTTGACTCTGGGTGGGAGCAAGCTGGGCCATGCTCTCGAGAAAGCCCGGTTCCGAACCGGCGCTTGCGAGGGCCTTCCGCCGAGTGCGGGGCTCCTGCTTCCAGATGGCCAGGGTATTGAGTACCAGTGTGGCCACCGCAGCACCCTGAATCACCTGGATTAGACGCCCGTGGCTGTAGGACTCGAGAAGGGCGCCAAAGAGGAGGGCGCTCACGGCCATGCCCAGGAGCAGCGTGACATACATCAGGCCCACCATCTTGGGCTTGGACTGCTCGGCGGTGAGGTCGGTGGCCAGTGCAAGGCCGGCCGTCTGAACGATATGCAGCCCTGCGCCCACCAGCAAGAAGGCCGCTGCGGCTGCGAATTGACCCACCCAGAGGGGGGCCTGGGCGGACTGCCCCGCACCTGCGAGGACCAGCAGGGCAAACGGCATGATGGCGAAGCCGCCAAACTGCAGCATCGTGCCTCGCCAGATATAGGGCACGCGTCTCCAGCCCAGTTCGGACTGGTGTCGATCCGACTTGAAGCCAATCAGCGCACGAAAGGGGGCAAAGAGTATGGGCAAGGCCACCATGACGGCGACCAGCAGGGTGGGGACCTTGAGCTCCACGATCATCACTCGGTTGAGTGTGCCCAGAAGCAGCACCATGGCCATGCCCACCGACACCTGAAAGAGCGAGAGCCTGAGGAGACGGCTGAGGGGAAGGTCTGCGCTTGCCACATCGGCAAACGGAAGAAAAGACGCCGTGAGGCGAAATCGCCTAGACGGGAGTGGGGGAGTGGGGTTGCTCACAGCAGCCCGGCTTAAGGGGTGGATTCTGCTGAGTCGACTTGAATTATCGACTCAGCAGAGCCACTCCAGACGGATCTTGCACTAGCGTTTTGTAGCAGCGGGTGCAGCTGGCGCCGCGCCCGGAGCATCCACGACGGCTGCCGCGCGAACGGGCTCACCGTTGAGGAAACGCTTCACCCAGGTCGTGTTGGTGGTGATCGCCAGATGGACCAGGAAGGATCCAATAGCAACCGCCGACAGGAACAGGGGAATTCCCACTGAAGGCTTCACGACACACCACATTTTTCCGTAGATCATGTCGCGCTCCTTAACCCAGCCAGGGGGAATAGATGTACGCCAGCAAATGAGCGAAGGCTGCAATCATTCCAAAGAACTGGGTTCCTTGGATCAGGTTGCGGTGAATCTCCTCCGACTCGGCCTCTGTCAGGCCCGTGGGCCAGACTTTTTCTTTGTCACTCATCGTCACACTCCTTGTGAAAAGGGATACCCCTTCGGGGTGTGTGTAGATTTGACTAGACACAACAAAATGTCAAGCTGCAGTGACACATTTGTCTAGGGCGAGTCACTTGGCGGTGGGCATAACGAACTCCGCTCCCTTCTGGATGCTCTCGGGCCAGCGCTGCATGATGGACTTCTGGCGGGTGTAGAAACGCACCCCCTCCTCGCCGTAGGCATGCGTGTCTCCAAAAAGCGACTGTTTCCAGCCGCCAAAGCCGTGCCAGGCCATGGGCACCGGGATGGGCACATTGATCCCCACCATGCCAACCTGAATTCGGCGGCTGAACTCACGGGCGATATGGCCGTCGCGGGTGAAGCACGACACGCCGTTACCAAAGGCATGGGCATTGATGAGGTCGACGGCCTCAGCGAAGTCTTTCACCCGAACGCAGGACAGGACAGGCCCGAAAATCTCCTCCTGATAGATCTTCATGCTGGGTTTGACATGGTCAAAGAGCGTGCCACCCAGCCAGAAGCCCCCAGCACACCCCTCTCCCATGGTTGAGGTGTCGGGCTTACGGCCGTCCACAAGCAGGTGTGCACCCTCTTGGGCGCCCGATGCGATGTAGCCCTCGATCCTCGCTTTGGCCTGGGCAGTGACGATCGGCCCCATTTCTGCCTGGAGGTTCATGCCGTTGAGTACTTTGAGTGCACGCGTGCGGTCTGCGAGCTTGTCCATGATCTGATCACCCACCTCACCCACCAGTACCGCAACGCTAATGGCCATGCAGCGCTCGCCCGCGGAGCCGTAGGCTGCGCCGATGAGTGCATCGACGGCCTGATCGAGGTCAGCGTCGGGCATCACCACCATGTGGTTCTTGGCGCCGCCAAGGGCCTGGACGCGTTTGCCCTGTCGAGCGCCCCGCTCGTAGATCGAGTTCGCGATGGGGGTAGAGCCCACGAAGCTAACGGCCTGCACCAGGGGGTGGTCGAGGAGGGCCTCGACGGCGTCCTTGTCACCCTGCACCACATTAAAGACACCGTCCGGCAGGCCAGCCTCCTTGAGCAGTTCGGCCTGAAGCAGGGTGGCCGAGGGATCAATCGGGCTGGGCTTGAGCACGAAGGTGTTGCCGCAGGCGATGGCCACGGGGTACATCCACATGGGCACCATCACGGGGAAGTTGAAGGGCGTGACACCCGCCACCACCCCCAAGGGCTGTCGGAAGACCCAGTTGTCAATGCCGGTAGAGACCTGGTCGGTGAAGTCGCCCTTGAGCAGTTGGGGAATGCCCGTGGCGAATTCGACAATCTCGATACCGCGCGTCACCTCCCCCTGGGCATCGGTAAACACCTTGCCGTGCTCAGCAGTGATGAGGCGAGCGAGGTCGTCTCGGCGTTGATTCAGGAGCTCGAGGTAGCGAAACAGGATGCGGGCACGCCGCAGGGGAGGGACCTGGGACCAGCTTGTGAAGGCCAACTGGGCCGCCTGAACCGCGCGGTCGACGTCCGAGGCCTGCGCGAGGCAGACTTCTGCCGTTTGTTCGCCGGTGGCTGGATTAAAGACTGGCTGGCGGCGGCTGTCCAAAGGGGCAAAGGGCTGTCCCCCGATCATGTGCGAGATGAGCTTCATGGTGTGTTCTCTAAGATATTGTTTTGGAGGATGGTTCTAAGAGGATTGTGCGTGTGAATTTGATCAGCGTCTTTTCGTATTACACCTGATGGGGAAAGACTGGCCCGAGGGTTTTAACCGACTCGGCCTGAGGCGATCGGTCGACCTGCTGCTGCACTTTCCCTCGCGCTATGAGGACGAGTCCCGGGTATGGCCGCTCGCGCGCGTGGGCTCGGGCGATTCGGTGCAGTGTCAGGTACGTGTACTCTCCGCGCGGGTTCAGTTCAAGCCCAGGCGAACGCTCCTGGTGGAGGTTGAGGACGACTCGGGAACGGCCAGACTCCGGTTCTTCTACTTTCACAGCAGCTACGGCAGCCAGTTCGCCGAAGGCCGCGAGATAAGAGTCCTTGGTGAGGCGAGGCGGCTAGGAGCGGTCTTGGAATTTGTCCACCCGTCGGTCCGGGTCGGCTGGCTCACTCCAGAGTCTCTGGCCGACCAGCCCCTTGTTCCCATCTACCCCACCACCCAGGGCCTTGCCCAGACGGTGATCCGACGACATATACAGCGGGTCTTGCAGACAACGGACCTGCGGGAGTGGCTGCCTGACGCAGTCCTCCAGCGGGCGGGGGTTCTGCCGCTCCTGCCTGCACTCGAGCGTATCCACATGCCGAGCCTGAGCCGGCACGGCGCAGAGGCTGTCCAGCAGGTGCTCCATCAGCGTGGCCCAGCCTGGGACCGCATACGCCTCGATGAGCTGCTGGCTCAGCAGCTGGCCCTTCGCCACGCGCGTGAGCGACGCACGGTTCGAGCGGCAAGGGCCTTAAGAGACGAGCGCGGGCTGGTCCTGCAATTAACCGCGTCGCTTCCCTTCTCACTCACCGAGGGGCAGAGCGCGGCCTGGCGAGAGGTGAGCCAGGACCTCGCTGCCCAGCGGCCGGCGCACCGACTCATTCAGGGGGATGTCGGCAGCGGCAAGACGGTCATCGCGGCGCTGAGCGTGGCGCAGGCGGTGGGCTCTGGCTGTCAGGCAGCCGTCATGGCGCCCACGGAGCTCCTGGCCCAGCAGCTCTTTCAGAAGCTCACGGCCTGGCTCTCCCCCCTAGGGGTTCGGGTGGAGGCGCTTATGGGCGGGCAGAGCGCCTCTGTGCGGCGAGACCTCCTGCAGCGGCTTGGATCCGGTGAGGCTCAGGTTGTGGTGGGGACGCATGCGCTCATCCAGAAGGGGGTGCGATTTCAGTGCCTGGGGCTTGCCCTGGTGGATGAGCAGCATCGCTTTGGGGTGGCCCAGCGGGTAGCGCTACGTGAGGGGCAGGAGGGTCTCAGCCCTCACATCGTGGGCATGTCCGCCACGCCAATTCCTCGCAGCCTGGCCATGACCTTTCTGGCCGACCTCGATGTCTCTGTGATCGCCGACCGGCCCCCGGGCCGTCAGCCCATTCGCACTCGCCTGCTCTCACAGAGCCGGCGTGAGGAACTGCTCGAGCGGCTGCTGCGCTTCACCGCAGAACAGGGGCGGGCCTATTGGGTCTGCCCGGTGATCGAGGAACAGGAGGAGTCGGAAAAGACTCTCACGGCCTTGGAGGAGACCGTGGCCTGGCTGCGCCCTCATTTCCAAGAGCGAATGGCAGTGGTTCACGGCCGACTGTCTGCGGCGGAGAAGTCTGCAGCGATGAGCGCCTTCGCGAGCGGCCAGTGCACGCTCCTGGTGGCCACGACCGTCATTGAGGTGGGTGTTGATGTTCCCCAGGCGAGGCTCATGGTGATTGACCATGCGGAGCGTTTCGGCCTGGCGCAACTGCACCAGCTTCGAGGTCGTGTCGGTCGGGGGGAGGGGCAGAGTACCTGCGTGCTCTTGTTTGAAGAGCCGCTCTCTGCGCTGGCGCGAGAGCGACTGAAGGCCCTCTATGAGTGCGAGGATGGATTTGAGCTCTCGCGAAGAGATCTTGCCCTTCGAGGACCCGGCGAGCTTCTGGGTACGCGCCAGTCGGGCGAGCCCGCGCTGCGTTACAGCGACCTCACCCAGGACGAGGCAGTGGTGCAGTTTGCGGTAGAGTTTGGCGCAGAGCTCATGCAAGAGGGCCTCGCTCCTCAGGTCCTGTCCTCCCTGCTGGATCGATGGGCCTACCGAACGGAAGATTACCTAACGAGCGTTTGAGATGACCCTCACAGAAATGCGATACATCGTGGCTGTAGCCCGCGAGCGCCACTTTGGGCGTGCGGCGGAGGCCTGCTTTGTGAGTCAGCCCACGCTCTCGGTGAGCATCAAGAAGCTCGAGAATGAGCTGGAAGCGCAGATCTTTGAGCGCGGGGGTGCCGAGGTGACGCTCACCCCGATTGGAGAGCAGCTGGTGGTGCAGGCCCAGCGCGTGTTGGATGAAGTGGCCCAGATGAAGACCATTGCGGTGCAGGGTCGGGATCCACTGGTGGGGCCGCTCAAGCTCGGCGTGATCTACACCATTGGGCCCTACCTGCTGCCGCGCATCATGAAGCCCATGATCAAGCAGCACCCGCAGATGCCCCTCATGCTCTTTGAGAACTACACCCATAAGCTGCTCGAGCTGCTTCGAACCGGTGAGATTGATGCCGCCATCCTGGCAGAGCCCTTCGACACCACGGCGCTCGACCTCATGCCGCTCTACGAGGAGGAGTTCATCGTGGCGGTGCCCAAGACCCATCCCTGGGCCGCTAAAAAATCTCTCCCATCCGAAGACCTGAAGACTGAGACCATGCTGTTGCTCGGGGTAGGCCACTGTTTTCGTGACAATGTGCTTGAGGTCTGTCCAGAGTCAGCGCGGTTGTCTCAGAGCTCTGCGGGCATTCAGAAGTCCTTCGAGGGGAGTTCGCTGGAGACCATTCGTCATATGGTGGCCTCGGGGCTTGGCGTGACGGTACTGCCCCGGCTCTCAGTGGCCAGCACGGCTGATGCGCTGCTGGCCTTTGTTCCGTTCACCAAGCCCGTCCCTACCCGCCGTGTGTCGCTGGCCTGGAGAAAGAGCTTCGGGCGCCGGGCGGCGCTGGAGGCTCTTCGAAGTCTGATTCAGTCAATCGACCTTGCAGGCTGTGTTCCCATCACTGAGGGTGCATAGGATGAGTGGCGGCGTTGAGCGTGCGGTTGGACAGACTCCACTGGTGGAACTCACCCGGGTGGTCGGGGCAGAGCTGCGCCGCAAGGGAAATCGAATTCTCGGCAAGCTCGAGGGCAACAACCCCGCGGGCTCCGTAAAAGACCGGCCTGCAGTCTCCATGATTGCGCGTGCGGAGGCGCGGGGAGAGATTCGCCCTGGCGATACCCTCATCGAGGCCACCAGCGGTAACACTGGCATCGCGCTGGCGATGGCGGCTGCCATTCGAGGCTATCGGATGGTCCTGATCATGCCGGACAACCTCTCGCTGGAGCGGCGTCAGACCATGACGGCCTTTGGTGCAGAGCTCATTCTTGTCACCCAGAAGGAGGGCATGGAGGGGGCGCGCGACTTAGCGCTCTCGATGCAGGCCAAGGGGGAGGGCCGGGTGCTGGATCAGTTTGCCAATGATGACAACTGGATGGCGCATTACGAGGGCACTGGGCCTGAGATCTGGCGGGACACCCAAGGCCAAGTGACCCATTTTGTCTCCGCAATGGGAACGACCGGCACCATCACCGGTGTCTCTCGCTTCTTGAAGGAGCAAAACCCAAATGTGGTGATCGTGGGGGCGCAGCCCGCCGATGGATCCTCGATTCCTGGCATCCGAAAGTGGTCGCCCGAGTACATCCCGCCCATTCGCTCCAAGGCAATCATCGACCGAATCGAAGAGGTGACCCAGGCCGAGGCCGAGGACATGGCTCGAAAACTCGCACGCGTTGAAGGGCTTTTCTGTGGCCCCTCAGCCGCGGGCGCCTGTGTGATTGCGATGCGAGTGGCCGAGCAGCTCGAGGGCGCCACGGTGGTGTTTGTGGTCTGCGATCGAGGGGATCGTTACCTCAGCACGGGGCTGTTTCCGGGTTAGCCCCGCGTCCAGCAAGTAGTAGCGCTCTATTTCTCAGGGTTAGTCAGAGCAGCCATAGCCACCAGAAGTTCTCTATTGTTTTCGAACACAAGTTCGTGTCGCGATACCAACCAGGAGAACATCATGAGCACGGTTCAGAAGTCCGCAGTGGCGGCCGCAGTCGCTGCTGCTCTGTTTGCAGGGAGCGCTTGGGCTGCTCCCGATAACCTGTCTACTCTGAAGCAGATGAAGGTGGCCACCACAGACCTCAATATTCCGGTGGTGCCACAGGAAGGCAAGAACGCTGACGCGATTCGCGCCAATCTAAAGCGGGTGAAGCTGCCGGAGGGGTTCAAGATTGAGCTCTTTGCGGTCGTGCCGGACGCCCGGCACATGGCAGTGGCTCCCTCAACCAACATGCTCTTTGTGGGCACCCGCAAGACCACCGTCTGGGCGGTCACAGACCGCAACAGCGACGGTGCTGCGGACGAGGTGAAGTCCTTTGCGCCGTCTCTCAAATTCTCCAACCCAAATGCGGTCTGCTGGACCAAGGACGGCTTCCTGGTTGTAGTGGAGCACAACCGGGTGCTGAACTTTCCCGCAGCTGAGTTCTTCTACGAGGGCCCCGATGTCGCAGTGATCGAGGTGGTGCCCAAGGGCAAGCTCATTCCTACTGAGGAGGAGTCCTTCAATCATGGGGCCAGAACTTGTCGAGTGGGCGCCGATGGCAAGCTCTACATCACACTCGGCCAGCCCTATAACGTGCAGCCCAAGGACAAGGTTGACCTCTACAACAAGCTTGGGATCGGCGGCATCATTCGCCTAGACCCTTTCTCGGGTCAGGGGCGTGAGGTCTTTGCCATGGGCGCGCGAAACTCCGTTGGGATGGACTTCAATCCCAAGGACGGAAGCCTCTGGTGGACAGACAACCAGGTGGATGGCCTCGGCGATGACATTCCCCCAGGCGAGCTCAATCGGTCTACCATGCCAGGCCAGCACTTTGGCTTTCCCTACTGGAACGGGAAGTTTAAGGTTGCTGGATCCTCTGCAGCGGCAGACCTCAAAGACATGAAGGAGCCCGCAGGAGCAGTGTTTCCCCAAGTGGAGTTCCCTGCGCACCAGGCTCAGCTCGGCATGGCCTTCTACACCGGCAAGAAGTTTCCCGCCAAATATCAGGGTGGCGTCTTCGTGGCCTCTCACGGGTCTTGGAACCGGAGCAAGCCTTCGGGTGCTGAGATCCAGTTCGTTCCCATCAAGGCCGACGGCACAGCAGGAAAGATGGAAGTCTTTGCCTCCGGGTTTCTGGATCCCGAGACGGGCGTCTATCGAGGCCGTCCGGTGGATGTGGCTGTGATGAAGGATGGGTCGATGCTGGTCTCTGACGACTACGCCGGCGCGATCTATCGCATCAGTTACAACCCCTGATGCGAGCTGGGTTTTATCCTCTGCCTCTGCTCCTGTCCGCACTGCTGCTCTTGAGTGGCGGTGCGGGGCAGGCAGCAGACCCTCAAAAGGGCCGGCAGCGAGCAGCAATGGCCTGTGCCATGTGCCATGGATCCAACGGCATTGCGCCCATGCCCAGCGCCCCCAATCTTGCGGGGCAGCAGGAGCTCTATCTGTCTGAGCAGCTCAAGGCCTATCGAAGTGGCCGGCGCAAGCATGAGGTGATGGGCGTGATTTCAAAGCCCCTTACCGACGAAGACATCGAGAACCTCTCGGCCTGGTACGCCTCCATCCGAATTCAGGTAGAGCCCGGAACGTGAGCCCAGTGTCTCGATGGATCGGTGTGGTGGGATGTGCGGCGCTCGTCAATTGGCCTGAGCCAGCTGTGTTCGCACAAGACCAGAGCCTCGTCCCAGAGGTGGTGGTGAGTGCGAGTCGAGTGGACCGAGAGAGCTTCGATGTGCCTGCTGCCGTCAACGCAGTTCGCGAGGCGAGTCTGCTCACGGCAGGTTCGCAGGCCAATCTCACCGATGCACTGGTTCGTCTTCCTGGGGTGATGGCGAGCAATCGAAACAACTATGCGCAAGACCCCCAGATCAGTATTCGGGGCTTCGGAGCCCGCGCGGCCTTTGGGGTTCGGGGCATCCGCCTCGTTTCGGACGGAATTCCCGCAAGCATTCCCGATGGCCAAGGGCAGGCATCCAGTTTCTCGCTCGGCAGCGCAGACCGCATCGAGGTGATCCGCGGGCCGCTCGCCGTGCTCTACGGGAATGCATCGGGTGGCGTGGTGCAGTCCTTCAGTCGCACCCCTGAACTCGGTTCTTCCGGAACCGTCCGCCTGGTTCAGGGCTCTGACGGTCTGTCGAGGACCTCCCTGCAACTAGACCGCGCCACTGAGACCGCAAGCCTTTTGCTCGACCTCTCTCAGTTTGAGACCGACGGCTATCGTGAACATTCCGCCGCTCAGCGCGATCAGATTCACGCCAGATTCACCCATCAACTCAGTCCGGCCACGCAGTGGTCCGTCGTGCTCAGCGACTGGGATCAGCCGCTGGCCGAGGATCCTGCCGGGCTCACGCCAGCCGCCTTCGCGGCCAACCCCCAGCAGGCTGGCGCGAACACCGTCACACGACGGGTCCGCAAGATCACCGACCAGCTGCAGGTGGGTCTTCACCTGCAGACGCGATGGTCCAATCGGGCCCAGCTTGAGGCAAGACTCTATACGGGCACTCGGTCCAATCTGCAGTTCCAGGCGTTCAATGCATGGGTGGGGCTGGAGCGCGATTACTCGGGCCTTGGCGTTCAGGTTACGGGCCTCTCCCTTGGGGCTGGACTCCCGGGCCGAGTCTTGTTTGGATTTGAGCTCGACCAGGCCAAGGAGCGTCGTCAGGCAGGCCCTGCGGACGGCGGCGAGAAGACCGGACTAAACCGCGACGAGGACAACCTCGCCCGATCTTCCGGGCTTTACGCGGCCTGGGATGTGCCGCTCAGTGACGCTGTCACCGGCATCGCGGGGGTGCGCCTCGGGCAGCTGCAACTGGAGAACCAAGACTACTACCTTTCTAATGGAGACAGCACCGGGGAGGTGGACTACCGCCAGACCAGCCCCGTTCTGGGCCTCACCTGGCATGTCTCGCCCACGGTGAATCTGTTTGCGAGTGCGGGTCGCGGCTTTGAGTCCCCGACCCTGGCAGAGGTGGCCTACGCAAGCTCCGCCACGAGCACGATTCCAACCACCAACTTTGCCCGTAACCTCAAGGCCTCAGTCAATCGGCAGCTTGAGATGGGAGTGAAGTGGCGTCCGAGTCCGAGCGCTCGCCTGGATGCGGTCGTCTTTCGTGCCAAGACCACCGACGAACTGGTCACCGACCAGTCGGCCTTCGGCAGAACCTCCTTTCGGAATGC
Organism: Pseudomonadota bacterium; assembly: GCA_041165705.1. Classification (GTDB taxonomy): domain Bacteria; phylum Pseudomonadota; class Gammaproteobacteria; order Burkholderiales; family Burkholderiaceae_A; genus Hahnella. The sequence continues at coordinate 36,526 of JBEAMW010000034.1, forward strand.
GCCCGGAACCCTGCGCGAAGGCGTTGAGTTTGCACACGCGCAGGACTGGGGCCGCGGCCTTCGTTCCTCCGTCGCGCTCACCTGGATGCGGGCCATCTACTCAGATTCCGCTGCCTCCACACAGGGCCGAATCGAGGAGGGTAACCGGATGCCCTCCATACCCCGTCATCAGCTCTTTGCCGATCTTGAGTGGGCTAATCAACGCGACCGCACGGGGTCTTTCTTGGGCTGGGGCGGTGCGCTGGAGCTGCAGTCCTTTGGGGAGCGGGTGGCCGATGACCTCAACCTCACCCCGGTGTCAGGGGTGCGTCTCTGGAATGCATGGCTGGGCTATCGGGCCAGGCAGGGCCGCCTAGACTGGACCGTCTTCGTCCGCGGGGAGAATCTCACCGATGAGACCTATGTGGCTTCCGTGATTGTGAACAACGCCGCTCCGCTGGAGCCAGGGCTGCCTAGAAACTGGCTGTTGGGACTGAGACTGAAGCTTGCACTGTAGGGGAGGGGGCGAGGTCGGGGCTGAGGGAGGTTCGTTCGTCAAAGACGAAGCAGCTTCCCCGAAAATGGCGTCCGTCGGTCTCTTCGAAGTATTTCAGAATGCCTCCGTCGAGCTGGAGCACCTGGCTGAGGCCAAGCGTGTGCATGTAGATGGCGGCCTTCTCGCAGCGAATACCACCCGTGCAGTAGCTCACGACGGTCTTGCCTTCAAGGCTCTTGGCGTGCGTCTTCACCGCCTCTGGAAATTCAGTGAATTTCTGAATTCGCCAGTCAATCGCATTCTCGAAGGCGCCGACATCCACTTCAAAATCGTTTCGCGTATCCAGCATGACCACTGGACGACCGTTGTCATCATGGCCTTGGTCGAGCCAGCGCGCGAGTGTCGTGGCGTCCACTGCCGGCGCCCGACCCTGCGCGGGGCGGATGGTGGGATGGTCCATGCGAATGATCTCTCGCTTGAGCTTCACCTTAAACCGCTGAAATGGAATCGCCTCAGACCAGCTTTCCTTGGCCTCGAGAGAGGCAAAGCCCGGAACCGATCGGAGGGCCGCAAGCATGGCTCGACAGTCGGGCTCCGGTCCCGCGAGGAAGGCGTTGAGCCCTTCGGGGGTGACCAAGATGGTTCCGCGAACCGCGAGGGACTCACCCAGGTTGAAGAGCGACTGACGAAGCGCTTCAGGGTTGGGGATTTCAGAGAAGTGGTAGGCAGCGAGATTAAGGATGTTCATAGTCGAGCTTGGGTGGCGCCTCCGGCACGAATCGAACGTGCGACCCTCCCCTTAGGAGGGGGATGCTCTATCCACTGAGCTACGGAGGCTTGAGCAACATTTTAAACTGCGTCTATGACTGGCTCACCGTTCTCTTATCGCCTGTCGGTTGCGCCCATGATGGACTGGACCGACCGGCACTGTCGATTCTTTCACCGGCTTCTGGCCCCCAATGCACTGCTCTACACAGAGATGGTAACCACCGGCGCAGTTCTGCATGGGGATCTCGAGCGACTTCTGGGCTTTGACGAGATGGAGCACCCGGTCGCCCTGCAGCTCGGTGGCAGCGAACCACATGACCTGGCGCGCGCGGCCCACATCGGAGAGCAGTGGGGCTATGACGAGATCAACCTGAACTGCGGATGCCCCAGTGAACGCGTTCAGCGGGGTGCCTTTGGGGCCTGCCTTATGAACGAGCCCAGCCTGGTGGCCGACTGCGTCAAGGCCATGCGGGATGCCGTGAGCTGCCCCGTGACGGTCAAGCATCGGATTGGCGTGGATGACCGAGACGACTATGGCTTTGTGCGGGACTTCGTGGGGACGGTGGCCGAGGCAGGCTGCGCAGTTTTTATCGTTCATGCTCGATCGGCCATCCTCAAGGGCCTCTCGCCGAAGGAGAACCGAGAGATCCCGCCGCTCCGCTACGACACGGTGCGCCAGCTCAAACACGATTTTCCCCACCTCACCCTGGTGCTCAACGGTGGGCTGCAGTGCCTCGCAGACGCGGAGGGGGCCCTACAGTCTCATGCCGCAGGTCCTGGGGCAGATGGTGTGATGCTGGGGCGAGCTGCCTATCACGACCCCTGGCTGATGCGGGAGCTCGATGCGATGCTGTTTGGTGCCGATCCTCGTCGACCGGACCGCAGGGAGGACATACTCGAGGCCCTAGACGCGTACCTGAGCCTCTGGGTGCAGCGGGGGATGTCCCCAAAGACGCTCACTCGTCACTGGCACGGCCTGCTTCATGGCCAGCCCGGTGCCCGTCAGTGGCGAAGGCTGCTCTGCGAGGGGAGCTCGCCCTTGGAGGTCTGGCGACGACATGCCCGCACGGCGAGCAGCACGACGGCCGTGAGCGCGAGCGACTGAGCCAGCCATCCGCCAGCGAGTAGTTGTTCGGTGACGGTCATGCCAAGCACCCGAACCAGGGCCTCGCAGACATAGAGCCAGACGAGAAGACTCATCCACTGAAAGGTGTACACCCGGCCCTTCCAGAGGCCAGGTAGTGCGAGCGCCAAGGGCAATACCTTCAGCCAGAGCCAGGAGCCCTCTCGAATGGGGTCCCAGAATGCCTCCCAGGCTATGCCGTAGCTGATCATGACCACGCATACCGTAAAGGCCCAACGCCGCCAGAGGGGAGCGATCAGGGGCTTTGAGCGAACCTCGTTCGCGTCCAGGGCCGAGGTCACGAGGCTTTAGCGGCCTTGAGCGCAAGCGCCACCTGGGCCACCCGGCGGCCAAGGGCATGGGCTAGGGCGCGCTCATGCTCGTCCACCGCCCGCGCCCCATCTGAACCTGCCCAGTGGGAGGCACCGTAGGGCGTGCCTCCCGACTGCGTAGAGGCGAGCTGGGGCTCGGAGTAAGGCAGGCCGACGATCACCATGCCGTGGTGCAAGAGGGGCAGCATCATGCTGAGCAGGGTGGCCTCCTGGCCACCGTGGAGACTGCCCGTGCTGGTGAACACCGCGGCAGGCTTACCCACCAGTCCGCCCGAAATCCAGGTGTTGAGGGTGCCGTCGACAAAGTACTTCATGGCGGCGGCCATGTTTCCGAATCGGGTTGGAGACCCCAGAATCAGCCCGTCACAGGCCGCGAGGTCGTGTGCATCTGCGTAAGGGGGGCCGTCATCCGGGATGGCCGGCTCGGTGGCCTCTGTATTGGTCGAGACGGCGGGAACCGTTCGGAGCAGAGCCTCGGCCTCGGGGAGTGACTCAACGCCCTGGGCAATGGCCTCGGCCAGGGCTCGGGTGGCACCGTGCCGACTGTAATAGGTGATCAGGATTTGGACGCGCATGCCCCTATCATAGACAGATGCGCAACTCTCTCTGGCACTGGCTTGTCGGGATATTCAATCGGTTCAATGACCTTCGGCTTGGTCAGGCGGCTGCGAGCCTGAGTTTTGCCTGGCTGCTGGCCATGGTGCCGCTGTTCACGGTGTCGCTGGCCCTGAGCACGAGCTTCTTTGAGCTGGAGGATATCCGTCGAAATGCCCAGCTTCTGATCTTCGAGCACTTTCTGCCGCAGGGCATTGGTGGGCAGCTCACTCGCTACCTCGACCAGTTCCTGAGGAAGGCAGCCAGCCTGTCCTTGCTGGGATTTGTCTTCCTCGCCCTCACGGCCACCATCATGATGCTTACGCTGGACAAGACCCTCAATCTCATCTGGGAGGTTAACCGCCATCGCCCGCTCATCAAGCGCATCCTGATGTACTGGGCCGCCCTCTTGATCGGGCCCATTGTCGCGGGAGGAGGGTCGATGCTCCTGTCCATCCTCGAGCGGAAGTCCCCAGCCCTCTGGTTCGACTGGACCAATCTGCTGGTCACCTTTGTGGCGCTCACGCTGTGCTATCGAATTCTGCCGAATGCGCCCGTGCGATGGGCTCATGCGGCCGCGGGAGCCTTGTTCGCGGCCCTGCTCACTGAAATCGGCCAGAAGTTCTTTGGCGGCATTCTTGGTTCTATTCCGACCTATCGCCAGATCTATGGCCCGCTTGCTGCGGTGCCGCTTTTTCTGATCTGGACCTACCTCACCTGGTGGATTTTTCTATTAGGGGCTTTGCTTGCTGCTCAAATGCAATCCTGGCCACGCGCGGGTGCTAGCATGACAAAAACGGAGGAGACACCGACATGAAAGTTGCAGAAATCCTCAGGCTCAAGGGCAACACGCTCTTCACCGTCACACCCGAGACGCCACTCTCCGAGGCTGTCATCACCATGGCAGAGCGTGACATTGGGTCGGTGGTCGTGATGCAGTCTGGTCGGCTCGCAGGCATGCTCACCTTTCGGGAGGTTCTGCGTGTGCTCGCCAAACGGCAGCAGGAGCAGCGGGTGGGTCCAACCCCCACCATGTCCGAGATTCTCGTCTCAGAGGTGATGAACCCCAGGCCAACCTGCTCGGATCCAGAGATGACCGTGGATGAACTGCGTCGTGTGATGAATGCCTGCGGAGAGCGCTACCTGCCCGTGCTGGATCAAGACACCCTGCTAGGGGTGGTCTCCTTTCACGATGTCGCACGGGCGGTTCTGGAGGCGCAGAGCTTTGAGAACAAGATGCTCAAGGCCTACATCCGCGACTGGCCAACCGACGAGGCGCAGGGCGGCTCGTGAACATTCTGGTTTCGAACGACGACGGCTATTTTTCCCCAGGAATTGAGGCACTTGCCCGAGCGATGGAGTCGTTCGGGACGGTAACGGTGGTGGCCCCCGAGGCAGATCGAAGTGGCGCCAGCAACTCACTGACACTGGATCGTCCGCTCTATGTCCGCCGGTCGGCAAATGGTTTCTACTACGTGAATGGCACGCCAACGGACAGCGTCCATGTTGCGGTGACCGGCTTTATGGATGCACCGCCCGATCTCGTGGTGTCTGGGATTAATAACGGCCAGAATGTGGCCGAGGACACCCTCTACTCGGGCACGGTTGCGGCGGCCATGGAGGGCTATCTGCTGGGAATCCCGTCGGTGGCCTTCTCGCTGGCGGATCGCGGGTTTCAGAACCTCGACACAGCAGTTCATGTGGCACGAACAGTGGTTCAGCGGCTGATCGAGCGGCCCTTTGCAGCCCCGAGGCTCTTGAGCGTGAACATTCCCAGTGTCCCTCTCAATGAGCTCCAGGGCTATGTCGTTGCTCGGCTCGGTCGTCGCCATGCATCCCAGCCTGTGGTCCGGGTGGATTCTCCCCGTGGCGAGCCGATGTACTGGGTTGGCGCACCAGGCGCAATTCGGGATGCAGGCCCCGGCACCGATTTCTGCGCACTCGCGGCACGACAGGTCTCCATCACCCCTCTGCGGGTGGACTTGGGAGATGCTGACGCGCAGCAAGAGGTGACCGATTGGCTCGAAAGCCGGTTCTAGTCCCCGGGGGACCGAGACCCTCTGTTCCGGAAGAACGGTCCTTTGCGCCCAAGTGGGGGCAGTCCGTACCAAGCCCCAGATCTCGGCGTGCCGCACCCAAAGCGGTCATTGAATCGACTGAAAACCCCGGGCTGGCGAGCGAGCGACTTCGCGCGCGGATGCTCGATCGACTGCGGGCCTCGGGCATTCAAGACGAGGCCGTGTTGAACGCCATGGCTGAGGTTCCTCGCCATCGCTTTGTGGACGCGGCCCTGGCCAGTCGCGCCTATGAGGACACTGCGCTCCCAATTGGATATGCCCAGACCATCTCCCAGCCCTACGTGGTTGCTCGGTCGCTCAGTCTGGCGCGGCAGGCGCTTGGGCCCGAAGATGCGTCGTCGGCTCGAGCACTGGAGATCGGGACAGGATGCGGCTACCAGGCCGCTGTGATGTCGCTGCTCTTTGCGCAGGTGGTCTCGGTGGAACGGATCGAGCCCCTCCATCGCGGCGCGTCCGATCGGCTGAGGGGCCTGGGCTATCGGGCAGAGCTACAACTCGCCGATGGACAGGCCGGTCTGCCGGAGGCCCCCGACTTTGACCTGATCGTGATGGCCGCAGGCATGCCGCACCCCCCCACAGAATTACTGAGACAATTGCGCGAGGGGGGTGTGTTTGTTGGCCCGATTGGGGCCCCTGAGCAGCGCCTGGTGGTCATCCGCAGGGGCTCTGGGCAGCAGTTTCAGACCCACACCCACGATGTAGTTCAGTTCGTCCCCATTCGATCCGGTATTCAGCCATGAGAGTTCTTGTTCTTGCAGTCGCCATCGGTGCGGTGCTGAGCGCGTGTGCGCATCGTCCCCCCGCGCCCATTGAGTCTCGCACCGTGCAGCAGGCCGATCAGGCCGCCCAGAGGCGAGCCGGTGATCAGCCACCGGCCCCTGCGCCAGGCGCAAAGCCGGCGCCTCCAGAGAAAGAGGCACCCGTGCCTCCAGGCATGCATCGCGTCAAGCGTGGAGAGACGCTGATTGGCATTGCGCTCGAGAACGGTGTGGACTGGCGAGAGCTTGCAGCCTGGAATCAGATCGCCAATCCAAACCGAATCGAGGTCGGCCAGCTGTTGACGGTAAAGCCACCCGCACCGCCCAAGGCGCCTGCCCTCGCTGCCTCGCCCGCACCCTCGCCAGCGCCCTCGGCGTCGATCTCAGCGCCCGGCGGAATTGAGGTGAAGCCGCTGGCGCCTGCCACGCCGGGTTCTGGATCGGGCCCTGCGGCGCCTGTTGCTCCTGGCGCTGTGCCTGGGCCTCCTACAGCCGTTCCTGCGCCACCCCCCGCCGTTCCTGCGCCCCCCGCCGCCAGCGGCCCTGCCGAGGCTGCGGATGCCCTGAACTGGGCCTGGCCCGCCAATGGTGGCGTCATCACCCAGTTCTCTGAGGGGGGGAGCAAGGGCATTGCGATTGCAGGAGCAGCAGGTGAGGCGGTCTTTGCCTCGGAACGTGGCCGTGTCGTCTACAGTGGAAACGGGCTTCGGGGCTACGGAAATCTTGTCATCGTGAAGCATTCCAACGACTTCATCACGGCCTATGCCCACAACCGTGCCGTCTTGGTCAAGGAAGGCCAGACGGTTCGTCGAGGCCAGAAGATCGCTGAGCTGGGGATGTCAGATGCCGACCGTCCCATGCTGCACTTTGAGCTCCGTAAGGGTGGCAAGCCCGTGGACCCGCTGGGCTTCCTCCCCAGCCGCTAGTCGAAGCGATGGCTCCTGTCCTGTGCTTTGACCTGGAGACCGTTCCGGATGCGGCAGGAATGCGCGCACTGGGTCTCTTTCCAGCGCACCTAGATGATGCCCAGGGGGTTGCCTATGCCCGCCAGGCGCGGCTCGACGCGGGCCAGTCTGACTTCTTTCCGCATCACCTCCAGCGGGTCTGGGTGGTGGGCTGTGTCTTCCGAGACGACGAGGGCTTTCGGGTGAAGTGTCTCGGCGCGAGCCCGGGGGTCTCAGATGAGGAGGAGGCCCAGCGGCTTCGCCAGTTCTTCAATACCATCGATCGCCATCAGCCGCAGCTGGTGAGCTGGAATGGGTCGGGCTTTGATGCGCCGGTGCTGCATCAGCGCTCGCTCATGCGCAGCGTGCCTGCCCCAGTCTATTGGGACCAGGGCGAGCACAACCGAGACTACAAGTTCAACAACTACCTGGCCCGCTATCACACCCGTCACCTCGATCTCATGGATGTGCTGGCAGCCTACAGTGGGCGCGCCAACGCACCCTTGGACGCGATGGCTCAGCTCTGCGGGTTTCCAGGCAAGCTCGGTGAGGACGGCGCAAAGGTGTGGGATGCCTACCTCGAGGGCCGTTGGGCCGAGGTGGCGGCCTATTGCGAGACCGATGTGGTGAACACCTATCTCTTGTACTGCCGCTTTCAGCTGATGCGGGGGCAGATGAGCCCCCAGGCCTACCGGGATGAGCTGGGGGTGGTTCGATCCTCGCTTCGGGCGCTTCAGGGCCAGGCGGATGCTCCGCTTGAGGGGCAGCACTGGGAGCGATTCCTGGCGGCCTGGCCAGAGAGGGACTAGGCCTTGGGTCGTCGAACCATCGGTGCACCGAGGGTGCTCCGTACCATCGAGAGAGTCTGGGTAGAGTCCGTCGACCTGGAGGGCCAGGGTATTGCCCGTGATGAGGGCAAGGTGCTGTTTATCTCGGGCGCACTCGCCGGCGAGTGTGTCGATCTTGAGGTGCTCCGTGAGCGACCGAGCTATGCCAAGGCCCGCGCCGTGCGCTGGCACCGAATGTCTCCCGACCGGGTGACCCCAGCCTGCCCACACTTTGGGGTCTGCGGAGGCTGCTCGATGCAGCATGCCAGCGCCGCTGCCCAGATCGCAATCAAGCAGCGCGCGCTGGAGGATGCCTTCTGGCATATCGGCCGTCTGCGCCCCCAGGAGCTCCTGTCGCCCATGCGAGGCCCGGAATGGGGCTATCGCATGCGGGCGCGTCTATCCGTGCGCTGGGTGGACAAGAAGGGCGGACTGCTCATGGGCTTTCGGGAGCGCGCCAGCAGCTTTGTGGCGCAGATGGACAGCTGCCGCGTGCTTCCCAAGGGGGTCTCTGATCGGCTCCCGCTCCTGCGCGACCTCATCGCCTCCCTAACGATTGCGAGAGAGATTCCTCAGGCTGAGCTCGCCATGGGCGAAGGCCTCGAGGTCTGGGTGCTGCGAAATCTCGTTCCTCTGGGGCCGGGTGATGCAGACCGACTGCTGCAGTTTGAGTCTGAACACCCCGGGCTTGCCTTCTGGATGCAGCCCAAGGGGCCGAGTACTGCCGCCCCGCTGCCCGGTGGCCGGGGGGAGGGGCAGCAGCTCAGCTATTCGCTGCCCGAGTTTGGCCTTCAGATGCCCTTCTCGCCTGTGGACTTCACACAGGTGAATTTCTCGATCAATCGGGTACTCGTGGACCATGCCATTCGTCGCCTCGACCTGCGAGCAGGCCACCGTGCGGCCGATTTTTTCTGTGGGCTGGGCAACTTCAGCCTTGCCATGGCGCGTCGGGCCAGTTCGGTGATTGGCGTGGAGGGGAGTGAAGCCCTCACCCAGCAGGCCCAGCACAATGCCCAGCTTCAGGGCCTCGCCGACCAGACCGAGTTTCGGGTGTGCAACTTGTTTGAAGTGACGCCTGACTGGCTAGAGAGCCTCGGGCAGCTGGACCGAGTGTTGATCGACCCGCCCCGAGAGGGCGCACAGGCCCTCTGTGAGGCCTTTGCGAAGCAGTCTCTAGAGGGGAGGGGGCCCGAGCGAATGGTGATGGTGTCCTGCAATCCAGCGACACTTGCTCGAGATGCTGCGATTCTGGTTCACCAGGGTGCCTGGCGACTCGCGCAGGCTGGGGTGGTGAACATGTTTCCCCAGACTGCGCATGTGGAGTCGCTAGCGGTGTTCGAGCGATTACTCCCGGTTGCCGCCGAAGAGTGACATCAGGATCACCAGCAGGTTGCTGAAGATGTTGTAGATGTTGAGGTACACGGCCAGGGTGGCACTGATGTAGTTGGTCTCGCCGCCATTGACGATGCGCTGCAGGTCGACCAGCAGAAAGATGCTGAAAATGGCAACTGCGAGCACCGAGACCGTCAGCATGAGGGCGGGCATCTGCAGCCAGATGTTGGCCACCGAGGCAACGATGAGCAGCAGCACGCCAATGAACAGAAACTTGGACAGGCCGGTGAGGTCGCGCTTGATGATGGTGGACAGGCTGGCCATTCCAAAGAAGATGGCACCCGTGCCGCCTGCTGCAACCGCAACCAGCTGGCCGCCATTGCCCAAGCCAAGGGCAACGCTCAGCAGACGGGACAGCATGAGGCCCATGAAGAAGGTGAAGCCGAGCAGCAGGTAGACCCCGGTGACGCTGTGCTTGGTGCGCTCAATGCCCCAGAAGAAGCCAAAGGCAATACCCATGAACAGCAGGAAGCTGATAAGGGGGCTGCTGGCAAAGAGCGAAAACCCGATGGACATGCCGACCCAAGCCCCTAGAACCGTGGGCACCATGGTGGCCGCGAGCATCCAGTACGTGTTGCGCAGGACGCGGTTCTGGGCCGCGGAGGGCGCGTGGGTGGTGGTGTAGGACTGCTGTGACTGAGGGAACATAGCGGCAAGACTCCTGTTTAAAAAAACGCTAGCGTTATACTCTCAGGTTTGTCCGGGAAATCAAGCGATTGCCCGAGACTTTCTGGGAATTTTTTCCACACTCAATAGACCAAATCGGTGTGGAAAGTTCCCACAATTTCAATGTTGTAAACCTGAATGACCTTACCGGCCCGGATGGCCAGATGGAAGAGAAACCATGTCGCAAGAACGCACCCTGTCGATCATCAAGCCTGATGCTGTTGCCAAGAATGTGATTGGCCAGATCTACTCCCGCTTCGAAGGCGCTGGCCTCAAGGTGGTGGCCGCTCAGATGAAGCACCTCTCCCGTGGCGAGGCAGAGGCCTTCTACGCGGTGCATCGTGAGCGCCCCTTCTTCAAAGACCTCGTCGATTTCATGGTCTCTGGCCCCGTCATGATTCAAGTGCTGCAGGGCGACAACGCCATCGCCACCAACCGTGACCTCATGGGCGCGACCGATCCCAAGAAGGCAGCGCCCGGAACCATCCGAGCCGACTTCGCCGACAGCATCGATGCCAACGCGGTCCACGGATCCGACGGCGCTGACACCGCGGCCCAGGAAATCGCATTCTTCTTTCCCGCGCTTTCGATCTACAGCCGGTAAGAAATGTGACGGTTAATCTCCTCGGACTGGGGCCGGAGGCGCTCACGGAGTGGGTGCTGTCCATCGGCGAAAAGCCCTTCCGAGCCCGACAGCTGATGAAGTGGATTCATCAGCGGTCCGCGGATCAGTTTGAGGGGATGACCGACCTCGCCCGCTCATTTCGCGATGCCCTTCAGGCGCAGGCCTGCATTGAATCGCTCCCCATTCTGCGGGACCACGTCTCGTCCGATGGCACACGCAAGTGGGCCCTCGACGCGGGCGCGGGCAATGCCATCGAAACGGTGTTTATTCCCGAGGATGACCGAGGCACGCTCTGCGTCTCCTCCCAGGCGGGCTGCACGGTGGCCTGCCGGTTTTGTTCCACTGGCCACCAGGGCTTTGCGCGCAACCTCACCACTGCTGAAATCATCGGCCAACTCCACATGGCCAATCGGCTGCTGACGGAGCGGGTGACCAATGTAGTGCTCATGGGCATGGGAGAGCCGCTGCTGAACTTCGACCAGCTGGTGCCCGCCCTTCAGCTCATGCTGGACGACAATGCCTACGGCTTGTCGCGGCGGCGTGTCACCGTTTCCACTTCTGGGGTAGTGCCCATGATCGACCGGCTCGCCGAGCAGTGTCCGGTCGCACTCGCGGTCTCCCTGCATGCGCCCAACGACGCGCTACGAGATAACCTCGTGCCGCTCAACAAGAAATACCCCCTTCACGAGCTCATGGCGGCCTGCCGGCGCTACCTTGCGTTCGCGCCGCGCGATTTCATCACCTTTGAATATGTCATGCTCGACGGCGTCAACGACAAGCCCGAGCAGGCCTGGGAGCTGGTGGAATTGGTCCGCACCCATGAGGTTTCCTGTAAGTTCAATCTCATCCCATTCAATCCATTTCCGCAGTCTGGGCTCCGCCGCTCACCGACACAGGCGATCCGAGCCTTTGGCAAGATCCTGGCCGACCAAGGCCTCGTTGTCACCACTCGCAAGACTCGGGGCGATGACATCGACGCTGCCTGTGGGCAGCTTGCCGGCGAGATCCAAGATCGCACCACCATCACCCAGCGGATTCAGCTTCACGGGAGGGTTCATGTCTAGCCAGCCATTCGCCTGCGGCCCTGCGCCGCGTCGACAGACTCAACAGGTCACCCTGCGGTGGGCCGACACCGTGGTCCAGGTGGGAGGTACCGCACCGGTGGTGGTTCAGTCCATGACCAACACCGATACCGAGGATGCGATCGGCACCGCCATTCAGGTGCGCGACTTAGCCTTCGCAGGCTCTGAGGTGGTTCGAATCACGGTAAACACGCTCGAGGCCGCCAAGGCTGTGCCCGCCATTCGCGAGCAGCTCGACCGGATGAACTGCCCCGTGCCCCTGGTGGGCGACTTCCACTTCAATGGCCATAAGCTGCTGGCCGAGGTGCCCGACTGCGCGGTGGCGCTCTCCAAATACCGAATCAATCCGGGCAATGTCGGCAGAGGCAGCAAGCGTGACACCCAGTTTGGCGCCATGATTGAGGCCGCCATGCGCTTTAATCGTCCCGTTCGAATCGGCGTGAACTGGGGCAGCCTCGACCAAGACCTGCTCGCCCGCCTCATGGACGAGAACGCGGCCCGCTCGGCCCCCTGGGACGCACAGGCCGTGATGCGTGAGGCCTTGGTCACCTCCGCCATCGAGAGTGCGGAGCAGGCTGTGGCCTGGGGCATGGGCCGCAACCAGATCATTCTTTCGGCCAAAGTCTCGGCGGTGCAAGACCTCATCTCGGTCTATCGTGAGCTGGCCAGGCGTTGTGCATTCCCCCTGCACCTCGGTCTTACCGAGGCGGGCATGGGCAGCAAGGGCATCGTGTCCTCCACCGCCGCCATGGGCGTGCTGCTGCAAGAGGGCATTGGCGACACCATCCGGGTCTCACTCACCCCCGAGCCGGGCGGTGACCGCCGCAAAGAGGTGGTGGTGGCCCAGGAGACGCTGCAGGTGCTTGGCCTTCGTGCCTTTACGCCCATGGTGATTGCATGCCCCGGATGTGGCCGCACCACCTCCACCTTCTTCCAGGAACTGGCCTCCAAGGTTCAGGCCTACCTGCGCGACCAGATGCCGGTGTGGCGCCGCGATTACCCGGGCGTTGAGTCCATGAATGTGGCCGTGATGGGCTGTGTCGTGAACGGGCCGGGTGAGAGCAAGCATGCCGACATCGGCATTAGCCTTCCCGGGACGGGTGAGCAGCCTGTTGCTCCGGTGTACATCGATGGTGAGCGTGGTCCCACCCTGAAGGGAGATCAGATCGCTGAGGAGTTTCAGGCGATGGTGGCCGACTATGTCCATCGTCGTTACGGAAAGGCAAAGGGCTAGCCCACAGCATGGAGAAGATTCTTGGTGTAAAGGGCATGAACGACCTCCTGCCCGAGCAGATGGCCATTTGGCAGCGAATGGAGTCAGTCGTTGCAGAAGTCTTTGAGCAGTACGGCTACCGTGCCATTCGTACGCCCATTGTGGAGCCGACAGCACTCTTCATTCGTGGCATTGGCGAGGTGACTGACATCGTGGAGAAGGAGATGTACTCCTTCACCGACGCCCTCAACGGCGAGCAGCTGACGCTCCGCCCAGAGAACACCGCAGCGGTGGTCCGGGCCGCGATCGAGCACAACCTGCTCTATGACGGCCCTCGTCGGCTCTGGTACTTCGGCCCCATGTTCCGCCACGAGCGCCCGCAGAAGGGGCGCTACCGGCAGTTCTATCAGTTTGGTCTGGAGGCCCTGGGCTATGCCGATCCCATCGTCGATGCCGAGCAGATTCTGCTGGTCTGGCGGCTCTGGGAGGCGCTTGGCATTGCCCCCGAGCACCGGCCCCAGCTTCACCTCAATTCACTCGGCAGCAGCGACGAGCGCGCCGCCCATCGTGCAGCCCTGGTGGACTACTTCTCTCAGCACCGCGACCAGCTCGATGCCGACAGCCTTCGACGGCTGGGCAGCAATCCCCTGCGAATCCTCGACAGCAAGAACCCAGCCCTGCAGGGGCTTATCCAAGAGGCGCCCCGGCTTCCCGATTTCCTGGGAGACGCCTCGCGGGCCCACCAGGATCGCGTCCTTCATGCCCTGGCTGCCGCCTCGATTCCAGTGCAGATGAACCCCCGGCTCGTGCGAGGTCTCGACTACTACAACCTCACGGTGTTTGAGTGGGTCACCGACCGACTCGGGGCCCAGGGGACGGTCTGTGGCGGGGGGCGGTACGATGGCCTCATGGCCCAGATGGGCGGCAAACCCGCACCAGCCGCAGGCTTTGCGATTGGTGCTGAGCGGCTCCTGGCGCTTCTAGAAGAGGTGTCTCCGGTGCAGGCCCCTGCGGCCGTGGATGTCTATGTGGTCCATTTCGCAGAAGGGGCCGAGAGCCTCGCCCTTCAGGCAGCCGAACGCATCCGTGCGGCTGGCCTTCGCGTCGTGCAGCACGGGAGCAATGCGAGCGTGAAGTCTCAGATGAAGAAGGCCGACGCCAGCGGTGCTGCAATCGCCATTCTGATTGGCGAGGCTGAGCGCGACACGCAGCAGTGTGTCGTTAAACCCCTGCGCGGAGGCGGTGAGCAGGTTACGCTGGGCCTTGAGGCCGTCGCAGGTCAATGTCTAACCCTTCTTTCCCAAGGAGCTGCAGGTGCGTGAAGATCTTGAGCAACAAGAGCAGATGGAGGCCATCAAGGGCTGGTGGAAGGAGAACCAGCGCTGGGTGGTGGGCCTTCTGCTTGCGGCAGCCCTCGCCAGCGCGGGTTACACCGGCTGGAACTACTACCAGGCCAGTCGGGCCCAGAAGGCCATGGTCCTCCTGGAGGCCCTGAACAAGGCCATCGAATCCCAAGACCTCGAGAAGGCCAAGGCGGCCGCTCAGCCCATCTTTGATTCCTACAAAGGCCTTGCTCAGGCGGATATGGCCGCCCTTCAGCTTGCCCGACTCGCTGCCAACTCGGGCGATCTGGATGCGGCCCGTGCAGCGCTGGCCGTGGCTCAGGGCTCTCAAGACTCCTCTCTGGCCTGGATTGCCCGCACCCGCTTGGCCGCCGTGCTGCTGGATCAGTCCAAGCCCCAAGAGGCCCTAAAGGCACTCGAGGGTAGTCCTCCTGAGGCCGTCAAGCCGCTGGTCGACGATCGGCGGGGCGATGTCTACGCAGCCCTGGGTCAGCCCACAGAGGCGCTGGCGGCCTGGTCTGCCGCACGCACCGCCCTGGCCCCCGATGCGGCTCCTCGAACTCTGGACCTCATCGATCGAAAAATGGCCGTCATCGCGGCCGAGCAAAAAGGAAAGAAATGATGCGTCGTGTCCTCGCCCTCGCTGGGCTTGCCCTGCTCGCAGTCTCGGGCTGTTCCACTCCCAAACTGAAGCCGGCCGCACTCACCGACCTCAAGCCCTCAGCTGTGCTGTCCACGGTCTGGTCGTCAGAGATTCCCAAGGCCAGCCCTGGGGGTTCGGGAGAGGGCCCGTTTGCGCCAGCAGCGTCCGCCTCCCTGGCCGTCGTAGCAGCGCCCTCTGGTGAGGTGCTCGCCTTTCGGCTGGAGTCCGGTCAGGCAGCCTGGCGTGTCCAGGTGGGCGCCCCTCTCTCTGCCGGCGTTGGCTATGGCGGCGGAAGCGCCGAGGGCAGCTTTGCCGTGATTACGCGTGATGGAGAGCTGGTCCTGATCGACGACAAGGGTGCGATTCGCTGGAAGAACGCGATCGGCGGCGTGAGCCACGAGCGGCCAGCGCTCTCGGGCGGGCAGGTCGTCGTGCGGCTTGCCGACAATCGTCTGGCGGGATTCGACCTCGAGACCGGAAGTCGCCGCTGGGTGCTCCAGCGCACCATGCCCTCGCTTGCCCTCCATGGCCAGTCGGGCGTTCGCGGCGCGCCCTCCAGTGCCGAGGCAGTCACCACACCTGCTCTGGGCACGGTGGACGCAGTCGTGACCATGCCTGGCGGCCGTCTGGCCTGGGTGAATGCCGCCACGGGTGCAGTCCGTTGGGAGGCGCAGGTGGCCACGCCCAAGGGCTCGAATGAGGTGGAGCGTATTGCCGACCTGCTCGGTGCCGCATCGGTTTCCGACGATCAGGTCTGCGTGGCTGGTTATCAGAACCAGGTGGCCTGCCTTAAGAACGAGAATGGCCAAGTGGTCTGGCGCAAGACGCTGCTGGCGATGCTTCCAGTGACAGCCGACGCGTCGTCCGTGTACGCCGTTGATGCCAGCAGCCGGCTGCTGGCCCTCAACAGCAAGACGGGTGAGGAGCGCTGGAAGTCTGAGGCCCTCTTCCTTCGCCGCCTCACTACCCCGGTCTCCTATGGCGCCGCCGTATGGACGGCCGATTTCGAGGGCTACCTTCATGGCCTCTCCCGCGAGAATGGCAGCCTCGTGGGCCGTGTCCGCCTCGAGGGGGGGCGTCCCTCAGGCCCCATGCTGCTCACCCGTGCCGGCCTGCTGGTGCAGACTGAGGGCGGGCGTCTGAGCCTCCTTAAGCCCTAGGACTCGCATGCCCTACAAACCAGTGGTGGCCCTCGTTGGTCGACCCAACGTGGGCAAGTCCACGCTCTTCAACCGGCTCACCCGCTCGCGTGACGCGCTCGTGGCCGACCTGCCCGGGCTTACCCGCGATCGTCACTTCGGTGAAGGGCGTGTCGGCCCAAGGCCCTACATCGTGGTCGACACAGGCGGCTTTGAGCCAGTTGCCAAAGACGGCATCCTGGCCCAGATGGCCAAGCAGACGCTCCAGGCCATTGCCGAGAGCGATGTGGTGATCTTCCTCGCTGATGGCCGGTCCGGACTGGCCCCGCAGGACCACCAGATCGCTCAGCAACTCAGGCGATCGGGACGCCCCACGCTGCTGGCCATTAATAAGCTGGAGGGCCTCACCGGCGAAGGGCGAACGGCCGAGTTCTACGAGCTTGGGCTCGGAGAGCCTCTGGCGATCTCAGGTGCCCATGGGGATGGCGTGTTTTCCCTGATTGAGGCGGCCCTTGAGCGGCTGCCCCTGCCCGAGGCCGAGGACGACGCGTTGGGCCTGAACCCCCAGAGCGAGGCCCGCGGCGAGGATGGTCTGCCCATTCACGGCCTTCGGGTGGCGATCGCAGGGCGTCCCAATGTTGGAAAGTCCACCCTCATCAATGCGCTACTGGGCGAGGAGCGTGTCATTGCCTTCGATATGCCTGGCACCACCCGGGATGCCATCGAGATTCCGTTCGAACGCAATGGCAGCCGTTTTCGACTGATCGATACGGCCGGCCTTCGGCGCAAGGGAAAAGTCTTCGAGGCAATCGAGAAGTTCTCGGTGATTAAAACCCTCCAGGCCATCGAGTCCTGCCATGTGGCCGTGCTCATGCTCGATGCCCAGCAGGACATCTCCGACCAGGATGCACACATTGCTGGCTACATCATGGAGGCGGGGCGTGCCCTGGTGCTGGCGGTAAACAAATGGGATGGCCTGGATTCCCTCGAGCGTGAGGATGTGAAGCGCCGAATCACCCGAAAGCTGCCTTTTCTGGTCTGGGCGCGTGTGCACCACATTTCTGCACTCCAGGGCAACGGGCTCGACCCCCTCATGCGTTCCGTTCTGGCGGCATACAGCGCCGCAACGCGCAAGCTCTCCACGCCCAAGCTCACTCGGGCCCTTCGAGAGGCGGTGGAGCGCCAGCAGCCGCCGCGGCGTGGCCAGGTGCGGCCCAAGCTGCGCTATGCCCACCAGGGGGGGCAGAACCCGCCGATTGTGGTGGTGCACGGAAACGCGCTCGACAGCGTGACCGATGTCTATAAGCGTTATCTGGAGGCTCAGTTCCGAGCGCGGTTTGATCTCGAGGGCACGCCGCTTCGGATTGAATGGAAGGTCTCGAAGAATCCGTATGCGCCGCAGGCGTGAATGCGCCCGTCTTGGCGGTATAGTCTTGATCACGTGGAACAAGTTGCGCAGATTCGAGTCCACGAATAATCACAATAAATAAGATGGAGTTTTTCATGTCGCAGAACAAAGGCCAGGCCCTACAAGACCCCTTCCTCAACACGCTTCGCCGCGAGCATGTATCCGTGTCGGTCTATCTCGTGAACGGCATCAAACTCCAAGGCCATATCGAGTCCTTCGACCAGTACGTGGTGCTGCTCAAGAACACCGTCACTCAAATGGTCTACAAGCACGCGATCTCCACCATCGTGCCCGCCCGAGTGGTTAATTTCTCGATTGAGAACGACCCTCAATAAGGTCTTGGCGGGGCGGCCGAGGGGAGTCCACTGAGCGATCTCGGTAGCTTTGTCTCCCCAGCCTCGTCCGAACGCGACTTCTCGCGTGCGCCGCGGACACTGGTGGTGGCGGTCTCGCTCTCCGGGCATTCCGCTCTTCAGCAGGCCAGTAACGCCGACGAGACCGTAGCCCTGGCCCAGTCGGCTGGAGCCCAGGTGCTGGGCACGGTTCTTGGTCGACGAGACCGCCCCGACCCCGCGCTCTTTGTTGGGTCTGGCAAGGCTGAAGAGATCCGACAGCGCTGTCTTGCCGATCGCATCGAGCTCGTGGTGTTCGATCATGAGCTGAGTCCGGCCCAGCAGCGAAATCTCTCCCGTCTGCTCGCTGTCCGCGTCCTCGACCGCGTTCAGCTCATTCTCGATATCTTTGCCCTTCGGGCCAGCAGTCACGAGGGTAAGCTCCAGGTCGAGCTCGCCCAGCTCGACTACCTCTCTGCACGCCTGGTGCGTGGCTGGACCCACCTCGAGCGTCAGAAGGGCGGTATTGGCCTTCGAGGCCCAGGCGAAACCCAGCTCGAAACCGACCGTCGCCTTATTGGGCAGCGGGTGAAGCAGCTCAAGCAGAGGCTGGCCTCGATCAGCAAACAGCGTCAGAACCGGCGGCGGGCCCGCATTCGGTCTGGCACTCTGGATGTCTCTCTGGTGGGCTACACCAATGCGGGTAAGTCCACCCTCTTTAACGCGCTCACACGGGCGGGCGTGTATGCGGCCGACCAGCTCTTTGCCACGCTAGACACCACGAGCCGCAGGGTCTTTCTCGCGCCTGAGCGCTTCATGGTGCTCTCCGATACGGTGGGATTCATCCAGGCCCTGCCGCACACGCTGGTGGAGGCCTTTCAGTCCACCCTGCAGGAGGCTGCCCAGGCCGACCTCCTGCTTCATGTCATTGACGCCTCCGACCCGGACCGCCTGTCCCGCCAGGATGCGGTGGAGTCGGTGCTCACGGAGATTGGGGCCTCCGAAGTGCCAAGGATTGAGGTGTTCAACAAGATTGATTCCGTGGGCCTCGAGCCCCGGGTTGAGCGTGACCCCCATGGTAGGATTAGCCGCGTCTGGCTGAGTGCCGGGCAGGGCTTGGGGCTGGGGCTCCTTCGCGAGGCCGTTGAAGGCCACGGCTGGTCTCCCAACCTCACAAACGGAACTCCAGTCGATCCCCTGAGTCCCTGTTCTTACTCCGTCTCAAATCAATTACTTCTATAGGCACGAGCTCCTCTCCATGATTCACCGCCTTTTCCGTCTGTTCTCTATTGGCGATCCGCGTTGGGGTCGGCAGTCAGACCAGAACGAACCTCGGCAGCCCGAGGGGGATCAACCGCCCCGCAACGAGCCACCCCGCAACGAGCCACCCCGCCAGCGTCCCGGCTCTGAGCCGCCCGACCTTGACGAGGTCTGGCGCGACTTCAACCGCAAGCTCGGTGGGCTGTTTGGCGGCAAAGGCCAGCGCGGCCGTGGTGGCCGTAACCCCTGGGGCAATGGTGGCGGTAACGGCAATGGGTCGGGTCCGGGTGCCGGCCTGCCCCAGTTTCAAGTGGGCAAGGGCCTCATCGGAATCATCATCCTTGCCCTCTTTGGCCTCTATCTCGCCTCGGGCTTCTACATCGTTCAAGAGGGCCAAACCGCAGTGGTGCTGCGATTCGGTCAGTACACCTACGCCAGCGGCGCTGGCTTTAAGTGGCGCATGCCCTATCCCTTTGAGTCGCACGAGGTGGTGAACCTGGCCCAGCTTCGGCAGGCCACCGTGGGCTTTCGTGGGGAGCGGGGCGGTCAGAGTCGTGACTCGCTCATGCTCACCAAAGACGAGAACATGATCGATATTCAGTTTGCGATCCAGTACCGAGTCTCCAAGCCAGAGGACTACCTCTTTAATAATGTTCGGCCCGACGAGATCGTCACGCAGGCGGCCGAAACCGCCATGCGGGAGGTGGTGGGTCGAAGCCTCAGCGATGCAGTGCTCTACGAGAACAAGGAAGCCATCGGCCGCGAGGCGCTGGCCATCACTCAGCGTATCGCCGATCGGTATGCAGCTGGCCTCACCATTGTGAATGTCACCATCCAGAACGTTCAGCCGCCTGAGGAAGTGCAGGCGGCCTTCAGTGATGCGATCAAGGCGGCCCAAGATGCAGAGCGCCTCAAGAACGAAGGCCAGGCCTACGCCAATGATGTGGTTCCCCGTGCTCGGGGTGCTGCTGAGCGGCTCATTGAGGAGGCCGAAGGCTATCGCGAGCGCATCGTGGCCCAGGCGTCTGGTGACGCCGATCGATTCAAGCGCATTGTGGTGGAGTACGCCAAGGCCCCTCAGGTCACGCGTGAGCGGCTCTATATTGAGACCATGCAGGAGGTCTTCACGAATGTCTCAAAGGTGATGGTTGAAAACAAGTCCAACAGCAACCTGCTCTATCTGCCCCTCGACAAGATCATGCAGCAGACCCAGGCCGCCTCTCAGGCCGCTGCTACTGCGGCGGTTCAGGGCGGCCCGGCCACTCCCGCCCCCGCAACCGCAGAGTCCGCGCCGGCGCCTCAGCCTGCGCCAGCACCGAGCCTACGGGATCGTTTTCGGGAGGGTCGCTAAATGAATCGTCTCTTTGGTGTGCTCTCTGGAGGGCTCATCCTCATCCTGCTGGTGTCCTCCTGCGTTTTCGTGGTGGATCAGCGCCAGTTTGGTCTGGTCTTCGCACTGGGCGAGGTTAAGCGCGTGGTGTCAGAGCCCGGTCTCTACTTCAAGCTTCCGCCTCCGTTCCAGAATGTGGTCTTCATCGAGAAACGCATCCTCACGCTTGACAGTCCCGACTCCGACCGCTTTATCACCAGTGAGAAAAAGAACGTGGTGGTGGACACCTATGTGAAGTGGCGCGTCGAAGACCCGAAGGTCTTCTACACCAGCGTTGCGGGTCGTCTGGCCAGCGCAGAGGATCGAATCTCACGCGCCCTGCGAGATGGCCTGAACAACGAAATCGCCACGCGAACGGTCAATGATGTGATCTCAGGCGAGCGCGAGAAGGTGATGCAGGGCATCCTGGCCCGCGTCTCAGAGGACGCCAAGCAGATTGGGGTCACGATCGTGGATGTCCGCCTGCGGCGCGTTGACTTTGCTGACGAGGTGCGCGATTCCGTGTTCCGTCGTATGGAGTCAGAGCGCAAGGCCATCGCCAGTGAGCGTCGCTCCCAAGGCGCGGCCGAGGCAGAGAAGATTCGTGCAAATGCCGACCGCCAGCGGGTGGGCATCTTGGCCCAGGCTTACCGACGCGCTCAGACGATCAAGGGTGACGGCGATGCCAAGGCTGCCTCAACCTACGCCTCTGCCTTTGGGCAGAACCCAGAGTTTGCGTCCTTCTATCGCAGTCTCCAGGCCTATCGCGAAAGCTTCAACAAGCCGAGTGATGTCATCATCACCGACCCGCAGTCCGACTTCCTGCGGTATTTCAAGGGTGCGAGCGGCAAAAAGTAAGCGGCTCAAAAGCAGGCGATAATGGAGCCATGCCCAACTGGCTCCTTCCTGATTATGTGTCCGACGTTCTGCCCAGTGAGGCGCTCCGAGTGGAGCGTCTCCGCAGAGCCCTTCTCGATCATTACGCAGCCCGCGGCTACCAGTACTTCATCCCGCCGCTTTTAGAGTACGTGGAGTCGCTGCGGGTGCAGGGCGCCGACGATCTCGAGCGCAGAAGCTTTAAGCTCACCGACCCCGGCACTGGGCGTCTGCTCAGCCTTCGGCCCGACATCACGCCTCAGGCCGTTCGTGTCGATGCCCACCTCATGGATGGGCAGGGCATCAATCGGCTCTGCTATGCCGCCTCAGCGGTGCTTGCCGTGCCCTCTGGCGTGGCCTCCAGTCGGGAGTCTTTCCAGGTGGGCTGTGAGCTCTTTGGCGAGGAGGGCCTGGCGGCCGACCTCGAGATCCAGTCTCTGGCGCTGGAGTCCCTCAGGATCGCAGGCCTGCAGGCGGTGCACCTGAACCTCTCAGACCGTGGCGTGCTCGCTGCCCTCAAGGCTCAGCTGCCCGAGCTAGAGCCGATTGAAACGGAAGTGATTCAGGCCCTCGCGTCCAAAGACGCGGTGGCCCTTCGGCTCGCCACCCAGGGCCTCGATTCTTCCGCGCAGGCGATCCTCCTCTCGCTTCTCAGCCTCTATGGGCCACCGGGTGGAGAGGATGGCGTCATTGCCCGAGCCCGGCGGGTGCTGCCCGGATGCTCGGCGATGCGGGCCTGTCTTGATCGGCTGGAGGCGGTGAGCCAGTCGGCAGTCTTCTCCGAGCACCCACGCTGTCAGCTCAGCCTCGACCTCGCCGACCTCCAAGGCTGGCGCTATCACAACGGCCTGATGTTCTCCGTCTATGCGACAGGCCATCCCGATGCCCTGCTGCGGGGCGGACGCTACGACGGAATGGGAGAGGCCTTCGGGCGTGCTCGTCCCGCCACCGGCTTCAGTCTTGAGCTTCGTGCGCTTGCGAGCCTCACAGAATAAGAAAAGGGGAGTTATGAATTCAGGAATGTCGCGCAGTCAGCGCAAGGGACGGAATGTGGTCATCGTCGGCACCCAGTGGGGCGACGAGGGCAAGGGAAAGATCGTGGACTGGCTCACCGAGGAGGTGTCTGGCGTGGTCCGCTTCCAGGGCGGCCACAACGCGGGCCACACCCTGGTGGTCAATGGGAAGAAAACAGTGCTCCGGCTCATCCCATCGGGCATCCTGCATCCTCATGTCACCTGCTACATCGGCAACGGGGTGGTGCTCTCGCTGGAGGCCCTGCTCAAGGAGATTGACGAGCTACAGGCCAGTGGGCTCTCGGTTGAATCTCGCCTCAAGATTAGTCTCGCCTGTCCGCTGATTCTTCCGGTGCATGTCGCACTGGACCAGGCTCGCGAGGCCGCTCGCGGCGATGCCAAGATCGGTACCACGGGCCGTGGCATTGGCCCTGCCTATGAAGATAAGGTGGCGCGTCGCGCCATTCGCCTCATCGATCTGCAGCGTCCAGATCGCCTCATGGCCAAGCTCGACGAACTGCATCGGCTCCACAATCACGTGCTCACCGGGCTTCTTCAGGCCGAGCCAGTCTCCGCCCAGGCCACCTTCGACACGCTCATGGCCATGGCACCGCGCATTCTGGCGATGGCTGCCGACGTCCCACTGCTCCTGCAGCAAGAGATGAGCACTGGCCATCACCTCTTGTTTGAGGGGGCCCAGGGGACCCTGCTGGACATCGACCATGGCACCTATCCGTTCGTGACCAGCAGCAACTGTGTCGCAGGTGCTGTGGGTGCTGGCGCAGGCGTGGGCCCTGGTGAGATCGACTTCGTGCTGGGGCTTACCAAGGCCTACGCCACTCGCGTTGGCTCGGGCCCATTTCCCACTGAGCTCTTTGACGCCACAGGACGCCATCTCGCCGAAAAGGGCAACGAATTTGGATCCGTCACTGGCCGGCCGCGACGCTGCGGCTGGTTTGATGCCGCCGCGCTTCGCCGCTCCGTTCAGATCAATGGAGTGACTGGCCTGTGCATCACCAAGCTTGATGTGCTCGATGGCCTCTCCGAGATCAAGCTCTGTGTGGGCTATGAGGCCCATGGGGAACGCTTGGAGGTGCTGCCCTTTGGGGCTGATGCCGTGGAGGCCTGTGTTCCCGTGTACGAAACCTGGCCCGGCTGGACCACGTCAACTGCTGGCATTCAGCACTGGAAGGACCTGCCAGCCGAAGCTCAGCAGTACCTCGAGCGACTTGCCGAACTCAGTGGTGCGCCAATCGCAATGGTGTCAACGGGGCCCGACCGCGATGAGACGATTCTGATGTCTCACCCGTTTCAAAAGGAAGGCGTATAAAGAAGCGGGGGGAATGGTGCCCAGAAGAGGACTCGAACCTCCACAGTGTTGCCACCGCTAGGACCTGAACCTAGTGCGTCTACCAATTCCGCCATCTGGGCAGATAGCAAGCCCGCTACTTTAACGAGATTATTGAAATTGTCAAAGCCACGCCGCCCTGCCTCCCAGACGCAAGATCCGTCTAGCACCACCGAGCCTGGATCCCCATCAGGCGATGACCTGCAGTTCACGGGCAAGCTCATGGGCCACCGCGATGGCTTTGGATTCATTCGGCCAGATGCTGGTGGTGACGATGTCTTTGTCTCTCCGCGCGAGATGCTCAAGGCCATGCATGGCGACCGAGTCATCGCGAAGGTCACCGGCGAAGACCGCAAGGGCCGCCCAGAGGCCACCATTCTCGAGGTGCTCGAGCACACCGTCGACCGACTGGTCGGGAGGCTTGTGCATGAGCGCGGCATCATCCTCGTCGTCCCCGAAGACCAGCGTATTAAGCACGACATCATCGTAAGCCCCGGTGACACGGGAGGTGCTCAGGCGGGGCAGGTGGTCATGATCGAGATCATCGACCCGCCCACTCGCTACACGCCTCCGATTGGTCGTGTCGTCGAGGTGCTCGGATCTCTGGATGATCCCGGCATGGAGGTGGAGATCGCGGTTCGTAAGTTTGATGTGCCCCATCAGTTCTCCGCTGCGGCACAGGCCATTGCAAAGCGACTGCCCGATGCCGTTCGAACCACCGATGTAAAGGGTCGCATCGACCTGCGCGACCTCGACTTCATGACCATCGATGGTGAGGACGCACGAGACTTCGATGACGCTGTCTATGCCGTTCCTGAGGGCAAGCGAGGCTGGCGCCTGCTCGTGGCCATCGCCGATGTGAGCCACTATGTCAAGAGCGGAGATGCGCTCGATCGCGACGCCTTCGAGCGGGCCACTTCAGTCTATTTCCCTCGTCGCGTGCTGCCCATGCTGCCGGAGAACCTCTCCAATGGGCTCTGCTCACTCAACCCTCATGTCGAGCGTCTGGCCCTGGTCTGCGACATGGTGATCGGCAACGATGGCGTGGTGAAGGCCTATCAGTTCTACGATGCAGTCATCGAGTCCTCCGCACGCCTTACCTATACCCAGGCCTGGGAGGCACTCTCCAATCCCGTGGGGCCAGCCGCACGCGTGCTTGGGGCGCGATTTCAGGTGCTCGAGACGCTCGAGTCTGTCTTTCGCGCGCTCCTCTCTCAGCGCGAGGCACGCGGAGCCATTGAGCTCGAAACCATCGAAACCTTCATTCGCACGGACGAACAGGGCCGCATTGCCAGCATCGAGCCCCGCCAACGCAATGACGCCCATCGGCTCATTGAGGAGTGCATGCTGGTGGCCAACACCTGTGCTGCCGACTTTCTCATTCGCAGCAAGCGTGAGGGGCTCTATCGCGTGCACGAGGGCCCAACGCCCGAGCGGCTCAAGTCCCTGCGTGACTTCCTGAAGCTGCAGGGCCTTCGGCTGGGCGGTGGAGAGGACCCACAACCGGCCGACTACGCGCGCCTCTCTCGCGAGATTCGGCAGCGTCCCGATGCGCGTCTGCTCCAAACCCTTCTGCTGCGGTCCATGCAGCAGGCCATCTACAGCCCCGACAACGCAGGCCACTTCGGCCTGGCCTATCCGGCTTACACCCACTTCACCTCGCCCATCCGCCGCTACCCCGACCTCATGGTCCATCGGGTCATTAAGTCCATTCTGGCCAAGAAGCGCTACGACCCGCCATACGGCGATGTAGTTGATGGGCAGAAGTCCACGTCCCTGGAGCGCTGGCGTGTGATCGGCGACCATTGCTCGGCTGCAGAGCGCCGTGCCGATGAGGCCTCGCGCGATGTGGAGGCATGGCTCAAGTGCCAGTTCATGAAGGGGCGCGTGGGCGAGCAGCTCAGCGGAACGATCACGGGAATTGCACCCTTTGGAATCTTTGTCACGCTGGACGCCCTGTATGTGGAGGGCATGATCCACATCTCCGAGCTCGGCGCCGAATACTTCCACCACAACGAGGTTGCGCACGAGCTTCGCGGCGAGCGCACCGGTCGTCGTTTCCGGCTCTACGATGCCCTCACGGTTCTGGTCTCTCGAGTCGACCTAGACGCGCGCCGAATTGAGTTTCGCCTGGTGCCCTCTCAGGTGCGGGCGGTGAAGAAGGGGAAGGGCCCTTCAGCAGAGGAGATCGATCTCGTGCCAGTGGAGCCTGAGGAGCCCTTTGTGGCTCCCAGCCGACGCGCCCGCAAGCCTGCAGGCAAGCCTGCGGCCAAGCCTCCAGCGGCCCAGAAGGGGCGCAGTAAGTCTCGAAGAAAGCGTCGCTAGTGGCGCGACCGAAGTCCACCAGCAGTCGTCTTCCCGTCCTGCTGGGCTTTCACGCGGTACGGGCCCGTCTCAAGGCTGCACCCCATACGCTGCGAGAGGTGCTCTATGTGGCCGATCGAAAGGACGCCAGGCTCAAGACGCTGCTCGATGCGCTCACCCAGGCCGGTGTGGCCTCACGGGCCGTCGATAGTGGCCGGCTCGATCAGGAGGCTCAGGGGGAGCGACACCAGGGCATTCTTGCGCTTGCTGAGGCCATGGAGCAGCCCGCCGATCTCGACAGCCTGCTCGAGCAGCTGCAGACTGCCGACCAGCCGCCCCTGCTTGTTCTTCTCGATGGCGTCACCGATCCCCATAACCTCGGGGCGGTGCTTCGGGCCGCCGACGGGGCTGGCGTCTCGGCGGTGATCGCACCCAAAGACCGGTCTGCTCCGCTGAGTGACATCGCGCGTCGAGTCTCCGCGGGGGCATCCGAATCGTTGCCCTATATCCAGATCACTAATCTCACCCGGGCCATCGAGCGCCTTCAGGACGAGGGCTATCGGGTCCTCGGGCTTGCGGGAGAGGCCCGCGAGTCCATCTATCAGACCGACCTTCAGGGCCCGTTGGCCTTAGCACTTGGGGCCGAGGGGGAGGGCCTCAGGCGCCTGGTGAGGGAGCAGTGCGATGGGCTTGTGAAGCTTCCGCTTCTGGGGCAGGTGGAGAGCCTGAATGTCTCAGTGGCCTGTGCCGTGGCCTGTTATGAGGCAGTGCGTCAGCGAGAGCGTTTCTGACGGTAGACCCAAGGGGGTAATGGGTCCTCGGTCTCCCAGAGCCCCTTTCGGCCTCGGCGGGCAGCCTCTTCCGCGGCGCTATAGCGTGGGCGAAGCGCCTTGGGTAGGTCGCGCTCATACTTCTTGAAATACCAGGCGAGCCCCTCTTGGATGAGCATCTCTCCCAGGTCTCGGCCATCCACCTCCACCGTCACAATCCAGCGTCCAAAGCCGTCCAGCTTGAGAGCCTTGGCTGAGACTCGGCCCGAGGCGAGCAGACGCTCGAGCCGCTTTCGCGCATCGACGCCGAAGGGCTGCGTCTTCTCTGGCGCATCAATTCCCGCCAGCCGAGCCTTGATGACACCATGCTCGGAGTGCTTGAGCAGCATAGAGTCACCATCAAAGGCGCGCACGAGGGTGAGGGGCGCAACCACATCTCCTCGCTCCACCGCGAAGCCAGTAGAGGAGAGCAGCAATAATGTGAGCCAGCAGAGTGGCTGCAGAAAGGAGATCAACCGATGCACGCGGAGATGATCGCATGGCCCCGATTGATTCCCGGTGAGGCCTTGAGCCCGGCTGCCTTTGGCCCTTGGCTGACACCGAGCCAGCTCTTGCAGCAGGGATTTACAGCCTGGTGCGTCCTGAACGCGTCTGGTGAGCCATTTGCCTGGGGCTTTACCCAGTCCAAGACCGTGCTCGAGGTCTTGTCCGAATGGGGAGGCCGTGTTCCTGTGGGCGAGCTGTTGGCCCTCGAACGCGCGCTACAGCGCGCACTGGGTGAGCGGGGCTGGCGCAACGAGCGTTTCAGTCTGATTGGAGCCGACGGACAACGCTCGCAAGATCCCCGGATGGCGCTGGAGCGTAGCCTCTTTCGCCGGCTGGGCCTGCTCTCAGAGTCTGTTCAGCTCAACCTCCAGGCCTCCGATCAGGCCTGGTGGGCGGCGCGACGAGCCCTCACCAAGGCCGTAGACCCTGGCCTGCTCGATGCCTGCGTGGCTGGCGGCCTGGCCGCACATGAGGAGCCCATCACCGCGCTCTTCCGCGAGGCGGGCGAGGAGGCTGGCCT
>JBEAMW010000035.1:0-16682 GCA_041165705.1 Pseudomonadota bacterium
CGATAAGGCCTCGATGGAGATTCCGTCGAGCCATGCGGGCAGGCTGGTGTCCTTGAGCGTGAAGCTGGGTGACAAGGTGAGTGAGGGGAGTGTGCTGGGCATGGTGGAGGTGGAGGCGGCAACGGCGGATGCTGCGCCGGTGGCTACGGCCGCGGCTGCGGCTCCTCAGGCTGGTTCAAGCGCTTGGAAGGTCGACCTCCAGGTGCAGCTGCTGGTCCTGGGAGCGGGTCCCGGGGGCTATTCGGCTGCCTTCCGGGCGGCAGACCTGGGCCTGCAAACCGTTCTGGTGGAGCGGTACGACACACTGGGTGGCGTATGCCTCAATGTGGGCTGTATTCCCTCCAAGGCGCTGCTGCATGTGGCCGCCGTGATGGACGAGACCCAGCACTTCGAATCCCTGGGCGTGCACTTCGCTCCGCCCACCATCGATCTCGAGAAGCTCCGCGCCCATAAGAACAAGGTGATTGGCAAGCTCACCGGCGGGCTGGCTGGCATGGCGAAGGCCCGCAAGGTGCAGGTTGTTCAGGGGGTTGGCGCCTTTCTGGATGCACACCATCTGCGGGTCTCAGGGGCGGCAGGAGCAGAGCAGGTGATTCGGTTCGATCAGGCCATCATTGCCGCAGGCTCGCAGGCTGTAAAGCTCCCCTTCCTGCCCGACGACCCCCGCGTGGTCACCTCCACTGGGGCCTTAGAGCTTCGCCAGCGGCCCGAACGCATGCTCGTGATTGGTGGCGGGATTATTGGCCTGGAGATGGCGACGGTGTACTCCACGCTGGGTGCGCGAGTGGATGTTGTCGAGATGATGGACGGCCTCATGATGGGGGCGGACCGCGACCTCGTGAAGGTCTGGCAGAAATACAACCAGCATCGGTTTGACCATGTCTGGCTGGGCACTAAAACAGTCGGCGCTGAGGCCAAGGACGATGGCATCTATGTCCGTTTTGAGGGGCAGGGTGCACCAAGCGAACCTCAGCGCTACGATCTGGTGCTGCAGGCGGTGGGCCGGCGCCCCAATGGCGGGCTGATTCAGGCCGATCAGGCGGGCGTACTGGTCGATGCTCGCGGCTTCATTCCTGTTGACTCTCAGATGCGCACCAGTCAGCCCCACATCTTTGCCATCGGAGACCTGGTCGGTCAGCCCATGCTGGCCCACAAGGCAGTCCATGAAGGGCATGTGGCGGCGGAGGCGGCCGCGGGTCAGAAGTCACACTTCGATGCGCGCGTGATTCCGTCGGTGGCCTATACCGATCCTGAGGTGGCCTGGGTTGGCGTGACTGAGGATGAGGCCAAGGCGAAGGGATTGAAGGTGGAAAAGGCTGTGTTCCCCTGGGCCGCGTCTGGCCGTGCCATTGCAAATGGGCGGGACGAGGGCTTTACCAAGATCCTGGTGGATGCCGAGACGCATCGTGTGGTGGGTGGGGCCATCGTGGGCACCCACGCCGGCGACATGATTGGCGAATTTGCACTGGCCATCGAGATGGGCTGCGATCCAACCGATATTGCCAAGACCATTCACCCCCACCCCACCCTCGGAGAGTCTCTGGGGATGGTGGCTGAGGTTTTCGAGGGGGCCTGTACCGACCTTCCCCCTCAGAAAAAACGCTAGGCGAGGTCTTGCTCAAGGGCTGCTCGGGCCCTTGCCGCAGCGGCCCGCACTGCGCTGGGGGCGGTGCCACCGAGGTGTGACCGAGCTGCCACCGATCCCTCCACCTCGAGGACGGTGAAGACATCGGTGCCGATGAGGGATGAAAACCCCTGCAGGGTGTCAAGCGGTAGGTCCTCAAGGCCGCAGCCACGCTCCACGGCTACGCGGACGGCATGGGCCACTGCCTCATGGGCGTCTCGAAACGGCAGGCCCTTCTTCACCAGGTAGTCGGCAAGATCGGTCGCGGTTGAATAGCCCTCCAGGGCTGCTTCGCGCAGCGCATCAACCTGTGGTTCGAGGCCGGCGATCATTTCAGCAAAGACTCGAAGGGTGTCCAGTACGGTGTCTACTGTGTCAAAGAGCGGCTCTTTGTCCTCCTGGTTGTCCTTGTTGTAGGCCAGGGGCTGGCCCTTCATGAGGGTGAGCAGAGAGATGAGGTGCCCGTTGACTCGACCAGTCTTGCCGCGCGCTAGCTCTGGGACATCCGGATTCTTCTTCTGCGGCATGATGGACGAGCCGGTGCAGAACCGATCCGGCAGCCGGATAAATCCGTAGCGGCTGGTCATCCAGAGAATGAGCTCCTCTGACAGCCGAGAGAGGTGAGTCATGATCAGTGCACTCGCTGCAGTGAATTCGATGGCGAAGTCGCGGTCGCTCACTGCGTCGAGAGAGTTCTGGCAGACGCCCTCAAAACCGAGGGTGCGGGCCACCCGCTCACGATCGATAGGGTAACTGGTTCCCGCAAGCGCGGCAGCGCCGAGAGGCAGGCGGTTGACTCGCTTGCGCGCATCAATCAGCCGCTCATCGTCACGGCTGAGCATGGCCTCATAGGCGAGCATGTGATGACCAAAGGTGACGGGCTGGGCCACCTGGAGGTGGGTGAAGCCCGGCATGATGGTGTCGGCGTGACGCTCTGCCTGGTGGATGAGGGCGAGACGAACCTCAGCCAAGGCCTTGCGGATATCGTCAATGGCGGCTCTCAGCCAGAGGCGGATGTCAGTGGCCACCTGATCGTTTCGGGAGCGTGCGGTGTGCAGGCGCTTGCCGGCATCGCCCACCAGTTCTGTGAGGCGCCGCTCGATATTGAGATGAACATCCTCGAGCGCGATGGACCAGACAAAGCCCCCACGCTGAATTTCGTCTCGAATCTGGGCCATTCCCCGCTCGATGTCCTGGAGGTCTTGTTCACTCAAGAGGCCGACGTGCCGGAGCATGTCGGCGTGAGCGAGAGAGCCCTCGATGTCCTGCAGGGCCATACGCTGGTCAAACTGCACCGAGGCCGTATAGCGTTGAACGAGCTCAGAGACAGGCTCGGAGAACCGGCCGGACCAGGCAGACTGCTTGTTTTCGAGGGGATTGGTCATGGCTTCCATTACACTGGGGGAACTATGTGGATTATCGCATCGCGTGAAAGCAGGCTTGCCCTTTGGCAGGCCGAACATGTCCAGTCTCTGCTGCAGACTGCCTCCGGCCAGGTTGTTCAGATTCTGGGAATGACCACCCGCGGGGACCAGATCCTCGACCGATCCCTCGCGAAGGTCGGCGGCAAGGGCCTCTTCGTGAAGGAGCTTGAGACGGCGTTGGCAGAGGGCAGGGCCCATCTGGCCGTGCACTCCCTCAAGGACGTTCCCATGACCCTGCCTGAGGGGTTTGAGCTCGCTGCAGTGATGGTTCGAGAAGACCCTAGAGACGCCTTTGTATCGCCTCAGTTTGAGAGCCTCGATGCGCTTCCTGAGGGGGCTGTGGTGGGCACATCCTCGCTCAGGCGGGAGTCCCAGCTGCGCGCACGCTACCCCCATCTTCAGATCGTCCCGCTCCGGGGCAATCTCGACACGCGTCTATCCAAGCTCGATCGCGGTGAGATGCAGGCCATCATTCTTGCGGCTGCAGGCTTGAAGCGCCTGGGTCTCGCTCAGCGCATCCGTCAGATTATTCCGCCCGAGAGCATGCTGCCGGCCGCTGGGCAGGGTGCACTTGGCATTGAGATCCGGGCTGGTGACGAGGCTACTCGGGCGCTGGTCTCAACCCTTGCGCACCAGCAAACCTGGCGTGAAGTCTCTGCAGAGCGGGCGGTGTCGCGCGCGTTGGGGGGCAGCTGTCAGGTTCCGCTTGCGGCCTACTGTGAGCAGGAGCCGGCTACCGACACGCTTCGGCTTCGCGCCCGAATTGCCATGCCCGATGGCAGCCAACCCTGCGCCGTAGACCTGCTGGGTCAAGATCCAGAGGCACTCGGGATAACCGCAGCCGAGGCCTTGCGCCACCAGGGTGCTGAACGCATCATTCAGGCGCTCTCCACCCAGGCCTAGGCGGACGCCATGGCCACGGGCGTTCGGCTAACCCTCCTGGTGACGCGGCCCGTCTGGGCCGGGCGCGAAGATCTATTTGCGGAGGCCCTTGGTCTGGCGGCGGCGAACACCTGCGTCGATGTGGTCTCCGCCCCGCTTCAGCTCCTTCATCCCCTGTCTGCACAGGCCGAGCAGGTGCTGGTTCAGGCCATCAGAGAGGAGCAGGGATTGAAACCACCTGAGGGCGACTGGCTCGTGGCCACCAGTCCGGCCTCAGCCCAGGCACTAGGCGAACTCCCCCTCCTTCTCAGCCACCTGGCAGGCAGGCAGCCTGCGCTTCGGCTTGCCGCCGTGGGTGAGTCCAGTGCAGACGCACTGCAGGCCGTGATGCAGCTGAGACCCACCCTGATTGCAGACACGGTGGGAGACGCCGACACCCTGGCCGCGCGGCTGTCGTCTCTCCCGCTGCAAGGTGCGAGGGTCTTCATTCTCGAGGCCGCGGACAACCGCCCGCAGCTGGCCGCTGCCCTGCAGGCCAGCGGATATCGGGTGCTGCGATTGCCGGTCTACACCCGGGCTCCCCAGGCCTTTCCCTCTCTCAGCAGGCATCACCAGAATTACTGGGTTCTGCTCTCGTCATCGAGGCTGATTGGTCCCGCGATTGAGGAACTCACACGCCAGCAGATTGCGCCCGAAGGTGTCACCTGGGTGGGGCATCATCCGGCGATCGGAGAGGCAGTGACTCGAGCCCTTCCACAGGCTCGCTGGGTTATGGTGGATCGGCTCAGTCCGTCTACTATTCTCGAACGCATGACCAACCATCCGGCACACTCATAGGCGACCTTATGTCCCGAGACGAAGATCTTTCTGCCCTCCAACCCACCGCCGTCTCGACGGATAGGGGCCGACGGCTTGCGTCCCGCCGATGGGCCACGGTGATGCTTGCACTCGGTCTGGTACTCGGGGTGCTGGGGGGCCAGTTTGCCGCGCTCTATCGGCCCGACCTCTTGGCCTGGATGGTGAAGCCTTCAGACGCGCCGGTGATTGCATCGAATCCGGCAGTGGAGCAGGGCGAGGCCACCGTGGCTTACGGCTCAGGCCTCACCAACCCAGCCAACCTTGACTCCGGCAAGCTCAGCAACGAGGAGCTCCGACTGGTCATGCGTATTCAAGACCTCAGTGAACAGATCGAATCCCTCCCAAGCCAGTTCTCTCAGCCCACGCTGCCGGAGGGTGCAGCACAGTCTCAGAGCCCAAGCTGGATGCAGTCGGTGTCTCGGGCCTTGTCCAGCCTGTTTCTGATTCGCAAGCTCTCGGACAGCGAGCGCTTTCAGCTCGACGCAACGGGCTACGAACTCGCCAAGCGCCAGATCGAACAGCGCCTGCTGGCTGCTCGCCTCTCTGTGCAGATGGGTGAGCGGGAGCTTGCCCAGCTCGATCTCTCTCAGGCCACCCTGCTCATGTCCCGAACCCTCGATCCTCGGTCTCCGGAGGTGCTCAAGGCCGTGGCTGAGGCCCAGGCGATTGGAGATCTGCTCGGACGGCAGCCATGACCCGCCTCGTCACTCTCCTGCTCCTGCTGGCCATTCTGGTGGCGGCTGTCTTGGCCTTCCAGTCCTACGGCGGAGCGGTCTCGATCTGGTGGTCCGTCTGGCGCCTTGACATGGCCCTTTCCACAGCCATCTTCTCTGCCCTGCTGCTCGCCTTTCTTCTGTACCTGGCCTACTGGTTACTGGCGGCGATTGGTGGTCTTCCGAGCTGGTTTGAGCGGCAGCGACAGCGCGCACGGGCTCGTAACCGTGTGGCGGCCCTCGCCGATCTCGTGCTCGACTTTGAAGAAGGCCGTTTTGCCCGGGTCACCAAGTCCGCCAAGGCATTTGTTGATGAATTCCAAGACATGCCTGAGGCTCGCCAGACCGTAGATCGCATGGTGGCTACCCTGGCCGCACGCGCGGCCCATGCGCTGCGTGATCCGGCACTCCGGGCGCAGTGGATGCTTCGGCTCGAGGCCAAAACCGACGAACAGCCTGCCCACCCCCAGATTCAAACCCTGTTGGCCGCTGAATTCGCGCTGGATGAGCGCAGAGGGGAGGAGGGCCTCAAGGCGCTGGAACCGCTAGTGGCCGGTGACCGTAAGCATGTCCATGCCATGCGTCTTCTCCTGCGGGCCTACCAGCAGACTGCACGTTGGGTGGATGTCCTTCGTGTGCTTCGCCTGCTTGAGAACCGAAAGGCACTCGTCTCGGGTCATGCGCAGGCGATTCGCGAGCGTGCCCTCGATTCACTCCTGCTCGAGGCGGGCAGTGACCCCAGTCTGGTTCAGTCAGCGGTCGCCTTGCTCTCTGCAGACGAGCAGAGTCAGCCCAGTACCGCTCGCCGAATTGCCTGGGCCTGGCTTCGCGCGGGAGAACCCGGGCGAGCGCGTCGGCTGATTGAGTCTGTGTTAACTCAGCACTGGGACGATGCGCTGCTTGAGCCATACGCAGACTGTGAGGACGATGCTGCCAGTCAGTTGGCCCAATTGGATCGGTGGGTCTCACAACAGCCCGGCCGTCAGGGGAGTTTCGAAATGGCCTGGGCACGTGGCCGGCTGCTCGAGCGTCGCGGCCATCTGGACGAGTCCGTGATCGCCCTGGAGCGTGCGCTTCAGGTGCGCCCCTCTGTACGGGTAGCGCTTCTGCTTGCAGATCTGTCTGAGCGGGCCGGCTCTCCAGAACGGGCCCGTCACTTTCGTGCGGTTGCCTCAGAGGCGGCCGCCACGGGCCGCCTCCTTCCAAGCACTTAGAGCAGGGGCACGATGAGCAGGGCCACGATGTTGATGATCTTGATCAGCGGGTTGACTGCAGGGCCTGCGGTGTCCTTGTAGGGATCGCCCACCGTGTCGCCTGTCACGGCGGCCTTGTGGGCATCCGACCCCTTGCCGCCGTGATGACCGTCTTCAATGTATTTCTTGGCGTTGTCCCAGGCTCCACCACCCGTACACATGGAGATCGCCACGAAGAGGCCGGTCACGATGGTGCCCATGAGGAGTCCACCCAGGGCCACTGGCCCGAGAATCAGGCCAACCGCAATCGGGACGATGACCGGCAGCAGGGACGGAACGATCATTTCCTTGATCGCTGCGGCAGTGAGCATGTCAACGGCTCGGTGGTACTCAGGCTTGGCTGTTCCGGCCATGATTCCCGGAATCTCCTTGAACTGGCGCCGCACTTCGGTCACAACCGACCCGGCACACCGCCCAACGGCCTCCATCGCCATCGCGCCAAAGAGAAAGGGAATGAGGCCGCCGATGAAGAGGCCCACAATCACCATGTGGTCGGAGAGGTCAAACCGGATGGCCTGCCCAGCTCCTTCAAGCGCGTGGGTGTAGTCGGCAAACAAGACCAGCGCGGCCAGACCTGCAGACCCAATTGCGTAGCCCTTGGTGACCGCTTTGGTGGTGTTACCCACAGCGTCTAGCGGGTCGGTTACGGCACGCACCTCCGCGGGCAGTTCGGCCATCTCGGCAATGCCGCCAGCGTTGTCGGTGATGGGGCCGTAGGCATCCAGCGCCACGATGATGCCCGCCATCGAGAGCATGGCCGTTGCCGCGATAGCAATGCCATAGAGCCCGGCAAGTGAGAACGACGCCAAGATCGCCAGCACGACGGCAATTACGGGCCAAGCGGTAGACCGCATGGACACGGCAATACCAGCAATGATGTTGGTGGCGTGCCCGGTTTCACAGGCCTGAGCCACATGGCGCACCGGCGCGTATTCAGTTGCTGTGTAGTACTCGGTGATGATCACCATGGCACCAGTGAGCACGATGCCGACGATGCAGGACAGCCAGAGGTTCATCACCGTAAAGCCCGTCCCTGCAAGGGTGGAGCCCAGAAGCCAGTCGGTTACAAAGTAGAAGGCTGCGCTGCTGAGCACCGCTGCGACGATTAGCCCCTTATAGAGCGCATTCATGATCTTGCCAGTGCCGGAGTACTTCACAAAGAAGCATCCCACAATGCTGGCCAGTATGGACACGCCTCCAAGGACAAGCGGATAAATAGCGGCAGCGTCTGCCATGCCCTTGAGCGTCAGAGCACCGAGCAGCATGGTGGCGATAATGGTGACGGCATAGGTCTCGAAGAGGTCAGCTGCCATTCCAGCGCAGTCCCCCACGTTGTCTCCCACGTTGTCTGCAATCACCGCAGGGTTCCGTGGATCATCCTCTGGGATGCCGGCCTCTACCTTGCCCACGAGGTCGGCGCCAACGTCCGCTCCCTTCGTGAATATGCCCCCTCCGAGTCGCGCAAAAATGGAGATCAGGGATGCACCAAAGGCAAAGCCCACGAGGGGCTGAAGGGCGTGATGGGTATCAGTGGACTGCCCTCGCATCAGTGCATAGAAGACGGTTACCCCAATGAGACCGAGGCCCACTACAAAGAGCCCGGTAATGGCGCCGCCCTTGAAGGCAATATCAAGCGCCGGGTTAATGCCACTGCGAGCGGCCTCAGCGGTTCTGACATTCGCCCGCACGTTGATGTTCATTCCAATGAAGCCCGCCGCTCCCGACAGCACTGCGCCGAGCGCGAATCCGAGCGCCGTGGCCATGCCCAGCCCGGGAATCGCGGCAATCAGCACGAAGATGATCACGCCAACCAGCCCAATCGTCTTGTACTGTCTGGCCAGGTAGGCAGACGCCCCCGCCTGGATGGCTGCTGCAATCTCCCGCATTCGCTCATTCCCGTCAGGCTGACTCAGAATCCATCGGCTCGACAGCAAGGCATAGACCACTGCGATGACGCCGCACGCGAGTGCAAGGCTCATTCCGTCTGACATAGTCCTCTCCGCTTCATAGTTATAAGTGAAGCCAGTCTGTGTCTTTTCAGGCTGCGGGACCGATTGGGGGAATCCCTTACAATTTGTCAGAAACTCAAATCTTCAGGGAGAAAACCGCATGTCACTCACCATCGTTTCTGCTGGCGAAAAGCTACCCGAGGAATTCAATGTCATCGTTGAAATCCCCGCCCACAGTGATCCGATCAAATATGAGGTGGATAAGGATACGGGGGCTTTGTTCGTCGATCGATTCATGATGACCTCCATGCACTATCCGTGTAACTACGGGTATGTCCCTGAGACCATCTCGGACGACGGAGACCCCGTGGATGTCCTCGTTGTGACTCCTTTTCCAGTGGCCATGGGCGCAGTCGTGCCCTGCCGTGCCATCGGCGTGCTCAAGATGACCGATGAGGCTGGAGGGGATGCCAAGGTCCTGGCGGTGCCCATCGATAAGGTGCTCCCTATCTACAAGCACTGGAAAAAGCCCGAGGACATTGCACCTGAGCGTCTGCTCCAGATCCAGCACTTCTTTGAGCACTACAAAGATCTTGAGAAGGGCAAGTGGGTGAAGGTGCAGGGGTGGGAGGGGCCCGAGTCTGCCAAGGAGGAGGTGCTCTCCGGCTACCAGCGGTATCAGGCAGAGTCCCTAAAGGGCGAGTGATCGTCTAGCTCCGAGAGATACTGTTGCACCCCCTGGCCCTCTCGGGCCAGGAAATGCCCAACAGCCTCTCGAAAACGAGGGTCTGATACCCAGTGCGAGGATCGGGTCTCTACGGGCTCAAATCCTCTCCACAGCTTGTGTTCTCCCTGGGCCCCGCCCTCTATTCTTTGAACGCCCGCCGCAATCGCCCATTCGATGGGCGTGTAGTAGGCCACCTCGAAGTGCAGGCAGGGCAGGTGGGCCGTGGCACCCCAGTAGCGCCCATAGGCTACGCGTCCCTCCTCGCCAAGCATGATGAGCGCGCTTGCAATGGGTTCCGGATGATTGGGGGCAGAAATGCTTGCGCTGGCAATGACCAGGGCCAGATGCTCCGGCATGGTCTGCCGAAGAGCCTGGAAGAAGGCCTCGCTCAGGTAAGGCGGGTTGCCGTGCTCAAGGTAGGTCTGGCAGTAACACCGGTAGAAAAAGGACCAGTCGCTGTCGGTGATTTCATCGGCTCGCTTTACCTCGCAGACCACCCCGGCCTCTCGCACCTTGCGCCGCTCCGCCCGAATCTTCTTGCGTCTGGGCTGGGTCAGCGAGTCGAGAAAATCCTCAAAGTCTCGATAGCCGCGGTTCTGCCAGTGAAACTGCACACCCAGGCGCGTGAGCCAGCCAGCGCGCTCGAGGGCTTCGTGGTCTCTTAACTCTCCAAAGAGCAGGTGGGCAGAACTGAGTTCGGCGTCCTGGCTGAGGGTGGTGAGCGCCCGGGCCAGCGCCTCGCGAGCTGAGTGATCTTCCGCCAAGAGGCGCGGGCCTGGCACGGGGGAGAATGGGCTCGCGATGAGTCCCTTGGGGTAATAGCGAATGCCGGCGGACTGTGCTGCACGCGCCCAGGCCCAGTCAAAGACATACTCCCCATAACTGTGCTGCTTGAAGTAAAGGGGTGCAGCGGCTACGAGCCTGCTGTCATCGTTGCGCACCAAGACTGGGCGAGCCGTCCAGCCGGTGCCGGGACTGGCCGACCCGGAGCTCTCCATGGCCATGAGCCAGTGCGGGTTTACAAAGGGGTTTGAGGCCGAGAGTGTGCACAGTGAGTCCACATCCTCCGACCCGAGGCCTCTCCATTCTTCCAAGACCTGCGTGCGATAATTCATACATGACTCTCAAAATAGTGGCCGCCCAGATCAACGCCTGCGTGGGCGACTTGGCGGGCAATGCACAGAAGATTCTGGCGGCCGCTCGTGAGGCCCATGCCGCTGGAGCCCACCTGCTGGTGACCCCTGAGCTCTCTCTTACAGGGTACCCCCCTGAAGACCTGCTGCTGCGACCGTCGTTCCTGAGGCGCAGCCGGGAGGTGCTCACGACACTGGCCGAAGAACTCGGAACGCTCCAGGGATTGTCGGTCTTGGTCGGGCATCCAGGTCAGCTCGATGAGGGGCAGATTTCGAATGCGGCGTCTCTGATTCAGTCCGGAAGGGTGGTGGCTCGGTACGGAAAGCTTGAGCTCCCCAATTATGCGGTCTTTGATGAGCAACGTTACTTCAGTCCTGACGGCGCTCCGGTGGTCTTTGAGCTGCAAGGCATTCGGATTGGTGTGGTGATCTGCGAGGATGTCTGGTTTCCTCGGGCGGCTGCCATGTCCCGTGCAGAGGGGGCCCAGGTCCTGGTGGTGATGAATGCCTCGCCTTTTCACCTCAACAAGTTTCAAGAGCGACTAGAGATTATTCGGACCCATGTCAGTCGTCATCAGATGTCTGCCGTGTTCTGCAATCTTGTGGGGGGGCAGGACGAACTTATTTTTGACGGCGACAGCTTTGCCGTCGACGCGTTTGGGCAGGTTCGGGCGCGCGCGAAGTCTTTTCAAGAAGATCTGCTCGTACTCGAATTTGGCTCCCAGGGGGTGCTGGCCGATGGGGTGGTGTCGTCGGGATTGAGCGAGCAGGAGCAGGCCTATGAGGCCTTGGTTCTAGGCACCCGGGATTACGTCCACAAGAATGGATTTCAGGGTGCGCTGGTGGGCCTCTCAGGCGGCGTGGATTCTGCCCTCACACTGGCCATCGCTGTGGATGCCCTGGGCGCAGACCAGGTGACTGCGGTGATGATGCCCTCGCCCTATACGGCCGATATCAGTGTGGAAGACGCACGTGCCTGTGCGCAGGGGTTTGGTGTAACCCTTCACGAGCTGCCCATCGAACCGGCCTTTGCGGCGCTCGAGTCTACGCTCGCGCCCGTGTTTGCGGGTGCAGCGGCCGATCTCACGGAAGAGAACCTTCAGTCTCGTATTCGCGGCGTGCTGCTGATGGCGCTCTCGAATAAGACTGGGCGGCTACTGCTGACCACTGGCAACAAGTCCGAGATGGCCGTGGGCTACTGCACCTTATACGGTGACATGGCTGGCGGCTATGCGGTGATCAAAGACCTGCTGAAAGGGTCGGTCTATGCCTTGAGTCGACTGCGAAATGAACGGGCGGTCTCTCAGGGAAGGCCCGCACCTATTCCTGAGCGCATACTCACCCGTGCACCTACCGCAGAGCTGCGCCCCAACCAGACCGATCAGGACAGCCTGCCACCCTACGAGGTTTTGGATGACATCCTCCAGCGCTTTGTGGAGCACGGCCAGTCGTCGGCTGAGATACTTGAGTCTGGGCACGATCCTCAGGTGCTCCAGAAGGTGCTACGGCTTCTGAGGCTGTCGGAGTACAAGCGTCGGCAGGCTGCACCCGGCGCTCGCATCAGCCCTCGCGCCTTCGGGCGCGACTGGCGCTTCCCACTTACCAACCGGTTCCACGAAAAGGAGTTCTTTCAATGAAGCTCGTAACCGCAATCGTTAAACCCTTCAAGCTCGACGAGGTGCGCGAGGCCCTGGCCGCGCTCGGTCTCTCGGGTCTCACCGTCACCGACGTGAAAGGGTTCGGCCGTCAGAAGGGGCACACTGAGGTCTATCGTGGGGCGGAGTATGTGGTGGACTTCCTTCCCAAGATCAAGATTGAGGCGCTGGTTGCAGACGACATGGCCGACCGCGCCGTCGAGGCGATTGTGGATGCTGCACGCACGGGCCGCATCGGCGACGGGAAGATCTTCGTCACCCATGTGGAGCAGGTGGTGCGCATCCGCACCGGGGAAACCGGAGAGGCTGCGCTCTAGGCGCTTGAACGCAGCAGCACCATGAGGGCACCAGAGCCGCCCTCATGAGCGGCGGCCTGGCAAAAGGCGAGCACCTCGTCCTTTTGCATCAGCCACGACCGCACCTTGTTCTTCAGAACCGGCTCTTTTCCGACCGAGCCCAGGCCCTTTCCGTGTACTACCCTCAGGCAGCGGAGGTCGCGCCGGTGACAGTCCTTAATAAACGCTGAGAGTGTCTCGCGAGCCTCCTCCGTTCTGAGCCCGTGGAGGTCGAGCTCCGCTCGCAGGGACCAATGGCCCTTTCTGAGCTTTCTCAGGGTGTCAGATGAGATTCCATTGCGCGCAAACGACAGCCCATCGTCACTGTCGAGCAGGGTGTCAGGCGTGAAGTCGGAGAGCCGGCTCTGTTCCAAAGCGTCTGCCTCATCCGCAATCCGCTGCAGAGGCACCGGTGCTGGCTTCGGACGATTCAGCAGGCTGGGGTGACGGTCATGCTCAACCCGAACGGCTCCACGCGCTGCCTCCAGGAAGAGGGCGAGTGCGTCTTCCTCGGCCTCAGCGGCCTGGGGCGCCTTAGGCGGCTGACCGGAGCGCTTCAAGATAGCGCTGCGCATCGAGTGCAGCCATACAGCCCGTGCCAGCACTCGTGATGGCCTGCCGGTAGACATGGTCCTGGACATCGCCGGCTGCAAACACGCCTGGAATGTTGGTGGCGGTGGCATTTCCTTGCAGGCCGCTCTGAGTTCGGATGTAGCCGTTGTGCATCTCGAGCTGGCCCTCGAAGATCTGGGTGTTGGGTGAATGCCCAATCGCCACAAAAAGCCCGTGCACACGAATGTCTTGCGTGCCAGCCCCATCGCGCTGTTTGAGCCTGAGGCCAGTCACCCCCGACTCGTCGCCGAGCACCTGGTCAACCACCTGGTTCAGTTCGAGTCGAACATGTCCGTCTTTGACTTTGGCCATGAGCCGGTCAATCAGAATTGGCTCGGCCTTGAATCGATCACGCCGGTGAATCACGGTGACCGACTTGGCGATGTTGCTGAGGTAGAGGGCTTCCTCCACGGCCGTGTTGCCTCCCCCCACTACCGCGACATCTTGATTGCGATAGAAGAAGCCATCACAGGTGGCACAGGCCGACACCCCCTTGCCCATGAAGGCCTGCTCTGACTCGAGGCCAAGGTACATGGCGGATGCCCCGGTGGCAATGATGAGGGCGTCGCAGGTGTAGGTGCCTGCATCACCGACCAGCCGAATGGGCTTCTCAGTGAGAGCGGTGGTGTGGATGTGATCGAAGATCATCTGGGTCTGGAAATGCTCGGCGTGCGCCTGAAAGCGCTGCATGAGCTCGGGCCCCTGCACGCCGTGGGGGTCGGCGGGCCAGTTCTCGACATCGGTGGTGGTCATGAGCTGTCCGCCTTGCTGAAGGCCAGTAATGAGCACGGGGTTGAGATTGGCCCGAGCGGCGTAGATCGCGGCGGTATAGCCCGCAGGCCCTGAGCCCAGAATGATGAGTGAGTGATGAGCGGCCATGTTTGTACCCGTTGAAGGAGAATTGCGAGGGGGGACGCTGCGAACGTCCTCGTTTTAAACGACAATTATAAAATGCCGGTCTTGTCAGATTCCCCTAAGCGTCGGCCGTCGGCGACGCGCAAAAAGCCCTCCGCTGCGGGTTCAGCGCTGGCCCCCGCCCTGGAGGCGGTTCTGGGCGATGCACTCTGGATCTTTTGGCTCGCCCTGAGTCTGGTGGTCTCACTCTCCCTACTGAGTTTCTCCCCGGAAGACTCGGGCTGGTTTCAGTCCAGCACCGCAATAGAGCCTCACAACTGGTTTGGCCGCCTGGGTGCCACCCTCGCAGATGGCCTTCTCTTTTTTGCGGGTGCCTCTGCTGGCTGGATTGCGGTGCTCTGTCTGGTGATGACCTATCGGGCCCTGCGCGCCGCTCAGGGTCGCCGTCAGCGGCACTCTAACGACCGAGCCCTACCCGAACGAGGCGGGCTCACCGGCGCAGCCTGGGCTGGATTTGTGCTCCTCCTGTTCTCCAGCGCCATCCTAGAGGCGCAACGCGGCATGGTCTGGGGCATGCTTCAGGCCTTTCCCGGAGGTGCGCTTGGCAGTTTCTTTGGCGGGGCGCTCGAATGGCTGATCGGCGCCACTGGCCTCACGGTCCTCTCGTTGCTGGGCTTTTTCATGGGCCTGAGCCTCTTCGGGGGCTTTAGCTGGATGGCCGCCTTCGAGCGCCTGGGAATTCTGGCCGAGGCGAGTGCCCAGGCTCTACGTCATCGGCTGGAAGCCCGGCGTGATCGTCAGCTCGGGGAGAGTATTGCTGAAGAGAGGGCCACCCGGCTTCAGCGCAAAGTGGTGGAGCGTCAGGAGCGTGCCGAATCGATGGAGGTGATTGCGCCGGTGACGCTTCAGCCCTCGCCCAAGATCAAGACGCCTCCGCCGGCCATTCGCCAGCCCGTGCTCTTTGAGGAACTCACTCCCTCTGAGGCCGGTCTACCCAGCCTGGCCCTGCTCGACCCCATTCCTGAGGCCTCTGAGGCTGTTTCCGCCGAAACCCTCACCTACACCTCTGGCCTGATCGAGTCCCGTCTCGCCGACTTCGGCGTGCAGGTGAAGGTGGTGAGTGCTCAGCCGGGTCCCGTGATCACGCGCTATGAGATTGAGCCCGCTCTGGGCGTAAAGGGCTCCCAGATCGTGAACCTCGCCAAGGATCTCGCGCGTGCGCTCTCCTTGGTCTCGATCCGAGTGGTGGAGACCATTCCCGGCAAGAATCTCATGGGACTTGAGCTGCCCAACCCTCGTCGTCAGACGGTTCGACTCTCTGAAATCCTGAGCTCCAAGGCCTTTCAGGAGAGTGGGGCCGCACTGCCCCTGGCCCTCGGAAAGGACATTGCAGGTGCGCCCTCGGTGGTCGACCTTGCCAAGATGCCGCACCTTCTGGTGGCGGGAACCACTGGCTCTGGGAAGTCCGTCGGCGTGAACGCGATGTTGCTCTCGCTGCTCTATCACGCGCCTGCCGACCGGGTCCGGCTCATTCTCATCGACCCTAAAATGCTCGAGCTTGCCGTCTACGAGGGGATCCCACACCTGCTCACACCGGTGGTCACCGACATGAAGCTGGCTGCCAACGCGCTGCACTGGTGCGTGGGCGAGATGGAGCGCCGCTACAGGCTCATGAGCAAGCTCAACACCCGAAACCTGGCGGGCTTCAATCACAAGGTTGAGGATGCGCTGCGCCGAGGGCAGCCCATTCTCAATCCGCTGGACCATCCAGAACAGGTGCAGGCTGGCCTGGCCGAGCCCCTTGCACCACTTCCCCACATCGTGGTGGTGATCGATGAACTGGCCGATCTGATGATGGTCGTGGGCAAAAAGGTGGAGGAGCTGATTGCGAGGCTCGCACAGAAGGCCCGTGCGGCTGGCATTCACCTCATCCTGGCCACCCAGCGGCCCTCGGTTGATGTGATTACCGGTCTCATCAAAGCCAACATTCCCTCGCGAATCTCCTTCCAGGTCTCCAGCCGAATCGACTCCCGCACGGTCCTCGACCAGCAGGGCGCTGAGGCGCTCCTGGGCATGGGCGACATGCTCTTCATGGCCTCGGGCTCGGGGCTGCCCCAGCGTGTTCATGGGGCTTTTGTGGCGGATGACGAAGTGGTGCGTGTGGTCAACCACCTTCGCGAGCAGGGCGGTGCCCAGTACAACGACAGCATCCTGGAGGGGGCCACCGAGAGCGGCGGAAGCTTTACCGCGGGCATCGATATGCATGGCGACAAGCAGGACGCCAGTGGCGAGGCCGATGGGCTCTATGATGAAGCGCTAGCCATTGTGCTTAAGCATCGTCGAGCGTCGATCTCTCTCGTTCAGCGCCATCTGAGAATTGGCTACAACCGTGCGGCCCGGCTGCT
Source organism: Pseudomonadota bacterium (assembly GCA_041165705.1). GTDB lineage: Bacteria > Pseudomonadota > Gammaproteobacteria > Burkholderiales > Burkholderiaceae_A > Hahnella. The sequence goes on from JBEAMW010000035.1 coordinate 16,426, forward strand.
GGAGGCGATGGAGCAGGCTGGAGTGGTCTCTCCCATGCAGAGCAACGGCAATCGAGACATCCTTGTGCCCTCTAACGGAGGCGGCGAATGAGGCGGCGCGCCGCTCTGTCGCAGTTCACTTCAGGGTTCATTCTGTCTGCAAGTGTTGCTCTGGGCCTCTCATGTCCGGCTCTTGCCCAGGCTGTGGGGGATGTGGTGCTCGTCGAGGCCGGCCCCGAGGCAGCCCTGGTGGACTTTCTGGCGGGAACCCTCACACT
>JBEAMW010000036.1:0-15200 GCA_041165705.1 Pseudomonadota bacterium
CGCGAGGCCCCCAGGGCCGCATTGAGCTTATCGGCCAGAGGCGTGAGCACCGCCTGATACTGCTCAGCCGAGCCCAGGGCTCTACCCCCACTCACCACCACCCGCGCACTCGCAAGCTCCGGCCGATCGCTCTTGCTGAGCGCCTGCGACACAAAACGCGAAGACTGGCTGGGGGCTGCAACAGCAACAGCCTGGATCGAGGCGCTGCCCCCTGTGGCCGCCACCCCCTCAAAGCTCGTGGGACGCACCGTGGCCACCAGCTTGGCATCGGTCGACTCCACCGTGGCAATCACATTGCCCGCATAGATTGGCCGCTCAAAACAGCGCGGAGCCGTCACCTTGGTGATGTCAGACAGCGGCGAGACATCAAGCAGCGCCGCCAGCCTTGGCGCCACGTTCTTACCCGTGGTCGTGGCCGCAAACAGAATGGCGTTGTACTGGGGCGCGAGCGCCAGAATCTGCTCAGTGAGGCTCTCGGCCAGCAGCTGCCCATGCGCAGGCCCATCGGCCAGCAGCACCTGCTCCACCCCAGCCACCTGCGCAGCCTGTTGAGCCACCGCCTGGCAGCCGCTTCCAGCCACCAGCACATGGATTGCCTCCCCCAGGCCCTGGGCTGCAGCCACCACCGAGCGCGTGGCCGAATTGAGGGCGTGGTTGTCGTGTTCCGCAACAATCAGTGTCGTCATGGCTTAGATCACCTTCGCTTCGGCTTTGAGCTTCTCAATGAGCGCATCGACCGAGTCCACCTTGATGCCTGCCTTACGGCCCGGGGGGTCTGACACCTTCACCGTCTTCACCCGCGGCGTGGTGTCCACCCCCAGCTCTGCCGCCGTCAGCGTCTGGATCTCCTTTTTCTTGGCCTTCATGATGTTGGGCAGCGTCACATACCGGGGCTCATTGAGCCGCAAGTCGGTGGTCACCACCGCGGGCAGGCTCACCGCAATCGTCTGCAGCCCCCCATCAACCTCGCGCGTCACCTCCGCCGTATCCCCTTGCACCGTGAGCTTGGAGGCAAAGGTGGCCTGCGGATAGCCGCAGAGCGCAGCCAGCATCTGCCCCGTCTGGTTGCAGTCATCATCAATCGCCTGCTTGCCCATCATGATCAGCCCAGGCGCCTCGCGATCCACCACCGCCTTGACCAGCTTCGCAACCGCCAGCGGCTCCAACACCCCAGCCGCCTCCACCAGCACCCCGCGGTCTGCACCCATCGCAAAGGCCGTGCGCAAGACATCCTGGCAGTTGGCAGCCCCACAGCTCACCACCACCACCTCGCTCGCCACCCCAGCCTCCTTCAGCCGAACCGCCTCTTCCACCGCAATCTCATCAAACGGGTTCATGCTCATCTTCACATTGGCAATGTCCACATCACTGCCATCCGACTTCACCCGCACCTTCACGTTGTAATCCACCACACGCTTTACCGTGACTAAGACTTTCATGTCCTAAAACTCCGTGGGGCGTGCCATGGCATCTGCGCCCCCATCAATAAATATCTGTGCTCCGTGAATGAAGCCTGCCTCAGAGGAGAGCAGAAAGGAGACAAGTGCAGCAATGTCATCAGGGCGCCCCGACCGGCCCAAGGGGCAGGTGAAATTGCGAATGGCGGGCCCGTACACCGGGTGGGCCAGCCCTCCCTCTAGGAGTGGGGTCTCGACCACGCCTGGGCCTACTGCATTGAGGCGGATGCCTTTAGCCCCCCATTCCACAGCCCGCTTACGAATCGCAACGGTGAGGGCGTTCTTGCTTGCTGCATAGGCCACCTGACCGGCCATCTCGCCCATCTGGCCCAGGGCTGCAACAGCACCAGCTTCGTCACCAGCCTCCAGGAGCGCTGCAACAGGATTCTTTTTCCAGGGCATCTGCGCAGCGGCGACCGACGAGATCACCACGGCGTTTCCTCCCTTGGTCGCTGCGAGTTCGGCCTGCAGTCCGTCGAGCAGCGCGATTGCACCGAAATAATTCACGCCAAGCACAGCGGAAGCCTTGGGGACATGGGGGCCGAGCCCGGCACAGAGCACCAGACCGTCGAGCCGTCCATTGATCAGGGCTCTCGTCGAGGCGATCGCCTGGGCACGGCCCTCCGCCGCGGAGAGATCGGCCTGGACATCCCCTTCGCGAAGGTCGATGACATAGACTTCCGCCCCAAGACCCCGAAGCCGAGCAACGACTGCCTGCCCAATTCCGGACGCCCCGCCAGAGACCACATAGCGTCCGGTCATGCCATCTCCGCAGTCTGATAGGGCGCTACGCCCTTGGGAGAGTAGGTTCCCTCACAGCGTTCGAGAAACTCTGCCGCCTTTTCACGGGGGTTATAGAACTGCTTGTACCACCAGCGAGCGCGCATGAAGGGGCCGTCACTGGCGATGAACATGCCATTAAAGCAGGGCTTTTTATTGGCCCAGACCTCGAAGTCCTGCATGAAGGCCAGGCGGCTGGCCTCTTGAAACTGACGCGCCCCAATGAGGTCGGTGTCGGTTGCGGGAGAGTGCTGCGCCTTCACCATAAGGGCATGCCAGACGTGCACCTTGCCATCCTCCACTGGGGTGTGGGAGATCAGAAGAACGGCCTCCGCATAACCAGTCATGTCGGAGATGAGATATCCAGGACCGTGATAGGTGGTCAGCGTATGAAGGATGGGGCTCACGCCATCCGCACCGACCAGCGTTCGGTGTGGGCCACACTGACGCTGGGTGGCCGTATGCCCTTTGAACTCATTCTCGTACTTCTGTACCTCGGAGCCGTGGATCGGCCCGAGGTGCCCGTAGTCTGCAATGTTGTCGACCACCTCCATGGGGTGCTGGGACAACTCACCCAGGTCGTCATAGATCCAGCGGACCCAGCCCGCATCGTCCCACTCAGGTCGAGACGGGGCGTCCCACTGCGGTGCGCCCCCTTCAGGGTCGTGCCAGACCCAGATCGCTCCGAGACGCTCTTCAACCGGCCAGGTTTGTACACAGGCGGCTTCAGGAATAGGGCCATCGTGATAGGGGATGTCGACGCACTTTCCGGACGCATCGAACTTCCAGGCGTGGTAAGGGCAGCGAATGGCATCGCCCTCAATGTTGGTTCCATGACCATCGATGAACACATAGGAGGTGGAGTTGTTCGCAAGATGGGTACCCATATGAGGGCAGTACGCGTCCATCAGAATGGGCTTGCCAGAGGCCTGTCCACGAAAGAGGACCATATCCTTCCCAAAATACCGGACCGGAATGGGCTTGTGGGTGTTGATGGTCTCGCTGGTCGCGATCATGAACCACCCTCTGGGGAAGGTGAAGTCGCCGAGCTTGTAGTCTTTTGTCGTTGCCATGCCGTTTTCTCCTTAAATGGATTCAGCCAAGATAGCCGAGTTGTCGCGCCGCGAGGTCGAGCATGATTTCTTCTGATCCGCCCGCAATCGCATTCGGACGCACCTCACGATAAATCCGTTCGACGCGAGAGCCCCTCACATAACTCGCTCCGCCCAGAATCTGACAAGCCTCTCGGGCAACGAACTCGAAGGCCTGCGTCGCATGCACCTTCAAGAGTGCAATTTCCCCTGCATCGTCCTGCCCGTTCTGAAGGGCAAGCGTGCACCGATCGGCCCAGGCCTGAGTGGAGTAGATCCGTTGCGTCATGGACGAGAGCTTCTGTCGAATCACTTGATGCTGGACCAAGGGCTTGCCAAAGGTCTGTCGCTGCTGGGCCCAGTCCAGTGCATCCTCGAGGCAGACCATGGAGAACGCGTTAGACGTGGTTGCAATTCCAAGACGCTCAGCATTGAAATTTCGCATGAGCCCAACAAAGGCCTTTCCCTCAAGTCCGATCAGGTTCTCGGCGGGCACCTCGACATCGTCGAAATACACGGTTGCAGTGTCGGAGCAATGCCAGCCCATCTTGTCGAGTTTGGTGCTGCTGACGCCCTTGAAGTCACGCTCGATAAGCATCAGGCTAATGCCACTGTGGCCAGGCCCGCCCGTGCGAACAGCGGTCACGAAGTAATCAGCTCGTGTGCCCCCGGTGATCAGCGTCTTGGACCCCCGCACCCGATAGACATCGCCATGGCGTTCAGCCACAGTCTGAAGCGCAGCCACATCGGACCCTCCCGAGGGCTCGGTGACGGCCAGTGAGAGCAGCTTTCGGCCGGACAACACCTCGGGTGCAATCCGGCGCTTCATCTCCTCAGGGCCCATGGCCAGAATTGCTCCGAGCCCGACTGTAAACACCAAGAGCCCGGCGTGAAGCCCCCCCGCACCGGCCGCAGCAAGCTCCGTACCGGTGATATTGGCATGGAAGCGATCGATGCCCTCAGAGATTCCGCCGTACTCCTCCGGAAAGCCAAGACCCAGAATGCCAATATCGGCAGCCTTTACGAACAAGTCACGGGGAAGAATCCCGTCGGCCTCCCATTGGTCGATGTTGGGTCGGATCTCTTGCTCGACAAATCGCTTAACGGTGTCCGCCCAAGCCTCGTGGCTCTCGGTGTAGTACGAACAAGACTTACGCCACTCATCAAAAAATCTAGGCATTGAGAAGCCCCCGCTCTCGGGCCATGTTCATCGCTGTGTCTTCGATCATGTCTTCTTGGCCTCCGATCATCTTCTTGCGACCAAGTTCGACCAGAATTTCCCTGGCTGGGACGCCGTATTTGGTTTCAGCGCGCTTGGCAAACAGAAGGAATGAGGAATAAACACCGGCATAGCCCAGCGTAAGGGACTCTCGATCAATTCGAACCAGCTCATCCATGATTGGAGTGACCAGGTCTTCTGCCACATCAGAGAGCTTCCAGACATCCACACCGGTCTCAATCCCCATGCGATCACAGACCGCATTGAAGACTTCAAGCGGAGTGTTGCCAGCGCCGGCACCCAGGCCAGCGGCGGAACCGTCGATTCGATTGGCGCCAGCCTCAAGTGCTGCAAGAGAATTTGCAACGCCCATGCTCAGATTGTGATGCCCGTGAAACCCTAACTCGGTGTCCGAATGAAGAGCGAGACGGACTGCCTCGAGGCGCTCAAAGACGTCGTCTGGAAGCATGTAGCCCGCCGAGTCGGTGATGTAAATGCAGTTCGCCCCATAAGACTCCATCAGCTTCGCCTGCTTCACGAGGCTCTCTGCGTCCAACATATGCGCCATCATCAGAAAGCCCACTGTATCGAGCCCTAGCTTTCGACCAAGCCCGATGTGCTGCTCGGAGACATCTGCCTCTGTGCAGTGCGTCGCCACCCGAATGGTCTTCACCCCAATCTCGTGCGCCATTCTCAAGTGGTCAACGGTGCCGATGCCGGGCAGGAGCAGAGCGGAAATGCGTGCACGCCTCACCACAGACACAACCGCCTTGAGGTACTCCTCATCGGTATGTGCTGGGAAGCCGTAGTTCACCGAGGCTCCGCCCAGTCCATCCCCGTGAGTCACCTCGATGAGCGGCACCCCAGCCTGGTCGAGCCCGGCCGCAATGCCCTTCATCGATTCAAGACTGATCTGATGTCTCTTGGGATGCATCCCGTCGCGAAGCGACATGTCATGAAGCGTTACTTTCCGGCCTTTCAGCCGGTCGGCCTGGCGCGTGGTCATGTGTTAAATCCTTTCGGATAAAGCCGAGTCGCCATGAGTTCTGCTGTCTTTGCAGCGGCGGCGGTCATGATGTCGAGGTTTCCTGCGTACTTGGGAAGGTAGTCCCCCAGACCAGCCACTTCGAGAAACACGGAGACCCGATACATCCCCTGGCTCGAGTCAAAAACCGGCCCGTTCACCAAGCGATAGCCGGGAACATAGGTCTGCACCTCGGCAATCATGCGCTCCACTGACGCTCTGATCTTGGCCTCATCAGGAGCCTCGTCGGTGAGGCAGTGAATCGTGTCTCGCATAATGATGGGGGGATCTGCGGGATTCAGGATGATGATGGCCTTGCCTTCGCGCGCGCCGCCCACTCTGGCGACGGCCCCTGCGGTGGTGCGCGTGAACTCATCGATGTTCTTTCTCGTTCCCGGACCGGCCGAGCGGCTGGAGACGGTCGCCACGATCTCTGCATAACGAACCGACTGGACACGAGACACGGCATAGACCATTGGGATCGTGGCCTGCCCGCCGCAGGTCACCATATTGAGATTCCAGCAGTCTTCGTTGAGGTGATCCTCCAGATTCACAGGGGGTACGCAATAAGGGCCGATCGCAGCGGGGGTGAGGTCGAGCATGCGAACTCCCCTCTCCCTGAGTAACGCGCTGTTTTCAGCATGCGCATAGGCACTGGTTGCATCAAATGCGAAACCAATCTCTCCAGGCTGACTGGACTTGATCAAGCCCTGCACACCCTCATGGGTGGTCTTGAGCCCCATCTGCCGGGCGCGTGCCAGTCCGTCGGACTGCGGGTCAATTCCGACCATCCATGTTGGCTCAAGAACCGCTGACCGAGCGAGCTTCATCATGAGATCGGTACCAATGTTTCCGGAGCCGATAATTGCGCAGGGAACGCGTGACATAGTGCCTTTCTCTATTCGGTGAATCGGACCTCGGCCCGTCCGAGCGACGAAATCTCCATCAGGAAGTGATCGCCTGGCTGTGCGGGCAGAAGGGGGGCCAGTGAGCCGGACAGAATGACCTCACCTGCCTCAAAAGCAATTCCATAGGCGCCCAGCGTGTTCGCGAGCCAAGCGACAGCCTGAGCAGGATGCCCTTGCACCGCCGAGCCCATGCCCTCAGCCACCTTCTGACCATTCTGGTGAATCACCATGTGGACATCGGCGAGGCTCACCCCTGTGGGGAGTGCGACTGGGTGGCCGAGCACAAAGACTCCGCAGGACGCGTTATCCGCGATGGTGTCCTGAATCTTTATCTTCCAATTCTTGATCCGAGAGTCCACGATCTCAAAGCAGGGAAAGACCGACTCCGTTGCGGCAAGCACATCCGCCGCAGTGACGCCCGGACCTTTCAGCGACCTCGCGAGCCGAAAACCAATCTCTCCCTCGGCCCTCGGCTGAATGAGCTTATGAGCAGACAAGGACACCGAGCCTTCACGGCTCACATCCATCGATGCCAGCAGGAAGCCAAAATCAGGCTGATGAACCCCTAGCATCTGCTGCACGGCTGCGCTGGTGACACCAATCTTCTTGCCCACCACCTGGTCGCCTCGAGCGATTCTGAACCCGCAGAAGGCCTTGGAGATCTCGTAGGCATCATCGATCGAGATGCCGATCTCCTGCTCCGTAAGTGGGTCAATTGGCGTTCGCATCTGGAGAGCCCGATCAAGCGACTCTGCACACCGCGCAACCAAGGCTGGGTTCATTTAACCCTCACGTCATTCACAAACTGAAGGCACTCTCGTTCAAATACCTCCTGATGCTCCAACATGACCCAATGCCCACACTGGGAGAGCAAAACAAATCGTGACCGAGGGCAGGCCTGGGTGATCTTCAACGACCCCGTGTGAGGATTGAACTGATCATTCACGCCCCAGAACCCCAAGACTGGACACTGAATCTCTTCGAGGCGTGGCGTCATATTGGCGACCCGCATCGTCGAGAAAAGGGTGGAGGGTTGTAGCTTGGCGACCTCGACTCGTTGCTCTAGCAGGCCCTCTGGAATGCGGCTGGGATTGAACATCTGAAGGCTCATCACCTTGCGCATCGCGTCTAAATCCATAGGCCCTGACTGAAAAGTCTGCACCATGGTTTGAACGCCTGTCATTTGGAAATAAGTCTCTCGGTCCTCCACACCACCAGGAGCCATGAGAATGAGACCAAGCACCCGCTCGGGATGGTCTAGGGCGAACCGCAGAGAGATCGCCCCGCCAAGCGAATTTCCCAGGAGGATGGCCCGATCCAGTCCAATCGCGTCAAAGAATTCGATGAGGGTTTGATCAAAGGTGTCATCGTTGTATTGAAGCGACTCTGGTTTATCCGAGTGCCCAAAGCCAGGCATATCCAGGCCAACACACCGAACGCCTGCCTGCTCAAAGGCCGGAAAGTTCTGACTAAAATTTGCCCACGCGCCCGCTCCAGGACCGGCCCCGTGGAGAAAGACCACTGGGGTTCCCGAACCTCGGTCATAGAAGTGAACCTTGAGGCCAGAGGGAAGAGAAACGAACTGATCGACTGGGGGCAAAGACACTGCGAAATCCTCAGAATATTTCGTGCTCTGAGTCTGCGCGCTCACTGCCAAAGACTCATCGTCTTATTAGACTAGCCCTTGGTCCCACCCCTTCCAGGCAAGCTTCTGGAGGTCAACAAACTGTCGATGCCACGTCGCGCGTGGCGAGGCGCAGGCGAGCCACGCGATCATCTCGCCCACCACTTCTGCCTTCTGAGCGCCCATTTTCTGCACCAAGTCCGCATTCATGCCAAGGGTGGATCTCAAGGCAGGCGTGTCCACCACGCCGGGATTAACTGTAACGAGAAAGACGCCACTGTCTGGCGTCTCCGCATCCATCACTCCACAGAGCCGATGCAAAGCCGCCTTGGATGCACCATAGACAAAGCTCCAGCCGCCAGAGTCCACGGCGGCTGGGGGGTCATATCGACCGGCCCCGGAGCCCACCATGAGGATTGCTCCCTCTCTTTGCTGATTCCGCATCCAAGAAAAGGCCGCTCGGGCAATCAGAACAGGGCTACTGATGCTTGCCAGCCAGGCCGCCTGCAAATCGTCAGCCGACAAGGACTCCAAACGGCGATGATTCAGAGGACCCTGATACACCGCGTTCTGAACCAGTAGGTCGAGCCGTCCCGTCTCCTGGGTTACACGCGACACGAGCGTGTCGGCAGAGTGTGAGTCTTCCATGGTGAGTTCGAGGCAGAGGGCGGTAGGGCACTGCATTCTGAGCCGATCGAGTGCCGGGCCAGCTGCCTCTGAATTCGGCCGACTCGTGATGACGACCTGAAAGTCCAACCGAGCGAGAACAAGCGCTGTCTCGAGACCGATCCCCCGGGTGCCGCCCGTGACCAGTGCGACTCGTCGCTGAGGCATCTAGGTTGTGCCCTGGTCGAGATCCAGAGCGGCTGCCTTCGCCCAACGGTAATCGGCCTTGCCATTGGCTCCCCGTGGAATCTCCGGCACCACCCAGATTCGCTTGGGGGCCTTGTAGGCTGCGAGACTGCTCCGACAGAGCTGGATGAGCTCAGATTCGAGGCGATCTGGGGAGAGGCCTGAGGAGGCCTCTGATGAGCGAAGGCTGACAAGCGCCACCAACTTCTGGCCCCACTTGGGATCAGGCACGCCAACGGCGTTGCAGTCCAAGACCCCGGGATGAGTCTTGATCTGGGTCTCGACCTCCTCCACAAACACCTTTTCGCCGCCAGTATTCACACACTGTGAGTCCCGGCCGAGCAAGACCACAGATCCGTCGGGATCTTGAATGGCTGCATCTCCGCTTAAGACATACCGCTGGCCCTCGATCAAGATGAAGTTTTCGCGAGTCTTCTGCTCATCTCGCCAATACCCAAGAGGAATGGGGCCAGTTCTCGCGAGCATCCCTTGTTCTCCCGGCCTTGCAAGCCGCTGGCGATCCACAATCACCTTCACATCGGCACGCGCTGGAAGACGAAGCAGCCCCGACGCATCGGGTGGCAAGTCCCCTGAGCCGAGAATGCCAGACTCGGAGGACCCCATGCCATCTCCGATCTGAATTCTGGGAAATAGGGCTCGAATCCGGGCCTTGGTTGCTGCAGAGAGTACAGCGCCACCGTTCCCCCAATGCATGAGATTGGAGAGATCCCATCGACCGGGAGCAGACTCAAAAGCGTCCAAGAGCGGCACAGCCATCGCATCTCCCACCACGGCAAGAATATTCACGCGCTCCCGTTCAAGCGTATCCAGGACCGAGTCGGCTCGGAACTGTCGGTCGGGCATGAGGACAAGGCCCAAGCCCGAGTGCAGCGTGATCAGGCTGGACCAGAAGGCCGCTCCATGCATCAAGGGGGCGATCGCGAGATAACGCAGATCAGGCATTTGGGAAACGGCCACCTCTAGGGCCTGCGGGGTTTCGAGTGGAGGGCATCGAAGGAAAAGCGCGCCTGAACCCAAGGCCCCATGGTAGAGGTCGGTGTGACGCCACATCACCCCCTTGGGCATTCCAGTTGTTCCTCCGGTGTAAAGAAGTGAGAGATCCTGTCCGGAGGGGTGAATAGTCCGCTGGGCAGCGGTGGCCAGGAAACCAGGGCCATCGCTCGCTCTTAGCGCATCAATCGTGATCAGGGGGCAGCTGAGCCCCGCCTCAGCGCAAGCGGCCTGCGCAACATTCAGCAAGTCCTCTTCACAGAACACCGCCCGAGCCTGCGCATCGGCATAGAGGTAGGCGAGCTCTTGCCTGCCATATCGGTAGTTCACATTGAACGGAATGGCTCCGATTCGGCATGCACCATAGAAGGCTGCAATATATTCGGGGCGATTGAACAGGTGAAGGCCCACCGTCTCCCCATCGCGAACACCGCTTTGACTCAGACAGGCCGCGGCCTTCCAGGAGAGGTCTGACAATTCTTGAAAGCTCAGACGCTGCTCTCCAAAATAGACGGCCGAACGATCGGGGTGGGCACGGACGACTGCATCGAAGTAATCGACAAGGCTGTAGCCCTCAAACTCGCTCATTGAATCGCTCCTAGGTCTAACCACTGCTTCAAGAGGCCTTCGTCAATGTCAAGGGTGCGGCCGAATTCCAAGGTGAACTCACCCAGATCGGGACCCAGAGTCCTCCCCTCCTCAGAACTCAGGCCGGCCGTCAGGTACCCACGCTGTATTGCCTCCGCTGGGGACAGGACTGGAGTCACACAGCATTCTGCGTCTGGAAAGATGTGCTCCCATTCCGCCCGGGTTTTGGTGGCAAAGACTGCCGCAAGCTCAGCAATCGCCTGACGTCCCCGATCACCGGTGAAGTGCCCTTTGGACAGAAACTCGGGTCGCTCGATTCGCTGACAGAACTCGACCCAGAATTTGGGTTCCAACGCGCCGACCGCCATGAACTGGTGATCTCGTGTCTCATACACCTGGTATGCGGCGATGCCGCCGGTGACCATGCCCTCACCCGGGGCAAAGGCCTCGCCATAATCCAGGCACTCGAATGCCAGCATCGGCTGGAGCCTTCCCAGCGCATGCGTCATGGAGAGGTCGATCACTTGTCCCTGACCAGTTCTCTGCGCCTGAAAGAGTGCAGCCAGGATGAGGGAGAGCGCCATCAGGCTGCCGCCCGCGAGGTCACCGGCCTGAAATCCAGAGATAACCGGCTGCTGGCCAGCGGCAGCGTTTTGATAGAGGACTCCGGTGAGAGCCTGATAGTTGATGTCGTGACTGGGAGCCTGCGCAAGCGCACCGGACTGCCCAAAACCCGATACCGAACAAAAGACCAGTCGAGGATACTGAGCCACCAAGGTAGCTCCATCGAGACCAAAACGCTGCATCACTCCTGGCCGAAATCCCTCGATCACAACATCCGCCTGAGCCACGGCACGGTGCAGGTAGTCTCGGCCCTCCGAACGATTCAGATCCAGCGCGACCGACCGCTTCCCCGCATTCACCAGATCAAAGAAGCGAGACGGACGATCCCGACCTGGCGCGACTGTTCTCATCATGTCGCCACCGTCTGGCTTGGTTGCATCCTCCACCCGAATCACTTCCGCACCAAGCTGGACCATGAGCTGCGAGCAATAGGGGCCGGGCAGAAGGCGGCTTAGGTCGAGCACTCGGAGTCCTGAGAGTGGCTTGTGCTTCATCACATGTAGAGCACAACAATCTCGTTGATCACGGAGGGCCGATCGAATCCTTTGACGAAGGTCTGCATTTCTAGGGTGACCTGCGTTCCCTTCGGTAGTGGATCGACCGCCGCCACACGCGCCCTTGCATGAATCTCCGACCCAACTGGCACAGGAGAGGGGAATCGGAGCTTATTCGATCCGTAGTTCACCATCGACTGAAAGCCCACCACCTCATGTCGGAAGGGGATGCGCATGCGGGAGATCAATACCTGGACCAGTGCACCATGGGCGATGGTTCCACCGAAGGGGCTCTCATTCCTCGCACGCTCGGGATCAGTGTGAATCCAATAGTCATCCCCGGAGAGATCTGCAAATGAATTCACCAGTTCCTGGTCGACCCGAACTGAATTGCTCCAGTCCGTGAATCCAGCGTCCACCAGTGACCTCAACTGCGCCACATCCTTGTAATGAATCTCCACCCGCGATGGTGCCCCCACATCGGTGGAAACGGACGTTTGCGACTCGGGCTCCCGCTGATCCTCATCGATGAGCGCAGGAAGCGTGCTCTGAGGATGCGTGAAGTAGAGGAGTGTCTTTCCCCCTCGGCGAATGAACACAGGACGCAATTCTTGACCGATCTCAAGCGAATCCACCGACACATCTCGCAGAGCCGAGTTCACTCGGACGCCAGGCTCAAGCTCGACCACCGCTAGGCATTGAGGCATCTCATCAAAAAACTCGGGCAGGGTCGGTACTCGGGACACGGTGAAGGTGTGCAAGCGAAAGGGCCCTGCGGCCGGCGACCAGTCCACCTCGTTTGACCAGCAGGAAGGACAGTGAAGGCGGCTATAGAAAAAGCGATGCCCACAAGCTTGGCAGGTCTGGATCAGGATTTCACATGACTCCAGCCCCTTCCAGTACATTGAGGAGATTGGGGTGGGTTGAGGAATAGGCTTGTTGCTCACACTAGGCCCCCTGAAGAATCAATGCGCCCTGCTCACTCATTACGCCTCCGGTGCCTGAGACATAGGCAACATCGCAACGCGGAAGCTGACGGGCCCCGCAGCGTCCCTGAATCTGATGGACGGCCTCAATGATCTGAGACATTCCGCCCGCCGATCCTGCCTGACCGAAACTCAGTTGGCCGCCGTGGGTGTTCACGGGAAAGTCGCCGTCATAACGAAGAGAGTGTTCGCGCACGAACCGCATACCCTCGCCTTTGGGCGCAAAACCTGCATCCTCAAGCGTGAGCAGGACGGTGATGGTGTAGCAGTCGTAGATCTGGGCCACATCAATGTCACGGGGAGCAATACCCGCCATTCGAAAGGCACGATCAGAGGCGGGCCCTACCGGGGTCTTGAGAAGGTCGGGCGCATAGGACGGCGATTTGGTCTGAAGCTGCTCGCCAAATCCAGTGACTACAGCCGGTCGATGGCGCGTCTGAGCCCAGAGTTCCTGGGAGGCCACAATGAGGGCTGCTCCCCCGGCGACTGGCATGACGATCTCCAGCATGTGAAGCGGATCTGCAACCATGCGAGACGAGAGAACATCCTCAATCGAGATCGGCTGCCCAAAGAAGAGCGCATCGGGATTGGCTAATGCATTGGCACGCTGGTCCACTGCAATTTTTGCCAGCGCACGCTCGTCATACCCGAACTGCTGTTTATAGCGCTGAGCAATCATGGCGTAGCCCGTGTTCTGCCCAAGGTGTCCATAGGGAAGATCAAACTCTGCCTCTGGAGCCCCATAGACTGAGCTGTGGCCGCCATATCGCATGGCCTTCATCATCCAATTGGGGTCGTCATTCGGGCCCATCGGCGCCATGCGCTGCGGGATGACGCACAAGACCGCCTGGCAGACACCCAGTTCAATGGCCGCGGCTGCCCGCCAGATCATTCCTACACCGCTCGTTCCGCCAAGGTCGACGACTTCACCAAAGTGGAGATTGAGTCCGAGGTACTCCGCCGCCATAGCGGGAACAAACGAGCTCGCCTCATGAAAGTGTGGACCGTTGATGGCGAGCCCGTCGATCTGCTCCGCCCTCAGGCCGCTGTCTCGGAGCGCCCTTGCGGCCAGATCTGCAACCTGCTCCAGATGAAACATCTGTGGGGCCGTGGCGTACTTCTCTGGCTTGTACTGGGCACAACCCACCACCGCTGCGGTTTTCTTTAAACTCATGTCTCCTCCCGATGCTCGAGTAGACGTCCGAACCCAACTGCTGCGCATCCCATAAACAGACGAGCCCCTTAGGGAAGAGGAGAGATGGCTCGACTCATACGAGACGGATCAAGACGGATCAGTCCCAATAGTGTGGAGTACCAGATCGAGCCGCTGTCGTCAGACTTGATGCCTGAAAATGCGCCATTGAACGCTGGGTGCAAAGGGGCAGCAATACTCAGCACCGTTCGTCCCGAGTCAAGATCAAATCCGAGGTGAAAGATCTCTTTAGGCCGCTGAGAAAGAAAAGCATTGACGACGACCACCCTAGTCGTACCACTGATCATTGGCACTGTGGCGACGGGGCCGATCTCAGGTTTGGTCCACAGGAGCGTCCAGTTTCTCTCGGATGCATTCCAGCGGTACATTGCCCCTCCCCTAGGGGGTTGGCGCGTCGCGCCGACAAGCAAACCACGGAGATATGAGCCCCCAGCAGGAAATGGACGAGCATCCTCCGGCATGATGTTGTTAATCACAAACGCATAGGGACCAAATACCGCGACCGATTGCTCTGACTGAATAATCTCAGAGGGGTAACCAAAGTCGACAGGTATGACATTGGCGAGCCGATCGCCAGGGCTTCCATCAGGTCTCTTGGGAGGTTCGTTTCGCCAAAATGCCAATAGCTTCATCTTTGATGCGCCATCAGTAATGACGACGAGTTGATCCTCGTTGGCTCCGAATCCCATCAAAGTGGGCGTTGCACCGGTTCCGTCAGCGATCTTTCCCCGCTTGAGCCTGACACCTCGGTCATAGTCAGCGCGCCAGGCCCCGTCGGTTGGACTCGCTGAGATTCTCCCGTCGGCTAAAACAACCAAGCGGTACATCGCGAGGTTGGAGGCGACATATACAGCCCCACCGTTAGCCTCCTCGCTCGTTGCAAAACTGTTGGTGATGACCTCATCGAACGATGACAACTGCATATGAGATCGTAGTTCAAGGGTCTCCCGATCAAGCGTCATCACTCGACCGCCCAGGGTGCTGACGACGATGAAGCCATTGAAGGTCATTCCAAGACCAAAGACAACATCGCGCGGAAAGATCGTCCCACGTGCAACCCGCTGATCATCAAACAATTCCGCTGGAAATTGCTTTCGAATTGGGGCCGCAAAGGGAGACTCTGGGTCGTCAGGTCTCTGCAATGGAACTCTCAAGATTCCTCGTGCGCTC
The DNA here is from genome assembly GCA_041165705.1 of Pseudomonadota bacterium. Lineage (GTDB taxonomy): Bacteria > Pseudomonadota > Gammaproteobacteria > Burkholderiales > Burkholderiaceae_A > Hahnella. Next base: position 15,042 of record JBEAMW010000036.1, read on the forward strand.
GTTCCAATAAATCCACCGCGAGCATCCACCATGGAGTAAAGGATGCCTCCCCGGACTTGATCCTCAACCGCAGTGGCCAATCGGTTCGGCGTTGAACGCAGAAACGCCGACAAGCCCTCCTCATTCCCCTCCTGGAGCAAGGCTTGAATCGCCTTCCCC
>JBEAMW010000037.1:0-52405 GCA_041165705.1 Pseudomonadota bacterium
GCGATTTACCCAGAAAGTCTCCAAGCCGCGCAATCCCTGCGCCCTGACTGGAGACCTCTGTGATCACTCTTAAATTTTCTCGCCTCAGCCTAGCCCTCGGCATCGCACTCCTTCCCCTCGCCCATGCGCAGGCGGAGACGAAGACAAGTAGCTTTCAGGTGGGTATGGCGGTTACCGCAAGCTGCGCCATTAACGCGACGAACCTGTCGTTTAGCAGCATGCCAACAGGAACAACTTCGACAAGCGACGCTTCCACAGACATTTCAGTCTCCTGCAGTCAGGGCACTCCCTACCAAATTGGCCTCAGCCAAGGGAACAATTTCTCAGGCGGTAGGCGATTGGCGAGCGGAGGGTCATTCGTGAATTACGAGCTCTACAGCGACCCGTCAAGAAGTAACGCATGGACATCAACTCAGGTCGTTAGCTTTACCGGTAACGGATCCGCACAGAGTCACACCATCTTCGGCCGAATTCCCGCAGGCCAATCCGTTCCCACCACGGGTTCATACGCCGACACCATCGTCGCCACGATCAGCTACTGATCATGGTTGCTCTGCTGATCTGGGCCTGGTGGCTCTGGCTTCTCATGGCCCTCCTCACCCCCCTGGCTCAGGCGGCGCTCACCATCTCCCCGCCTCAACTCACGCCGGACGAGGACGGGGTGGTTGTGACACAGGTGCAGTCGAGCCTGGCGCAGCCATCTCGCTGGAGCGTTCGGCTCGTGGATTGGAACGTTGAGGGCAACGCCTTCCCTCCCGCTGAAGGACAGATCTCTCCCCGGTTCTTCTCGCTTCAGCCCGGAGACATGCAGGTGATCCGGGCCCGGCCCAGAGAGCGATCTCGTTACCACCGGCTCGTCATTGAGCAGGTGCCCCCGGATGATCTTCAGCAGGGGCTGAGCTTTCAGTTTCGATTCTCTCTGCCGGTGTTCCGAAGCCACAAGGAGCCGGTGCGACTGGCCCTCGAATGGCCAGCGCAGGGGGGCTGTCTCAGCTACCAGAATCAAGAGCCGCTCGCGGTTCAACTCCTGCTTCCTGCAGAGGCCACAGGGCAGAGAACCCTCCTGCCCGGGCAGCGCGCAAGCCTGTGTCCGAAGTCGCCCGCACTCAAGACCGGCAGCCCCTGATGCTCGCCGCCTGGCTGTGGGGTGTGCTTCTTGTCACGTCATTCGGGTCGGCCTGGGCGTCCTCCGAGACTCTCCTGCTTGAGGTTGAGCTCAATGATGAGCGGCTTGCCAGAGGCGCATTGGTTCAGCCTCTCGAGACCGGCTGTGCGGTTGAACGACAGGTGGTGGAGGGTCGACTCCTACAGGCACCCCCAGGGGAGTGGATTCGGTTTGATCAAGCCAAGGCCTCCTGCGGCGTGGATCACCGACTCGGCGTTGCTCGACTTCAGGTCTCGCCAGACCTGCTCACCCCAAAGACGCTGCTACTCCTCGGGAGTCGGGGACAGCCTGCGCCTCCCACCACGCCTACCAGCAGCGCGGCCATCGACATTCTCGCAAGCCTCAAAGGCGTTCGCACCGGCATCATCCTGAGTCATGCGGCGACGCAGCTGAGTCTGCTCACCACCCCCCGAGGGGGAATCGACCAATGGACTGCAGAATGGTCCGATGCCAAGGGCCCACAGGTTCAGCTTGGGAATCTCGTGGCGGCGCGCCAGGTCGGACAGGCGCCCTCGGCCTTCTTCGGGGTTCGGGTCTCTTCACAGGCCGGCCCCGCAAACCTCTCCCCACTTGAACTGGGCGCCCTCGAACTCAATCGGCCCAGTCGCATCCGCGTGCTCAATGAACAGGCACAAGAGCTTCTGGGCATGACGGCCCTGCCTGCGGGCGCGTATCGAATACTTGGTCCCACGGCCCAGACCCGCCCAGGCCTGTTGCGCATTGAGATTGAAGGTCCTGATGGCAGCAGACAGGAGCGCATCCTGCCCTGGACCCAGAGCCCCAGCCTGCTGCACGCGGGCGAGCGTCGATGGGAGTTGTCCACCAACCGGAGGGGTGACTGGTACGGTGTCTGGGGCATGGGCCTTAGCCCAAGAGATAGCCTCTGGTGGGTGGGCCAGTCTGATGCCCGGCGGCTTGCCGTTCAGTGGGCCACTCGGCGCCTCCCTGCGCAGCTCTGGCAGGCTGAGCTGGGCGTCGGCTGCCCTTCTCGATGCCAGCTAGAAGGGGCGGCCTCTGTTCAAGCGAGTCTCGGTCCGCAGGCCCTGCTCAACCTCGGCCTGAGGAGTGAGCTTGGTGCTCAGGCGTCCTTCAGTGGGTCGCTGGGGCCACAAGCCAGCCTGACGCTCAGTGCATCGCCGAACTATAGAAGCCTTCAACTGGGCTGGACGCTCAGCCCTCGAAGCCGCCTGGCTCTGCAGGCCACTGCAGGGCCTAAGGGCAACAGCATGTCAGTGCAATGGTCATTCAGCCTCGATGCCAGACACCAGATCAGCATGGGTCGCCGGCTTGACGGCCCAGAGATTCAGTACTCGAGACAGCCCACCCACCCTCAGGGTATGGGCTGGAGCCTGCTCGCAAATCGGACGGGCCACGAGCTTGCGGCCCGGCAGCACGCGGCCTGGGGAGACTGGGGGGTTCAACTTCGGCACCGTCGAGCCCAGGGTCAAGCGGAGTTCAACGGGCAGTTGGCTACTCGGCTCTGGCTCACTCAGCACAGTTGGCAGTTCGGGCCCGTGGGCGACTACAACCTCGTGGAGATCGAGACGGGAGAGTCCGAACTCGAACTCACTGACAGCATGGGACAGGTGGCGAGGACCGATACGCATGGAGTGGCAAGCTTCACCCGCATGCCAGCGCATGCAGCGCTCGAACTTCGGCCCAACCTGAGGACGCTCTCCTTCACGCGCGCTCCACCATTCCAGACCCTCTCACTCCGGGTTGGGCAGAAGCGGGCTTATCGAGTCGTCGCCAAGGCAGCCTCCTCAGTAGTAAAGAGCTATCGGCTGCGGGACGCAGGCCTGCTGGCACCAGCCAGTCTTCGGGATGCCAGGGGACGACCGGTCTACCTCAGTCCGGACGGCTATCTCGACATTGAATCCAGCCATGTCTTCCCGCTCCAGCGCATCGCCCAAGGGGCGTTACAGGCCTGCTCGGCTGGCCCAGACGAAGCGGACGTGGTCTGGGTCGTCTGCCCTAGCCCCGCCCAATAAACGGCATCTGGGTGGCCATGATGGTCATGAACTGGACGTTTGCCGAGAGCGGCAGCTCAGCCATCTGACAGACCGCATCCGCAACATGCTGCATGTCCATCATCGGCTCCGCGCGTCGACTGCCATCGGCCTGCAGTGCTCCCTGCCCAAAGCCCGCCGCGAGCTCGGTGGCCGCATTGCCAATGTCGATCTGTCCACAGGCAATGGAGAAGGCCCGGCCGTCCAGAGAGAGCTGTCGGGTGAGCCCCGTAATCGCATGTTTGGTGGTGGTGTAGCCCACCGCATGTGGGCGTGGGGCATGCGCAGAGATTGATCCGTTATTGATAATGCGGCCGCCCTGGGGCTGCTGCCTGCGCATGAGGCCAAAGGCGGCCCGGGCACAGAGAAAGGCGCCCGTGAGGTTGATGTCCACCGATTCCCTCCAGCGCTCGAGGGGCATCTCGTCGATCAGGCTTGCCTGGGGAAAGACGCCTGCATTGTTAAAGAGAAGATCGAGCCGAGTCCATCGGGCCTCCACTGCCTGAAACAGCGCCGCCACCGAGGCCTCCTGTGTGACATCGGTGGGCACCACAAGGGCCTGAGACTCAAATCCTGCAGCAGTCTCATGCAGGGCCTCCCGCCGCCGGCCTGCCAGGGCAAGGTTCCAGCCCCTCTGCATGAGCGCGCGCGCAGCCGCCCGTCCAATCCCACTACCAGCGCCGGTGACCACGGCCGTGCGTGCCTGGTGCATCATCCTTCTCCTCTCTCGGTCTCTAGAACGCAATGCTGCCATGACAACCACACCCCTCGCCAAGCCTGCAGTGCTCTTTCTTCACGGGTTCCTCAGCTCCCCCACCTCCACCAAGGCCCAGCAGCTTCGCGGCTGGCTCTCAGCATCAGGCACACCCTACTGGTGCCCCCAGCTCTCGATTCAGCCTGCACGCGCCATTCAAGAGGCGGAGGCGGCCCTTCAGGAGATGTGCAGCCAAGGCTATACGCCTCGCCTGATTGGAAGCTCGCTCGGCGGCTTCTACACCCGATACCTGATGGAGACCCACCCCGAGCGGAGCCAGTTTCGATGCGGCCTGATCAACCCCTCCTGTCTACCCGCTCGCGACCTCTCTGGACAGGTGGGGGTGCATCAGGCCTGGCACTCCGACGACCAGCTGGAGTTCAAGTCCAGCTACCTAGAAGAACTCCGCGCGATGGAGCGGGGCGTCACCGCACCGGAGCGCTACTTCCTCATTGCAGCCACTGGGGATGAACTTCTGTCCTGGGAGGAGATGGTGGCCACGCACCCGGGTGCCCAGCACCTGGTGGTGCAGGGCTCCGACCACGGCCTGTCCGACTTTGAAACCCACTGGCCCCTGCTAAGACGCTTTCTGCTCGGCGCCTGAGAAGGGCACTCGCATCAGCAGTGCGAGGCCCACCAGAAAGAAAGCCCCCACCGTGAGGATGGCAAGGCGATGGTTGTTGTCCGTGGCCCAGGTGACCAGCCCGTAGACCAAGGGGCCAAGGATCGAGGCGAGGTGAACGGCAACACCCCAGGCACCAAAAGCCTCCGCCTGCGCATCGGCTGGCGCCAGTGCAGCCACGGCCGCACGCGCCCCGCTCTGGCTGCTTCCCATGGCAAGGCCCGCCAGGTTCGCAGCAAGCCAGAACCAGGCCACCGTGGTGCCGATCACCGCCACCGCCACCATGGCAATCCATAGCATCAGCGAGAGCGCGATGCTCCATCGATGGCCCAGGCGGTCATGAAAGAGCGCAAAGCCAGCGGCCCCCAGGCTTGCGGTGAGATTGACCACCAAGACCAGCAGGATGGTCTGCGCCAGGTCAAAGCCCATCACAGCCTGGGCATACACAGCAGCCAAGCCAATCACGGCCGCCACACCGGCCTGATACACCACAATGCAGGCCAGCAGACGCATGAGCGCCGACTGGCTCGACAGGCCGCGAAGGCTGCCCCAGAGCCGCAGCCAGGCTCGCCGCCAGTTGACGCCGGTGGGGACACTTCGCTCGCGCAGGGCCCCCAGGGCCAGCCCGCCCACTGCGGCGAACACGACAGCAGTGACCACAAGCGCGCCGCCCACCTTCAGCTCGGTGGACCAGGAGAGGCCGGGAAAAAGACCAGGCCCCGCCTGCACCCAGGCGAGCGCGAGCGCGAGGGTAAAGAGCCCTCCGAGGTAGCCCCAGGCCCAGCCCAGCCCCGACCACTTGCCCAGGCTGTTGGACTCAGCAAGCTCATGGAGAAAGCCTGCGCTCAGGTTCTGATGGGTGGCATAGGCCAGGTTCGAGACCACCAGCAGCAGAGACGCCCAGACCCAGTCGCCAGGCCCGGCCCAGGCGAGACCCAGCGTCCCCAGCACACAGGCCGCAGTCGCCCAATAGAGCAGGCGGCGCTTGGCCGCATATGCATCGGCATAGGCACCCACCCAGGGCGCGGTGATCAAGACCAGCGCATAACTCGCGGAGAGCACTAGGGTCCAGGCGAGGGTGGCGTGGGCAGCGCCCTCCAGAATGACGGACACAAAGTAGGCATTGAACACCGCGGTAATCACCACCGTGGTGTAGCCGGAGTTCGCGAAATCAAGGCTCGCCCAGGCCCAATAGTCTCTGCGCGTGGCCTGGCTTTCGGGCACACTTAGCGACTCACTCATCTTTGAGATGCCCTCCAGTTATAAGCCTGAGACGGTAAACCTCATGACTGCAAAACTCTACATTCGTACCTTCGGCTGCCAGATGAACGAGTATGACTCGTCCAAGATGGCGGACATTCTGAACGATCAAGAAGGCCTCGTGCCCACTGACAAGCCTGAAGAGGCGGACGTCATTCTCTTTAACACCTGCTCCGTGCGTGAGAAGGCCCAGGAGAAGGTGTTCTCCGACCTCGGTCGAGCCCGGGAACTGAAGGCGCAGAACCCCAATCTCCTGATCGGCGTGGGTGGCTGTGTGGCCAGCCAAGAGGGTGAGGCCATTGTTCGCAGAGCCCCCTATGTCGACCTCGTCTTCGGCCCTCAGACCCTACACCGGCTGCCCGAACTGATTCGTGCCCGTCGAGAGACGGGTGCGCCCCAGGTCGACATCCGGTTCCCGGAGATTGAGAAGTTCGATCACCTGCCTGCCCCCCGAGTAGACGGTCCCACTGCCTTCGTCTCCATCATGGAGGGCTGCAGCAAGTTCTGTAGCTTCTGTGTGGTGCCCTACACCCGCGGCACAGAGGTCTCTCGTCCCGCAGAGGATGTCCTGGCAGAGATCGCAGAGCTCGCCGCCGCTGGCGTGCGCGAGGTCACCCTGTTGGGCCAGAACGTCAATGCCTACCGAGATGACCATGCTGAACTCGACTTCGCAGGCCTCCTCGAGCTCATCAGCGAACTGCCAGACATCCTGCGCATTCGGTTCACCACCTCCCATCCCAAGGAATTCTCCCAGCGGCTTATCGACGCCTTTGGCAGTCTTCCCAAGCTCGCAAGCTATGTGCATCTCCCGGTGCAGTCGGGAAGCGACCGCATCCTCTCGGCCATGAAGCGCGGCTACACCGCACTGGAATTCAAGAGCATCATTCGCCGCCTCAAGGCAGCCCGCCCCGATGTCTCACTCTCCACGGACTTCATTGTGGGCTTTCCGGGAGAGACCGAGGAGGACTTCGAGGCCAGCATGCGCCTCATCGACGCCGTAGGCTTTGACAGCGCCTTTAGCTTTGTCTATAGCCCCCGCCCGGGCACCCCTGCAGCAGACCTCAGTGACGACACCCCAGCAGCCGTCAAGCTGGCGCGCCTGCAGCGTCTTCAGGCCCAGATCGAGGCCAACAGTCGCGCCATGGCTCAGTCGATGGTGGGCAGCATTCAGGCGGTGCTTGTGGAAGGGCCGGCAAAGCGAAACCCCGATGAACTCACCGGTCGAACCAGTAACTTCCGTTCCGTGAATTTCGCCGGTGACCCCAGCCTCATCGGCCAGCTCATTCCACTTCGCATCACCAGCGCACTGCCACACAGCCTTCGCGGGGAGCGTCTCTCTTGAGCCCGCGCAAGCCTGCCCAGACCACCCAGCGGCTCAGCCTGCTCGATGGGGACAATCAGGCCCTTGCCAACCTCTGTGGCCCTCTCGAGCAGAACCTGAGAAGCCTCGAGGCGGGTTTTGATGTGGCCATTCGTCGGCGGGGTAGCGTATTCGAGGTGGTGGGCGTACTCGAGGCGACGCGGCTGGCCAGTGACCTGCTGGCTCAGCTCGCAGCGAAGGCTCAGACACCTGTGAGCCTCGACGATATTCAGCTCGCCGTCGTGGAGTCACAGGCCTCGCCCGAAGACTCATCGGCCACACCCGAAATGCCCGACCTCCGAGTGAGACGACGAGACCTACGCGGGCGAACAGCCAATCAGCGGGTCTACCTGCGTGCCATCTCAGAGCACGACATCTGCTTTGGCGTGGGGCCAGCTGGAACAGGAAAGACCTATCTCGCTGTGGCCTGTGCAGTGGATGCTCTGGAGCGCGATCTGGTGCAACGAATTGTGCTCACACGACCAGCCGTGGAGGCGGGAGAGCGGCTCGGTTTTCTGCCGGGCGATCTGAACCAGAAGGTAGACCCCTACCTCAGGCCGCTCTACGATGCCCTCTACGACCTCATGGGCCTCGATCGCGTCACCAAACTATACGAACGCCAGGCGATTGAGGTGGCCCCCTTGGCCTACATGAGGGGCCGCACCCTGAACCATGCCTTCGTGATCCTCGATGAGGCGCAGAACACCACGGTCGAACAAATGAAGATGTTCCTCACCCGAATCGGATTTGGCAGCAAGGCTGTGATCACTGGCGACCCCTCCCAGGTGGACCTTCCCAAACACCAGACCAGTGGGCTTCAGCACGCGATGTCGGTGCTCGATGGGGTGCGAGGGCTGTCCTTTGTTCCTTTCACCAGCCAGGACGTGGTGCGGCACCCGCTCGTTGCCCGGATTGTGGACGCCTACGCGGCCCATGAGGGCGGCGCTGGACAAGAGGCCCGGTGATGACGCAGCTGGCACTCTCGCTGCAGGGTGAGCCCTGGCCGCTGCTGCGCCCCCGGGTGAGGCGACTGGTTCTTGCAAGTCTCGATGCGAACACCCAGACCGCGGCAGTCACGCTGCGGCTGGTGAATGCGCGGGAGGGCCGCTCGCTGAATCTGGCCTATCGGGGCAAGGACTACGCCACCAATGTGCTCACCTTCGCCTACAGCCCACCCCCTGCGCTGGAGGCCGATATTGTCGTTTGTTGGCCGGTGGTTCAGCGCGAGGCCAGGCAACAGAAAAAGCCCGTTGAACACCACCTCATGCACCTCATCGTGCACGGCTGCCTGCACGCCTGTGGGCTCGACCACGAAGAGGACGAGGAGGCCGACACCATGGAGGCACTGGAGGGCCAGATTCTTCGACGATTCCGAATTTCAAATCCCTATGGCACCATAGCGACACCTTAACTCCCCATGCATCTGCATGAATGACCCAGACCCTAGGCCTTTAGGCCTGAGTCAAACCCTCAAACGCGCACTCCACCGAATCTTTGGCCGGGGTGCTGACGAAAAAGAAGAACTTCTAGAGCAGCTGCGTGAGGCAGAGGCCCACGATGTCATTGATGCCGATGCGGTCTCCATGATGGAGGGCGTGCTCCAGGTGGGCGACCTCTCCGTCCGTGACCTCATGGTGCCGAGGGCGCAGATGGATGTCATCGACATCAACGACTCTCTGGAAGATATCCTCGATGAGGTGCGGAGAACCGCCCATTCCCGGTTTCCAGTGATGGACGGAAAGCGCGACAACATCATTGGCGTGCTGCTCGCCAAAGACCTTCTTCATGTGCTGGCCCAGGAACAGCGTGATATTCGTGGGCTGCTGCGTCCCGCAGTGTTCGTGCCAGAGTCCAAGCGGCTGAATGTGCTGCTGCGCGACTTTCGCCGTAACCGCAACCACATTGCCATGGTGGTTGATGAATACGGTGGGATTGCTGGCCTCATCACCATTGAAGATGTGCTCGAGCAGATTGTGGGCGACATTGAGGACGAGCATGACATCGACGACGAGGAAGACAACATCCTGGTCCTCCCACATGACGCAACGGCCTTTCGTGTGAAGGCGCTCACCACCCTCGAGCAGTTCAATGAGGCGATGGGCTCATCCCTGAGCGATGAGGATGTGGACACGATTGGCGGCTACGTCACCAATCACCTCGGTCGCGTCCCGCACAAGGGCGAGCGGCTCACCCTCGATGGGTTTGAGTTTGAGATTCAACGCGCCGATGCGCGTACTGTTCAGATGCTCATCGTTCGCAGGCTCGCCTCCGAGGTGAATGAGGACGAGCCCGATGCCCAGTTGGCTTCCTAGCCTCGCCTCGCTTCTCTTCCTTTCGCTCCTCATTCGGCTCTGGCTCTGGCCGAACCGACGGGGGCCCTGGATTGCAACAGCCCTGCTCTACCTCGCCTGCCTCTATGGGTTTCACTGGATCTTCACCAGCCTGCACACCTATGGGCTGATGCATCCGGCGATTGCGGGAACGGCCACGGCCCTGTTGGCACTCTATGTCGCAAGCTTTGGGATCCTCGCCGGCTGGGTGATTCGACGGGCCAGCCTTCACTGGCGGCAGGGTTCCCCTTTGGCACTCCAGGTTCCGTTCATTGCGGGCGTGATCACGGCGCTCGAGTGGACGCGTGGCTGGCTCTTTTCTGGCTTCCCGTGGCTGAACTGGGGCTACCATCAGATCGACAGCTGGCTGGCGGGGTTCGCGCCCTGGCTGGGGGTTTATGGCGTGGTGTTCTTTACTGCGCTGACTGCAGCTCTGATCGCAGCCGCTCGGCCCAAGCCGCTCTTTGTGGCGCTCTTCGTGCCTCTGCTGGGAGGGGCCCTGGGAAGCATGAGTTTCGATCGGCCTGTTGGGCAACCCCTGAGAGTGGCCCTGATTCAGGGCGCGATCGGGCAGCAGATGAAGTTCGATCCCGCCTTCGTGGAGTCCACCCGGCAGAGACATCTCGAGATGGGGGCTGCACTGAGTACACCCGGTGTACGGGTTGACCTCATCGTGTTTCCTGAGACAGCCTTTATCCAGGCCTGGCAAGACGACCCCCACACAGCCCATGCCCTCCAGCGTCTGGCCAACCGCAGTCAGGCCAGCGTCATGACCGGCATGCCCATGCGCGATGACGCGGGCTGGACCAACAGCCTTGTTCTGGTTCGTCCTCAGCCTCCTGACTCAAGCACTCAGCTCGCCCCCCGGACACCCGAGGGCCGATACGACAAGCACCACCTGGTGCCCTTTGGTGAGTTCATCCCCTGGGGCTTTCGATGGTTCGTTAACCTGATGCAGATGCCCCTTGGGGACTTCCAGCGAGGCGCACCGGTCCAAGAAAGCCTTCAGGTGAAGGACCAGCGCATCGGCGTCAACATCTGCTTTGAAGACCTCTTTGGCGAGGAGCTGGCGAAGGCCTTGGCCCCTTCACGCGGCGCCAACACGCACCCCACAGTGCTGCTCAACCTCAGCAACCTCGCCTGGTTTGGAGACAGCATTGCCCTGCCCCAGCACCTGGCCGTGGCCCGCATGCGGTCGCTTGAGCTCGGTCGACCCAGCATTCGTGCCACCAACACCGGCATGACGGCCCACATCAGCTCCAGAGGCGAGGTGCTGGAACAACTCGCGCCCATGCGAGAGGGCATCTTGCTCGCCCAGGTGCAGGGCAGTGAGGGCCTGACGCCCTACGCCCGTCTGGGCAATCTGGGGGCCCTCGTGCTGGCCCTGCTGGGGGTGGGCGGGCTCTGGTGGGGCGGCCGTTTTAGAATGTCGGGATGAAACACTTTCAAGATGTCATTCTGACTCTGCAGAACTACTGGGCCAGACAGGGCTGCGCCCTACTCCAGCCCATCGACCTTGAGGTCGGCGCAGGCACCTCCCACACGGCTACCTTTCTGCGCGCGCTTGGGCCCGAGCCCTGGCGGGCAGCATATGTGCAGCCCTCTCGGCGGCCCAAGGACGGTCGCTACGGGGAGAATCCCAATCGGCTCCAGCACTACTACCAGTTCCAGGTGGTGCTCAAGCCCTCGCCCGAGAACATCCTGGAGCTCTACCTTGGCTCCCTTGAGGCGCTGGGGATCGACACCCGCACCCACGACATTCGCTTCGTTGAAGATGACTGGGAAAACCCCACGCTCGGGGCCTGGGGCCTCGGCTGGGAGGTCTGGCTCAATGGCATGGAAGTCACCCAGTTCACCTACTTTCAGCAGGTGGGCGGCCTAGACTGCAGCCCCATCACCGGCGAGATCACCTACGGGCTTGAGCGCCTGGCGATGTACCTGCAGGGTGTTGAGAATGTCTACGACCTGAACTGGACCGAGTGGAATGAGGCGGGCCAGGTGCAGCGCATCAGCTATGGCGATGTCTATCACCAGAACGAGGTGGAGCAGTCCACCTACAACTTTGAGCAGAGCAATGTCTCGGTGCTGCTCAATCGCTTTGGGGAGCATGAGGCCGAGGCCACTCGCCTTCTCGAGGCCGCGATTCCCCTGCCCGCCTATGAGCAGGTGCTCAAGGCCGCCCATTGCTTCAATCTGCTGGATGCCCGCGGGGCCATCTCCGTCACAGAGAGAGCCCAGTACATCGCCCGCATCCGCAACCTCTCTCGGCAGGTGGCACAGGCCTACTTCGACTCGCGTGAGCGGCTCGGCTTCCCCATGCTCCAGACTGCTGCCGCTTAAGGCCTGATAGGTTCCACATGTCCTTGCCCCTGTTGATTGAGCTCTTCACCGAAGAGCTGCCCCCCAAAGCCCTTCGCCAGCTCGGCCAGAGCTTCTCCCACACCTTCTCGCAACAGCTCATCAAGCTCGGGCTCGCGCCGGCCGATGCCGTCGTGGAGAGCTTCGCAAGCCCCAGGCGACTGGCCGTTCGAATTCAGTCAGTCCTTCCCAAGGCCGACGACCAGGCCAAGCGCGAGAAGCTGCTTCCGGTCTCCATTGCCTTTGATGCCGCCGGCCAGGCGCTGCCTCCGCTGCACAAGAAGCTGGCAGGCCTGGGATTGACGCTCGGTGACACCATCCAGATCAAGGACCTCATCCGTGAGGGCGAGGGCCCTCAGGCCACTCTCTTCATTGACACCCTGGTGCCGGGCGCACATCTCGAGCAGGGGGCACAGGACGCGCTCGAACTGGCCCTCCAGAAGCTGCCCATTCCCAAGGTGATGCGTTATCAGAAGCGCGACGGCCAGGGACGGGCGCAGGAAGTGAAGTTCGTACGGCCGGCCCATCGGCTGCTGGCACTCTATGGAAGCGACGTGCTCCCCATTCAGGCGCTCGGGCTTCACGCAGACCGGCTCACCCAAGGCCATCGGTTTCATTGCCCCTCGGTGCTCACGCTCAAGCACGCACAAGACTACGAGCATCTGCTCCAGACCGAAGGCTACGTGATGCCAGGGTTCGAGGCCCGCCGAGCGCGTCTGGTTCAGGGCCTTCAGGCCGCAGCTGCCGGTGATGAAGTGGTGATGCCCGATGCGCTGCTGGACGAGGTGAACAGCCTCGTCGAGTGGCCTGTGGTGCTTGAGGGGAGGTTCGATGCGGCCTTCTTAGAAGTGCCCCAGGCCTGCCTCATCCTCACCATGCAGCAGAACCAGAAGTACTTTGCTCTCACTGACTCGGAAGGGCAGCTGGTTAATCGGTTTCTGCTTGCGGCCAACCTCGAATCCAGAGACCCCTCAGCGGTGGTGCACGGAAACGAACGAGTCCTCCGCGCGCGTTTGTCTGATGCCAAGTTCTTCTTCGACCAGGACCGCAAACGGCGCCTGGAGGATCGTCTGGCCTCGCTGGCACAGGTGGTGTACCACAACAAGATTGGCAGTCAGGCCGAGCGTATCGCCCGGCTTGAGCGGATTGCGCAGACACTGGCGCCACTCGTGGGCGCCCATCCTGAGGCTGCTGCGCGCGCAGCCCGCCTTGCAAAGGCGGATCTGGTCTCCGACATGGTGGGCGAGTTCCCGGAGCTTCAGGGGCTGGTCGGTCGAACCCTCGCGCAGCATCAGGGGGAGCCCGAGGAGATTGCATGGGCCATCGAGGACCACTACCGGCCGCGGTTCGCCGGTGATGCGCTGCCCGCGAGCCCCGTAGGCCTCAGTGTGGCGCTCGCAGACAAGCTGGAGACGCTGGTTGGCATCTGGGGCATTGGGCTCGTGCCCACCGGAGACAAAGACCCGTTCGCCCTGCGTCGTGCAGCACTGGGCGTCATTCGCATGCTCGTGGAGCGGAGCATCCCGGCCGACCTCTATCAGCTTCTCCTGTCGGCCACCGAGTCCTTCGCGGATGCCCCTGCGGTTCAGTCGGCGGTGCAAGAACTGGCGGGCTTCATTCACGACCGCGCTCGAGGCTATCTGCGCGACCAGGGATTCGAGCAGGAGGCCATCGAGGCCGTCCTCACCGAATGCCCCGGCCGCCTCGACCAGGTGCTTCCCCGACTTCAGGCCGTCCAAGCCTTCATGGCCTCAGACCAGGCCGCTGCCCTCTGCGCCGCCAACAAACGCATTGGAAACATCCTGAAGAAGTCGGATGCCTCGTCCGTGCAGGAGGTCTCCGATGCGCTGCTGCTTGAGCCTGCAGAACAGGCCCTTGCAAAGGCCATTGGGGCCGCTGCGCCACTGGCCGAAGCGCACGCCCGGGCCGGAGAATACGAGGCCTCGATGCGCGCCTTGGCCAGCCTGCGAGTGCCCGTCGATGCCTTCTTTGAGGGCGTGATGGTGAATGCGGACGATCCTGCACTCCGCGCCAATCGGCTGGCCCTGCTGCGCTCGCTGCACCGAGCCATGAATCAGGTGGCCGACCTCTCTCGGCTCGCCGCCTAACCACGGCCCATTCGATGAGCCAGGCCCCCCACGAGCTGCGTCCCCTGATCATCCTCGATCGGGACGGCGTGATTAATCAAGACTCAGACCAGTACATCAAGAGCCCAGACGAGTGGATTGCCATTCCTGGAAGCCTCGAGGCCATCTCCGACCTCTGCCACGAGGGCTGGCAGGTCTTCGTGGCCACCAATCAGTCTGGGCTGGCCCGCGGCCTCTTCGACCTTCCCACGCTGCACGCCATTCATCGCAAGATGAGCGATGCCATTGAAGAGGCAGGCGGCGAACTGGCCGGAATCTTTTTCTGCCCCCATGGGCCGGATGCGGGCTGTCTCTGCCGCAAGCCCGCCCCGGGATTGCTGCAGGACATCTCCCGACGCCTCGACCGTCCACTTGAGGGCGTTCCTGTCGTGGGTGACAGCCTCAGAGATCTGGCGGCCGCACACGTGGTTGGGGCACAGCCCTGCCTCGTGCTCACCGGCAATGGGAAGGCCACGCTCGCAGCACAAGACACCAAGCCACTGCCACCGGGCACCCTGATCTTCCAAGACCTGGCTGAGGCGGGGGCCCATTTTCGGCAACACTCCGCTGCGGCATGACACTGGCTCGGTCGCTGGTCTTCCTCGCTCTCCAGGCCCTGACCCTCATCGTCTGGGCCACCGCATTTATTCTTGTCTCGCCGTTTCTCTCCCTGCGGGCCCGCTATCAGTTCGCCATGAGATGGCCCGCCTTTGTGGTCTGGCTCGCCCGGGTGCAGATGGGCATTCGCTGGCAGGTCACTGGACAGGAGCATCTCAGCCCCCACCTCAATGGCATGGCGATCATCTGCAGCAAGCATCAGTCCACCTGGGAAACCTTCTTCCTCCCGAGCTTTATGCCCAGACAGCTCTGCTTCGTGTTCAAAAAGGAGCTGCTGAGGGTGCCCTTCTTTGGCTGGGGCATTCGACTACTCAAGATGGTGCACATCGACCGCAGCCAAGGGGCCCAGGCCTATGAGCATGTTGCCGAGCAGGGCCGGGTTCAGCAGTCGCTGGGGCGCTGGTTTGTGTTCTTTCCAGAGGGCACCCGAACGCCCGTGGGGGAGCGCAAACGCTATAAGTCTGGCGCTGCGCGACTGGCCTTTGCCCTTCAGCTTCCCATCATTCCCGTGGCCCATAACGCGGGATATTTCTGGCCCCGTTCCAGCTTAAGGCTTCAGCCAGGCTGTATCCATGTGGACATTGGCCCCGCGCTGCATCCGAGCGACTATGATTCTCCCGAGCATCTCATGACCGCCGTCGAAGCTTGGATTGAGGAGCATGTCCGTGTCGTTCGCTGAACAACTCGCGCTGTTCGCCCCCAGTCTGTTTGGGGCCGGTAAGGAAGACACTCAGGCCAACACCCGGGTGCGCAGACTCGTCCTCGAAGGCCAGGTCTTTGAATGGACGCTCACGCGGTCACCCCGCAAGACCGTGGGCATGATCGTGTCCCAGGGCCGAATCGCTGTCCGTGCTCCAAGGTGGGTCACCATCGAAGAGATTGAGCGCATTCTCCAGTCCAAGTCACGATGGCTCTGCGCCCGTATGCACGAGTGGCGAGTGCAGGAGGCCACGCGGATAGCCCCCGAGGTGCAGTGGGCCAATGGCGGGCGCCTGGCCTTTCTGGGCAAGACGATTACGCTTGAACTCAGCCCGGGCGCTCGGCAGGTGCAGTGGGATGCTGAGGCCGACAGGCTTCGTCTGCCCCTCTCCCCCCAGTCCAGCCCCGAGCAGGTGAAGGACCGGGTGGAGTCCTGGATGCAGCAGCAGGCCAAGCAGATTCTCGCCGAGCGCCTCAGCCAGATGGCCGCACAGGCAGGCCTGCACTACCAGTCCTTTGCCATCTCCCATGCCAAGACCCGCTGGGGAAGCTGCACCCAGGATGGCGTCATTCGCCTGAACTGGCGGCTGGTGCGATTTAGCCTTCCGGTGATCGACTATGTGGTGGCCCACGAACTTGCGCACCTGCGGGCCATGGACCACAGCCCCGACTTCTGGACCGAGGTGGCCAAGATTCTTCCCAGTTTTGAAGAGGGCCGCAGCCAGATCAAGGGCGTGCCGCTCGAGGCCTAGTGAGCTCCTAGCCAACCAGCTGGTTGGCGAGTTCGATATACGCCTCAACCGCGATCGCCTCTGGGCGATCAGTCTCTCGGACGCCAGCCTTGGCTAAGTCAAGGCGACCCTCATAGGCGGAGAGGGTGTTGCGGATCATCTTTCGCCGGGCTGAGAAGGCATCCGCCACAAGGCGCTCAAAGACGGGCCAGTCTTTTACCTGACACTGCTCAGGCGGCAGGGGCCAGAGGGCCACGACGGCGGAGTCTACGGCGGGTGCGGGCACGAAGGCGCCCGGTGGAACCAGAAAGAGACGCTCCAGGGTGTAACGGGCCTGGAGCATCACGGAGAGGCGACCGAAGGTCTTCGACCCCTCAGGCGCAACCATCCGATCCACCACCTCCTTCTGGAGCATAAAGGTCTGGTCCACCACCTGGTCGGCCACAGGAAGCAGATGAAAGAGGATGGGGCTGGAGATGTTGTAGGGCAGATTCCCGACAATCCTCAGAGGCCGGCCCTTCTGCGCGGACAGTGCACGAAAATCCACCGTGAGCACATCCTGCACCAGGAGTTCAAGCCGCTCTCCGAATTGACGCGAGAGCCCCTCGATGAGGTCACGATCAATCTCAATCGCCGAGATCGATCCAGCAGCCTGCACGAGGCCCTGTGTGAGGGCGCCGCGTCCAGGCCCGATCTCCACCAGTGCATCACCCGGCTGGGGCCGGACATGGCCGAGGATGCGTTGAATCACCCCTCGGTCATGAAGAAAATTCTGGCCAAATCGCTTCTTGGCCCCTGCACCGGTCACCGGGGGTTGGTCTTGATATCCACGAAGGCCGCAGCCCGAATCTCGCGCGTCCAGTTCTCCACCGCCTCCGCCATCTTGCGGTCACGCACAGCCATGCGAGCCTTGAGGCGGAGCCTGTCCTCCGGCAGTGCCTCTTGCCGACGATCGAGCACCTGGATGAGGTGAAAGCCAAACTGGGAACGCACCGGATCACTCACGGAGCCCACCTTCAGCTTGGCTGCGCCCCGCTCATACTCTGGAACCATGTCACCCGGATAGGCCCAGCCCAGATCACCGCCCTTTGACGCCGTGCCCGGGTCCTGCGAATGAGCCCGCGCCAGGACATCGAAGGGCTCGCCCTTTTCGATTCGTGCGCGCAGGCCCTTGAGTTTCTCGACCGCCTGCGCCTCCGAGGTGTCAGCGTCTACCCGCACCAGAATGTGCCGCGACTGGTAGGCCTCCACCATGGGCGTCTGAAGTCGCTCACGCTTGTCTTCAATCACAAGAATGTGCAGCCCCGACCCGCTGGTGAGGGGGCCAACCACCTCCCCCTTGTTCCGGCCGCGCAGGGCAGTTGCAAACAGGGTGGGAAGCCGCTCGAGGGTTCTCCAGCCCAGGCTCTCGAGGCCCTCGGAAGAGCCCGCCTTCACCTTGCCAAGCATCGCCTGGGCTCGGTCCTGGGCCTCAGACTTCTGGGCTGCGCTGGCCCCTTCCACAACAGGAATGAGCGCCTGCTTCACCAGCCACTCCTCAGCCTTCTGAAGGCTCTGCCCCTGGGCCGCCAGGAAGGTCTCAATCTCGGCCTCCGTGACACGAAGCCGACCATCCACCTCGCGCTCCTTCAGCCGAGCGAGAGTCATCTCGTCCTGAATGTCCTTTCGGAACCGAGCAAAGGGAATGCCCTCGCGTTCCAGCTGATCCCGCAGCTGGTTCACCGTCAGCCCGTTCTGGGCAGCAATGGCCTCAATGGTTCGATCGAGCGCGGCAGGCTCCACCACGACCCCGACCGTTGCGGCGCGATGGAGCAGGGCGAGGTCGTCAATCATCCGTTCGAGCACCTCCTCACGGAGCGCGGCCTCGCCTGGGGGGGTCTCACCTGCCCGCTGCATGGCCCGAAGGGCCTGCCCCATCCTGCGTTGAACCTCACTCTCGAGAATGATCTCGTGATCGACCACAGCGATAACACGATCCACCACTCGGGCGCCAGCAGCAGTGGGCGTGCTCTGGGCCGGGGCGCTCTGGGCGGGCGCGTTCTGCGCGAGGACGCTCTGGGCGGGCGCGTTCTGCGCGAGGGCGCTCAGGGGAAGGAGGCTAAGAGAGAGCAGCAGGCGAAGGGTGAGTCGCGTCATGGGGTGTCATTCAAAGTGTTCAAAACGAGCAGGGAGCGGGCGCTGTTGGTTGGCCGGCCGATAGTTGGGAATGCTACGCGAGAGTGCGGACAATGGGTCCGTGCCGATTCGACCGAGGCCGTTGAGCTCGATCTGCAGGAAGATGGCCGTGTTCTGACGCTCCGCACCCGTGGCAAACCGTTGCAGCACCATTCGAGCAGCCCAACACCCTCCGTCGTACTCCACCCCGAGCAGGGCCTCGATGAGGCCGGGCTTTTGGGTGGCGTCGCCCTCGCGCCGATCTTGAATGGAGAGGTTGTATCGGCTCACCACCGACCAGTGCTTGGCCACGGGCATCTGCATCGCAAAGTCAACGGAGTTGAGGGCATCCTTCACAAATCGATACGACAGGCTCGCCGTCGTGCCAAGCCGAGGGTCGTAGCGAATGCCTGCAGAGGCGGCCTGCCAGCGCGCCAACTTGCGGGTGTACTGAGTGATGAGCTCATACCGCCAAGACTGCCCGGCACGACCGGCCACCTCGGTTAAGAGATCCGACTCCTGGTCGGTTCGCTGGGGCTGTCCCGGAAGCACCACGCGCTGCGCATCGAAGTAGAACCGCTGGGCCACCGACGCACGAAAGAGCTCCTGGCCTGTCTGGGCATCTCGAATCCGGCTCACCAGTCCCGCGGTGAGCTGGTTCTGATCCGGAACCCGGTCTTGCCCGTTGAGGCTGGCGTCCGAGAAGATCTGTGACAGGCTGAGGTTGGCCACGCTCGAGTCGAAGACCGGATAGCGGGACTGGTCGCGATAGGGCGTGTAGCTGTAGAGCAGTCTGGGCTCGAGCGTCTGCCAGGCTGGGCGCTCACCCAGCCGTGTGGGCCGCTCCAGCAGCATCTGGGCATCTAGGCTCATGGTGGGCAGCGCTCGGGAGTAGCCCTGCGGATTCGCATTCACATTGTTCGAGTACACCCCCAGCCCCGTCACGCCATACCGCGTCAGCGTCTCCTCGGCAGAGCCAGCGTGCTCGGGCGTGTAACGGGTTGCATGAAGGCCCACTCGTGGAGTGAGGGTCATGAGGGTGAGCTCGAGGGGCCATGCGGCCGAGGCCTGGGCCACCGACCGGAGTCCTCGCTCGAGGGTGGGGTGGTCGAATCGGGCGGATTCAAACTGAGCCTGCCAGTCGAGGCCTGCACCACGAACGGTTCTCGAGAGCACCAGCTTGGGTGCCAGCGCATAAGGCGCCAGAACGGGAGCGTCTGGGTCTTGCAGGAGCTGATAGCGCTGCGCAAGGGCCTGGAAGGACCAGCCCGCAACCGGGCCGGAGAGCGCCCAGGTGGTGGCCAGCGTGCGCTGAGAGGCCTCGAGCAGGGAGTCTCCGAAGTCGGCGAGGTAGTCATCGTCTGAGGCGCGCCGCGCGGAGACCTGCATCTGGAACTGGTGAGGAAGCTGGAGACGATGGTCAAGACTGAAAAAGCCTCTGGAGCCTCCTCGATCCCGGTCCTGTGGCAGCCCCTCCATGAAGACCTCGCCCGACTGGTTCGACTCAAGGAACCGAAACTCGGTGCCCAGCTGCAGCCCTCTCCGGGCGATCAGACTGGGGTAGAGCGTGAGGTCACGGTTGGGCGCGATATCCCAGTAATAGGGTGTGGTGAGCTCCAGGCCGAGCCGAGAGGTGACCGAGTAGCGTGGGGGGAGAAAGCCACTGCGGCGGCGATCACTCAGAGAGAAGTGGATGTCGCCCAGCGGCAGGATGGGGGTTCCGTTCCAGGTGAGGGTGGCCGCATCGGTCTCAGCAACCTCCCGGATCTGATCAATCAACAGGTGACGCACCGAAATCGCCCAGGCGGGCCGGTCGGATGGGCAGGTGGTGTACACGGCCTGGGTGAGGTGAGAGCGCTGCGGCTGTATGAGCTCAGCCCGCTTGGCGGTCCCTCGGCCATTGATGGCTGCAATCTCGTACTGCACATCGTCCATTTCACCCTGGAGGGTGCCTAGCTTCATGCGCAGGGACGGCCCGCTGTAGCGCTCTCCCTCGCGAAAGAGACGCACCTCCCCGTCGGCCTTGATCTCGTTGGCGACCTGGTCGAGCGCGATTCGGTCGGCCTTCAGCGAACTGCCGAGCTGGCGCAGCTCTGCCTTGCCAGTGGCCACCACAGTGTCGTCGAGCTGGCCGCTCAAGGCCTCGCCCCGGAGGTACATAGGAGTAGGCTGCCCTCGGGAAGGGGAGGAGAGCGTGGGCCTGGGGTCGAGCCGAAGCCCTTGTCCGCTGCTGTCTGGCACGGGGCATGAGGCTGCAAGAGCAGGCCCGGCGAGGATCGCCAACAGGGCAGCTAAAAAGCGCATCACTTATTATAAGAAATGCACTCCGATCTTCGATTTCAGGCCGCTCAGGCCTGGCTGAGCACCCTCAATCTCCCCGGTCTGCAGCCTCAGACGCTTCGGATCGCCTCTGCAGATGCCTCCTTTCGTCGCTACCTCCGGGTGGGGCAGGTTAGCCCCAACGGGGGCAGCCTCAGCCTGGTATTGATGGATGCCCCGCCAGACAAGGAGCCCCTCGACGCCTTCCTCACTGCAAGCGACCTCCTGGCTGCGGCCGGGCTGCATGTGCCAGAACGCATCGCGCTCAATGAGCGTGAAGGGTTTCTGCTGATGGAGGACTTAGGCCAGGTCCACTACCAGCAAGCCCTCAGCCCTCAAAACCCCATCTCCGCCACCCCGTTGTATCGCGAGGCCTGGCGGGCCTTGGTGGCGCTGCAGGCCTGGGGAATTGGTCACCCCACTGCCCTCCCAGCCTACAGTGAGGAAAAGCTTCGGGCAGAAATGCAGTTGTTTCCCGACTGGTATGTCACACGGCATCTAAAGCAATCGCTTACAGACGGAGAGCAGCAGGCCCTCACGGAGGTCTTTACGCTGCTGGCCGACCGAGCACGCTCGCAGCCACAGGTCATCGTGCACCGTGACTTTCACTGCCGAAACCTCATGGTCTGCAGCGGCCGCAATCCTGGCGTGATCGACTTCCAGGATGCAGTGGTGGGCCCCATCAGCTACGACCTCGTCTCTCTTCTGCGGGATGCCTACATTCGATGGGAAGAGGCAGACCAGCTGGACTGGTCCATCGGCTACTGGACCGACGCGAGGTCTGCCGGCCTGCCCGTGCCGAGCGACTTCTCCGACTTCTGGATCGACTTTGAGTGGATGGGGCTTCAGCGCCACCTCAAGGTCTTGGGCATCTTTGCTCGTCTCGCGTATCGAGACGGCAAACACCAGTACCTAGACGATCTTCCCGTGGTGCTGCACTACGCCCAGGCCGTGGCCAAGCGCTACATCCAGCTCACTCCCCTGCACCGGCTGCTCGAGCGCCTTCACCCATGATTCCGGGGATGATCCTCGCAGCAGGCCGGGGGGAGCGCATGCGCCCGCTCACCGACCGAGTGCCCAAGCCGCTGCTGGAGGTCGGTGGAAAGTCTCTGCTGGTCTGGCAGCTTGAGGGTCTGGTCCAGGCAGGAGTGGATCGCGTGGTGATTAATACCGCACACCTCGGTGCCCAGATCCCACTGGCGCTTGGCGATGGATCCCCTTGGGGCGCACGCCTGCGTTACAGCCCCGAGCCGGAAGGGGCGCTCGAGACAGCGGGGGGCATTGCAACGGCGCAGCCCTGGCTGTGGGAGGGGCAGGAGAGCGAGTACTTCGCCCTGGCCAATGGCGATGTCTATGCCGAATTCAGCTGGGACCCTTTGCTGAAGCACTGCCTGGCCCATTGGCCCAACGCTGCCAAGGCCATCCTGGTGATGGTGCCCAGCCCAGACCATCACCCCAGGGGGGACTTCAGGCTCCCCTGCAGGGCCTTCGGCCCCCTCCTGCCGCTTGAGGAAAGCAACCCCCTCGCACGCGAGGAGCACCTCACTTACTCGGGCCTTGGCGTCTTTCACCGTTCGCTCTTTGAGTTCTGTCAGCCTGGAGCGCGGGCTGCGCTCGGTCCTCTGTTGCGCAGCGCCTCCGAATCCGGGCAGGTCTTCGGCTGGCCATTTGAAGGCGCATGGGTTGACGTAGGAACGCCCGAGCGGCTCGCTGCACTGGATGCGCGCCTGAGATCTGCGCGCGCTTAAAATGATGTCTCTCTAATCGGAGTCAGTTGCCCTCATGAACAGTCCCATGGCCCCCTTTGTTGTCGACGCTGCCCTCATGCCCCTTCCGGTTCCCGGTCCCGTCCACGGTGACCGTCATCGTCTGCGGCGAGACGCCTTTGCGCAGGCTGTGGCCAAGAAGGCTGGTGGCGAGTCTGCCCTGGTGCTGCTGTTTAGCGGTGAGGAGATTAGCCGTAACCGTGACAACACCTTTCCCTTCCGCTTCTCGAGCGACTTCTTCTACCTCACCGGATTCCCCGAGCCCGACGCCTGGCTGGTGATGCAGGTGGCCGCCGATGGCAGCCACTCCGACACCCTCTTCTGCCGCGCACGAGATGCCGAGCGGGAGATCTGGGACGGGGTACGCGTGGGCCCAGAGGCGGCACCGGAGCGCTATTCGCTCGACGCGGCGCACCCCGTATCCGAGATCGATGGCCAGATTCCCAAGTGGATGCAAGACAGCCGCGCAGTCGTCGCTCCCTGGGGGGCGTCCGCCTCGCTCGATCACCAGCTGCGCACCTGGCTGGAGCGCTCGCGTGCAAGTGCCCGCGGTGGCATTCGCGCACCCGATCGGCTCATCGACCTGAGCGAGCTGCTCTCCTACCAACGCCTGTTGAAGGACGATGAAGAGCTCGCCACCATGGCGCGTGCTGCTGAGATCTCGGCCCGTGCGCATGTGATGGCCATGCAGGGCACTCGGGCGGGCATGGCGGAGTACGAGATTGAGGCCATTCTCTTGGCCGAGTTCCGACGGTCGGGCTCACAGTCTGTTGCCTACGGTTCGATCGTGGCCAGTGGGCCACACAGCTGCATCCTTCATCACCGGGCCGGCGCACGCGTCATGCGCGACGGGGAGCTTCTGCTCATCGATGCTGGCTGTGAGCTCGACGGCTATGCCAGCGACATCACTCGCACCTACCCGGTAAACGGTCGATTTACGGGCGCTCAGCGGGCCGCCTACGAGGTGGTGCTCAAGGCACAGGAGGCCTCACAGGCTGCGACCCAGGTGGGTGCTCCCTTCACCGCGCCACACGAGGCTGCGGTTCGTGTGATCGCAGAGGGGCTCCTCGAGCTCGGCCTTCTGCCCAAGGCGCCGCTTGAGGAAGTGATCGCCCAGGGCCATTACAAACGCTTCTACATGCACCGCACCGGGCACTATCTCGGCATGGATGTGCACGATGTGGGCGACTACACGGTGCCGCTGGCAGAGCGCATGGTGCTTACCCTAGAGCCAGGCCTGTATGTTCAGCCCGCGGCCGATGTGCCGGAGGCCTTCTGGAATGTGGGTATTCGCATTGAAGACGACGCAGTGGTTCAGGCACAGGGCAGTCGACTGCTCACTCGCGGTGTGCCGGTGGATGCGGACGCCATCGAGGCCCTGATGCACCAGGGTCGCTAGGCCACTGCAATGGCCCTCAGTTCACCCCTGGCCCTGGGGCCGTTCAAAATCTCCAATCGCGTCTTTGTGGCGCCGATGGCTGGGGTCACTGATCGTCCTTTTCGTCTCTTGGCCAAACGACTCGGAGCCGACTATGCGGTGGGAGAGATGGCAGCCTCAAACGCTGCACTCTGGGCAAGCCACAAGACGATGCGGCGGCTCAATCACGAGGGTGAGCCCTCTCCCCGCGCGATCCAGATTGCCGGTTCAAGCCCCGAGATGATGGCGCAGGCCACCCGCTTCAACATCGAGCGAGGCGCGCAGGTGGTGGACATCAACATGGGCTGCCCAGCCAAGAAGGTCTGTAACAAGGCCGCGGGGTCTGCCCTGATGCAAGATGAGCCTCTGGTTCGCGACATTCTCAGCGCAGTGGTCAAGGCCAGTGAGGGCCAGGTGCCCATCACGCTCAAGATGCGCACGGGCTTTTCTCGGTCCCACAGAAATGCAGTGCTTCTCGCCCGCATGGCGGAAGACCTGGGCATTGCCATGGTCACGGTTCACGGACGCACGCGCGAGGACCAGTACCAAGGTCAGGCGGAATACGACACGATTGCCGAGGTGAAGTCTCGCGTGCACATTCCTGTGGTGGCCAATGGCGATATCGACTCCTGTGAGAAGGCCCAGGCGGTGTTGCGCTACACCGGGGCAGATGCCGTGATGGTGGGTCGTGCAGGGCAAGGTCGGCCCTGGATCTACGGCCAGATCCATCACTTCCTCACCACCGGCAAGAAGCAGCCCGACCCCAGTCTTGAAGAGATCGTGGCCATGCTTCGCCAGCACCTGCTCGATCACTACGCGTTTCATGGTGAGTCCAGTGGCGTGCGGTCTGCCCGCAAACACATCGGCTGGACCTTCAAAGGGCTTGGCGGCGTGCGAGTCTTTCGCGAGGGGCTTGAGCAGGCCGAAACCGCCGAGGAGCAGCTCGCCATGGTGGATCGATTCGCAGCCATGCTCACCGAACGGAGGGCCGCATGAGCCAGTCCTCTGAGCCTCGAATCGACCTCACCCTGGTGGCTGCCCTCGACCTCTACTTTGAGCGCCTGGGGGATGAAAAGCCGCATGCGGTCTACGACATGGTGATCGGGGCCATTGAGCCCACGCTGCTGCGTTATGCGCTGAATCACTGCAAAGGCAACATCAGCAAAACGGCAGACCTGCTCGGGCTCTCGCGCAATACGCTTCGAAAAAAACTCCAACAACACCGTATTCAATAGGGAAGGACACCATGGTTCAGCTTGACCCCAGCCTCCTCGGCCAGCACAGGCCCAATCGACTGCCGGTACGACGTGCACTGCTCTCTGTGTCAGACAAGGCCGGGCTCATCGAGCTGGCCCAGGCGCTTCATGCCCTCGGCATTGCCCTGGTCTCTACCGGTGGCACCTGCAAGAGCCTTCAGGCTGCTGGGCTTCCGGTCACCCCGGTGGAGGAGGTTACGCAGTTCCCGGAGATGCTGGATGGCCGTGTCAAAACCCTACACCCAGCCGTGCACGGAGGCCTGCTGGCCCGTCGGGATGTGCCTGCCCATCTAGAGCAGCTGAGTGCCGCTGGCTTTTCGCCGATCGACCTTCTGGTGGTGAACCTCTACCCCTTTCGGGAAACGCTGAGTAAGCCGGGCGTAGGCTATCAAGAGGTGATTGAGAACATCGACATCGGTGGCCCGGCCATGCTCCGCGCAGCGGCCAAGAACCACGACGGCGTAGCGGTGGTGGTGGATCCGCAAGACTACGAGTCCCTCGTGGCGGAGCTGCGTACCCACTCGGGGCAGCTCGGCTGGCCCACCCGCCAGCGACTTGCGGCCAAGGCGTTTGCACACACTGCCGCGTACGACGGGGCGATCGCAAACTTTCTCACCGCACTGCCCGAGCTGGCCCCCACTGACACGGCCACCGTGGAAGCGCCTAGCCCGCAGTCGGCCAGCCCCTTGCCAGAGGTCTTCAGCCTGCAAGTCCAGAAGCGTCAGGGCATGCGCTACGGCGAAAACCCCCATCAGTCGGCCGCCTTCTACGCCCTCGCCAACGCGCCTGAGGGAAGCCTGGCGGGCTATGAGCAGGTTCAGGGCAAGGAGTTGTCCTTCAACAACATCGCGGATGCCGATGCCGCCTGGTCGTGCGTGCGCAGCTTTGAGTCCGGCTGCTGCGTCATCGTGAAGCATGCCAATCCTTGTGGCGTGGCCCTCGGAGATACCCCGCTTCAGGCCTACCAGCGCGCCTTCTCGACCGACCCCACCTCTGCCTTTGGCGGCATTCTGGCCTTTAACCAGCCCCTCGATGAGGCGGCGGCGAAGGCGATTTCCCAGCAGTTTGCCGAGGTGATCATCGCGCCCGACTTCACCGAGGGTGCCCGTCAGGTCTTTGCAGCCAAACAGAATCTGCGCCTGCTGCGCCTGCCGCTGGGTGCAGCCGATGCCGCCTTCAGTGGAATGGACTTCAAGCGCGTGAGTGGTGGCCTGCTGCTTCAAACCCCAGACCGCAACACCCTACAGGCCAGTGACCTTCGTTGTGTGACTGAAGTAAAGCCCACCGCCGAGCAGCTCCAAGACCTGCTCTTTGCCTGGAAAGTGGCCACCTGGGTGAAGAGCAATGCCATCGTGTTCTGTTCCGGGGGCATGACGGTAGGCGTCGGGGCAGGCCAGATGAGCCGGCTCGACTCCGCTCGTATCGCCTCGATCAAGGCCGAACATGCTGGGCTCTCGCTCCAGGGATCGGTGGCCGCCTCCGATGCCTTTTTCCCCTTCAGGGACGGGCTGGATGTGCTCGCACAGGCTGGCGCGAAGGCCATCGTGCAGCCCGGTGGCTCGGTGCGAGACGACGAGGTGATTGCAGCAGCCAACGAGCATGGCATTGCCATGGTCCTCACCGGCATGCGCCACTTCCGCCACTGATGCGCATCCTCGGCATCGATCCCGGCCTTCGCCGCACGGGCTTTGGCCTTATCGATGTCTCCGGGCGGCATTCGGTCCGGTATGTGGGAAGTGGAGTGATCCGGCCGGAGGTAAGCCTGCCTGAGCCCGACCGGCTGCGCACCCTGTACGAGAGCCTTCGAGCTCTGCTTGAGCAGTATCAGCCGCAGGCCGCGGTGGTGGAGCGGGTGTTTGTCAATGTGAATCCGCAGTCCACTCTCTCACTCGGACAAGCCCGTGGCGTGGCCATTGCAGCCCTCGCCTCCCATCACCTGCCCATTGCCGAGCTCACCCCCCTCAAGGTGAAGCAGTCGATCGTCGGCACCGGCCGGGCCAGCAAGGAACAGGTTCAGCACATGGTCTGCCGCCTCTTGGCTCTGCCCCAGTCGCCAAATGCCGATGCCGCGGATGCGCTCGCCTGCGCCCTGGCCTTCTGGCATGCTCACGCCCCATGATCAGTCAGCTCACCGGACGGCTCGTCCAGAAGAACCCTCCCTCAGTGGTCCTGGATGTTCACGGGGTGGGCTATGAGCTCGATGTCCCCATGAGCACCTTCTACTCCCTCCCAGACCTGGGCAGCTCACTCACCCTTCTCACCCACTTCGTCGTTCGCGAGGACGCGCAGCTGCTCTATGGCTTTCATTCCGCCCAGGAACGAGGGGCCTTTCGGCAGCTCATCAAGATCTCGGGCGTGGGGCCGCGCATTGCGCTGGCAGTCCTCTCTGGGCTCTCGGTGGACGAGCTCTCTCAGGCGGTTGCATTGCAGGAGGCCGATCGCCTCACACGCGTTCCCGGCATTGGAAAGAAGACCGCAGAACGGCTGGTGCTGGAGCTCAAGGGCAAACTCGCCCAGGCCCTTCCCGGCGCCGGAGCCGCCTCTGGCGGCAGCCCGGCTCAGCACGAGGTGCTTCACGCCCTGCTCGCCCTGGGCTACTCTGAAAAGGAGGCGGCCCTCGCCATCAAGTCGATCCCGGCCGATCTCGATGTCTCAGAGGGTATTCGTCACGCGCTCAAAAGCCTGGCCCGTTAGACTAGCGGCATGATCGAGCACGACGACCTCGCGCCCCTGCCCGATGCCAGCCAGCGACTGGTGAGTGGCCAGCCCGCAAGCCCCAATGAAGAGAGCGTAGAGCGCGCCCTTCGCCCCTCGCGACTGGCGGACTATATCGGCCAGCCCAAGGTGAAGGGCCAGCTTGAGATCTTCATCCAGGCGGCTAAGAGCCGTGCGGAGGCGCTCGATCATGTGCTGCTCTTTGGTCCGCCCGGTCTCGGGAAGACAACGCTGGCCCACATCCTGGCCCGCGAGATGGGTGTGAACCTTCGTCAGACCTCGGGCCCGGTGCTCGAGCGGGCTGGGGATCTCGCTGCCCTGCTCACCAACCTCGAGCGCAACGACCTGCTCTTCATCGATGAGATTCATCGGCTCAGCCCCGTGGTGGAGGAAATCCTCTACCCCGCGCTAGAGGACTACCAGATCGACATTGTGATCGGCGAAGGGCCGGCCGCACGGAGCATCAAGCTCGACCTTCAGCCCTTCACGCTCGTGGGAGCAACGACGCGGGCGGGCATGCTCACCAACCCCCTGCGCGACCGATTCGGCATTGTCGGACGGCTGGAGTTCTATTCCGCAGACGACCTCGCTGTGATTGTGAAGCGCTCAGCGGGGCTCCTGCAGGTCGAGATCGACGAGGCCGGTGCAACCGAGATCGCCCGCCGGTCCAGGGGTACACCCCGCATTGCGAACCGGCTGCTTCGGCGCGTCCGAGACTACGCGCAGGTTCGGGCGGGAGGCCAGATTACTCAGCCCATCGCCGATGCCGCGCTCGCCCTCCTCGAGGTTGACCAGCAGGGATTTGACCTGATGGACCAGCGGCTGCTCGAGGCGCTGATCGATCGGTTTGCGGGCGGGCCTGTGGGCCTCGACAACCTCGCAGCGGCGATCGGCGAAGACCGCGACACCATCGAGGATGTGCTCGAGCCCTTTCTCATTCAGCAGGGATTCCTGCAACGCACCCCCCGAGGCCGCATGGCCACTTCCCTCACCTGGGCGCACTTTGGTCGTGTCGCCCCCACGCCCCCGCAAGGATCACTGGTATGACCCCGGCCCCCAACGATCTCTCCGTGATCGCGCTCGTTCTTCAGGCAAGCCTCCCTGTTCAGCTGGTCATGGCCATTCTCGTGGCGCTCTCCCTCGCCTCCTGGACGCTTATCTTTAAAAAGCTTCGTGCCATTGGTCGGGCCAGGAGAGACTCTGAGGAGTTCGAGCGCGAATTCTGGTCTGGGCTTGCGCTGAACACCCTCTACGAGCGCGCCCAGCGCGAAGAGTTTGGCGAAGGGCTCAGCCGGGTCTTTGAGGCCGGCATGCGCGAGTTTCTTAAGCTCCGACAGCAGGGGCGAAACGACTCAGCGCTCATGCTCGAAGGCGCCCAGCGGGCGATGCGCGCAGCCACCCAGCGCGAACTCGAGAGCCTGGAGCGAGGGCTTCCATTCCTCGCCACCACCGGCTCGGTGTCGCCCTATATCGGCCTCTTCGGAACAGTCTGGGGCATCATGCACGCCTTTACGGGCCTCGCCAATATTCAACAGGCCACCCTGGCCAGCGTTGCCCCGGGCATTGCAGAGGCCCTGGTGGCGACCGCCATTGGTCTGTTTGCAGCCATCCCGGCGGTCGTCGCCTACAACCGACTGGCCACCGACCTCGACCGCCTCGGCAGCCGAATCGACAGCTTCATGGAGGAGTTTTCCAACATCCTCCACCGTCAGGGATAGAGCCCATGCGTCGTCGCCGTCACCGCATGATGAGTGAGATCAATGTCGTTCCCTACATCGACGTCACCCTGGTGCTGTTGATCATCTTCATGGTCACCGCGCCGATGATCGTCACGGGATCGATCGAACTTCCCACCGTGGGAAAAGCAAGTGCAGAGCCTCCCACTGCCATCGAGGTGATTATTCGAAAGGATGGCAGCCACCACCTCCGTAAGCGTGAGGTGGGTGCGAAGGAGCAAGAGGTGGCCAAGAGCCAATTGGTGGAGGGCGTCCGGGCGCTGAATCCCCAGCCCGATGCCCCCATCATCGTGCTGGCCGAGCGTGAGGTGAGGTACGAGCTGGTGGCTCAGGCCTTGGCCCAGCTCCAGGGCGCTGGCGTTGGACGGGTGGGCCTCGCCGTTCGACAAGGCGGCTAATGGCGCGCGGCAGCGAGGACACCGCCTTTGGAGTGGTCGGTGCGCTGGCCGTCCACGGGCTGCTGCTCGTTGCCTTGGTGCTCAACCTCGACTGGCTCTCCAGGGATCCACCCCCAGTTCAGGCGGAGCTCTGGTCCAGCCTTCCGCCCGAGCGTTCCACTTCCACAGACCCCCCCCCACCGGCTCCCTCGTCGCCGGCCAAAGACGAGCCTGCGCCTGAGCCTGAGCCCGTCCCCCAGGCGCCTCCCGACCTCGCCATTGAAAAGCGCAAGCAGGAGGAGAAGAAGCGGCAGGCGGAGCTTAAAAAGCAGGCTGAACTGAAGAAGAAGGCCGAACTCAAAAAGCAGGCTGAACGCGAGTCGGAAAAGAAAAAGGTGGACCGCAAGCAAGAGGCTCAGCGTCTGGAGCGTGAGCGGGCGGCCGAGCTCAAGCGCCTCGGCATTGATCCCAAGGCCAAGCCCGCCGACAAGGGCAAGGACGCCAGCACCAAGGCCGGGGTTGCCGCAGGCGCAGCCAAAGGCGAACGATCAGGTCGGGAGGCCGAGTGGGCCGATCGCGTAAAGGGCCTCCTGGAGAGCCGGGTTCGGTACCGAGGCACCAACACCAGCGACCTCGAGATTGAGATTCTCTTGCTCCCGACCGGTCAACTCCAGTCGGTCAAGGTGACGCGCGCAAGCAACACGCCCGCGTACGACCAGGCAGTGCTCGACGCCGTTCGGGAGATGAGCTTTCCCAAGCCGCCCGAGGGAGTTCGGGCGCTCACCATCAAAATGAGGCATCGCACAGAGAGTCGGTGACCTCTCGGTAAACACCCAGCCTTATACTGTTGGCCATGCGTCTCCTGCTCACTCTTCTCCTCACCCTATTCACCTGGAGTGCCTGGGCCCAGTCGCCCAGCGGCCTCAAGATCGACATCACCACCCGCGGCGACAAGCTCATTCCGGTTGCCATGCCGGTGCCGGTGGCCGACGAGAAGCTCCGGCTCTTCGCGGACACCGTGCAAGAGGTGGTGGGCGCCGACCTCCGACGCACCGGTGCCTTCGGGGTACTGCCCACCGCCGGAATGCCCGCAGCGCCAGAGGGGCTCGCCCAAACCCCAGCACTGTTTGCCGAGTGGAAGGGTCGCGGAGCGGATGCGCTCATCGCCTCCAGCCTGGTCACGCTGCCAGATGGTCGGGTAGAGCTTCGGTTCAGGCTGCTCGATAACAAGGCCGCTCAAGACCTTGGCGGCCTCGTGCTGGCCAGCGCAGCCACGAGCCTGGATGCCCGCCGCACGGCCCATCGAATTGCCGACTTTGTCTACGAAAAGCTCACTGGTGAGCCCGGCTTCTTCGCAACTCGACTGGCCTATGTGCGGCGTGAGGGCGCCCAGCAGGTCCTGCTGATCTCGGACTCGGATGGGGAGAATGCCCAGCCGGCGCTGCGTTCCTCGCAGCCCATCATCTCTCTCACCTGGTCGCCCGATGGAACCCGGCTCGCCTATGTCTCTTTCGAAACCGGCAAGCCCGTGGTCTATGTGCACGAGCTCGCCACCGGTCGCCGCTCGGTGGTGGCCAACCACAAGGGCAGCAACAGCGCGCCCGCCTGGTCGCCGGACGGAAAGCAGTTGGCAGTGGTGCTGACGCGAGATGGCAGTTCTCAGGTCTACCTCGCGAATCCTGATGGCTCGAATCTGCGCAGGCTCTCCCGCGGAAACTCCATCAACACCGAGCCGAGTTTTTCGGCCGATGGTCAGTCCGTCTATTTCACCTCCGATCGCGGCGGAAGCCCTCAGGTCTACCGAGTGAGCGTCAGCGGCACCGAGGCGCCCCAGCGGGTTACGTTTGAGGGGGGCTTCAATGCGAGACCTGTGGTCAGCCCCGACGGCAGGCACCTCGCCTATATCGCGCGACGCAACGGAAACTTTGTGGTCGCCATGCGCAGCCTCTCCGATGGGAGCGAGTGGCTGGTGAGCGCTGGGCCGAAGGACGACTCACCCAGTTTCGCGCCCAGTTCCAAATGGGTCATCTTTTCCAGCCGAGTCAACGGCCGTGACGCGCTCTCGGCAGCCTCTGTGGACGGAAAGGTGCGCACGCGAATCAGTCTAGACACGGGCGGCATCCGCAGCCCAGCATGGGGGAAGTTGCCACAATGAAGACCACTGCGCGCTTAATCCTGAGTTCCATCACCTGTCTTGGGCTGGCCGCCTGCTCCAGCGTCAACCTCGATGAAAATGCACCCAAGGGGCCGGCGCCGATTGTTCAGGCCGGGGAGGCGCCCAAGCCTGCTGCCGATGGCGCAGGCGCCACAGCGCCCACCAGCCAAGCGCCCATGGCCAAGGGGCTCTCCTCACTCACCCCCACCGACCTTCAGTCAGCGGGCTTCAGTGCAGACGGACGCGCCAGTGTCTACTTCGAGTTTGACCAGACCGTCATCCGCCGCCAGGACCAGCCCATTGTGGAAGGCGCGGCCGTGCTGCTCAAGGGGCCGTCCCAGGTCACCCTGGTCGTGGAGGGAAACACCGACGATAGAGGCACCTCTGAGTACAACCTGGCCCTCGGTCAGCGTCGTGCTGAGACGGTGAAGCGCGCCCTGCTCGTCCTCGGAGTTGAGGAGTCTCGCGTCGACGCCGTGAGCAATGGTGAAGAAAAGCCCAGGAAGGCCGGCAGTGCCGAATCCGATCATGCAGAGAACCGCCGTGCAGACCTCATCCTTCGTTAAACGCAGCCTTCGCCATCTGAGCGGCCTAGTGCTGCTCGGTGGGCTCGCACTCTCGCACACCGCCGCACAGGCGCAGCTCTTCTCCGATGACGAGGCCCGAAAGGCCATCATCGCACTTCGAACCGAACTGAGGGCCAAGCTCGTCGAGCTTGAAACCCAGCAGCTCCAGAACGAACAGGCCCTTCGCCGGCAGATGGAGGCCAGTGCAAATGGTCAGCTGGAGCTGGTGCGACAGATTGAGCAGTTGCGTGCAGAGCTGGCTGAGCTCAGGGGCGCAGTGGAGCGTGCAAGCCAAACCGGCTCACAGGCCAAGAGCCAGCAGAAAGACCTCTTTCTGAGCCTTGAGAGCCAGATCAAGGGGCTCGATGCACGCCTGGCTGCGCTGGAGCCGCAGCCCATGAAGATCGACGAGTCGGAGCTCTTCGTCCCCGCAGCAGAAAAGGCTGAATTCGAGGCGGCCCAGTCACTTCTGCGCGGCAGCGATCTTGCTGGTGCCACACGTGCCTTTGATACCTTCCGAAAGCAGCACCCCAGTTCGCGCCTCATGCCCTGGGTGCTTCATGCGATTGGAAACACGCGCTACGCCCTCTCACAGCACCCCGCAGCCATCGATGCGCTTGATGATCTGGTGGCTCAGCACGCGAGCTATCCTCGCCTCGCCGACGCCATGCTCACCCTCGCTGCGAGCCAGGCGGAGAGCAAGAAGATTAAGGAAGCTCGTGAGACGCTCACCGACCTGCGCAAACGCTTCCCGAAGACCGAGCAGGCCACGCTCGCCGCCAAGCGCCTTAAAGCCCTACCGACCGGCAAGAAATGATCGAGATCGAAGACGTCAACCGCCTCTCACAATGGATTGTCTGGGGCGGGCTGGTCATTGGAATGCTGGTGGGGGCGCTGTCTCAGTACACCCGCTTTTGCACCCTCGGTGCCATCTCAGATGCACACACCATGGGCAACTACACGCGCCTGCGCATGTGGGCCCTCGCCGTCGCAGTTTCCATCTTGTTCACTCAGGGGCTCGTGGCCCTGGGGCTCCTCAACGACCAGGCAAGTTTCTACACCTCTAGCCGGCTGCTGCTCGCCTCCAACCTCATTGGCGGCCTGCTCTTTGGGTTCGGAATGGCCCTGGCCTCAGGCTGCGGAAGCCGCATTCTGATTCGTATGGGAGAAGGCAGCCTCAAGGCTCTCGTGGTCTTTCTGGTGATGGGGCTCGTGGCCCTCATGTCGATTCGAGGGGCCTTTGCACTGCTGCGAGCGGGCACCGTCGACCAGGCCTTTATCACTCTCCCTCGATCTCAAGACCTCCCTCACCTGATCGCTACGGAGCCAGATGTGAGCCTCTCGCTGCGACTCGGGGTTACCCTCCTGTGTGCCTTCGCGTTGCTCACCTTTGCGCTCTGGCGTGGCGACCTCCTCAAGAAGTCTTCGCACTGGCTCGGGGGCTTGGGCATTGGCCTTACTGTTGCCGCCAGTTGGGCACTCACCGGCTGGCTGGGCTATATCCCCGAACACCCCGAGACGCTCACCGCAGCCTTTCTTGCCACCAACAGCAAAAGCCCAGAGAGCCTCACCTTCGTCGGCCCGCTGGCCTATAGCCTGGAATACCTTCTTTACACCAGTGATCGATCACAGTCCGTCACCTTTGCCGTGGCGACCGTGATTGGGCTCCCCATCGGAGCCGCACTCAGTGCGCTTTCTCGCGGCCGTTTTAAATGGGAGAGCTTTCAGGGTGTGAACGACCTCGCCCGGCACCTGATCGGGGCGGTCCTCATGGGGGTAGGCGGAGTGACCGCGATGGGCTGCACCTTCGGGCACGGACTGAGTGGGCTCTCCATGTTGGCACTGGGCTCTGTGGTCTCTATCCTGGCCATCGGCCTGGGGGCTCTGCTGGGCCTGCGCTGGCTCTCCCGATGAATTTGATGAGTGATACCATCGCCCCAGCTTTTATGAAACTCCGCACCGCTCACCCTCTTCACGGCCTCCTGCTAGCCGTCTGCCTAGGGATGTTGCCCTTGGGCGCCCAGGCCATCCCAACCTCCGGGCCCGCGGGCCCCCAGGCCGACCTCATCCGCCTCATTGAGGAAGGCCAGGCCGCCTTCGTGGTCGAGCGTCTCTCTGAGGCATTGGCCAAGGATCCAGGCAATATCGAGCTCGCAAATCAGCTGGCCGTTGTGCTCACGGGCCTTGGCCAGGTGGATCGGGCGCGGCAGGTGCTCGAGCAGGCGCTGCTCGCCAACCCACAGGCAGCCTCTGGCTTTCAGAGCTTGAGGACCATCGCCGCAAGCCAGTTTGCAGAGTCCTACGCCAAGGCCATGGGGAAGAACGTCCCTGCGGCCAGCAAACTCACGCTCTCTGCTGCCGATCTCAGCACGGAGCAGGTGAAGAAGGCCGCCCAGCTGGCGAGGTCGCGTGACGAGGAGCGGCTTCGACTGGCGGCACTCGAAACCAAGCGCAAGGCACAGGAGGTGGCGCGCGTCACCGAGGCCAAGCCGTCGGCCACAAAAACCGAGTCGCCTGCGAAGGCAGGCAACGCCAAGGCAGAAATCGAACAGCAGCTGCAGGCCTGGGCAAAGGCCTGGGCTACGACCGACTTTGACGCCTACGCCCGTTTCTACGCGGAGAGCTTTAAAACAACCAAGCATGACTCCCGTGCGGAGTGGCTTGAATTCAGAAAGCCGCGCATCGTCAACAAGCCCCGCATCGTGGTCGAAGTCTCTCAGGTCAGTGTTCAGATGCAGGGATCCAGCAAGGCCCAGGTTCGTTTCATGCAGCGCTACGAGGCCGGAAAGCTCAAGCTCTCCTCTCGTAAGTCACAGGACTGGGTGCTGGAAGGTTCTGAATGGCGCATCCAGTCGGAGAGCAACTGAGTATGGCCTCCCTGCGGAGCGCCTGGATTCATGCTCTTCAGGGCTGCTTCCTCGCCCTCCTCGTTCTCACCACGGGCGCTCAGGCCAAGAGCCAAGACCGTCCAGACGCGGTGCTTCAGGAGGCCCTTCAGGATGGCCTACAGGCTCGGCCGGAGCAGGTGGCCAGCAAAGCGCAGGAGGCAGCCAGCATTGAGCCTCGGTCTCGACTGGCGCACTGGCTTCACGCTCAGTCCGTGCTTGCGCTCTCAGGGGCGGCGCCTCGCATCGGCAAGCCCGACCGAGACTTCATTGAGGAGGCGCGGGCTCGCGCCTACGCCCCACCAGACGGCTGGCTGCCCAAGTCCATTCTCAAGCTCTCACCCGACCAGAGGATGCCACCCTACACCCTCTTGGCAGACCTCTCCGTA
This sequence comes from Pseudomonadota bacterium, assembly GCA_041165705.1. Classification (GTDB taxonomy): domain Bacteria; phylum Pseudomonadota; class Gammaproteobacteria; order Burkholderiales; family Burkholderiaceae_A; genus Hahnella. Next base: position 35,768 of record JBEAMW010000037.1, read on the forward strand.
TCGAGGATCTATATCTTCAAGAACGCGCCGAGTGGGCCTGTCCTGGTGGAGCAGTTCTACACCACGCTCGGCCTCGAAGGGGCGCCTAAGCGCCGCGAGGGCGACCGAAAGACCCCCATCGGCGTGTATCGCATCCTGAAAGAGATCAACAACCCCCGCAGTGATGGCTTTCTGGGCCGCAAGGCCTACACCCTGGACTACCCCAATCCCGAAGATAAGAAGGCAGGACGGACAGGCAGCGGCATCTGGATTCACGGGGTCCCTGAGGATGTGCACGTTCGCCCGCCCAAGGCCTCCGATGGCTGCCTGGCCATTTCGAATGACGACATGCTCCGGCTTCGAAAGTACCTCCAGTTCGGTCGTTCGTGGATCGTAATCGCACCCCAGGTGGAGTGGGCTCCGCCGGAGGAGTGGCGCCAGCACGCCAAGCCCGTGCTCGATCGCCTGGCGTCTGGAAAGGATCCGCTGAGTGCCGTCTTCGATGTGGGGCCCGATCGCCCCATCGTGTCGGTTCATGTCGGCCAGGATCGGGCCGTTCGTCAGTTCTGGCGGCTGCGGGACGGAAGGCTTCAGCCTCTTCTGCGTGAGCGCCTGTAGGCCCACATGACTCCCCCCAGCCAGGCCCCAATCCAACGGCGCGCGCCCGGCTGGTTTCTGGTTGCGGTGTCAGTTGCGGGCATTGGGCTCGTGCTCTTTCAGATGAGCAAGGAGAACATTCCAACGCTTCGTCCCGACCCCTCCCCGCCGGTGGTGGAGCCCACCCCCACACTCTGGACCCCTCGCTCCGGCGCACCCGTCCAGACCGCGCAAGCGCCCACACCTGCCGCCCCCTCCTCGCCCGCTTCGCCTCCAGCAGCGCCTTCCCCTGCGCCCAGCGCAGCGACACCAGCGCCAGCCACGCCCCCCTCTACGCCCAGCTCATCGACAACGGTCACTTCAGCGCCCTCGGCTGCGCGTGCACCCCTTCCCACCGAGCGTGTCCGCCTAGCCATACAGGACTGGGCAGACGCCTGGCGCAAGCGGGAGGTGGATCGCTACCTCGCCTTCTATGGGCCAGACTTTCCCAACCGTGGCGCCTTTGCACGGCAGAAGCAGCGCGTCATGAACCGCGCTCAGTTTATTGAGATCAAGGTGAATCAGCTCAGAATCACGCCGCTCAGCAATGGGCTCTCCGAGGCCAAATTTCTCCAAACCTATCGCTCTGACAGCTTCGAGAATCAGACACTCAAGCGACAGGTCTGGCGTGAGGGCCCCAACGGAACGCTACTGATCTCAGAAGAATCGAGCTAACGACCGAGCCGACAGGCGAAACAAGGCGGCCCCCAGCACCACGCCCAAGACGTCGCCCAACATCATCAGAGAAACTGAAGAGAGCGAGAGGCCTGAGAAGGCCTCGTAGGCCGACCAGCTCAGGGCATGACTGATGGCATTGAAGAACGCCGCAAGTATGCCCACCAGCAGAATACAAGTGACGCTGGGCTGAGGCCGGCGACTCATGACTAGCCACACGAGCAGGTAGGCCAGCAGCGGTGCACCTGCGCTCGCAAATCCCTGGGACACTGCCATAAGGAATGGGTCGTGCAGTGTAATGGTTGCGACGAGGACCGTTCCAAGAAAGACACCCAACACACCCGAGAAGCCGGCGATCACGACTGCGAGTGCCCGGACGAAGGCCGGGAGGTAGACCAGGTGGATTCGGTCTTCCCAGGGCGTGAGCACCTCGGGCATGACGAGCATCACCTGCCAGACCAGCCAGTAGAGTGCTGCGAAGCCAATAGCCCAGGCCAGCGGCCGCTCGGGCCACGAGGACTGCCAGACCTGGCCGAGTGCACTCATGGCGGGGGGAGGAGAGAACTAGGCCTGGGACTGGCGGCCGACCCAGTCGTGCACCTGTCGTCCGAGCCGATCGAACAGCCGTTTGGACTTCTCGGTGGGCGTCACAATGCGTCGCCGCGAATCGATCGAGTCCACCTCAAACTGCAGAAATCCCTCTCGGTCGAGAAGACTGAGACATTTGTGCAGCGTGGCGGGCGAGGCCACACCCGACTGATTGATGATGGCCTGAACGTAGGTGGGCTGCTTGGGGTTGTGATGCGCAACCACCCACTCGAGGAGCCGCTGACTGCGCTCATCGAGGGTGCGCATGTCGCTCTCCCGGGTGACTGAGTGGAGCAGTTCGCGAAGATTAAGCCATGCGTTCATGGATGGGGTTCTCCTAGAATTCGACTGAGACCGAGACATTACAACAACCCTTTCGCAAGCAGCCATCCCTCTAACATACCCTTCAGACGCGCCTGGCGCACAGTGGGTTCCCCAGCGATGAACTGGCTCACGAGGCCTAGGGCCATAGCGGCGTCCTGCTGCTCGCCGAGCTGCTCCTGACGCTTAGAGGCCCTTCGGCGCGCAGACTCCGCCTCAGCGCCGGCGCCGATCTGGCCCAGCCAGCCTGCTGCATATCGTAGGGCCTTGTAGGCGAGCCGGAGCTCATGTCGGGCCTCGGGCTGGGCCGCATCGGGCAACTCCCCAAGAACCTCCTCACGGCGACGCACGCGTTTAGACAGCCGCTTTAACTGGGCCTTTGCAAACTCAGTGGCATCAATGGCAGCCAGAGCAGGAAGGCTGCGGCCTGCAGCCTGTGCCAACAGAAACAGGAACTGCTGAATCTCGGGTGTCTGCAGGTGCTCCCGCAGGGCGTTGCGCGCGCGGGTGCGCTCCTCATCCAGCAGGGCAGAGAGCCGCTGGAGGTCTTCATCCAGGGGAAGCCGATCGAGCAGCGGCTGCAGCACATCCTCGGCGAGCACATCGCGATCGCGAAGCAGGCCTACTCGACTGGCAAGGCGCTTACTCGCCTGCTCGAGGTCCTGCCACTCGGGTGCGGAGAGCAGCGGCCGAACCAGTTTCATCACGCTTCGAAACCGCCGCAGGGCTACTCGAAGCTGATGGGGGCCCTCGGAGTCTTGAGTTTCGAGTACCCGCAGCACCTGCCAGCTGAGGGCCTCTACAGTCTCTTGGAGGGCCTGCTTAAATGCGAGGTCCAGGCGGTGCTGGTCCACCTGCCGGGATGCTACATCGGCCACGGAGGGCCACTGCCAGCCGCCCACCAGAGCATAGCCTCGCGCGGCCTTGGCCCTGGGCTCCAAGACGAGCCCCTCGCCGAGCTGATCGGTGATCTCCAAGGCAAGGCGCCACAGGTGCTCGGGCTGCCCCTCCTTCAGTTCGATCTCAAGCTCATGAATCGGCGTGGCTCGTCCGGCCGGCGTGGTGACTGCGCCTCGGTCGAAGGCGAGCTCGAGCAGGCTGCCATGAAAGGGGAGCAGCCAGGTGGTGCGGCGGACCTCAGTCTCAAACTGAGGTGCGAGTTGGGCCGCCAGCTGGCCCAATAAAAGCCGGGATTTGGGCCCTCGGCCCTCGGCCACCACCGCTGCGGCCAGCTCCTCGGGCCACTCGAGCGCAGGAATCTGTGTGGAGCGAGTGGTGAGGACATGGTTGAGCTCGAGCCGCTCGGTGGCGGTCTGCTCAAGCTTGAAGGTTTGGACCCACCGGCCCGACTCTCTGCGAACGCGCAGTCCTGCACGAGCCTTGCGCAAATGTGCTGAGGGCGTATCGAAATAGACGGCCCGCAGCACCTGTCGTTGGGGCGTGAGCGCCCTGAGCCAGGGCAGGCTTGTGAGGCGCCTGCTGAGGGCCTCTGGAACCCGAAGGCAGATCTCGGTCTCAGTGCTCATAGGGGCCTTGGTTCATTCACGCGATGAGGAGCTGCGATGTGGCGGGGTTAAAAAAACAAAGGCCCAGGATCATCCTGGGCCTCAGCGTGCAGCTCAAACCGGATTACTTCTTCTTGTTAACCGCATCCTTGAACGCCTTGCCTGCTGTGAACTTCACAGTCTTGGCTGCAGCGATCTTGATGGTCTCGCCAGTGCGAGGATTGCGGCCGGTACGCGCTGCGCGCTTGCCAGAACCGAAGGTTCCGAAGCCCACGAGTTGCACGGAGTCGCCCTTGGAGACGGCTTTAACGATGGTCGCGATCAGCGCGCCCACTACCTCATCGGTCTTGGCCTTGGAGAGGTCTGTGGCGCCGGCAACGGCTTCAACGAGTTCTGCTTTGTTCATGATCCCTCTTTTGAATGGGAGTTGGTGTAGGAAGCGGAAGTGTATCAATGCCTGAGGGGTTCTGCGCAAGTTGGTGGTGCCCCTAGGGTGCTGATGCAGCGCGCCATGCTCTGGCAAGATGCGAGTCATGTCTGAAATCGATCCCAACGCTGCACCCGAAACCCTCTTTGGGCACATCAAGAGTTTCGTCCGTCGCCAGGGCAAGATCACAGCCGGGCAAAGGCTCGCACGAGAGCAACTCCTTGCAGACTGGTCGATTCCGTATGCAGCGCAGCCGCTGTCATACGAGTCCATCTTTGGGAGAGCGGCGCCCGTCACCCTCGAGATTGGTTTCGGAATGGGTGAAACCACTGCTCGCATGGCGCAGGCCATGCCCGACCGAAATTTCCTCGGCGTGGAGGTGTATCCCGCTGGGGTAGGCGCCTTACTTAAGCGCATTCAGGCCGAGTCGATCCCGAACATTCGCATCATCGAGCATGATGCCGTGGAGGTGCTGGAGCACTGCATCCCCAACAACAGTCTCGAGTCCGTTCATATCTATTTCCCCGACCCCTGGCCCAAGGCGAGGCATCACAAGCGTCGCCTGATTCAGCCCCCCTTTGTCGAGAAGCTCGCGCCCAAGCTCAGGCCAGGCGGGCTGCTCCACTGCGCCACCGACTGGGCGCCCTATGCTGAACAGATGCTGGAGGTTCTAGGAGCCTGCACACAGCTTCAGAACCGGGCCGGCCAGGGCTACGCGGAGCGTCCAGACTGGAGGCCGCTCACCAAGTTTGAGGGCCGCGGGCTTCGGCTCGGCCACCCCGTTGCCGACCTTCTCTTTGAGCGCCGGCCTTAGGCACTCCAGTCGAGTAGCCCGGCCTGCCAGGTGCCCAGCACCACCAGTCCGAAGACGATTCGGTACCAGGCAAATCCAATGAAGCTGTGCTGGGCGACAAACCGAATCAGCCACTTCACCACCACCAGCGCACTCACAAAGGCTGCGCCGAGGCCGAGGAGAAAGATGGGAAGGTCGGACAGGCTCAGGCTGCCCCAGGCCTTCAAGAGACTGTAGGCACCCGCGGCCATGAGCGTTGGAACCGCGAGGAAGAACGAGAACTCCGTGGCCGCCTGCCGTGAGAACCCAAAGAGCATGCCGCCAATGATGGTGGCCCCCGAGCGGCTCGTGCCCGGAATGAGCGCAAAGGCCTGCGCCAGACCGATCTTCAGTGCATCGCGAAGGGTCATCTCATCCACCGTGAGCACCCGCACGGTCTGTGGCACCCGAGCTTGATGGCGCTCCACCCAGAGAATCACGAGCCCGCCCACAATGAAGGCCGCAGCCACCGGAACGGGCGCAAACAGATGCGCCTTGATCAGCGCACCAAAGACGAGGCCCAGTGCTGCAGCCGGAAGAAAGGCCACAAAGAGATGCAGCACCAGTGGGCTTCGGGGCGCCGCTTCTCCCTCCTCGGCTGAGAGCCTGGTGAGGCCCAAGGCCAGCCAGAACCTCTGACGATAGAGCCACACAATGGCAAGCACCGCGCCCGTCTGAATCGCCACATCAAAGACCTTGGCGCGCTCGTCGTGAAATCCGAGGGCCCACCCCGTTAGAATGAGATGGCCAGTGGATGAGATGGGCAGGAACTCGGTGAGCCCCTCAACCACTCCCATAATCAAAGCCTTCAGTGCTTCGGGGAGGTCTCGAAGCCAGACAAGAATCTGTTCCATAGGTTGAGCATAATAAGGGTAATTCCTCCCCTGAAAGGGAAGCTAGCGATGAGTACCAGCGTGACATTCTCGGTTGAGCAGGCCCGCACCAACATGATTGCGCAGCAGATCCGCACCTGGGATGTGCTCGATAACCACGTGCTCGACACCCTGCAGGCCATCCCTCGTGAGCGATTCGTCCCTGCTGGCCAGGAGCACCTGGCCTTTGTCGATACCCAGGTGCCGCTGGGCGAGGGGCAGTGCATGTTTCAGCCCAAGGTTGAAGCCCGCCTGCTTCAAGCCCTCCAGCTTCAGCCCACCGACAGCGTGCTCGAGATTGGTGCAGGCTCGGGCTATATGGCGGCACTCCTCGCCCACCAGGCCCAGAGTGTGGTGACCGTGGAGAAGCGACCGGCGCTTACGGCCATGGCCCGAGCCAATCTCGCTGGCGCAGGCATTCAGAATGTGATGGTGCAGGAGGGCAATGGCTTCTCAGCCGACGCACCCTGGGCCCACCGCGAGGTGCATGTCGTGGTCTTCTCTGGCGGACTGCCCCAGAAACCTGAGTCTTTCTTGAGCCTGCTCAAACCCGGCGGGCGCCTCTGCGCCATCATAGGCACAGCACCCGTGATGCGAGCAGTCCTCATCACTCGAGAGGCGCAGGGCTTCTCCGAGAAGGTCTTGTTTGACACCCTGGTCCCCATGCTTGAAGACCACCCCTTTCCTCCCCAATTTCGTTTCTAACCCATTCCTCACACAAGGCAAACGCTCCATGTCCTCTTCTGTGCGCACCCTCTCTCGCCTCACCCTGAACCCACTTGCGCTGGGCCTCCTGCTGGCCTCCAATGGCGCCTGGGCGCTCACGCTTGATGAGGCTGCCAACCTTGCACTGAAGAACGACCCCAGCTTTCTCGCTGCAGAGCAGTCGCTGGTGGCCAGCCAGGAGCGCAAGAAGCAGTCGGTTGCAACGCTGTTCCCCACCGTGTCTGCCGGTGCCTCCGTCACCGACGTAGGCGGCTCGGGCCTCAACGACCACCTCACCGCTCGAACCCTCAGCGCTCGCGTAAGCCAGCCGGTCTTTAACATGGCCCTGCTCAAGGGGGCCGAACAGGGCGTGCAGCAGCTGGTGTCGGCAGAGGCCGTGTTTGCCAACACCCGGCAGAGCACCCTGCTCAAGGCAGCCTCCGCCTACTTCGATGTCTTGGTTGCTCAGGACAACCTCTCCACCGTGAAGGCTGAGAAGGCGGCAATTGCCGAACAGCTCGAGCTCGCCAAACGCAGCTTTGAGGTGGGCACCTCCACCATCACCGACCAGCAAGAGGCACAGGCCCGCTTCGACCTCATTCAGGCGCGTGAGATTGAGGCCACCAACACCCTCGAGCTTCGTCGCAATGCCCTGGCCCTGCTCACCCGAAGCGCCCTGCCCACCACCCTCACGGGCATTCGTGGTGCGATCAAGATTCCCAGCCCTCAGCCACTCGATGTCAATGCCTGGATCGACCAGGCGCGCGCCAGTGGTCTTGGTGTTCAGCGTGCACGCGCCGACCTGGAAACCGCCAAGCTTGAGACCAGTCGACGGTCAGCAGGCCACCTCCCCACCGTGCAGCTCTTCGGAAGCCGCACGCTTAACCGCGAGACCATTGCTCCCGACAGCCGAACCGACTCCACCACCGTGGGTGTGGAGGTGTCTGTGGGCTACAACCTGGGCGGCCTCGTGAGCGCACAGGTGCGCGAGGCCATTGCTGGTGAGGGCCAGGCTGAATATGGCCTGCAGGGCGCGCTGCTCAGTGCCGAGCAGGACACCCGCGCTGCCTTTCTGAGTGTGGTGGGTGGCCTGGCTCAGGTGTCTGCACTCGAGGCCGCAGAGCGCTCCAGTCAGCTCGCACTCGACTCCAACAAGCTGGGCTACGAGGTGGGCGTGCGCATCAACATCGATGTCCTGAACGCCCAGCAGCAGCTCTTCTCAGCCCAGCGCGACCTCTCCCGCGCCCGCTATGAAACCCTTCTGGCAAGCCTTCGGCTCAAGGCAGCCGTGGGCACGCTCGTGGCTGCAGACCTCGAAGGCATTCGCACCCTGATGGGCAGCAGCACCGCCCCTTCAGCGAAGTAAACCGTTCGCCTCCAGAACCGCCAGGGTTCGTGCCGTCGCACCCTGGTGGGCCTTTGCCAGCTGAAGGGCCGAGGCCGCAGCCTGGCTGTAGGCCGTTTCATCGGTCAGCCAGCGGCTGCACTGAGCGATCGCCTCCTCGGGAGTCTGGGCCGTCTGGGCCGCCCCATGCTCAACGAGCTGGCGCGCGATCTCCGGAAAATTAAACATGTGGGGGCCCATCACCACCGGACGACCCTGCGCGCAGGCCTCGATCGGGTTCTGCCCGCCAAGCGGAATGAGGCTTCCGCCCACCACCACACAGTCGCTGAGGGACACATAGGCCTGCATTTCCCCCAGGCTATCGCCCAGAACCACAGTCGTTGACGAGTTAATCACGGCAGGACTGGCGTCCCCCCAGTGCGATCGGCGCAGGCACTGAAGGCCAGCGCGAGCAATGTCCTGAGCAACCGCATCGAACCGTTCGGGATGCCGCGGGACGATCACCAGCAGAGCGTGGCTGGGCGTCTGGTGGGCCCACGCGCGAAGAAACCCGGATTCTTCCTCCTCACGGCTACTCGCCAGAAGCACGACCCGCTGCGCCGCCAGTCCAGCCCGCCACTGCTGGCCAAGCGCCACCCGATCTTCTCGAACGGGAAGGTCGAACTTCATGCTACCGCTCACGGTGACGGGAAGTCCGGGCACCAGCGCCTGAAAGCGCTCTGCATGCTCCTGCGCCTGAACCACCACCAGCCGGAGCGACCGAAGGGCCGGCCGCGCCAGCCAGGCGAGCTGATGCATCTTGTGTGCAGACCGCTCGGAGAGTCGCCCGTTGATCAGGGCCACCGGCAGGCCTCGCCGCACACAGGCCCGCATCAATTGAGGCCAGATCTCGGTCTCCATGAGCAGGCCCAGGCTTGGTGCAGCCCGCACGAGAAAGCGCTGAACGGCCCAGGGCAGGTCATAGGGCAGATAGCACTGAAGGACTCGGGTGCCGAGCTCAGCCGCGAAGGCCTTGGCACCCGTCTCCCGTCCCGTGATCGTGGTGTGGGTGAGCAGGACCTGATGGCTTGGATGCTGCAACAGGAACTCACGAATCAGGGGCGTGACGGCCTGAGTCTCGCCGACCGAGACCGCGTGAACCCAGAGGCGAGGCCCTCCAGTGGCCAGTGGCGCATGGCCCCAGAATCGCTCGGACCAGTGCAGGCGATAGCCCGGTGAGCGCCGCGCACGCAGCAGGAGATAGATGGGCTGGGCAGGAAGAAGCACCAGAGTGAGCGCCTGATACAAGAGGAGTGCGAGCCGCTCTCCGAGCGATAGGGTCTGGGCCAATCGCTAGCGCTTCTTCTCAGCCGCTGCATCGAGTGCAGCACGATCGACCACGCCAAGCTCTCCGAGTGCCTCGAGCACCTGTTCAACCGAGATCTCATCATCGGTGAGCGTGAGGCCGCGCAGCGTCCAGTCCACATGAAACCGTTCATAGGGCGAGGCATGGAGCAGGGCCACCGTGGACTGGCCCATCGCCGCTGCCCAGTGGGTAAGGCCCGTATCGACCCCCACCACCGCACGCGCATGCTGAAGAATGCCTGCGACATCGATCAAGGAGAGCATGGGAAGGAGTTTTCCTCCGCAGGCCGATGCGATCTGGTGGGCCCGCCCGCGGCTCATGGTTCCCGAGGCGGGCAGAAGCGGCAGGAGACCCTGGGCCTGGAGCGCGCGGCCGAGCCGAATCCAGTCTTGGTCCGGCCAGGCCTTGGCACCTCGCCCACTGCCCGTCACCATCACCACCCAGTTGGGACGCTCAGTCGCGGGCTGCTGAATGCGATGGCAGAGGTCTTCAAAGTCCTCGGCCATCATGCCCACCGCCACGAGCGAGCCAGAGACCGGCCGAGGCCCGAGCTCGAAGCCAAGTGCCGCAGAGAGCAGTCGTCTCTGCCGATCGACTGCATGAATCCCATAAGGCACCGGCACCTGATGATTGAGCAGCATGCTGCCCACAGCGGAGGAACTGCTGCCCGAGGCAAATCCCCAGCGCTGACTCTGCGGCACCCGGGCCTGCAGTCCCACCCAGGCCGTGCGCAGCATGCCCTGGGCATCAATCACGAGGTCGTAGCGCTGGTCCTTGAGCGGGGCTATGGCACGAAGCACCTCCCGCCAGGTGAGCATGGAGAAGAGGCCAGCCCGCCAGCGGTCAAAGCCCAGGGAGTAGACGCGGTCGACGGCGGGAGAGAGGATGGGAATCACGCGAAACCGCTCTTCGGCCACCCAGTCCACCCGAAGCTCGGGGATGCGTTGACGCGCCTCCGCCACGGCAGACAGGCAGTGCACCATGCCACTGAAGGTTCCTGACTTCAGGACCAGGGCACGCCGCATGCATGTCCTCGCTAGAAGGGCAGGCTGAGCTGAGCGTTCACTGCGAGCAGGCTCGCACGAAACTCGGCCTGGATTCTCGCCAAGGCCTCATCGTGGTCAGCCTCAAATCGAAGCACCACCACGGGCGTCGTGTTCGACGGACGCGCAAGCCCAAAGCCATCGGCATATTCCACTCGAATGCCATCGATGGTGATTCGGGAGACCGCACTGGGAAAGACCCCCGTCTCAGCCAACTGTTTGACTAGGCGGTGGTTCTCACCCTCAGCGGTCTTGATCTGAAGCTCGGGCGTAGAGCGGGCGTTGGGCAGGGCCTCGAGCACGGCCGAGGGGTGATCTGCTCGCGCGAGGATCTCGAGCAGACGGGCCGCGGTGTAGATGCCGTCATCAAATCCATACCAACGGTCATTGAAGAACACGTGGCCGCTCATCTCACCGGCCAAGGGTGCGCCGGTTTCACGCAGCTTGGCCTTAATCAGCGAGTGCCCGGTGCGCCACATCAGCGGCCTGCCGCCATGCTGTTCAATGTCCTGCGTCAGAAGCCGGCTGCACTTCACGTCGTAGATGATCTGGGCGCCTGGGTTCTTGGAGAGGACATCACGCGCATAGAGCATCAGCTGACGGTCGGGGAAGATAATCTCGCCCGAGGCGGTGACCACACCAAGGCGGTCGCCATCACCATCAAAGGCAAGGCCCAGGTCGAGCCCGTGATCACGGATTGCACGCTGCAGGTCCTCAAGGTTGTGGGGGTCGGCCGGATCGGGGTGGTGATTGGGAAAGTTGCCGTCGATGTCGCAGAAGAGCTCGATCACCTCGCAGCCCAAGGCACGAAGCACCTTGGGGCCAAGCTCGCCAGCCACCCCATTGCCTGCGTCCACCGCGATTCTCAGCGGCCGAGACAGCGAGACATCACTGGTGATGCGGCCCAGATAGTCCTGGCGCACATCACGCGCACTGCGTCCACCGGTGCGCAGGCCCTGCGCGAGGAACTGCGCAACGCGTCCATCCTCCAGCCCGGCCCTGAGGGTTTGAATATCGTCTCCGGCAAGCGTCTTTCCGCCAAGCATCATCTTGAGCCCGTTGTATTGGGGCGGGTTGTGACTGCCCGTGATGGCCACGCCCGTGCCTGTGCCCAGCAGATAAGTGGCGAAATACACCAGCGGCGTGGGCGCCATTCCGACATCCACCACATCGATTCCGGCCTCGTTCAGGCCCTGCGTGAGCGCCTCCTGGAGACGAGGCCCCGAGAGCCGGCCGTCTCGTCCCACCACACACCGCGTCTGCCCCTCGAGCGTCATCTGCCAGCCCAGGGCGTGGCCGATCTGCCGAACGCCGGCCTCAGTGAGCGTCTCATCCACCACACCTCGGATGTCGTAGGCCTTGAAAATGCCAGAAGGGGGAAGGGTGTTCTGCATGGCACGCTCCTTCAGGGAGGATGGGTCTCACAGCGAGGGAAGTTTTATTTTACGATGGACCCATGTCTATTTACGTCTGTGGCGATATTCAGGGCTGTGCCGAGAGTTTTAAGGCCCTGGTCTCGCAGCTCCACATCAATCCTCGGCGCGACCAGCTCTGGTGCGTGGGCGATCTGGTCAATCGCGGCCCCCAGTCTGCCGAAGTGCTGCGGCTCATCCGGGACGCAGGGCCCTCGGTGGTGAGCGTGCTCGGCAACCACGACCTCCACCTGCTGGCAGTGGCCTGTGGTGCGCGCAAGGCTGCTGCCTCAGACACCCTTACCGACGTCCTCTCGGCCCCGGATGCGGCTGAACTCCTGCACTGGCTGCGACACCTTCCCCTGGCCCACGCCGCGGGGCAGACCCTCATGGTTCATGCAGGGGTTCTTCCCGGATGGACCCTCACGGACACCCTGCGCTACGCCCAGGAGGTGAGTGATCGGCTCGCCAGCGATCACTGGCAGGAATTTCTCTATGAGATGTACGGCAACAGCCCCGCCCACTGGCGCGATGGCCTCGAGGGCCAGGCTCGACTGCGCGCCATTGTGAATGTGCTCACCCGCATGCGTTACCTCGATCGCAGCACCGGCGATCTGGAGTTCAAATGCAAGCTCAGCCCGGCTCTCGCGCCGGATCACCTGATTCCCTGGTTTGAGGCCGCCGGCCGCAAGACCGCGCGGCAGACTGTGGTCTTCGGGCACTGGTCTACCCTGGGGGTACAAATCCGGCCACGCCTCATCTCACTGGACTCGGGCTGTGTCTGGCAGGGCTACCTCACTGCGGTGCGACTTGAGGACCGCAGTCTTTTTCAGCAGGTTGGCCTGGAGCACTGAGCCCTAAGGGCCCTGCCACCATCGGGTGCAGACTGGCCGCGAGCGCTCGACGGTCCACTTCAGCCCCTGGGTGCAGCTCAGACGCCAGCACGGGCGTATGCAGGATGGGCGCTGCGCGGAGCCCCCGAGCACGCATGATGGTCACGATCGACTCCACCAGGTTCATGTCATCGATGTAGGCCGGGATGGTGGTGGGCCTGCCGTGCTGAAGATAACGCAGGGAGAGCGGTCGAATGGGAAGCGAGGGGCGCTCCTCCACCAGCGCAAAGAAGTTGGCGTGGAACTTCAAGACTTGCTTGCCGTTGCTGGTGGTGCCCTCTGGAAAGAACATAATCCGCGCCCCACGATCAAACTCCTGCTGCGCCTTGGCCATCACCTCCTTGATCGCGGAGCGACGCCCGCGTTCAATGTAGAGCGTTCCCGAGGCTGTTACCAGCGGCCCCACCACAGGCCAGTCGCCAATATCCGACTTGGCCACGAAGGTGATCGACTCCAGCGCCTGCAACACAAAAATGTCCAGCCAGGAGATGTGGTTGCTCACCACCAGGCAGGGCGAAGGAAAGGCGGCGTCGCCCTGAGGCTCAAGCCGCACACCACAGAGAAAGAGCACACCGCGCGCAAAGACTCTCAGGCTGCGTCGACGCAGCATGGGGCCCGAATGGCGCAGCCCCACTTTGGCCCAGAGCAGCCCGAGCAGCATCCAGATCACCAGCCCCGGCAGTCGCCAGGCCAGTCGAAGGCTAGACCTCATGGAGTGGAATCGAGCCCCTGCTGATACACCAAACGACCATCCACGAAGGTGGCCTTCACCCGCCCTTCCAGCTCACGTCCAATGAAGGGCGTGTTGCGCCCCTGCGAGTTCAGCGTGTCGGCTGTGATGAGCCAGGGCTCCTCCGGCGCATAGAGGCAGAGGTCGGCCTGGGCGCCCTCGCGCAGCACCCCAGCCTCTCGCTTGAGAATCTGTGCAGGACCCGCTGTGAGCAGCGAGAGGGCCTTCTCCACACTCACTGAATGGTCGCGTGCCCAGGCCATGGTGAGCGGCAGCAGAAGCTCAAGCCCAATCACGCCAGGCTCGGCCTCGCCAAAGGGCAGCTGCTTGGCATCGTCATCCACCGGTGCATGGTCGGAGCAGATGGCATCGAGCGTCCCGTCTTGCAGCGCCACCGCGATGGCCTCACGGTCGCGCTGACTCCGGAACGGAGGGTCAACCCGGCAGTTGCTGTCGTAGTCGCCAATGTCGAGGTCGGTCATGTGCAGGTGGTGCACGGCGACATCTGCCGTGATGGGCAGGCGCTCGGCCTTGGCCTTGCGCACGAGATCGAGGCCAGCTGCTGAGGAGAGTCGACAGAGGTGGAGTCGCACCCCGGTCTGGCGCACCAGCTCGAAGAGGGTGTAGAGGCGGATGGTCTCATTGGCCACCGGCACGCCGGGCAGGCCCATGCGGCCAGCAGTGGGCCCGCTATGCGCCACGCCACTGGCTCCCAGCCAGGGGTCTCGGGCATAGACCCAGACGGTGTAGTCGAAGGTTTTGGCGTACTGCATGGCGCGAAACAGCACCTGCGTGTCGACCAGGGGCTGGGTGGCCTGTGAAAAGCCCACACAGCCGGCCTCGGTGAGCTCAGCCATTTCCGTGAGCTGCTCGCCCTGCAGGCCTGCGGTCAGGGCGCCCAGGGGGTGCACATGTGCCTGTGCAAGCAGCCGCGCCCGATGCTTGAGCATTTCCACCAGGCCCGGCTCATCGAGCGGGGGGTCTGTGTCGGGCGGGCAGACCAGCCGGGTCACTCCGCCAGCAATCGCGGCGCGCATCTCAGACTCGAGCGTGGCCTTGTACTCAAAGCCCGGCTCTCGGAGGCGGGCGGAGAGGTCGATGAGCCCGGGCAAGACCCAGAGCCCGTCCGCCCTCAGCCTGAGGCTGGGCTCAAAGCCGGCAAGGCCTGCACCAGGCTCGGTGATGGCCTTCACACTGCCGCCTGCGATGTAGACATCTTTTGGGGCCGCTCCGTTGAGCAGGCCGCCTTGGATCAGAATCTGGGGGAAGGACTGGTTCATGCGGGGGTCCGATTCAGAATACTCATCACTGCCATGCGCACGGCAATTCCAAAGGTCACCTGATGGAGGATGACCGAGCGCGCGCCATCGGCCACCAGCGAGTCGATCTCGACGCCACGGTTCATGGGCCCCGGGTGCATCACGATCGCATCCGGCTTGGCCACACGGAGCCGCTCCTCGGTAAGCCCATAGTGCTTGAAGTACTCCTGGGGGCTGGGCAGCATGGCGCCCCGCATGCGCTCATTCTGAAGCCGCAGCGCGATCACCACGTCCACATCCTCCAGGCCCTTTTCAAGGCTGGTGTAGGGCTGCACCCCCATCTCACGCAGCCCGCTGGGCATGAGCGTGAGCGGGGCAATCACGCGGATGTCAGGAACCCCCAGGGTGGTGAGGGCGTGAATGTCAGACCGGGCCACGCGCGAGTGAAGGACATCCCCCACGATGGCCACTCGAAGGTTCTGGAAGTCGCCCTTGAAGTGCCGAATGGTGAACATATCCAGCAGGGCCTGGGTGGGGTGGGCATGCCGCCCATCTCCCGCATTCATGATGTGAATGTGCGGCGCCACCTGGTTCACGTGTCGCGCAATCAGGTAGGGCGCGCCGCTCTGGCTGTGGCGCACCACAAACATATCGGCCTTCATGGCCGCAAGGTTGTCGATGGTGTCGAGCAGCGACTCGCCCTTGGCCGTGCTCGACCGATTGACATCCAGGTTCACCACGCGTGCGGCCAGCTTGGTAGCGGCAATCTCGAAGGTGGTTCTGGTGCGCGTGGAGTTCTCAAAGAAGATGTTGAAGATGGTCTTGCCCTCGAGCAGGTCCGCATTGCGAACCTCCATGCGCTCGAGGTCGACGAAATCCCGTGCGTGATCGAGCACCTGGAGCATCACCGCCTTGGGAAGCCCCTCGGTGGAGAGCAGATGGTTCAGCTCACCGCGCGCGTTCAGCTGGATAGACTTTGGCATTCAACAACCCTTGAAGAAGTATGGCCGCGGCCTCGGCATCGATCTGAGCCTCGCCCGGCGCCAGTGCGGAAGTGTAGCGCTCATCCTCGAGCAGAACGGGCCTTGAGAACCGCCCCTCGAGCTGGCGAGCAAACCGCTGGCAGCGGGCTGCAAACGGATGTGGGCTGCCATCGGGATAGACCGGCAGGCCCACCACCAGCCCCGTGGGCTGCCACTCCTGGATGAGCGCCTCAATCCTCTGAAACCGCTGGGCCACTGGCGTGCTGGGCAGGGTGGCCAGAGGCCGTGCACCGCCCGTGAGGCCATTGCCAATGGCAACGCCAATTCTCTGCTCACCAAAATCAAAGGCCAGCAGGACGCCAGCCCAGGCATCAGGCGTGGCCAATGGCCCCGGAGAGGTTGACGGGATCGACTCCCAGTGCACGAAAGGCGGCGCTGAGTCGGTCTTCAACCGGCATGGAAAAAAGCAGGCTGTGGTCGTGCAGAGGAACGGTGAGCCAGGCATTGGCGGCCAGCTCGGCATCGAGCTGCCCCTCCGACCAGCCCGAGTAGCCCAGGGCAACGATGAGCTGCTGCGGGCCCCGGCCATTGGCCGTGGCCTCCAGGATGTCGCGGGAGGACGTAAGGCCGATGCCGCCCGTCATGGCAAGCGTTGAGCTCCAGGTTCCCGTGGGGGTGTGCAGCACGAAGCCACGGTCGGTCTGGACTGGGCCGCCTTGCAGCACGGGAAGGTCTTCTAGTGGGTGGCCCTCAAGGCTGAGGTCGAGCCGGCTAAAGAGCGTGCCCAGCGTCATCTCGGAGACCCGGTTGACCACGATGCCCATGGCGCCTTTGGGGGTGTGTTCTGCGACGAAGATCACGGTGCCGCCAAACTGAGGGTCTTTGAGGGAGGGCATGGCCACCAGGAGCTGGCCGGCCACGGAGGGAAAGACCTCACCATCTTGGGTCATGGGGACCTCCTCGTCCGCCTGTTCCAAGGCATGATTGAATTCTTCGGTCCAGAGTTGACCCATGTCCCAACTATAGCAGCCCTTTTTTATGCCTGACACAACCCCCTGCAGCCTGGTCTGGATTCGTCGTGATCTGCG
>JBEAMW010000038.1:0-28686 GCA_041165705.1 Pseudomonadota bacterium
ACCCATGAGGGTGCGATTCGCGTCTGCGTGCACGACCAGGTGCATCGGATGGGCGGCTCGATCAGTGCTGAGCATGGTCTGGGGCAGCTGCGGCGAGACGAGGCGGCACGGCTGAAGAGTAAACTCGAGATCGACCTCATGCGTCAGATCAAGCAAGCGCTTGACCCACATAACCTCTTTAATCCCAATAAGGTGCTCTCGTCATGAACGCCCAGCCCAACGCCGACCCAGCCGAGCTTGAAAAATTCAGCGCCCTGGCCAGCCGCTGGTGGGATCCGAGCAGCGAATTCAAGCCCCTTCACCAGATCAACCCGCTTCGTCTCGAATGGATTGATGGCCTCACGCCGCTCAAGGGGCAGCGCGTGATCGATGTGGGCTGTGGCGGAGGCATTCTGGCCGAGGCCATGGCACGAAAAGGCGCAGAGGTAACCGGCATCGACCTCGCCGAAAAGAGCCTCAAGGTCGCCCAGTTACACGGCCTGGAGTCTGGTGTCTCTGTGCACTACGAGCAGATCGCCACCGAGGACATGGCCCTCAAGGCGCCAAACCAGTTCGACGTTGTCACCTGTATGGAGATGCTCGAGCATGTCCCCCAGCCTGAGTCTGTGGTGTCGGCGTGCGCAGCCCTCGCCAAGCCCGGAGGCTGGGTGGTCTTCTCCACTCTCAATCGAAACCCCAAGAGTTTCCTGTTTGCAATTGTCGGAGCAGAGTATGTGCTGCGGCTCCTTCCTCGAGGAACGCACGAATACTCGAAGTTCATCAAGCCCTCAGAGCTCGGGCGAGCAGCGCGTCTGGCTGGCCTGGACCTCGTGGAACTCATTGGCATGACCTACAACCCAATCACTCAGGTCTACGCGCTGGGTCGTGACACCGACGTCAATTACCTGATGGCGTTTCGCAAGCCATGAATCCAGACCTCCTGGCCGCACAGCTCAGCCATCCCATTCCACGTGCCGACTGGCACGCTCGGTGGCTCAGCCACAGCACCCGCGCCGTGCTGTTTGATCTCGACGGCACCCTACTCGATACGGCCGCCGACCTCGGTGGCGCCGCCAACGCGATGCGCGTGGACCGAGGCCTTGAGCCGCTGCCGCTCAGCGACCTTCGGCCCTTCGCCTCGAAGGGTGCCCGGGGTCTGATTCAGAAGTCCTTTGGTGTGGAGTGGGATGCGCCAGAATTTGAGGCCTTGAAGGATGAATTTCTTCAGCGTTATGAGGCCTCACTGGCCCATCACACCCAGTTTATGGACGGGCTCGAGGAGATCGTCATGAGCCTCGAAGCCCGCCGCATGCCATGGGGCATCGTGACCAACAAATTCACTCGATTCACCACCCCACTCGTGCAAGCCCTTGGGCTTCACACCCGCATGGCCGTGTGCATCTCAGGTGACACCACCGCCTATCCAAAGCCCCACCCTGAGCCCCTGCGATACGCCTGCGCGCAGCTCGCGCTCGGGCCAGAGTCTGTGGTCTATGTGGGCGACGATTACCGAGACATTCTCAGCGGACATCATGCGGGCTGCCACACCATTGCTGCTGCCTTTGGCTTCTGCTCTAGCGAGCGGTCGGTCGCTGACTGGGGTGCCGATGCCGTCGCGAAAAACAGTGCCGAGCTTGCCACGCTTCTGCTATCCTGAAACCGCCTGTGGCTCGGAGGTCTTATTTCTCTGAACCAATAATTGTGTGCAGGGCTTGGAAATTGTGCGGTGGGCGTGAGCGTCCCTCGTCGGATGAACCCGAAACCGTTCTGACCTCGCCCACCTGAACCCTCGGTTCAGGGAGCAGCCTTCGGTGCTGCAGGCTATCCGCTCCTCACGTCCACCATGATCCCTCCACTCATCATCATCGGCTCTGGCCTTGCCGGGCTCACTGTCGCACTCGAGGCGGCCAATCACCTTCCCGTCAAGATCCTTGCCAAGCGCAGCCTAGAAGAGTCTGCAACCGCCTGGGCCCAAGGGGGCATCGTGGGCGTCATTGATGAGGCCGACGATGTCGAGTCACACGTGCACGACACCCTGGTCGCCGGTGCTGGGCTCGTCGTGGAGCCTGTGGCTCGACACATCGCTGAGCAGAGTGCGCAGGCCATTCACTGGCTCATGGATCAGGGCGTGCCCTTCACCGCCGATCCGGAAGGACCAGAGGGCCTGCACCTCGTCAAGGAGGGCGGGCATAGCCATCGTCGCATCGCCCACGCCGCAGATGCCACGGGAAAGGCAATTCACGATGTACTGCTTGCGAAGGCCAAGGCCCATCCCAACATTGAATTGATGGAAGGCTGGATGGCAGTCGACCTCATCATTCGCAAGCACCTGGCCGGGCGTCGAGAGGCGGGGCGCCCCAAGCCCGCTCAGGGCTGCTATGGGGTCTATGCACTCAATCTTCACACCCAGCAGGTGGAAGCGATGGCAGCAGGCGCAGTCGTGCTCGCCACCGGTGGAGCGGGCAAGGTCTATCGCTACACCTCCAACCCAGAAACCTCCACCGGCGATGGCATTGCCATGGCCTGGCGCGCAGGCTGCAGGGTGGCCAATATGGAGTTCATTCAGTTCCACCCCACCTGCCTCTATCACCCCGAAGACCGCACCTTCCTCATCACAGAGGCGCTTCGTGGAGAGGGGGCCAGGCTCGAGCTACCGGATGGCACGCGCTTCATGCCCCACCACGACTCACGGGCCGAACTGGCGCCGCGTGATGTGGTGGCGCGTGCGATCGACTTCGAGATGAAGCGGCACGGGCTGGACTACGTTCACCTCAATGCCACCCATCTCGGACGAGCGTTTCTGCAGTCCCACTTCCCCACCATCTATGCGCGCTGCATGGCGCTGGGGATCGACATCTCCGAGCAGTGCATTCCGGTCGTTCCGGCAGCCCACTACACCTGTGGCGGTGTGGTCACCGACCTCAACGGTCTGTCCGACCTTCCGGGCCTCTATGCCGTCGGAGAAACAGGCTATACCGGGCTGCATGGTGCAAACCGGCTGGCCAGCAACTCCCTGCTCGAGTGCGTGGTGGTGGGCAAGGCGGCTGCTCAGCACATCCGCAGTCACCTGCGTGCCGATTCCCCCGAGCTGCTGCCCTGGGATGAGAGTCTGGTGGAAGACGCAGACGAGGCCGTGGTGATCTCCCACAACTGGGATGAGCTTCGTCTGCTGATGTGGAACTACGTGGGCATCGTGCGCACCACCCGAAGGCTGGAGCGGGCCCTGCACCGAATCGATCTGCTCAAAGAAGAAGTGAACGAGTACTACCGGAATTTTCGCATCAGCCGAGACCTGCTCGAGCTGCGAAACCTACTGGAGTGTGCTGAACTGATTGTGCGGTCTGCACTCACCCGCAAAGAGAGCCGGGGCCTTCACTTCAGTCGGGACTACCCACAGCCCTGGGGCGTGAGCTACCCTACCATTCTCACGCCCATCAAACGACGCGCAGGGAGTAGTCTGTCGCTGTGATGTCTTTGGTGAGACGACCAACCGAAATGCGGTCTACCCCCGTCTGAGCCACGGCGCGGAGCTGTTCGAGCGAGAGGCCTCCAGAGGCCTCCAGCAGCGCCGGAGGCTCACCCATCAGCTCCGCAAAAGCCCCTGCGCTGGCCACTGCTTCGCGCAGCCCCTCCAGAGAGAAGTTATCGAGCAGCACACTGCGGGCGCCTGCACGCAGGGCCTCGTCGAGCTGCTCAATCGTCTCCACCTCGATCTGCAGGCTAATGGTGCCCTGGGATTCATGCTCCTCGTTGGCGCCAGAGGCCTTACCTGCCCCTGAGGCCGAGCTGAGCAGCAGCTCGCGCGCTGCCCGAAGCGCCTGCGGAATGCCTCCGGCCGCCGCAATGTGATTCTCTTTGATGAGAATCCCATCCCAGAGGGCGAGCCTCTGGTTGGCACCTCCGCCCATGCGGACGGCGTACTTCTGCGCCTGGCGAAGGCCGGGAAGCGTCTTTCGGGTGTCGAGAATCACGCAGCCCCTCGGGTTGGGGGAGGCACCCGCAATGGCCGAGACATATCGAGCAGTCTGGGTCGCAGTAGCCGAGAGCGTCTGTAGAAAATTAAGGGCCGCCCGCTCAGCGGAGAGCAAGGCTCTGGACTGCGCGGTCATACTGCAGACCGGCTGACCAGCGTGAAGCTCGTCACCATCCCTGGCCACCCAGTTGAAGTGCGCCTGTGGATCAAGCGTGCGAATGCAGCCCTCAAACCAGTCCTGCCCACAGAGCACGGCAGCCTCGCGAACCACCAGTTGCGCCTGCACGCGCTGATCCGGCACCAGCATGGCGGTCCAGTCACCTGTGCCGAGGTCTTCACCAAGCGCGTCGGCAATGTTGCGGGCCCGAGCCTGGTCCAGGCTCTCGTTCTCAGGCCAGGCCATGGACGCGGTTCACCTCAGGCACTTCCAATCTGGGGGACAAAGCCATGCTGCGCCTGAGCCAGCCGCTCGGGGTGTGCGGCCGTGAAGGCCAGCATGCGGTCGACGCACCGCAGGGCAAGCGCGCCCACGGCAGGATCGAGCAAGACCTCATAGGGGCTCTGAGGCCCCTCGTAGTTGAGACAGGCCTGAATGCCAAGCAGGCCATTCATGGCCATCCAGGGGCAGTTTGCACAACTCTTGCAGGTGGCACTCGTGCCTGCTGTGGGTGCCTCCAGGAGGGTCTTGCCCGGGGCGAGCTGTCGCATACGGTGCAGGATGCCCTGGTCGGTGGCCACAATAAAGACCTGATCTGCAGTATCGGTCACGGCCTTGATGAGGGCGGTGGTGGAGCCCACCACATCAGCGAGGGCCACCACAGCAGCGGGTGACTCTGGATGCACCAGAACCTTGGCCCCGGGGTGCCGCCTTCTGAGGGCCTCAAGCTCAGCCGCCTTGAACTCATCATGGACCACACAATGGCCCTCCCAGAGGAGCATGTCTGCCCCGGTCTGGTCAGAGATGTAGCGGCCTAAATGACGGTCGGGCGCAAACAGAATCTTCTGCCCCTGCTCCTGAAGGTAGCGGACAATCGCCAGCGCGCAAGAGCTCGTCACCATCCAGTCTGCCCGGGCCTTTACGGCCGCGCTGGTATTGGCATACACCAGCACCGTTCGATCCGGATGGGCATCACAGAATGCTGAGAAGTCATCGGGCGGGCAGCCCAGGTCGAGGGAGCAGGTGGCCTCGAGGTCGGGCATGAGTATGGTCTTGTTCGGCGAGAGGATCTTGGCGGTTTCGCCCATAAACCGAACGCCAGCGACGACCAGGGTCTCGCTGGGCGCGTTGCGTCCAAACCGCGCCATCTCTAGGGAGTCTCCAACAAACCCGCCGGTCTCCCAGGCGAGGTCCTGAATCCAGCCATCCACGTAGTAGTGGGCCACCAGCGTTGCGCCGCGCGCGCGCAGCTGCTGGGCGATCTGATCCATCAGTGGTCGCCGCTGATCGGCCTCCATCGCGTGAGGAACTCGAGCCCAGGCTGAGGCCGTACAGACGCCTCCCAGGGCGTTCTGCTGGGGGAATTCAAAGGCGACTCGACTCTGCTCTGGCATAGTGCACACATGCTACCTGTTTCAATGCGAGGCCCCCATGTTCAATGCCATCCTGCTCACCAGAGATTCGCCTGAGGCCGTTCCTCAGGCCGCCGTCACCTCCCTCGAGACCACCCAGCTCCCGCTCACTGGCGAGCGCGATGTGCTGGTCTCGGTGGACTATTCCACGATCAACTTCAAAGACGGCCTGGCCATCACCGGTGGAACCCCCGCAGGCCGCGCGCCAGTAGTCCGCAGCTATCCCATGGTGCCCGGCATCGACTTCTCAGGCACCGTGCTCGAGAGTGCCCACCCCGACTTTCAGCCAGGCCAGGGCGTCATCCTCAATGGATGGGGTGTGGGCGAGGGCCACTGGGGCGGCCTCGCCCAGCAGGCTCGTGTGAAGGGCGATTGGCTCATCCATCGTCCCGAGACGCTCACCAGCCGCCAGGCCATGGCCATTGGAACTGCGGGCTACACCGCCATGCTCTGCCTTCAGGCCCTTCAGCGTCACGGGCTCAAGCCTTCAGAGGGTGAGGTGCTGGTCACCGGCGCAGCGGGAGGGGTGGGCAGTGTCTCGATTGCCCTACTCTCCCAGTTAGGCTACACCGTCGTCGCTTCCACCGGTCGCCTGGAGGAGGCTGACTACCTTCGCGCCCTCGGCGCCTCAGAGGTGATCGACCGGGCCCTGCTCTCTTCACCCGGCAAGCCGCTTCAGAAGGAACGGTGGGCCGCTGTGGTGGACAGCGTGGGCAGCCACACCCTGGCCAATGCCTGCGCAGCCACCCGCTCGGGTGGAGCCGTGGCGGCCTGCGGCCTGGCCCAAGGCCTCGACTTTCCAGCCAGCGTAGCTCCCTTCATTCTGCGAGGCGTCTGTCTCTACGGCATCAATAGCGTCACCATCTCCCGAGAGCGCCGAGAGTCCGCATGGGCGCAGCTCGTCCAGGACCTGGATCTCCAGAAGCTCGACGCCATCACGCGGGAGATCTCCCTCTCAGAGGCCATTACCGCAGCACCTCAGATTCTTGCGGGGCAGGTTCGCGGCCGGCTCGTGGTTGACGTCAACCGGGTCTAGGTCTCAGCGCGTGCGGGCCGGGAGTCAGGCCTCAGGACCTAGAAGAGGTCGAGCTGGGCGCGGCTCTGGGCACTCGCTGCAGGCGGTGCCTTGGGCCTACCCGGGCTTCGGTCGCGACTGGGCGCTCGGCTCCCATGCTTCACGAAAATGGCCTTCGCCTCCGCTGCTGCTGCAGCACCTGAGCGCACCGACCAGACCCGCTCGCGAGCAGCCCGTGCGGCCTCCGCGAGGTTGACCACCGGCTCGGGATACCGGCCACTCCCCAGCTCGGGCACCCACTGCCTCACAAAACGCCCATCGGGATCCTGGTCGAGCGCCTGCTTGGAGGGGTTGTACATGCGGATCGTGTTGATACCGGTTGTGCCCGCCTGCATCTGCATCTGGGGCCAGTGGATGCCCGGCTCGTAGTCGGTATAGAGGCGCGCAAGGTGGAGGCCCGGCGCTTGCCAGTGAAGCCAGAGATGGTGACTTGCGAAGCTCACCAGCATCGCGCGCATGCGAAAGTTAATCCATCCCGTGGCCGCCAGACTGCGCATGCAGGCGTCTACAAAAGGGACGCCCGTCTGTCCCTTCATCCAGGCCTGCAGCAGCCGGTTATCGGGAGTCTTGGGCCGAAGCCCCTCGTATCCGCTGTGCAGGCAGCGGTGTTCGATCTCGGGCTCAGACTCGAGCTTCTGTATAAAGTGACATCGCCAGTGCAGGCGACTCTCAAAGCTCTTGAGGCTCGCAAGCATCTGTGCCTGGTCAGGATTGTGTCGGTCCTGAAGCCAGTTCTGGCGACTCTGCCAGACCGCGTGAACCACCTCGCCGATCGAGAGCCCGCCCCAGGTGAGGTGTGCCGAGAGGCGTGAGCAGGACCGCTCGCCCGCGCCCGGAGTGCTCATGTGCCTCCGATAATGAAGGCCCCGTCCATCCAGAAAGCTTCTGAGCAGCGCGAGGCCCTCCGTCCGCCCGCCGCGCTGGCGCCCCGGGCAGTCGTCCTGCCCTGCGAGCTGTTCCCACGAACGAAGGTTGGGCTCACGCGTGAACCAGGCCGGGGCGAGACGAGCCTGTACCGCTCGGCTCGGCTCCACTGCGGGCAGTCGAGGGGCCTCAAACCGCTGGGCCCAAATTCCCGCCCAGTCATTGCGATCCAGTCGACCGCGCACGACTCCGTTCTGCGCAAGCTCGGTCCAGACAATCTGCTCGGCCCGACACCAGGCCTTCACCGCCCGATCACGGGCATAGCTCAGGCCATTTCCAGTCTCCTCATGGCTCCAGAGCGCAAACCGTCCGAGCGCTTCTCGGAGCCAGGCCAGCACCTCCACCGCCTCTCCCCGCTCCACCACACAGGGAATCGCAGCGGCACGGCACTGACCCAGAAAAGGCTCAAGCGTCTCGCGATAGAAGGCGGCGTGCCGGCCACTGCTGTCGGCGGCCTCCCAGAGGCTAGGCTCATACAGAATCAGGGCCACGATCGGACCTCGCTGCGCGGCGGCGGTGAAGGCAGGATGGTCTTCAAGCCTCAGATCACGCTTGAGCCAAACCACTTGAACTTGCGTATGCTCTCGGTGCGACATGACTATCCAAACTCCTGGCTCTCCCCCTCACGACGGAAAGATTCGCGTCTCCAAGCTGCTCGCAGACCGCGGACTCTGTTCACGCAGGGAGGCCGATCAGTATATTGAACAGGGCCTGGTGCTGCTGGATGGCGAGCCAGTGACCCAGCTCGGCACCCGGGCTTTTCCGCATCAGGTGGTGACGCTCGCCAAGGGCGCTCAGGTGCAGCAGTCGCAGCGCCTCACCCTCATTCTTCACAAGCCGATTGGCTATGTGTCCCATGCCGATGATGACAACGCCTACCCCCCTGCAGTCAGCCTCATTACACCAGACCGTCAGTGGCATGACCCCAAGTCTCCTCCGTCTGCAGCCAAGGGCTTTCGCCTTCAGACACGAGGGCTCGCACCCGCCGGACGTCTCGATATTGACTCCACCGGCATGCTGGTCCTCACCCAGGACGGCCGCATTGCGCGCCTGCTCATCGGGGAGGAGTCGGACATTGAAAAGGAATACCTGGTGCGCGTCGAGGGCCGCCTTGCTCCCGAGGGCCTGCGTCAGCTTCAGCATGGCCTGGCCCTCGATGGCAAGGCCCTCAAGCCAGCAAAGGTGTCCTGGCAGAACGAGGACCAGCTGAGGTTTGTGCTCCGAGAGGGCAAGAAGAGACAGATCCGACGCATGTGTGAACTGGTCGGGCTCAAGGTGCTGGCGCTCAAGCGTGTGCGTATGGGCCGCATACCGCTAGGTGCCCTGCCCGTGGGCCAATGGCGGGTGCTGAGCCCGTTTGAGAAGTTCTAGGATCACAGCCAGAGAGATGCCCGACATCCGGCCCAAGATCATCTGGGGACTGAGGCTCTTCTTTCTCTGTCTGGGGCTCGCCATGGGCACCTGGGGCGCCCATGTCCCGAGTGCCAAGTTGCTCTACGCGATCGACGAAGGCACCCTGGCAAGTGCACTCATTACCGCCGGGCTGGCCGGAATCATTGGCCTGTCGCAGGCGGGGCGGATGGTCAATCAGTGGGGGCCTCCTCGGGCCGCGCTGATCACCGGAGGACTCTTGGCCCTCTGTCTTGTGATCGTGCTGCTCACCAGCTGGCTGCCTCTGCTCTTCCTGACGCTGGCAGTCTTCGGGTTTATGGCCTGCTGCTTTGACATCGCCATCAACACCATGGCCAGCGAACTCGAGCATCAGAGCGGCAGGCCACTGATGTCCGGGTTTCACGGGCTCTTCAGCCTGGGGGGCATGTGCGGGGCCGGGCTGGTGGCGGGGCTCTTTTGGCTGGAGGTGCCTCCCCTTGCTCAGATGGCCTTGGCCGCTGTCTGGATCGCACTGGCCTGCGGCATAGCCTATGGCTGGACTCGCGTCTGGGCGAGCGCACTCCATCCCGAGGCATCAGAACGTCCCCGGCTCGTCGACCACTGGCGTCCGCTGGCCGCCGTGGGTCTCCTGATCGGCATGGGCCTCCTCACAGAAGGGGCTGCCTATGACTGGAGCGTGCTCTTTGTTCGAGAGTCGCTTGGGGCGAGTGAGTCGCTCTCGGTGATGGCCTTTGCGGCCTTCTCTGGCGCAATGGCCCTCGGTCGTTTTAGTGGAGACTGGCTCAGGGCAAGACTCTCCAGCCTGATCCTGATTCGAGTCAGTGCAGCCACGACCCTCTTCGGACTTGGTGCGGTGGTACTCACCACTTCACCGGTGGTGGGAATCGTAGGCTATGGGATAGCAGGGCTCGGACTCGCCAACGTCGTACCCATACTCTTTGCTGCGGCCGGCAGAGCGAAGGGGCCATCCCCCGCACACAACATCGCGGTGGTCTCGGCGCTGGGCACTGCAGGCTTCATGCTGGGCCCGCCCCTGGTGGGCTTCATGGCAGAGGTCAGCAGCCTGAGGCTTGGGATCGCCTCTACCCTCTTGGGGGCTGCACTCCTGCTCGTCCTCGCGCGTCGAGGGCTAGGCGAGCTCGCGCGTGAGCGCCTCGGAGGCTCCCAGTAAGGCCGGCTCAAGCGAGTCTTGGATGAGCCAGACCGGAACCTCTGAGAGATAAGACCTGAAGCGACCCTTGGCCTCGAAGCGGTCTCTAAACGCAGGGGCGTCAATATAGGCCTGAATCCGAGGAGAGATACCCCCCGCAAGAAACACCCCACCTCGCGCACCGAGGGTAAGGGCCAGGTCGCCAGACACGCTCGCGAGAAACTGCGCGAACTGGTGAAGGGTGGCAGCCGCGATCGGACTGCCGGCCTCGGCGAGCTCGAGTATCTGCGCAGGATCCGCAATGGCAGCGCTGGCTGGCTCACCCGCCTTCTGCAAGAAGGCTCCGTAGAGCAGCACCAGGCCCTGCCCGCTGAGCACGCGCTCTGCTGACACATGCCCGAATCGCTTGCGCAAAATGGAGAGGAGTGCCGCCTCGTCGTCGTTGCCCGCAGCGAGGGTGACGTGCCCCCCCTCGCCCGAGATCGGAATACGAACAGCACCCCCCTGAGCGGTATAAAGGCCCGACACGCCAAGCCCCGTTCCTGGCCCAAGAATGGCGCAGGGTGCAGAGGGGTCTCCCGCTCCTCCGCCCACCTTGTGAAGCCGGTCTGGCCTGAGGCTGGGGATGCCGAGAGACAGCGCAGTGAAGTCATTCAAGAAGAGAAGCGCCTCAAGCGCCCGCTCACGACGCACCTCCTCGATGGAGAAGGCCCAGGGATGGTTGGTCATGGAGAGGTCGGGGCCAGTGACCGGGTTTGCAATACCAAAAGCCGCAGCCCGTGCGGGCGTGTGTACCTGCTGCTGGTAGTGCATCAAGGCATCGGAGAAGCCCGAGAAGTCCTGGCAGGCAAACCGATGCACCTGCTCGGGCGCCTTGTGCGCGGCCTGCTGAAGCGCAAACCGAACATTGGTTCCACCCACATCGCCCAATATTCGCGGAAAGGCAGGCACCCGGGCAGCGGAGCCTGAGAGCGAGAGATACATCCGTCTAGTCGGCGAATTGTTCCGCGCCCACAATGCCGATCTTGGTGAGACCGGCGGTGTTCGCAGTAGACAGCACAGTTGCGGTGGTGCCGTAACGCGAGTCGCCCTTCGCCCGAATATGAATCTCTGGCTGGGGATTCATCGCCGCAGCAGTATTGGCAAGCTCGACCAGGTCTTCACGAGAGGTTGCAATCCGACCATTCCAGCGCACCACGCCACCGGGCTCAATGTCTACCCGCACCACCAGCGGCTCGACGTTCTGCTTGGGGGGGGTACTCACTGGCATGTCGAGGTTAACCGAGTGCAGCTGGATCGGGATGGTGATGATCAGCATGATGAGCAGCACCAGCATGACGTCAATGAGTGGCGTCGTGTTGATGTCAATCATCACCTCATGCTCTTCCGAGGAGCTGTTGCCTACGTTCATTCCCATTGCATCGCTCCTTAGCGGCTAGCCGGGGCCGCGGTGGGCTCGGTAATAAATCCAACCTTGGCAATTCCGGCGCGCTGCAGGGCATACATCACCTTGCCGATGGATTCGAACTTTGCATCCATGTCTCCGCGAATCTGAACCTCGGGCTGGGGCTCCATCACAGCGAAGGGCTTAATGCGCTGGAAGAGGGCTTGAGAGCTCGGGATCGCGGTGTCATAGAGAAAGATATTGCCGTTGGCGTTGACCGAGATGATGAGGTTCTCTGGCTTGGTCTCCCGAACCGTATTGGTTTCTTTCGGCAGCTCAACCTTGACCGAAGTGGTCACCACCGGAATGGTGATCAGGAAGATGATCAGCAGGACCAACATCACGTCCACGAGGGGCGTGGTGTTGATCGCGCTAACGACTTCGTCTTCTCCGCCCTCGTTGGGGCCTACATTCATGCCCATGATGGCACTCGCTCTTCGTCGTGACGGGTTACTGGATTACTTGTTGGCCTGACCCAGCAGGGCGGCGTGCAGTTCGGTAGAGAAGTCGTGCACGCTCTCCATCACCGCCTTGTTGCGACGAACCAGCCAGTTGTAGCCCAGCACGGCAGGCACTGCCACAGCCAGACCAATCGCGGTCATGATCAGGGCCTCACCCACTGGACCTGCAACCTTGTCGATCGAGGCCTGGCCCGAGACACCAATCTTGACCAGGGCGTGGTAGATGCCCCACACCGTTCCGAAGAGACCAACGAAGGGAGCGGTTGATCCCACGGTGGCGAGGAAGGACAGGCCCCCCTGAAGCTTGCTCGAGATCGCGCTGGAGGCCCGGTTCACACCCATGGTGACCCAGGTGTGCAGATCGATGCTGGCCCGAACGCCATCGTGCTTGGCGAGGCCCTCGAGTCCCTGCTCTGCGACATAGCGGAAGGGGCTGTCCTCGTGCATGGCCGCAACGCCGTCCTTGATGGTCTTGGCCGGCCAGAACTGCTCATCGGCCTCCTTGCGAAAGCGCATGGCCTTGTTCTGCTCCAGCAGCTTCACAATGATGATGTACCACGAGCCGATGCTCATGATCACCAGGATGATGAGCGTGGTCTTGGCCACTGCGTCGCCCTGGCTCCAGAGGGCCTTAAGGCCATACGGGTTCTCTTGGGCGGCAACCGTTTCGGCGCCACCAGGCGCAGCGGCGGGGGCTGCGGCTGGCGCGGATGCAGCCGCGGGGGCGGCAGCCTGTTGAGCAGTGGCGACGACTGGGGTCAGGCTGGCAAAGGCCATGACCGCCATGACCACGGCTGCCATCACTGTTGAGATCAATCGCTTCATTTCACTGCACTCCTGTTAGTACCGTTGGTGGGGTTGACAAGCAGACTACTGAATCTTCCAGACATACCGAATGGTGGCCCAGCCCCTCTGCGGCTTGCCGTCGACCATCTCGGGGGTGAACATACACTGCGACAGCGCGGCCTCTGCAGCGCGATCGAGGCGTTTGAATCCTGAGGACTCCTTCACCTTCGACTCCAGCACCTGGCCTGCCTCGCTGATCAGGAAGTTCAGGACCACAGCGCCCTCTTCATTCTCACGCAGCGAACGGGCTGGGTATTCGGGCGGGGTGCACTGCACCGACGCATTCAGCCTTGCACTCACCCGAGCTGGCGCGGGCGGTGTCGGAGCTGGCGGTGGCACTGGAACAGGCTTAGGTGAAGTGGCCTGCACCGCATTGGTAGGAGGCGGGCGGTTCACCGGAACCTCCACGGGAGGGACATAAGCCGGAGGAGGTGGCGGCGTGGGGGGAGGTGGGGTTTTGGGTGGAGGCGGCGGAGGCGGGGGTGGAGGGGGCTTGATCTCCTCAATCAAAACAGCCTCAACCTTCTTCTCTTCTTTCTTCTGCCCATCACGATGGGTGGCGATCTGAAAGCCGATAGCGAGCAGAACATGCAGGCCCACCACAGAAGCAAGGCCAATCAATTTACGTCGCTTGGCCTTGTCGTCGGTATCGATATAACTCATCGGGAACTTTCTACCTGAATCGCCTTGAAGTGTTGCACTACAAATGTTGGTTTATTACCAAATCATGCACAAATTTCTGTAATAAAGATACATAGGGTAAACCCTTTTCGCAACCTACAACCGGACTAGTCAGGGTTGGATTCTATGTCTAAGAGCTTCAGAGGATAGCGACCCTCCAGCCCGATCAGCAAGACGTCAGTCAGCATCAGATGCAGCGTTCGGCTGGCCATGGGAATGGTCTGCGCCACATCCTCCTCATGCTCCGCCACCAAGGCGTAGTCGACCTGCTTCGCCAAGGGTGAGCCTGCCGTGGTCACGGCGATGACCGCGGCCCCCCGATCGCGGGCCACCTGAACGCACTGGAGCAGGATCTTGACCCGCCCAGTGTTGCTCATGATTAGCAGGACATCACCGGGCCCAAGGCTCAGCATGCCGGATGCAAGACTCCATTCGTCGGTGAAGCAGGCCGTGCGATAGCCCAGACGCACCAGCCTTAGCTCGAATTCCCGAGCGAGGTGACTGTAATGCCCCAGCCCCGCGAGGCAGATTCTTGAGGCCCCTTTGATCTCGAATATGGCGGCCCTCAGTGTGTCCGACTGAAGTCTCCCACGAAGATTCAAGAGGGCTGAGGCCGTGTCCTCCAGCGCCTGCACCCCGCGGTCGAGCACGTCGTCGGCACCCGAGGCACCACCGGACTGAGGCCCCAATGCGGCTGAGCTTGCGAGGCCAGCCGCCAGCCGGAGCTTGAAGTCGTGAAGGCCCAGGCACCCAAGCGTGCGACAGAGTCGAATCACCGTGGGCTCACTCACCTTAGCCTCTCGTGCGATCTCCTTCACCGGCATGGAGAGGACCTGTCTCGGCCTCGAGAGCACCAGGTCCGCTACACAGCGCTCCGCCTTAGAGAGCTCGTCCCGCATTCTTCGTACGAAGTCGAGAAACTCGGTGGACTGAAGTCGCCCACTTCGGCGAAGGTCCATTTCGAGAATGGCTGAAACCCCCAGCATTGTGGCGCGCTCATTCAGAATAATGGAGGTGGGGATCTCAGACAGGTAGGTACTGAAGCGCCCGTGCGACTCAAACCGCGACCGAAAGCCAGACCGGTCGAGCGCGCTGCCTATCCCCCGAACAATTGCTCCGCCGATATAAATCCCGCCGCGCGCACCGAGCGTGAGGGCCAGGTTGGCTGCAACCGAGCCCAGCATCTCGCAGAAGCAATTCAGCGCAGTCCAGCAGTCGGCGTCTCCAGACAGGGCACGGTCGGTGATCGTGCGGGCCTCGAGCAGGGACTTGCGCCCGCGGCGGGCCTTCCCTGCCATATGAACTTCGTAGATCAACTCAATGCCCGCACCGGAGACCACCCGCTCAAATGAGACATGGTCGAACCGGCGCTCTGCCTCCTGAAGAACGGCCCTCTCGAGTTCGTTTCTCGGTGAGAAGCTGGCATGCCCCCCCTCGGTACTCAGCGGAACCCAGCCATCACTGGACGGGATGAGGCCAGAGACCCCAAGGCCTGTTCCCGCGCCGAGAACTCCCAACACCCCCCGGGACCGAGCCTCTCCTCCACCCACCTGGCGGAGGTCGGACCGGTGCAGCATGGGCAGCGCCATGGCGAGCGCAGAGAAGTCGTTGACCACCACTAGGCTGTCGAGTCCCAGGGCACGACGAGTCTGCTCGATTGAGAAATTCCAGGCAGGCTCGGGCATAGAGATCCAGTCACCATCCACCGGACCGCGAACAGCCATAGCAGCCACGCGAGGCTGCTCCCCACGACGCCCCCGGAGGTAGGCCCTGAGCAAGGCCTCGGGGCCCTCGATGCCTTGATAACTGAGGCGCTGAGTGTCTCGAAACTCGCGCGTGCCATCGTCAACAGCGAGATCGGCGAAACGACCTCCGATGTCGACAATGAGACGCTCGAGGGCTGTATTCACAGCTACTCCGATTGGGCCGCGGTCCGCATACAGGCCCATCCATCTGAGTCGAAGAGGTGGAGCACCTCCGGAGCGAGGCTTATCGTCAGCGCCTCCTGTGGGCTCGGCGCGGGCTGGTCCGTCTTGACCACCCAAGACCCCTCCAGGCCCTGGACATGGGCATAGATGAGGGTGGAGTCACCCAGACGCTCCACATGGTCTACGCGAGCCTGGAACTGGGCACAGCCAGGCTGGGCCCCCAGTCGGATGTGCTCCGGGCGAACCCCCAGCGTGGCCATCGCCTCTGGCGCGAGGGTTCGAGCATCCACCTGCAGATCGAGGAGCTGTCCCCCGAGCTTGACGCGTGCGAGTCGGTCCTCCGCGGAACTCAACTGGACCCCGAAGAAATTCATAGGAGGCGACCCAATGAACTCAGCTACAAATCGGCTGTTGGGACGGTGGTAGAGCGTCATGGGGCTCCCCACCTGTGCAACGCTGCCATGTCGTCGAGCGTCCTCTCCCGCTCTGAGCAGCACAATCTGGTCGGCCAAGGTCATGGCCTCAACCTGATCATGGGTGACATAGACCGAGGACACCTTCCCAAGCTGACGATGGAGCTTTGCCAGTTCGACTCGCGTTTGCCCCCTCAGGCCGGCGTCGAGGTTCGAGAGCGGCTCATCGAACAGAAAGACTCTGGGCTCCTTCACAATTGCCCGACCAATCGCCACTCGCTGCCGCTGCCCACCAGACAGGGCCTTGGGCAGTCGATCCAGCAGCGGCTCGAGCTGAAGCATACGAGCCGCCTCTCGCACACGCCGCTGAATCTCCTCGGCCGGCTGTTTCATCACCTTAAGGCCAAATGCCATGTTCTCAGCCACGGTCATGTGCGGATAGAGCGCATAGCTCTGGAAGACCATGGCCACCCCCCGGTCAGCGGGGTTGCGGTCATTCACCCGCACGCCGTCGATACGGATCTCTCCCTCGGAGATATCCTCCAGCCCCGCAATCATGCGCAGCACCGTTGACTTCCCACAGCCAGAGGGGCCGATAAAGACACTAAAGGCCCCCTCGGGCAGATCGAGATGAAGGTCTCGAATCGTGTCGGGCGCATCCCCATAGCGCTTGTGCACATGCAGGAACTGAAGGCTTGACATCAGAGTGTCCTTCTCAGGAAGCCTGCTCCCCAGGCGGGCAAGACAATCTCATCACCCTCGACGGTGGGGCGTCCGAAGACCGAGGGGGTGTCGTCTGCAGCACCGTCGAACCCAGCGGGAAGCTTCATGCGAGCCTCCTTTGGAGACAGGTTCAGGAAACAGGCCATCGCCTGGAGGGCTCCCGTGCGCACAAAGCCGAGTACGGAGTCGTTTACTGGTAGAAGTGTCATGGAACCAGAGAGCAGTTCCGGACGCTGGGCCCGCCAGGCCAGAAGTGCGCGGTACTGCTCCAGCGTGGAGCCCGCCTTGCCCTCTTGCTGCTCCACGGCCAGTGCACGATGAGACTCCTGAACTGGGAGCCAGGGCTTATGCTGCCCGCTGCCAAAGCCAAGGTCGGCGGCAGCTGACTGCCAAGGCATGGGAGTTCGGCAGCCATCACGGCCCTGGAACTTGGGCCACATGGTGATGCCATACGGGTCTCGAAGGTCCTCAAACCGGAGAACGCCCTCCGGCAGCCCGAGCTCATCTCCCTGGTAGATGCAGGGCGTGCCCTTCACGGTGAGCTGCATGGCTGCCACCAGAGGAAGCAGGGCCCCTCCAGTCTCCGCAGCCTTCCATCGCGTGGCCACCCGCTCAATGTCGTGGTTCGCAATCGCCCAGCAGGCCCAGCCATCGCCATAGGCCTCCACCTTTGAGAAGACATCGTGAAAGAAGGGTGCGCTGCGGTCAGGTCCGAGCAGGTCGAAGCTATACGCCATATGCAGACGCTCCTGGCCAGCGGTGTACTCCATCATGCGTGCCAGGCCATCGTCGTCCCCAATCTCGCCGAGCAGAGCAATCTCTCCAAACCGATTGACGCACTGACGAAGGCGCTTCAGAAAGGCGAGGTTCTCGGGCTGGGACTTGTCGAATTTATGCTGCTGCCAGGAATAGGGATTGAAGTCCTGGACTGCAGGGTTTCCGGAGGCCCCTCCTCGACCGGGGTTGTCACGGAGCTTTGCGTCGTGGAAGTAGAAGTTCGCGGTGTCCAGACGGAAACCATCAACCCCAAGCTCACACCAGAACGCCACCGCATCCAAGACTGCATCCTGAACCGCGGGGCAATGGAAATTGAGATCGGGCTGACTCACCAAGAAGTTGTGCATGTAGTACTGATTGCGGCCGGTATCCCACTGCCACGCGCTGCCACCAAAAATGGAGAGCCAGTTGTTAGGCGGTGTGCCGTCAGGCTTGGCATCTGCCCAGACATACCAGTCCGCCCGAGGGTTGTCCCGACTCGCCCTGCTCTCCTTGAACCAAGGGTGCTGGTCTGAGGTGTGAGAGAGCACCTGGTCGATCATGACCTTAAGGTTGAGGCGGTGGGCCTCCTCCACGAGCGACTTAAAGTCCGCCACCGTGCCAAACATCGGATCGACGTCCTTATAGTCACTCACGTCGTATCCAAAGTCTTTCATTGGGCTCTTGAAGAAAGGGGAGAGCCAGATGGCCTGCACACCAAGCTGGGCCAGATACGGCAGGCGGGACCGAATACCTGAGAGATCGCCAATTCCATCACCGTTTGAGTCGGCATAAGAACGGGGATAGATCTGATAAAACACTGCGGACTTCCACCACGGGGTCATGCTCATTCCTTTCATTCGTTCTAACCCTTTACGGCCCCGGCCGTCAGGCCAGAGACAATGCGCTTCTGAAAAACAAACACCAAGAGCAGCAGCGGGAGTGTCACCACCACCGAGGCCGCCATGATCGAGCCCCACGGAATCTCAAAGGCTGTGGATCCCGAAATCAAAGAGATGCCTACCGGCACGGTTCGCTGGGTGTCATCGATGACAAAAGTGAGTGCAAACAGAAACTCATTCCAAGCCCCAATGAAGGCCAGGAGTCCGGTGCTCACCAAGGCTGGCCAGAGCAGGGGCATGAAGACTTGAAGGATGATGCGGCCCACCCCACAGCCGTCCATGATGGCGGCCTCTTGGAGCTCAAGTGGGAGCTCGCGCATAAAGGTGGTGAGCACCCAGACCGTAAACGGCAGGGTGAACACCGTATAGGGAACGATCAGCCCCAGCGACTTGTTGTAGAGGCCCATCCAGCGAATCAGCTCAAACATGCCCGAGAGGATGGCCACCTGAGGGAACATCGATACCGCAAGAATCGCCAACAGCAGCGTGCCTCGGCCTTTAAATGAGATTCGTCCCAGGGCGTAGGCGGCAGATACGGCAATCGCCATGGCGATCACGACGGTGAGCACTGCAACTGCAATCGAGTTCCAGATGTAACTACCAAACGCCTGGTTGCCCGTCACCAGGCCCGTGTAGTTGGCGAGGCTGGGGCTCGACGGCCAGAGCGCCGGACTGAAAATGGCGCTGCCGGTTTTGAGTGACGAGCCAATTGCATACACCAAGGGAAAGCAGCTCACCACAACCACTGCAGCAGCCATGACATACAGAAGCACACGCGAGATCTTCATTTGGCCTCCACGAGCTTGAAGCGGGTGACTCGAATCAGGAGGTAGGCCGCCCCAAAGAGCATGAGAAAGAGCACGGTGGAGGCGGCGGCACTAAAGCCCAGGTTGCCGTTCTCCACCATCTCACGCCGCACAAAGCCCGACATACTCATGGTGGCCGTGCTGTTGGAGGTCATGATGTAGATCAGGTCGAAGACCCGGAGCGCATCCAGCATGCGAAAGATCACTGCAACGATCAGTGGCCCCCAGATTAAGGGCAGCGTGATCTGCCGGAAGGTGGTCCAGGCTGACGCTCCCTCAAGCCGAGCCGCCTCGTAAATGTCTTTGGGAAGCGTCTGCAAGGCTGCCAGAATCAGCAGCGCCATGAAGGGTGTGGTCTTCCAGACATCCACGGCCATCACGGACCAGAGCGCAAGGTCCGGGTTAGCGGTCCAGGCGAGGCCCTCCTTCAGGACCCCCAACTGAATCAGGTAGTGATTCAAGACCCCAAATTGGTCATGCAGCATCCACGACCACATCTGGGCCGACACCACCGTGGGAATCGCCCAGGGCACGAGCACCGCCGTGCGCACCCATCGCCGCCCTGCAAACTCTTGATTCAGCAAGAGGGCAAGGGCAAGCCCAAGGACAGTCTCAAGGCTCACGGAGACCATCGCGAACCAGACCGTATTTCGAATCGAGATTCCCCACTCGCTCGACCAGAACCCATCCACATAGTTGGGATTAAAAAAGAGCCCATAGGGTCCAAAGAAATTCTCAAGCCCGACAAACCTTGCAATCTCCGGCTCATCCAGGGCGGCATCGGTAAGGCCAAACCAGAAGGACCGAAGCAGGGGCCAGACCACCACAATGCTGAGCGCCACCAGCATGGGGGCGAGCAAGAGCCAGGCGGTGCGGGTTCGTTGTGCGCGTAGACTCATCTCCACTCCTGCCGCTTCACCAGATTGAGCTGGCCTTCGAGTCGACGAGTCGCCTCCTCGGGCGTCATTCGTCCCGAGATCGACGCATGAACCGCATCCCAGAACTGTTGGCTAACCCGGGGGTATCGGGTAGCCGTCACCGTGCTTGGGCGTGCCACAGCAGACGCAAAGACCTCGCGCAGCTGAATCATGAAGGGGTGGGCGCGCTCAATCTCCGGATCCGCGTAGAGCGCTGGACGCGTCGGATTGAAGGCAGCCTGGATGGCGCGCTTTTTCTGAATATCTGCTGAGGTCATGTAAAGCACGAGGTCTGCTGCCTCCTTGGGGAAGCGGCTGTACTTGGACACACCCAGGCTCCAGCCCCCGAGTGCGGCTGCGGGCCGCCCCTCTGCCCCGCCGGCGGGAAGTGCCGCCACCCCAACCCGACCCCGCACAGGGCTATCGCCCTTACTCATGAGGCCCCAGGCATACGGCCAGTTCCGCATGAAGAGGGCATTGCCATTCTGGAAGACGCCTCGGGTGTCCTCCTCGTTGTAATTCAGAACGCCGGGTGGGCTCACGCGAGTCACCAGCTGGCGCGCCATCTTGAGGCTCTGGATCAGCCCCGCATTGCGCACATCCACCCGACCATCGGTGCTCACCACCGAGCCGCCGTGATAAGACGCCACCCAT
The DNA here is from genome assembly GCA_041165705.1 of Pseudomonadota bacterium. Lineage (GTDB taxonomy): Bacteria > Pseudomonadota > Gammaproteobacteria > Burkholderiales > Burkholderiaceae_A > Hahnella. Next base: position 20,594 of record JBEAMW010000038.1, read on the forward strand.
TCCACCGCATTGCAGGTGAGCCCTTCATAGGCTCTTCCCTGGAAGACATAGCCGTGCAGCGTGCGCCCTGCAGCACGTTCGCGGGCCTGAATCAGCTCAGCGGTCTCAATGAGGTCCTCCCAGGTCTTTGGAACCGGCCGGCCGTATTGCGCGAGGAGGTCTTTGCGGTAGTAGAGCAGGCCCGCATCGGTGTACCAGGGCATGCCGACGAGTCGACCGCCTACCGTCATGTTCTCCACCATCGCCGGGAAATGCTCCCGCTCAGCTCCCCCGGAGTAGGCCTTGAGATCAAGCAGGTGCTTCTGGATGATCCCTGGCCAGACCACATCCATCATGATCACATCCACATCGGGCGACTTCGCGGCAAAGAGCTGACGGAAGAGGGCCAAGGTTTCTACCGGGTTCTGGGACACCGAGATGGTCTTCACGGTATTGCCCGTGGCCTTGGCCCAGACTTGGGCATGCTTGATGCAGTATTCCTGGTCATTGGCTGAGGCCCCGCAGGCGAAGGTGAGCGTCGCACCCGCTGCAACGGCAGGCTGCTGAGACCACGCAGCGATCAGCACGAGGCCGAGGCCGGCCAGCCAACGGGTTACATGTACGCACGTCATGTCTGAACCTCCCAAACCACTGCTGTGAGCGCAGGCACCGTGAGCATCTGGCCCCGACGAGACCAGTGTGAGCTCATCGGTCGCCGGTCAGCCGCCTGTGGAGACCGATGCACCGGGTGCAGCGCGAGACGCTCCCCCCCGCGCAGAGGTACCGAGAGGCGCGCGTCTTGTTCGCCAAAATTGATTGCCAGCACCACGCTTTTTACGCCGGGGCCATCCGAGGGTCGGGCGTGCAGTCGAAGGCCAATCAGCCCATGCCCCAGTTCACCCTTAAGCCACTCGACCCGGGACTGAATCTCGGCCTGAGAGCCCAGCGAAAAGAGTGGGCTGGACCGGCGAATCTGGAGCAGGTTGAGTAAGCCCTGGTGCACCCATTGGATCTGCTTGGGACTGGGCTTAACGCGCGCGCGATCCTGAAGCCGCTCCTGCATCAGGGACCACTCCTGCTCGTGGTCCTCTCGCGGAGGGGTTGAGGCACCGAACCCATTGTCCTGAAGACTCCAGTCAATCTGATTCACGGCGTCGCCAGAGTCGTAGCTGTTTCGATCCATCGACTTGGACCGAAGGATATCGACGCCGGCATGAAAATAGGCGATGCCCTGCGCCAGTGCAGTGGTTGAGAGCGCTAGCAGCTGGGCACGGGCTAGACGATCCGCGTCCCAGTGCCGAGGCGCTCGTAGGACATTGAGGTCGAAGAGGGTATGGTTGTCGTGGTTCTCAACGTAGTGCACGACTTCGTCGGCACTCGCCGCATAGCCTGCCGGTTGTCCCGCATAGGGCAGTGCCTGGCCCGATCGCGTAGAGCCCATCTGCGTCTGAATCTCAATCTCCCGAAGGTTACCCACCAGCGCAAGCCTCACGAGGTTCATTGCTTCTGGCGTGATGACCCCGTGGATCAGGCCTCCTCGCTTCGCCAGGTCGGCCCCACGATCACCTGCACTCCCTCCCCGTATGGCATCACGCGAACGGTCGCTGAAGGTGCCAATGCCCGTGCCATAGAGGCTGAGCTGGGAGGCCTGCGGGAAGAGACGGCCATCGGCAACCTCGCCAAAATTCCAGCCCTCCCCGAGCAGGTTAATGGGGCGACCGAGCCTGCGATTCAGTTCGATCTGGGCCTGCACCATAGCCTGCCGTGGCTGATGCCCCATCAGGTCAAACCGGAACGACTCGATCCCATAGGCAGTGGCCCAGAGCACCAGCGAGTCGCGCATCAGCTTGTCCATCATCACCCGCTCGGTGGCGGTGTTCTCGCAGCAGGTTGACTGCTCCATTGCGCCTTGCGGCGACAGCCGATGGTAGTAGCCCGGCACCACGCGATCCAGCACACTCTTGAGATCCTGACCCGAACGGGCCGTGTGGTTATAGACCACATCCATGCCGACTCGCAGGCCAATGCGGCGCAGGGCCATCACCATCTCGCGAAACTCCCGAATGCGAACCAGGGGGTCGTCGGGCTGAGAGGCATACACGCCCTCAGGCGCATTGAAGTGATAAGGATCGTAACCCCAGTTGAAGCAGTCATCTGCTCGAGACATGGACTTAGGGTTACAGGCCTTTTCATCCACTGTTGCAATATCAAAGACCGGTAGCAGGTGGACATCGGTCAGGCCCGCGCGAGCCAGGCGTGCCAGGTGCTGCATGCCTCTGCTGCGCAGATGGGTAAAAGCGCGATAGCGGCCCCGATCTGCGGAGGGCACCGTTGAGTCGGCCCAACTAAAGTCTCTGACATGCAGCTCGTAGATCACGAGATCGTGATTGGCCAGAATGCGCTGGGTCTTACGAAGCGACTGTTGCCAGCCCCTTGGGGTGGCACGAGGATCGTCCAGACGCACCAGCGCAAAGTGTCGCGAGTTTCCGGTAAGCGCATGGGCATAAGGGTCCGTCACCTGATTGAGGACGAGCCCCACTCCGGGAACAAAAACCTCCACCTGCGCGATGGCGATCGATGCCTGCTCAGCGGCATGCTCAACTGACCAGACCCCTGACGATTCATCTCGCACTGCAGGCGTCAGAGACCAGCCTCCGCCCTGCTGGCGGCAGAGGTTCACCGCCTTGGCGCTTGGGGCCCAGATGCTCCAACGGGCCTTGGAAGGGTGGTAGCCCAGGGTCTGGTGTCGGGCCTGGTCAGCAAACGCCAAGTCAAGCAGAGTCCCCATCTGAATCGAGCTCGACAGCAGGATTCGATCATCTGGGGCAAGCACCACCATCGCGAGCTGAGACTGCGCAAGCAGCCTCCACTGTTCGGGGCCAGGGTCCTGCAGAAGCTGGAGATCCTGCGGGCTACTCGCCTCGGGCCTCAGGGACCATCGTTGCTCGGCTCCTACCAGTCGTCCCAGTGAGTCGCGCGCGAGGGTGCCCGCCTGTCCGGAGACCAACTCAATACGAGCACTGGAGGGAAGAGCCTGGAGGCCAGCCCATCTGAACCGCCCGGGGGCGACGAGAACTGTGGCTGCCGGGCCCGCCTGAAGCCGGTCTGCGGCCAGCACCTGGGCCTGCGGCCCGCGTTCACAGAGGCCAAGACGATCAGACGCAGACGCAGCGGGAGTGGCTACGCCAAGGCAGATCAAGGCACCCAGAAGTCTGCGGCGAAGGACTCGCACCAGGGAAGCTCCACTACAAAATTAGAATAGAAATTTTGTAGTAAAACTAAACACAGCAAGACTGGGGCTTACCCTGATGCGTCAGGACGATGCTGAAGTGGCCCCATGGGCGAGGATCTGGTTCACGAACTCACGGTGGCTGGGCATGGCGGCAACACACTTCTGCATGACGCCCTCAATCCCATCAAGGAATCGCTTGAGCTCGTCCTCTGGATAGAGGTCCACGAGCGGGTGATATCCCCTCGGACGCAGCCCCTGCCCATGCATCACCTGGAGCCATCCCACCGGAGTGAAGAGCTCGGTGTGATGTCGGAAGATGCGACCAGAACTCTCATAGAGCGACATCTTGTCGATGAGAGTTTGAGGGACTTCCATTGCGCCTCTGCTCCTCCAGAAGGGCGTGTCCTCACGCTGAGTGAGCTTGTAGTGCAGGATGACGAAGTCACGAACCGAGAGGAACTCAAAGTCCATCTGACGATTGAACTCTTCGATGTCGCGACTCGCGAAGCCCTGATGCGGAAAGAAGTCGATGATCTTGTCGATGGCGGTCTGAATCAGATGAATGCTGGTCGACTCCAAGGGCTCGAGAAAGCCCGATGAGAGGCCCACGGCAATCACATTCTTGTCCCAACAGCGCTGGCGCTTTCCCGTCTGGAACTGAATCTCACGGGGCTCCGCAAGCTTGGGCCCGTCGAGGTTGTCGAGCAGAATCTGGGCGGCCTCATCCGTGCTCATGAAGTCACTGCAGAAGACATGGCCGTTGCCCGTTCTGTGCTGCAGAGGAATGCGCCACTGCCAGCCCGCACCATGGGCGGTTGCGCGCGTATAAGGTGTGAATCTCCCCCCCGCTTCGCAGGGGACCGCCACAGCGCGATTCATAGGAAGCCACTCCGACCAGTCTTCGTAGGCCACTCCAAGGGTCTGGCCGAGCAGCATGGAGCGAAAGCCACTGCAGTCGATAAAGAGGTCGCCACGCAGTACGGCCCCACTCTCCAGCGTGACCGACTCCACCGCACCCGTGTCCGCCTTGAGGTCAACTGTCCGGATACGGCCCTCGGTGCGTCGAACACCGCGGGCCTCCGCATACCGCCTGAGAAATAGAGCATAGAGGCCAGCATCGAAATGGAAGGCATAGACGATCTCGCTGAGAGGAGAGTTCGGCATATCGCTGGCCGGACGCATGAACTTATCGGCGTGGCAGGCCAAACGATTGATTGAATAGGCCTCTAGGTCGGGCGCCTTACCTGCGAGCCACATCTTGAGCCAGACCTGGTGGAAGTCTGTGGTCCAGAGCTTGCGCCCGAAATGCCCAAATCCATGGATGTAGCGGGACCCCGATTCGCTCCAGTTCACGAACTCAATGCCAAGCTTGAAGGTAGCCTTGGTGGCTCGGACAAAGTCGTCCTCATTGATCTCGAGGATCTGATTAAAGAGCCGAATCATCGGGATGGTGGCCTCACCTACGCCCACGGTGCCGATGTCGTCAGACTCCACCAGCTCAAGCTCAAACCGGCCCTGCAAGACTTTGGAGAGTGCTGCTGCAGTCATCCAGCCGGCTGTGCCGCCTCCAACGATGACCACTTTCTGAATGGGGGACTGCATGTCCATGCGCATCTGCTCCTTTGTCTGCATGTTAAGCGAGACTTCTGAGACTCAAAAAAAATCCCGCGCAGCTCACACCGCGCGGGATCTGGGACTGCGAATCAGGCTTAGAACTTGTAGTTCACACCGATCAGCTGGGTCTTACCGTACTTGATGGTCTCAATGATGTTCTCAGGCGTCTCTTTGTAACGCTTGAACTCAGCATTACCCAGGTTGCTGATCTGATAAATCACTGAGAGTCCCTTCAGACGACCCGACTCCACGCCATAGCCGAGCTGCAGGTCGGTAATGGCCTCACCCTTGATGTAGGTGAGCTGGCGGTTGTCTTGGAAGTCCGTGATCTCACCCAGGAAGTCGGACCGGCTGCGGCGAGCATAGGCGGCCTGGAAGCCCCACTTCTCGAAGTAGACCTTGGCATTGGTCACCTTGCGAGAGAGGCCGGGCAGCGGAATGGTGCTCGTGCCGACATCGTTGGTGCTAAAGCCGGTGGTGGGCAGGCTGATGGAGCTTGAGGTGTTGGAATGGTTCACCATAACTCCAAAACCATCCAGCGCCTTCATCGCCATGGAGAAGGGCACAGACACAGAGAACTCAAAGCCGCGGATATTACCGCCACTGCCGTTGACCGGCTTGGTGAGGATGCCCGTGGTGGGCGCACCAACCTGTGTGGTGTTGGGGGTGAGCAGGCTCGCGAAGTTATAAGGCGTTCCCGTCTTGACAATGAAGGTTTCCATGTCTTTGTAGAAGCCGGCCACCGCGATGTAGCCCTTGTTGCCTGCGAAATACTTCTCATAGGACAGGTCGAAGGCATTGGCGCGGAAGGGCTCGAGCTCGGGGTTACCACCGCTTCCCTCGTAACGACGGTTCTCGTTGCTGTAGCCAAAACCAAAGCTGGGCTTCATGTCAGCCATGCTGGGACGAGCCAACACCTTGCCCACGCCAACGCGGAAAATCTGATCGCTTCCGAGCTCGGTGGACAGGTTCACGCTGGGCAGGAAGTCGGTAAAGGACTTTCCACCCTCAGCGGCCAGCTTCGTACACTGGGTGCCGGCGCAGCCTGCGCTGTTGGTTGAGAAGCCCTGGGACTTCTGGTCGGTCTGGGCCATCTGAACGCCGAAGTTACCCTTCCAGCTACGACCCAGCATCTTGCCGTCGATGTCGCCCTTGAAGTAGGTGGTGTTGACCTTCTCGGACACCACCCAGTTCTTGGCGAGAATGTCCGCCTGAGTCCAGCCAGCTGACTGATACACCGTGCCGAGCGAGCCCGACGGGTCCCAGGTGATGACACTGAGGCCAGAACCACCGGCCAAGGTTTTGCCGGCATTGGGCACCTCAGCAAATGCGCCCTTGCCACTCTTGCCCAGCAGCAGCACTGCACCCTCATCGACCGTGCGGGACTTCTCGCGGTCGGACACGTTAAAGCCAATCTCAACTCCGCTGACTGGCCCGTACTCCACATCACGGCGAGCCGAGGCACGGAATCCCTTGATGGAGTCCTCGATGGTGTTGACCGCAATGTAGCCGTCCTGCGCTCCACCACCCCAGCCTTGCACGTTGGTCAACTTCATGAGGGCAGGATCGGAGTAATCCAGGCCGAGGGTGTACTTCACCTGGTCGAAGTTCGATCCATTGAAGCCCGAGAAGCTTACGGTGTCCTTGGCGTTGTTCACGGTAGCGGGCAGACCGGCCGTGGTCTCAAAGCGCTCGCCAGTGCGCTTCACATTTGAGCGCGAGAGGTCGAGGGTGCCGGTCCATTCACCCATCTTGAACTTGTTTTCCCAGCCCACGGATTTGAGCGAGTCGTTGTAGGCCTCACCGTGGTTCCGAACCACACCGCGGAAATTGGTGAAGGTACCGGAGGTTGCAACCCCATTTGCAATGGTTGCGTTAATCAGCGAGCCACCGGTGTCATAGGCGCCTGCGGAGAGACCTCCCGTTGGGCCCTCAAGACCCTTCTTGGACACCACAAACTTGCCCTCAGAGGCAAAGTAGTCGAGGGTGGACTCAAAGTCCTTGCTGGGCTTGAACTGCACCACGGCCATTGCGCCATCCCGGTCGGAGGAGGTCTTCTCGGTATCGAACCCAAAGCCACCCGGGACCTTGACCTTGGCCCCGTTGTAATCGACCTCGGGCGTCCAGCCACCCCAGGAATTGAAGCGTTGCTGCTCAGCGCCCGTGTCCTTGAACTTCACAAAGCCCAGGGCGACGCCAAGGGTGCGGTCCATGAACTGGTCCACATAGGAGAAGGACTTGCGGGTTCCGTCGCCCTCGCCAGCACCCGAGTCGATGCCGGTGGTCTGCTTGCGATAGTTGGCGGCGATTGCGCGCTTGCCATAGTCCAGCGGTCGAATGGTGCGCAGATCGATGGTCGAGGAGAGACCCTGACCCAGCAGGCCGGCATCGGGGGTCTTGTAGATCACCACCGAGTTCAGGAGCTCTGCGGGGAACTGATCGAACTCCACACCGCGGCTATCGCCTGTAGAGGCCTGCTCACGGCCATTGAGGAGGCCGCCGTTGAAGTCGGGGGACATGCCCCGCACGCTGACGGAGGAGGACTTGCCGGTAATCTTGTTGCGCTGAGACGTGACGCCGGGAAGTCGGGAGACCGACTCGGCCACGCTGGCGTCGGGCAGCTTGCCGATGTCCTCTGCGGAGATCGCCTCGACAATGTTGCTTTCGTTCTTTTTGACGTTGATCGAGTTCTCGATCGACGCGCGGATACCCGTGACGGTGACAGTCTGCTCCTGGGCCATGGCGGTTCCCGAGGCCATCACGGCCATCACTGCGAAGGCCACTGGGCTGAGGCTCAGCTTCTGAGTCTCAGTGCTGGCGGCGCGGGTCGGTGCGCGTTTGCGATTGTGTTGTGTCATGTCTCACCCTTTGGTTTGTGGTCAATGGCGCCGAGAACGCCGTGTTCTGGTGCACTTCAGTAATGTAATTTTGTTAAATTTTTTGAGGGCTAGGGCTTACCCTAGTTTCCGTCATAAAAACAACACAACCCACTGAAGGCTTGCCAGTATTGGCCCTTGCGTGCACCGCCGCAAACCCGTTGGGCGCAGACGTCCACGTCCCCTTGCCCCTTAATTTTATGTAGTTTCACTACAAATTATGAATCAATGTCGAAGACAAGTGCTGGTCAAAATGGGCTCACTCTCGATTGGCGCCGCTGGCCTGCCACAGTCCGCACTGGGTCAGCCCATCACCCCGCCCACCATGCTCTCTCGCCCCAACCACCCCGGCCAGCATGTCGCCCTGACCCTTTCAACGCCCAGTCCGCTCG
>JBEAMW010000039.1:0-52832 GCA_041165705.1 Pseudomonadota bacterium
CTTCTTAGCAGCGGGCTTCTTAGCAGCGGGCTTCTTAGCAGCGGGCTTCTTAGCAGCGGGCTTCTTAGCAGCGGGCTTCTTAGCAGCGGGCTTCTTAGCAGCGGGCTTCTTAGCAGCAGGCTTCTTGGCTGCGGGCTTCTTGGCTGCGGGCTTCTTGGCTGCGGGCTTCTTAGCAGCGGGCTTCTTAGCAGCGGGCTTCTTAGCAGCAGGCTTCTTGGCTGCGGGCTTCTTAGCAGCGGGAGCCTTCTTGGCTGCGGGCTTCGCAGCAGCTTTTTTCACTTCAGGTTTGTCGGCTTTCGCCTTCTTGTCCTTCTTCTTTTCTGCCATGGTCTTCTCCTTCAGGCCAACTGGGTTGGCGCGGTTACAGGGAGATTCGAGCCGACTGGCTCGAACCATTCATTTGCGCTAGCGCTTGTTCCGCCAACGCCAATGAATAGGGGTGAGAAGGCCGCAGCAGCATCAGGTCAGTCCCAGCTGAGTGCGCCCCCCGTCTGATACTCAATCACACGGGTCTCAAAAAAGTTGCGTTCCTTCTTCAGGTCGACCATTTCGGCCATCCAGGGGAAGGGGTTCTCTTCGTTTGCAAATAAGGGGTCCAGGCCAATCTGTTGCGCGCGACGATTGGCGATATAGCGCAGATAGCTCTTGAACATGCCGGCATTCAGTCCCAGAACGCCACGAGGCATCGTGTCCTCGGCATAGCGGTACTCGAGGTCTACAGCCTTCTGGAAGAGGTCACGAATCTCAGCGCGGAACTCAGGCGTCCAGAGGTGGGGGTTCTCCAGCTTGACGGTGTTGATGAGGTCGATGCCGAAGTTACAGTGCATCGACTCATCTCGAAGGATGTACTGATACTGCTCGGCAGCACCCGTCATCTTGTTCTGACGTCCGAGGGCCAGGATCTGCACAAAGCCCACATAGAAGAAGAGCCCCTCCATGATGCAGGCAAAGACGATGAGCGACCGCAGGAGCTTCTGATCCGCCTCAGGCGTACCCGTCTTGAACTCGGGGTCGGTGAGGACATCGATGAAGGGGATGAGGAACTCATCCTTGTCGCGAATCGAGGCCACCTCATGATAGGCGTTGAAGATCTCACCCTCGTCCAGGCCCAAAGACTCCACGATGTACTGGTAGGCATGGGTGTGAATGGCCTCTTCAAAGGCCTGGCGCAACAGGAACTGACGGCACTCAGGCGCCGTAATGTGGCGATAGGTGCCCAGCACGATGTTGTTCGCTGCAAGGCTATCCGCCGTGACGAAGAATCCGAGGTTGCGCTTCACCAGACGACGCTCGTCCTCAGTGAGGCCATTGGGATCCTTCCAGAGCGCAATGTCTCTCGACATATTGATCTCTTGCGGCATCCAGTGATTGGCACAGCCCGCCAGGTACTTCTCCCAGGCCCACTTGTACTTGAAGGGCACGAGCTGATTGACATCCGTGCCTGCGTTGATGACGCGCTTGTCCTCGACCCGAACCCGCCGCTCGACTTGGTCGGCCGCATCCGCAGAGGCCGCTTGATGAAGCGCCTTTGAATAATCAGGAGGGGGAACTTCGCCTGCCCCGGTGAATGCGGGCTGAAGGGGTGCTTCGTGACGAGAGGGTGTTGTTTCTTCCCAGTTCAGCATATCGATCTCACTTTCAAAAATGCAGTGAGATTCGGTGATTAAACACACACCGAATCATGCGCGAACCGCGCGCTGCATGCAATGGTTTTTAAAAAAATTCGTTGCGTTACTGACACGCCTCACACTCTGGATTGTCGATGCTGCAGAACTTCACATCGGATCCCGCAGCTGCGGCTGGAGATGCAACGATGGGCTCAGCGGATCGATCACTCGTGGCCTGCGCGGCCTTGCCTGCAGCCATGCCACCAGAGGCCGGCACTGCATTGAGCTGGCCCGTATTGAGGGTGCTCTTCTCAGCGTGCGTAGCGCCCATGGTGCGCAGGTAGTAGGTGGTCTTGAGTCCACGAATCCATGCAAGCTTGTAGGTCTCGTCAAGCTTCTTACCCGAGGCTCCTGCCATGTAGATGTTGAGCGACTGCGCCTGGTCAATCCACTTCTGACGGCGCGCAGCGCACTCCACCATCCACTGGGTGTCCACCTCAAAGGCCGTTGCATAGAGCTGACGAAGCTCCTGAGGAATGCGGTCGATCTTGGAGAGGCTGCCGTCGAAATACTTGAGGTCGGCCACCATCACCTCATCCCAGAGGCCAAGTTGTTTGAGGTCTCTCACCAGCATCTCGTTAACGACCGTGAACTCTCCCGAGAGGTTGGACTTCACATAGAGGTTCTGGTAGGTGGGCTCGATCGAGGCCGACACACCCACGATGTTGGAGATGGTGGCGGTGGGAGCAATGGCCACGCAGTTGGAGTTGCGCATGCCCACGGACTGGATCCGCTCCCGCAGTGCGTCCCAGTTCAGGCGCTGACTGCGGTCGACTTCGATGTACCCGCCTCGAGCCTTCTCAAGCAGGCTGATCGTGTCCAGGGGAAGAATGCCCTGGTCCCAGAGTGACCCCTTGAAGCTTGAATAGGCGCCTCGCTCTTCGGCCAGGTCGGTTGAGGCCCAGTAGGCCTCATAGCAGACCATTTCCATCGAGGCGTCTGAGAACTCCACGGCATCCTGAGATGCATAAGGAATGCGCATGGCATGCAAGGCCTCCTGGAAGCCCATGATGCCCAGGCCCACCGGGCGGTGGCGGACATTGGAGTTGCGCGCCTTGGCGACCGCGTAGTAGTTGATGTCGATCACGTTGTCCAGCATGCGCATGGCCGTGCGAACCGTTTTACGCACCTTGTCGTGGTCGAGCTCGAGCCCACCGCCAGCCTTTTGCTTAAGGTGCTGGACGAGGTTCACCGAACCAAGATTGCAGACTGCAATCTCGCTGTCGTTGGTGTTGAGGGTGATCTCCGTGCAGAGGTTTGAGGAGTGCACCACGCCCACATGCTGCTGGGGGCTGCGGATGTTGCAGGGGTCTTTGAAGGTGATCCAGGGATGGCCTGTTTCAAAGAGCATGGTGAGCATCTTGCGCCAGAGCGAGGTGGCCTGAATCTTCTTGAAGAGCCGAAGCTCGCCACGGGCTGCCTTGGCCTCATAGCCCAGGTAGGCGGCCTCAAACTCCTGGCCCACCTTGTCGTGAAGGTCTGGGACATCGGAGGGCGAGAAGAGCAGCCACTCCCCGTTCTCCATCACCCGCTTCATAAAGAGATCGGGAATCCAGTTTGCGGTGTTCATGTCGTGGGTGCGACGCCGATCATCACCGGTGTTCTTGCGCAGCTCCAGGAACTCCTCGATGTCGAGGTGCCAGGTTTCCAGATAGGTGCAGACGGCGCCCTTGCGCTTGCCACCCTGGTTCACCGCCACGGCGGTGTCATTCACCACCTTGAGGAAGGGAACCACCCCCTGGCTCTTGCCATTGGTGCCTTTGATGTGACTGCCCAGGGCCCGAACGGGCGTCCAGTCATTGCCCAGCCCGCCTGCATACTTGGCGAGGAGCGCGTTCTCTTTGATGGCCTCATAGATGCCATCCAGGTCGTCCGAGACCGTGGTGAGATAACAGGACGAGAGCTGCGAGTGGGTTGTGCCGCTATTGAAGAGCGTGGGGGTTGAGCTCATGAAGTCAAAGCTCGAGAGCAGCTGGTAGAACTCCACAGCGCGCGCCTCACGGTCGAGCTCATTGATGGCTAGCCCCATGGCCACCCGCATGAAAAACGCCTGCGGCATTTCTATCCGCCTGCCCTCGCCGCTGAATCGATCATTGCGATCAATCAGGAAGTAGCGATCATAGAGGGTCTGAAGGCCGAGGTAGTCGAACTGGAGATCGCACTCGGGCTTGAGGGCCGCAGCCAGCTTCTTGAGGTCGAACCGGGTGAGCTCTTCGTTTAGAAGGCCAATCTCGACGCCCTTCTTGATGAATCGTGGGAAGTACTCGCGATAGCGCGCATCCATTTCTGCCTGCGGAACCTCGGCCTGGAAAATCTCCTTGCGAATGGTGTGCAGCAGCAGACGGGCACTGACTTTTGCATAGGCGGGATCCTTTTCGATAAGGGCACGGGCAGCCAGGATGGCTGATTTCTCTACTTCCTCCACCGGCACACCGTCGTAGAGGTTCTTGACGGTGTCGCTGAAGACCTCCTCAGACCGGGCGTAGTCCTCCAGACCCGCACAGGCTGAGCGAATAATCTGCTGAAGCCAAGACTCATCCAGGGGCACGCGCTGGCCATTTACCAGCATCGAAAGCCGATGCTCAGCCACCTCCACGCGGGTCTGTGCGGCGCGCTCCTGCGACCGTCGCTCCCGATAGAGCACGTAGGCCCGCGCCACCTCATGCTCGCCCGAGCGCATCAGGGCGAGCTCAACCTGGTCTTGAATGTCCTCGATGTGGACCGTTCCACCTGCTGGCATCCGGCGAAGGAGGGCCAGCACCACCTGCTGCGTGAGCTGCTCGGTGACCTCACGCACGCGCGCACTGGCCGCGCCCTGGCCGCCCTGAACGGCGAGAAAGGCCTTGGTGAGGGCGACCGAGATCTTCTGAGGTTCGAAGCTCACCACCGCGCCCTGGCGGCGGATCACCTTGAGGTCGCTCATCTGCCCGGCCAGCCGGTCTTGCACATCGGCGGACTCAACGGAACCGGAGGCGAGGTTGGCCTCTGCCTGGGGGAAATTCTGGGGGGGTGTTGTGCTGGCCCACTGCATTGGCGACATCTCCTAGGTGGAAGGGGCTCTAGCCGAATTTTTACTAGCGCTAGTAGCCGTAAGACGGATTAGGTACTAATTCTAGTAGGGCCAACAAAAATGTCGCAAGCCAACTCCAGGGGGTTTTCCCTCTGATGCGCGCGCACAAGTACCGCGAGGTTAGACCTGGAGTGACCCGGCGCTTCTCCGTGGAATAGCCACGCGCCTCGTGGCCTGAAAGGGCCTGAGAAGGCCCGTCTTTACTCAGATTTGTTGATGAAAAAAATATTTGATCGTCCGGCCCGATCGTCGCTCGCCCAGGGCCTGATCGATGGCCTGCTGAAAGCGCCCCCAGTTCCATCCGGTCCCGGGGTCGGTCTTTCGGCCTGGGGCGATGTCGCTGTGCCCGGCCAGCCAGGTGAGGCTGGGCATGCCATCCGCAAGTGCGAGGCTCAGGCGAAGGCACTGCTGCTCCTGCGCGGGCGTAAAGGCCTCATCGTCGACGCCCTCCAGCTCGATGCCCACGGAAAAGTCGTTACAGCCACTGCGGCCCTGAAAGCTGGAGACGCCCGCATGCCAGGCCCGCCGCTGGACGCTCACGAACTGATGGATCTGCCCCTCGCGATCGATGAAGAAGTGCGAGGAGACTCGCAGGCCCCTCAGGGACTCAAACCGGGGGTCCGACTGGGCGTCGAGCTGACCAAGAAAGAGATCCCGAACAGCCGGCCCGCCGTATACGCCCCGGGGCAGGCTGATACTGTGGACCACCAAGAGGGACACGGCCTCGCCCTCGGGACGCTCGTCCTGGTGGGGAGAAGCCCAGCGCGAGACCGCTGGGTGCGGCTCGAGCCAGCCCAGCGCGTCGAGTTGGAGCGCCCCCGCGCTCGACCAGAGGCCCTCAGACTCAGCGTTCGGCATGCGGTCGGCTGCAGTAGGGCCTGCCCTCGCGCCAGACCACATCGTCCTGGGGCGTCATGGCCCCACAGTACTCACAGGGGTAGAGCCGGCTGGCGCGTTCTTCTCTGGGCTTGCCGGTGGGCGGGGGGGAAGGGGGTGGGTCGTTTCGCTTGGTCTTGCCGAGTGCGGAGCGAAGCAACAGCAGCGCCACCCCGAGGGCGAGCAGCACAACGAGGATCTTCCCGAACATCGTCAGCCCGTTCCGAGCGGCGGCACCGGCGCGGCATTCGAACGGATTAAGACCTCCAGCACGAACCGGCTCCCAATATAGGCCAGCACCAGGAGTCCGAAGCCGCCGAGCGTAAAGCGCGAGGCGAGGCGGCCCCGCCAGCCCCAACGCGCCCGCCCCCAGAGAAACAGAGCCACCATGGCCCAGGTTGCGAGGGTAAAAACGGTCTTGTGGTCGGGCCTGAGCCAGCCCAGACCCTCGCCAGAGAGCACCAGGCCGCCGGTGAGGAGCGTGGCCGTGAGCAGGCCAAATCCCAAGGCCACGGTGCGCAGCAGCAGCCGATCTAGCGCGAGGAGGGGGGGCAGTTCATCCCAGAGGGCGGAGGGCGCCTCGTGCTGATGCAAGGCCCGCTCCTGCCCGAGCATGAGCACGGCATAGACCGCCGCCACAAAGAAGGCGCTATAGGCCAGCATCGCCAGCAGGATATGCAGGCGAAAGAGTGGGGAGGCCTCCAGGGCCATGGGCACTCCAGGAAATCCAAGGGGGAGCAGGGCCGCAAGGGCCGCCACCGGGTAGACAAAGACCATGAGCCGCCCCGCGCGCAGAGTCCAGGTCTCGACCCAGAGGGTGAGCACGGCCAGCCAGAGCATCCAGGACATGGCGTAGGCGAATCCAAATCGAAGGCTCTCCGACTGGAACCAGGCTGGAATGAGCGCCGCCCCATGAAAGAGGATGGCCGCAACGCCGAGCACCTGAACCAGCATCTTGGATCGAAGGCGCAGGCAGAGAAGCAGGTAGCCCGCGGACGCCAGCCAGGGGGCAAGTCCAGACGCACCGTACAATAGAGAAGCCATTCATTCAGTGTAGCGGAAGCCCTCCTCCCCATGCTTGAGTCTCTCACCGAGCGCTTTGATAAAGCCCTGCGAACCATCCGCGGCGAGGCCAGGCTCACCGAATCCAACACCGCTGACATGCTGCGTGAGGTGCGTCTGGCCCTGCTGGATGCCGACGTCGCCCTGCCAGTGGTCAAGCAGTTCATTCAGCAGGTTCGAGAGAAGGCCATGGGCCAGGAGGTCCAGTCCAGCCTGAGCCCTGGCCAGGCGCTGGTGGGAGTGGTCCATAGAGAGCTCGTCGCACTCATGGCCGGAGATGCCCCTCCGGCCACGGGCCTCAACCTCGCCACTCAGCCACCAGCCATCGTGCTCATGGCCGGGCTTCAGGGTGCCGGTAAGACCACCACGGTGGGCAAGCTTGCGCGCTGGCTCACCCAGCAGCACAAGAAGAAGGTGCTCACTGTCTCCTGCGACGTCTACCGGCCGGCCGCCATCGAACAGCTTCGGCTCGTCACCGAGCAGGCCGGTGCGGACTGGTTTCCCAGCCAGGCCAGTGATAAGCCTGCTGCCATTGCTCAGGAGGCTGTGCTCTGGGCCAGGCGGCACTTCCACGATGTGCTCCTCGTGGACACGGCCGGTCGCCTGGCCATCGACGAGGCGATGATGGCGGAGATCGCCCAGCTCCACAGAACCCTCAATCCAATCGAGACCCTGTTCACCGTGGACGCCATGCAGGGACAGGACGCAGTCCGCACCGCCGAGGCCTTTCGACAGGCCATCCCCCTCACGGGCGTCATGCTCACCAAGGTGGATGGCGATGCCCGAGGTGGAGCCGTGCTCTCGGTGCGGTCGATTACCGGCTGCCCCATCCGATTCGTCGGCACCTCCGAGAAGATCGATGGCCTAGAAGCCTTTGACCCCGAGCGATTTGCCCAGCGCATCCTCGGCATGGGCGACGTGCTCGCCCTCGTGGAGCAGGCCCAGAAGTCCATCGACATCAAGGCCGCTGAAAAGGTGGCGGCCAAGCTCAAGTCCGGAGCAAAGTTCGACCTTGAGGACTTCAAGCTCCAGATCGGCCAGATGAAGTCCATGGGTGGCCTCTCCAACCTCATCGATAAGCTGCCCAGCCAGATGCAGCAGGCCGCGAAGGGGCAGGACCTCTCCCAGGCCGACAAGTCGGTTGGCCGCATGGAGGGCATCATCAACAGCATGACGCCCGCAGAGCGCCGCAATCCCCTGCTGATCAAGGCGAGCCGCAAGCGTCGCATCGCTGCAGGTGCCGGGGTACAGGTTCAGGAGGTGAACCGCCTGCTCGCCCAGTTCGAGCAGATGCAGGACATGATGAAGAAAATGCAGAAGGGCGGCCTGGCCAAAATGATGAAGGCCATGGGCGGCATGAAGGGCCTGCCCGGCATGGGCGGCTTTGGCGGCTTCGGCCGCTAGCCGCGCGCGAGCAGTGCCTTGAGGCTGGAGACAGCCTCATTCAGAGCAAGGTCTTGCTGCACCATGCCTCTGCGCTGCAGGAGTTCAAGCCGGCCCTCGGCCAGGCCCCGGTCACCCACCGTCACCCGCAGCGGCACCCCGATCAGCTCCCAGTCTGCAAACATCACCCCCGGACGCTCGTCGCGGTCATCGAGGATCACGGAAAGGCCTGCGGCCTGGCAGTCGGCGTAGAGCTGTTCGCTCACCTGCCGGACATTCGCGGACTTTCCAGCACCCACTGGGCAGATCACCAGGTCGAAGGGGGCCAGGGCACTGGGCCAGACCATGCCCTTCTCGTCATGGTTCTGCTCGATGGCAGCACCGACGATTCGGGTGACCCCAATGCCATAGCAGCCCATCTCCATGACACGGGGGCGTCCCGTCTCATCGAGCATGGTGGCCTTCATGGCCTCAGAGTATTTGGTGCCCAGGTAGAAGACATGGCCCACCTCGATCCCTCGCTGGATGGCCAGCAGGCCCTGCCCATCGGGGGAAGGATCTCCCTCCACCACATTGCGGAGGTCCTCAATTGCATCTGGCTCGGGGAGGTCTCGGGCCCAGTTCACGCCCAGGATGTGGGCATCGACAGCATTGGCCCCGGTGATGAAGTCCGACATCTGGGCCACCGTTCGGTCTGCGATCACCGTCAGCCCCGGTGGCTTACCCGCTGGGAAGACCGGGCCCAGATAGCCTGGCTGTGCGCCAAAGGCCGCAACAATCTCATCTGCGGACGCAAATCGCCAGCCCTGCCTGAGGCCCTCGAGCTTGCCCACCTTCACCTCGTTCATCTCGTGGTCCCCCCGCAGGAGGAGGAGCCAGAGCTTAACGCCCGTGGGCTGTTCGGCCTTCGGATCGGGGTCTGTGGCCAGCACGAGCGACTTCACCGTGCGTTCAATCGAGAGCCCCAGCAGCTGGGCAACCCCTGCGCAGGTGCTCACACCAGGAGTGGGAACGACCCGCATCTCCTCTCGGGCCGACTGGCGGCCCGAGCCCAGGGCCACCGCTTCGGCCAGTTCGATATTGGCTGCGTAGTCTGAGCTGGGGCAGTAGGCAATGGCATCCTCACCCGTGTCCGCGATCACCTGAAACTCATGGGACCGCGATCCACCGATGGCGCCCGTGTCGGCAGCAACCGCTCGATACTGCAGGCCCAGCCGGCTGAAGATCTTGCAGTAGCAGGCAAACATTCGGTCGTAGCTGGCCTCGGCTCCCGCCACATCCTTGTCGAAGGAATAGGCGTCCTTCATCACGAACTCACGGCCGCGCATGACACCAAATCGTGGCCGACGCTCGTCGCGAAACTTGGTCTGAATCTGATAGAAGTTCTTGGGCAGCTGCTTCCAGCTCTTGATCTCCTGGCGGGCGATGTCAGTGACCACCTCCTCAGAGGTGGGCTGGAACGCAAAATCGCGGCCATGTCGATCTCGAATGCGCAGGAGTTCGGGGCCCATCTTGTCCCAACGGCCTGTCTCCTGCCAGAGCTCAGCGGGCTGGACCACCGGCATGACCACCTCGAGTGCACCCGCCGCATCCATCTCCTCGCGAATGATGGCCTCCACCTTGCGCAAGACCCTTAGGCCCATCGGCATCCAGGTGTAGATTCCCGCCCCGAGCTTGCGGATCATTCCCGCCCGCATCATGAGCCTCTGGCTCGCAACCTCCGCATCAGAGGGGTCTTCTTTGAGGGTCTGGATGTGAAATTGTGAGGCGCGCATGCAGTGGGTCCGGGGGTCACTTCGTATAATGTTGCGCATTATGCTAGATGAACATGGGTACCGGCCCAACGTCGGCATCATTCTCGTCAACGAGATGAACCAGGTCTTCTGGGGAAAACGCATCCGTGAGCAGGCCTGGCAGTTCCCGCAGGGCGGCATTCAGGATGGCGAGGACCCAGAGGAGGCCATGTATCGAGAGCTCTTCGAGGAGACCGGCCTTCGGCCTGAGCATGTCAGGCTACTGGCCCGCACTCAAGACTGGCTTCACTACGATGTCCCCACCCGCTGGGTGCGACGCGAGTGGCGAGGCCTCTATCGGGGCCAGAAGCAGATCTGGTATCTCCTGCGCATGCTGGGGGAAGACAGCGATGTCCGGCTGCGATCCGGCGTCGAAAAGCCGGAGTTCGATGACTGGTGCTGGCACGACTTCTGTATTCCCCTGGACTCGGTGATTGAGTTCAAGCGCCAGGTTTACTGGCAGGCCATGCACGAGCTGGCGGTCTACCTCTTTTCGCCAGAGGAGATGAGCACGAGGTTGTCGCGGTGGATGAGCTCAGGCTCCTCCACGAAGCCCAAGGCCGCCTCGATCTGACTCGATGGCCTGCCCAGAATGCGGCGAGCGTCCTTAGCGGAGTAGTTCACCAGGCCACGGGCCAGCTCATGACCGTCTGGAGACAGGCAGGCCACCACATCTCCCCGATCGAACTCACCGTCGACCCTTGTCACCCCCACGGGAAGCAGTGACTTGCCGCCCGACACGAGCACGCGAGCGGCCCCCGCATCCAGGACCAGTTGACCACGCAGCTGGAGGTGATCGGCCAGCCACTGTTGCCGCGCCGTGAGAATGGGTAGATCGGCCCGAAAGCGTGTGCCGAGGGGCTCGCCCTGGGCCAGACGAAGCAGGATCTGCGGCTCGGCGCCGCTTGCCACGAGGGTGTCGGCTCCGCTGCGTGCGGCCCGCTGGGCGGCTCTCACCTTGGTGGTCATGCCGCCCGTTCCGATATGAGAGCCAGCGCCCCCTGCCATCTCGAGAAGGCGCGGGTCAGTGGCGCTCACCTCCGAGAGGAGTTCGGCATCCGGATGGCGGCGCGGGTCGGCTGAAAAGAGCCCGGCCTGGTCGGTGAGAATCACGAGACGGTCTGCCTCGAGGAGGTTGGTGACGAGGGCAGCCAGGGTGTCGTTGTCACCGAGCTTGATCTCATCAGTGACCACGGTGTCGTTCTCATTGATCACTGGCACCACGCCGAGCGCAAGCAGGGTGCGCAGGGTGGCCCGGGCATTGAGATACCGGCGACGATCGGCCACATCCTCATGGGTGAGAAGAATCTGTGCGGTGCGCAGCCCCTGCTGCAGAAAGCCCGCCTCATAGGCCTGGGCCAGGCCCATCTGGCCCACGGCCGCAGCGGCCTGCAGGTCGTGGATCTCGTGGGGGCGCTCGGACCAGCCCAGGCGCTTCATGCCCTCGGCAATCGCGCCACTGGAGACCAGGACCACGCGATGGCCCTGTGCGTGCAGGGCCGACATCTGGGCAGCAAATCTTCCAATGGCCTCCTGGTCAACGCCGCGACCCGCATTGGTGACGAGGCTGGAGCCGAGCTTGACGACCCAGAGCCCAGGTGTGGTCAGCTCACTGCGGCTCATGCCCCGTCTCATCTGTGAACCGGACATCGGGCTCCACCGAGCCGAACTCCTGCTGCCGTTGCTCATCCAGCCAGTGCTGTACCGACTGGACCAGGTCTTCGAGGCCGGCACGGGTGAGGCCAGAGGTCATGTAGACCGGGCCCTTCCAGCGCAGGGATCGGTTCATGGCCTTCCAACGTCGCTCTCGCTGCTCAGGCTGCAGCAGGTCCATCTTGTTGAGCAGGAGCCAGCGGGGCTTGTCTTTGAGGGTGGGGTCGAATGCCGCCAGCTCCTTGACCAGGGTGCGTACATCGCTGGCGAGCTGCTTCCCAATCACAGCCTCATCGGTTTCGGAGGTGACCGGGGCCATGTCGATCAGATGCAGCAAGACCCGTGTGCGCTGAATATGACGGAGGAACTGGTGGCCAAGCCCGGCCCCCTGGGCTGCCCCCTCAATCAGGCCAGGGATGTCAGCGATCACGAAACTCCGCGCGGGGCCACTGCGAACCACGCCGAGCTGGGGATTGAGGGTGGTGAAGGGATAGTCGGCCACCTTGGGGCGTGCGTTGGAGATGGCCGCCACCAGCGTGGACTTGCCCGCATTGGGCATGCCCAGCAGGCCGACATCGGCCAGCAGCTTGAGCTCGAGCCGAAGGCGCCGAGACTCGCCCTCTTCTCCTGGCGTGAACTGCCGAGGCGCCCGGTTGGTACTGGACTTAAAGTGGAGGTTGCCCAGCCCACCCTCGCCGCCTTTGGCCAGCACCACTCGTTCGCCATCCAGGCTGAGGTCAAAGAGCAGTTCTTCCGTGTCGGCATCAAAGACCATGGTGCCCACCGGCACCCTCAGCTCGATGTCCTCCGCACCCGCGCCGTAGCGGTCACGCCCCTGGCCTTGCTCCCCGTTGCGGGCCCGGTGCACCCGTGCGTAGCGGTAGTCGATCAGGGTGTTGATGTTGCGGTCCGCCCGCGCAAAGATGCTGCCGCCGCGTCCACCATCGCCGCCACTCGGCCCGCCCTTGGGGATGAACTTCTCTCGCCGGAAGGCGGCCGCTCCGTTACCGCCCTTGCCGGCGTGGACCTCGATGGTGGCTTCGTCAATAAATTTCATAAAAGAAAAAGCCCCGAACCTGCGGGGCTTAGTCTGACGGCATCCTCAGCGCAGCCCAGCCACGCAGGTGACGCGTGTTTACTCGGCGATGATGTGAACGGTGGAGCGCTTGAGCGGGCCCTGGACCGAGAACGAGACCTTGCCATTCACAAGCGCGAACAGGGTGTGGTCTTTGCCCATGCCGACATTGAGACCGGGATGGAAGGTGGTGCCGCGCTGGCGAACAATGATGTTGCCAGCCAGGACCTGCTCACCACCAAATCGCTTCACTCCGAGTCGTTTCGACTCTGAGTCACGACCGTTTCGCGTAGAGCCGCCGCCTTTTTTCTGTGCCATGTCGAATCTGTCCTTTTCGTCTGCCTGAGCGTGAACTTACGCTGTTACTTCGGAGCCATCGGGCTTCACCAGCGCCGCAATCTTGATCTCGGTGTAGTTCTGGCGGTGGCCCTGGGTCTTAGCGTAGTGCTTACGACGGCGATGCTTGAAAATGCGAACCTTGTCGCCGCGACCGTGCGCAGTCACCACAGCCTTCACGCTGGCGCCAGACAGCAGGGGCGCGCCCATCTGAAGCGCCTCGCCCTCGCCCATGGCAAGCACCTCCGCGAGCACGACCTCTTGGCCTGCCTCAGCGGTGAGGGTCTCCACGCGCAGGGTGTCGCCCGGTGCAACGCGGTACTGCTTGCCGCCGGTTTTGATGACTGCGTACATAATTCGTCTCTCTTATTCGTGTGTAATGCGGGAAAAGCCCACCATTCTATTGGCCAATTGTCTAGCTTGCAAGCCCCCGCGTGCACACTCGAATACGGGTAAAGTGCGGGCACCATGAGTGACGGCAGCCCCGCTTCCTTTTTTGGCCCCATTTCTGACGGCATGGCCTCGGTCGACCGGGTGATTCGCGCGCGCCTTCAGAGTGCGGTGCCGCTGATTGAGCAGGTGGGTGATTACATCATCAGCGGGGGCGGCAAGCGAATCCGCCCGGCGCTCCTGCTGCTCACCGCTGGCGCACTGCAGGCCGACCTTGAGGCCAGAGGCGCCTGGACGGGCCGGCCGCGCCTCACCGAGGCGCCCGAGGTGCACGAGCTTGCCGCGATTGTGGAGTTCATTCACACGGCCACCCTCCTTCACGACGATGTCGTGGACGAGTCGAGCCTGCGGCGGAACCGCCAGACCGCCAACGCCCTGTTTGGAAATGCCGCCAGCGTGCTGGTCGGCGACTTTCTCTACTCTCGGGCCTTTCAGATGATGCTGTCCTGCCAGTCTCTGCCCGTGATGGCGGTCCTGGCCGACGCCACGAATGTGATTGCAGAGGGCGAAGTGCTCCAGCTCCTCAACTGCCAGGACCCCGATGTCGACGAGGCCCGTTACCTCCAGGTGATCCGATATAAAACCGCCAAGCTCTTTGAGGCCTCCGCCTGCCTGCCCGCAGTCCTCGCGGAGTGCCCCCCCGACCTGGTGGAGCGCATGGGCGCGGTGGGCCGCCACCTGGGAACCGCCTTTCAGCTCACCGATGACGTGCTCGACTACGACGGTGACGAGTCGGTGATGGGCAAGCAGTTAGGAGACGACCTGCGAGAGGGTAAGCCCACCCTGCCGCTCATTCTGCTCATGGCCCAGTCCTCGCCGGCCGAGCGCGAGGTGCTCCGCCAGGCGATTGTGGAGCCCGAGACTGCAGAGGTTGAGGCGATCATCCAGCGCGTGCGATCCTCGGGCGTGCTGGCCGCCACCTGGGATGCAGCCCGCGCGGAGTGCGACCTGGCGCGTGCCGCCCTGCAGCCACTTGCACCGTCCGTGCACAAGGCTTCCCTGCTAGACTTGCTGTCTTTCATCACCAGCAGGCGGCAGTAGCGCGCCTCTGGCGGGTCGTCGGGGTGTAGCTCAGCCTGGTAGAGTACTGCGTTCGGGACGCAGGAGTCGGAGGTTCGAATCCTCTCACCCCGACCATGAATGGCCTACACTATGGGCGTCATGGACAACCACGGGTTCTCATTTGAGTGACCTCCCCCTCTGGGCTCAGGCGCTTGCCCTGATCGCCCTGCTCGCACTCTCGGCCTTTTTCTCCAGCGCTGAAACCGGCCTCATGTCGGTGAATCGCTACCGCATGCGACACCTCGCCGCTCAGGGCCACCGCGGGGCTCGTCTGGTCGTCCGGCTTCTCGAAAAAACCGACCGGCTGCTGGCCACCATCCTGCTGGGCAATAACGTGATCAACACCGCGCTCACCGCGCTGATCACCGCTGTGGCCATCCATACCTTTGGGAACAACGATGAGGTCTTGGCGATCGCCACGGCGGTTGCCGCGAGCCTGCTCATCATCTTTGCGGAAATCCTGCCCAAGGTTGTCGGCGCGAACCGGCCCGAGCGTGTGGCCATGGCCTCGAGCTTCCTGCTGGTCCCACTCACCCTGCTGTTTCGGCCCCTCGTTGAGTTTGTGAACCTCCTGGTGAACGCCATGCTTCGCCTGCTCAAGCTCAATGAATCCGCGCGTGAGGAGGGCCTGCGGCCAGAGGAGCTTCGTGCGGTCGTTCTGGAATCGACCGCCTTTATTCCCAAGCAGCACCGGGACATCCTGCTCAACCTCTTTGACCTGGAAGACCTCACCGTCGACGACGTGATGGTGCCGAGGCCCAAGATCGAGGCGCTCAATCTCGAGGACGATGTGCTCAAGCTGCGCGAGCAGATCTGTACCTGTTTTCACAACACCCTGCCGGTATTCGAGGGCGAACTGAACCAGGTGCGGGGCATTCTGCATGTCCGCAAGGCGGCCTCGCTGATGGCCGATGACGCCTTCACCAAGGAGAGCCTGATGGAGGCGCTCAGCCCTGCCTATTTCATTCCTGAGGGCACCAACCTCTTCGCTCAGATGCGGGTCTTTCAGGCCAATCGGGCCCGTCTCGCACTGGTGGTCGACGAGTATGGGGAGGTTCAGGGGCTGGTCACGGTGCGCGACATTGTGTCGGAGCTGGTGGGCGAACTGAGCACGGATGGCGCAGGCCCGCGCAAGCTCAGCTGGGATCAGGATGGCACCGCCACCGTCGACGGAGACACCCTCATCCGTGAGA
This sequence comes from Pseudomonadota bacterium, assembly GCA_041165705.1. Lineage (GTDB taxonomy): Bacteria > Pseudomonadota > Gammaproteobacteria > Burkholderiales > Burkholderiaceae_A > Hahnella. The sequence continues at coordinate 15,621 of JBEAMW010000039.1, forward strand.
TCAATCGTCATCTGGGCCTGAACTTCCCTCTGGACGGGCCTCGAACGATGAACGGGCTGATTCTCGAGGCCCTTCAAGACCTGCCTGAGGCCAACCTTAGCCTGAAGATTAGTGGTGTGCCCATTGAGATCCAGCAGGTTCAAGACCGCGCGATTCGCCGAGTGCTGCTGCACCGACATGCCCACTGAACTGCTCGCCTGGGGTCTTGCTGGACTGATGGCCATGGCCAGTGCCTGGGCCGCTCGGTCCTGGGCGCAGCCCGAGGTCCATCACTGGCTCGGGCCTGAGGCGCCAAGGCTCTTTGGGGCCTGGCTCCATCTGCTGCTCTCAGTTGCATTCGTCGCGCTCGCCCTGACGCTCACCCTGGGCCTGGGCCATCAGCCACTCGACACGGCCGACTCGCTGATGCTGGGGCTCTGGTCTGGCCTCCTCACCGCCTGCGCGCTGACCGATCTGCGCTGTCGGCTCCTGCCCGACCGGCTCACCCTGAGCCTGGCCGGTCTGGGCCTCGTCCTGGCGCTCCTGGAGCGCGGCCCAGGGCTCTGGCAGGGCCTGGCCGGCGCCCTGCTCGGCTACGGCCTGCCCTGGCTCGTGGGCCGGCTGACGCAACGAAAAACCAATGAGGGCCCGCAGGAGTCGATTGGCCGGGGAGACCTCGCCCTGCTGGGTGCGATGGGGCTCTGGGTTGGATTCTCTGGCCTGCCACTGGTGCTGGTGGTGGGCACACTCCTCATGCTTCCCCTGGTGGCCTGGGGCATGCTGCGCCGAGGCTGGACGCGCGCCACCGCCCTGCCCCTTGGCCCCTCACTCTGCCTGGCCGGTGTCCTCGTGCTGCCCTGGGTGCTCACCCAGCCCACTGCGCCTTGAAGACCCGCGTGGTCGTCCTTACGGGGGGCATCGGGTCTGGGAAGTCTTCCGCAGGCGCAGTCTTCGCACGAATGGGGGTACCCATCGTGGATGCTGACCAGACAGCACACCAGCTCACCGGGCCGGGAGGTGAGGCCATGCCCGAGATTCTGGACGCCTTCGGGCCTGAGCTTCTCAGCCCAGATGGCAGCCTGCACCGAGCCCGAATGCGAGAGCTGGTCTTTCACGACCCGAGCCAGCGCAGCCGGCTCGAGGCCATCCTGCATCCTCGGATTCAGTCGGCCTGCCTGCGCGCACTCGCGGCGTCCACTGCCCCTTACACGATCTACGATGTGCCGCTCTGGGCGGAAGGAGCGGGACAGCATCGGCCGGACTGGGTCTGGAAGGTGGTGGTGATTGACCTGAGTCCAGACCTTCAACGGCAGCGCGTGATGGCCCGTCAGGCCATGGAGCCCGGCACCCTGGATCGGATCCTCGCCCTTCAGGCTCCCCGAGAGGCCAGGCTGGCGCTGGCGGACGAGGTGATCACCAATGACTCAAGCCTCATGAACCTCGAGCGCCAGGTCATGGCCGCCCACGCGCGCTGGATGAGCCTCTGCGCGGAGACGGTCGGCCCCGATCCCGTCAGCAATCAGACATAATCGCGAGATGTCCGCACTCCCTCCCATCGCGCCCCCTCCCTCGCTCGAGCAGATCTTTGAGCTTCCTTGCAGCGAGCGGGTGCGCACGATGATGCGACTGGAGTGTCTGAGCAATCGCCTGGAGAAGCTGGCCCTGGCCGGGGATGCGTCTGCCCATCGGGCCTGGCTCGCCTCCTACCTCGAGCTCTTCGACCTCCTCTCCAGTCGCAGCGACATCAAGAACGAACTGCTGCAGGAGCTCGAGCGTCAACGCATTCAGCTTGAGCGGTTCGTCGGCCAGCCTGGAGTGGCCAGTGAGCGACTCGAGGCCGTGCTCAGCGAGGTGACCTTCCTCTTTGAGGCCCTCGGGGATGTCCAGATGCGGCTTGGGCCGCACATCGCAGAGATTGATTTCCTGCAGTCTCTCAAAGGCCGCGCCGGCATCCCTGCAGGTGACTGCCCCTTCGACCTCCCCGTGCTCTCGCTCTGGCTCACCTTCAGCCCCGACAAGCGCCGAGCCCACATGGAGAGCTGGGTAGCACCGATTGGCCCCGTGCTGCGCGCCTCCAAGCTCTGCCTCCGGCTTCTTCGTGAGGTGGCCGACCCACGCGAGATGACCGCCGAGGGCGGGCTCTTTGAAATGAATGCGGGCGGCAGACAGGCCAAGCTCATTAGAGTCTGGGCGCCCGCTGGACGTGGCCTCATCTGCGACATGAGTGCCAACAAGTACGTGGTCGCGGTTCGCTTTCGCTGCGTGAATGAGCGGCTACAGCCTCAGGCCTTTGAGGGTGCCCTGAGCTTCAAGCTCGCGATCTGCGAGTTCTAAGCCCCGCATCACCGGACGGCTCGCAGGCAGCAAGGGAAAAGGCTGCGGCCCTCCCGACCAGACCCAGCAGACCTGTTGTCCCTCGAGCCCTCGCGGGCCCGGCGCATTCGGCGTAGCCCAGTCGCTCACCACACAGAAGTGAAGGAGCACGCGGGCATGGGCGTAGTCGTAGGGCAGGACTTCTCGCACCACGGCCCCACGCGCGAGCAGCCCTAGCTCCTCGGCGAGCTCCCGGCAGACCGCCTGCTCCGCCGTCTCGCCCTGTTCAATTTTTCCGCCGGGGAACTCCCACCAGCCAGCGTAGGCCTTCCCTGGGGGCCGACTCGCCAGAAGCCACTGGCCCTGCGGGCTTCGGACAAGCCCCACCGCCACCTGCACTCGCTCATCGCCCACGCCTGTGCTGGCCCTAGCTCAATCGCTCGAGGTGCCGGGCCGCCCAGTCCCGCGCGAAGGCGTGCGCCACTCGACCTGAACGAGAGCCGCGTTGGGTGGCCCACTGCAATGCCTCCAGCCGAGCCTGAGGCCAGCGATCGGCCGCAATGCCCAGCTCGCCCAGCCAGTGATTCACGATGTCGAGATAGGCCGACTGCGAGAAGCCATGAAAGGAGACCCAGAGCCCAAAGCGGTCCGAGAGCGAGACCTTCTCCTCCGTGGATTCGGCCGGGTGAAGCTCCCCCTGGGCATCGAGGTGCGCCTGAAGATTGTCCGAACGATGCTCCGGCATGAGATGACGACGGTTCGAGGTGGCATAGATGAGCAGATTGGATGGCTGAGCCGAGACCCCGCCGTCGAGTATGGACTTCAGCGCCTTGTAGCCGGGCTCGCCTGGCTCGAAGGAGAGGTCGTCGCAGAAGACAATGAAGCGCTGCTCATGCCCCTGCAGTCGATCGGTGAGCAAGGGGAGGTCGGAGAGGTGGTCGCGGTCCATTTCGATGAGCCGCAGGCCTTGGTCACCAAAGGCACTGAGACATGCTCGCACCAGAGAGGACTTCCCCGTGCCACGTGCACCGGTCATCAGCACATTGTTGGCGGGCAGGCCTTCAACAAAATGCCGAGTGTTTCGCAGAACCTGTTCAGCCTGGTGGTCGATATGGTGAAGGTGACCCACCTCCACCCAGGCCGGCTGAGCCACTGGCCGAAGCTGCCCCTGCTCGCCCAGGAGAGTGGACTGACGACGCCACTGAAAGGCCCACTGGGTGGTGAAATCAGGCTCAGGCGGGGGCTCGGGCAGCAGGGCCTCGAGCTTGCGGAGCAGCTGGTCGATCCGCTTAGGATCGATAGTCGGCGTTGATGCTGACATAGTCGTGCGAGAGGTCGCAGGTCCAGACCGTTGCAGACTCAGACCCGCGTCCAAGGTGGACTCGCACGGGGATATCGGCCTTGGCCATCTCTGCCTGGCCGGCCGCCTCGGTGTAGCTGACCGCACGACCGCCAGACTCAGCGACCAGGGTGTCTCCGATCCAGACCGAGACACGCTCCACATGGAGGTCTGTGACCCCACTGTAGCCAATGGCCGCGAGGATTCGGCCCAGGTTAGGGTCGCTGGCAAAGAACGCTGTTTTGACGAGCGGGGAGTGCCCAACGGCATAGGCGACAAGCCGAGCCTCCTCACGCGTCTGGGCGCCCTCAACCGTAATGGCAATGAACTTCGTCGCGCCCTCGCCATCTCGCACAATGGCCTGGGCGAGGGTCTGGGCGAGCGCGACAAAGGCAGACTCAAATGCGATCCAGTCGGGCGAGCCCAAGTCCTGGGGCTCAAACCGGACTCCACCCTGGCCAGTTGCCATCCCGATGAAGGAGTCGTTGGTCGAGGTGTCTCCATCGATCGTGATGGCATTGAATGACTGATCGGCCGCGCGACGCACCAGGGCGGCCAGCATGGCCTGGGGCAGGCCAGCATCGGTAGCGAGGTAGCCCAGCATGGTGGCCATGTTGGGCCGGATCATGCCGGCACCCTTGGAGATCCCGGTAAGGGTAACGGTGCCGCGACTGAGCTTGACCTGGGAACTCGCAGCCTTCGGCTGCGTGTCTGTGGTCATGATGGCCTCGGCAGCGTCTAGCCAGTCGGCCTGGCCCAGGCCCTTCACTCCTGCAGGGAGCCCCGCCAAGAGACGGTCCATGGGCAGGCGCTCAAGAATGACACCAGTGGAGAAGGGAAGCACCTGCTCGGGCCCAAGCCCCAGGGCCTGTGCAACCGCTGCACAGCTCTGGCGGGCATCGTCCAGCCCGCCCCGGCCCGTCCCGGCATTGGCGCAGCCGGTATTGACCAGCAGCGCACGGATGCCATGGCCTGCTGCGAGGTGTTGGCGACAGACCTGCACAGGGGCTGCACAGAATGCGTTCTGGGTGAAGACGCCGGCCACCGAGGACCCTTCGGCCAGACGCATCAGAAGGAGGTCTTTGCGGCCGGGTTTGCGGATTCCTGCCTGGGCATAGCCCAGCTCAAGGCCAGCGATCGGAAGCAGAGACTCTCGCTGAGGAAGAGGAAGGCCTACCGGCATGTGGTGCTCCTAACCGATCCGTCCACAACAGGACTTGAATTTCTTTCCTGACCCACAAGGGCAGGGCTCATTGCGACCCACTTTGGGCGCCTCGCGTCGAACCGTGGTGACCTCAGGTGCGCCTGCCGAGGCGGGCGATTGGTTGTCGGCCGGCTCAAACTCCTCTGACTCTGGCGAGTCGGCGTGCACGAAGTGCATGCTCTTTGCAGCGGCTGCAGCGGCGGCCTCTCGGGCAGCCTCCGCCTCGGCTGCAGCACGCTCGGCCTCCTCCTCGCTTGCAATCTCGACTGACATGAGCAGGCTGGTGACATCATCCCGCACTCGGGCCAGCAGCTGCTCGAAGAGGGCAAAGGCCTCTCGCTTGTATTCCTGCTTGGGATCTTTCTGGGCATAGCCACGCAGGTGGATGCCCTGGCGAAGGTGGTCAAGGGCCGCCAGATGCTCCCGCCAGGCCGAGTCAAGGTGCTGGAGCAGGATCGAGCGCTCAAACTCGTGGAAGGCGCCGGAGGGCACGAGGGCGAGCTTCTGCTCATAGGCCGCCTGTGCGGCGGCCACGGCCATCGCCACCACCCCAGCATCGTCGATCTCTTGCGCCTGCTGAACCTGGGCCACGAGAGGCAGCTCTAGCCTGAAGCGCTCGCGCAGGGCAGCCTCGGCCTCGGGCAGGTTCCATTGCTCTTCGATACTCTCCTCAGGCACTGAGGCGCGCACCGCTGCCTCAACCGCACCCTCACGGAGCTGCCGCACCAGGCCGGTGAGGTCGGTGGACTCCAGGATCTCGTTTCTCTGGGCATAGATGATCTGGCGCTGCTCATTGGCCACGTTGTCATACTCGAGCAGCTGCTTGCGAATGTCGAAGTTGCGGTTTTCCACCTTGCGCTGGGCGCCTTCGATGGAGCGCGTCACCATGCCCGCCTCGATCGCCTCGCCTCGGGGCACGCCGAGCCGGTCCATGATGGCCTTCATCCGGTCGCCGGCAAAGATTCGAAGCAGGGGGTCGTCCATGGACAGGAAGAACCGAGAAGAACCCGGGTCCCCCTGACGACCCGCCCGGCCGCGCAGCTGGTTGTCGATGCGGCGCGACTCGTGACGCTCGGTACCGATGATGTGAAGGCCGCCCGCGGCAACCACCTGGTCGTGCATCTGCTGCCACTCCGCACGGAGTTCGGCCACGCGCTGACCGCGTGCCTCCGGTGCAAGGCCCTCATCCGCCTCGAGCGCCGCCACGGACTTCTCCACATTTCCACCCAGCACGATGTCGGTGCCGCGGCCGGCCATGTTGGTGGCAATGGTGATCATTCCTGGACGGCCCGCCTGGGCGACGATCTCCGCCTCCCGAGCGTGCTGTTTGGCGTTGAGCACCTGGTGCTGCAGCCCCGCCTGCGTGAGCAGGTCGGAGAGCAGTTCCGAGGATTCGATGGAGGTGGTTCCAACCAGAATCGGCTGGCCGGCCTCATGCCGCGTGCGGATGTCGGCAATGATCGCCTCCACCTTCTCCTCGGCCGTCCGAAACACCTGGTCTTGCAGGTCTTTGCGCACCATGGGCCGATGGGTGGGCACGATCACCGTCTCGAGGCCATAGATCTGCTGAAACTCGAAGGCCTCGGTGTCTGCCGTTCCGGTCATGCCGGAGAGCTTCTGGTACATCCTGAAGTAGTTCTGAAAGGTGATCGAGGCCAGGGTCTGGTTCTCGGGCTCGATGGCCACGCCTTCTTTGGCCTCAACCGCCTGGTGCAGGCCCTCGGCCCAGCGCCGTCCCGACATGAGTCGACCGGTGAACTCGTCGACGATCACCACTTCTCCCGACTGCACAACATAGTGCTGGTCGCGAAAGTAGAGGGTGTGCGCGCGAAGCGCAGCCATGAGGTGGTGCAGCAGGGTGATTCGGGAGGCGTCATAGAGACTCTCGCCCTCGCCGATCAGGCCCATCTCAGCCAAGGCCGCCTCCGCCCGCTCAAACCCGGACTCTGACAGGTGGACCTGGCGCCCCTTCTCGTCGACGAAGTAGTCGCCCTCGCCGTCCTCGGTGAGCTGCCGTCGCAGCTGGCCCGGAAGGCCGTTGAGGGCGCGGTAGAGCTCTGTTGAATCCTCTGACTGGCCCGAGATGATCAGCGGGGTTCGTGCCTCGTCGATGAGGATGGAGTCCACCTCGTCGATGATGGCGAACTGAAGCCCCCGCTGGCAGCGCGCAGCGCGCTCAGAGACCATGTTGTCGCGGAGGTAGTCAAAGCCATACTCGTTGTTGGTGCCGTAGGTGATGTCGGCTGCATAGGCCTCGCGCTTCTCATCTGACGAGAGGCCCGCAAGGTTTACTGCGGTGGTGAGGCCAAGAAAGCCATAGAGCCGACCCATCCACTGCGCATCGCGCTGCGCCAGATAGTCGTTTACGGTGACGACATGCACTCCCTTGCCCGGAAGCGCATTGAGGTAGGCAGCCAGGGTGGCCATCAGGGTCTTGCCCTCACCGGTGCGCATCTCGGCGATCTTGCCCTCGTGCAGCACCATGGCACCCATCAGCTGGACATCGAAATGCCGCATGCCCAGCACGCGCTTGGAGGCCTCTCGGCAGACGGCAAACGCCTCAGGGAGCAGCGCGTCCAGGCTCTCGCCTCTGGCTAGGCGGTCGCGAAACTCGGGGGTTTTTGCGGCGAGGGCCTCATCCGAGAGGGAGACGAGCCCCGACTCTAGCCGGTTGATCGCGTCGACGCGCGACTGGAATTTCTTTATGAGTCGCTGATTGCGACTGCCAAAAATGGACGCAAGGAGGCGGTTTAGCATAGAGGGTCTAGGGTAGCATGAGCCACATGAAAACCCTGGACGAGGCGCTGCTCGGCGCCATTGCGGAGCGGCGCGATGCCAGCGGGCTGCCCCTTCGGTCTATCCTGGCCGAGCAGGCTGCCCTGCTCTCTCTCGGCCGGGCCATGCTTCAGGCGGCTCAGCTTGGCCACCTCACTCCTACCCTCTACTCCGCAGCACGCTCCAGCCCCCGACAGGGACTACGGGGAAGTGAACTCACCCTGCGCATGCGCAACGCCTCTGCCGCCTCGCGCGTGAAGCTGCACCTGGCCGCACTCCGACGGGTCGCGCCCGAGCTCGGTCGATCCCTGGGCATTCAGTCGGTTGAGGTTCGCGTCGCGAAGGCCCACACCGAGGGGCCTCGGGCGCCGCAGGCCCAGCATCGGCCTAAGATCCCAGTGGCCGCGCGTCAGCGACTGATGGCCGCGCTGGAGGCCCAGGACCACTGACGGGCCCAGGCTGGGGGGGCCTCAGAGAGCTGGTCAAACTCGCGGGGTCGCCAGGCCGAGGGGTTTGCCATGAGCGCCCGCAGCAGCTGGTTATTGAGGCCGTGGCCAGACTTATAGGCGCTGTAACGCGCCATCAAGGGGCGGCCCAGCACATAGAGATCCCCGATCGCATCGAGCGCCTTGTGCATGGCGAACTCGTCCGGGCGTCTCAGACCCTCCGGATTGAGGACGCGTGACTCATCGAGCACGATCGCATTGTCCATACTCCCCCCGAGGGCAAGCCCACGAGCGCGGAGCATGTCCACATCGCGCATAAATCCGAAGGTGCGAGCCCGCGCAATCACGGACTGAAAATCGGTCTCTGCGAAATCCAGGTGGACCTCTTGCCCGGTCTGGTCGATGGCGGGATGCTGAAAATCAATGGTGAAGTCGAGCCGAAAGCCGAAGTAGGGCTCAAGCCGAGCCCATTTGTCTCCCGCACGCACCTCAATGGGCTCGATCACTTCAACAAAGCGCTTGGGGGCGGACTGCTCCTGAACCCCGGCTGACCGCACGAGGTGGACAAAGCTCGCAGCGCTTCCATCCATGATGGGGATCTCCGGTGCATCCACCTCCACCACGAGGTTGTCGATGCCAAGCCCGGAGAGCGCCGACATGAGGTGCTCCACTGTGGAGACCTTCACCCCACCCTGAGAGACCGTCGAGGCCATCTGGGTATCCCCCACCGCAGCGGCATCGGCCCGAACCGAATTCGGCTCGGGCAGATCGGTGCGACGAAAGACGATGCCCTGATCAGCCGCGGCAGGCACCAGGCCCAGCCGAACCCGCTGGCCGGAGTGCAGGCCCAGCCCTTCGGCCTGCACGGGGGAGAGGAGCGTCCTCTGCCGGAGCATCTCGGTCTAGAGCTGCTGGAGGACGGCCTCTGCGCTGCTCACTTCGAACTGACCTGGCGCCTCAACTGACACCGACTGAACCACGCCATCCTTCACGATCATGGCGTAGCGGTTGGAGCGAATGCCAAGCCCACGGCCGGTGAGGTCGAGCGTGAGGTCGATGGCCTTGGAGAATTCGGCACTACCGTCGCCGAACATGCGCACCTTTCCCTTGGTGCCGAGTTCGCGTCCCCAGGCACCCATGACGAAGGCGTCATTGACCGAGACACACCAGATCTCGTCCACGCCCTTGGCCTTAAGGGCCTGCTCATGGGCAACAAATCCCGGCACGTGCTTGGCAGAGCAGGTGGGGGTGTAGGCGCCCGGCAGCCCAAAGATCACGATGGTCTTGCCGCGCACCAGGTCTGAGACCTGAAAGGCATTCGGGCCGATAGAACAGCCCGGGGTTTCATCTTCGATGAATTCGTAGAGTGTGACGTTGGGCAGTGCTTGCCCTGCTTGAATGGCCATAGCTGCTCCGTAAGAGTGAGGTCAAGGACGTACCGAGGACAGGCAGTGCCTCGGTACGACTTGAGAGTGTGCCAGAGCAGCGCCGGTCTTAGTCCGCTTGCCTACGCAGGAATGCGGGAATGTCGAGCCGGTCCATTCCGCCCTCCTCCAGGGCCATCACCCGAGCAGCAGCCTCACTACGAGCGGGCTGACGCCAGATGGCCGGAGGCTCATAGCCCTGATAGCTCGGGGCCTGCGGGGCGGCAGGGGCCACGGGCTCTGGGGGCATCGCCACCGCATCATGGGTTCCTGTCGCCTGGGCCACGCGAGGCTGGCTCATGGGGACCAGGGTAGGCTTGGCTCGGGTTTGCCCTAGGCCCGTGGCCACCACGGTGACGCGCATCTCGTCGCCGAGCGACTCGTCATAGACGGTCCCGAAGATGATGGTGGCGTCTTCCGCTGCGTACTGACGAATGGCGTCCATCGCAACCCGCGTCTCTTTGAGCTTGAGCGTGTCGCTGGCAGTGATATTCACTAGGATGCCGCGGGCGCCGGAGAGGTCAACACCCTCCAGGAGGGGGCTGCGAACCGCCTGCTCCGCTGCGATGCGAGCGCGATCCGGTCCGGTTGCAGTGGCCGTGCCCATCATGGCCTTGCCCTGCTCGCTCATCACGGTCTTCACATCCTCGAAGTCCACGTTCACCATGCCTTCGACATTGATGATCTCTGCAATGCCGGCGACGGCCTTGTTGAGCACATCATCGGCTGCGGCAAAGGCCTCCTTCTGCGTCACCTCGTCACCGAGGAGCTCCTCAAGCTTCTCGTTGAGGATCACGATGAGTGAGTCGACCTGCCCTTCGAGCTCGGCGAGCCCTGCCTCCGCAGATTTCATTCGACGCCCACCCTCGAACGAGAAGGGTCGGGTCACCACGGCAACGGTGAGTGCGCCCATCTCCTTGGCTACCTCCGCCACGATCGGGGCTGCGCCTGTGCCTGTTCCGCCACCCATGCCTGCGGTGATGAAGACCATATGGGCACCCCGCAGGGCCTCGGCAATCCGCTCGCGATCGGCCAGCGCGGCCGCGCGACCAGCCTCAGGCTTTGCACCCGCACCCAGCCCAGTTCCTCCGAGCTGAAGCACCTGGTGCGCCCTCGACCGAGCCAGCGCCTGCGCATCCGTGTTGGCGCAGATGAACTCCACGCCCTGGACGCCGCGTTCAATCATGTGATGCACCGCGTTACCGCCTGCGCCGCCCACGCCCACCACCTTGATCACCGTCCCAAGGGGTTCCGTCTCTAACATTTCAAAGCCCATTGCACACTCCTTTCGAATCTTCAGAAATTGCCCAAAAACCAAGACTTCATGCGCTGGAAGGTGTCCCGGAACGAACCCGTCTGCCTGTCCATCGGCTCCCCGCGCGCGACCTGCCGCCTTGCCTCCTCCAACAACCCCATGGCGGTGGCATACCGTGGGGTACAGACCACATCCGCGAGGTTTCCCCGATAGCTCGGGCTGGCCACGCGGACCTGTTTGAGAAATACGTCCTCACCGAGCTCCACCATGCCGGGCAGCTGAGCGCTGCCCCCGGTGAGCACGATGCCGCTGGAAAGCAGCTCCTCGAAGCCACTCTCACGAATCACCTGGGCCACCAGAGAGAAGAGCTCCTCTACCCTTGGCTCGATCACTGCGGCCAGGGCCTGGTGGGACAGCATGCGTGGCCCGCGATCCCCAAGCCCGGGAACCTCAAAGCTGGAGGCCGGGTCGGCGAGGGTCTGCTTTGCCACGCCATAGCGGCGCTTGATGTCCTCACCGTCCTTTGTCGGTGTGCGCAGCGCCATGGCGATGTCATTGGTGATCTGGTCACCCGCGATGGGAATGACTGCGGTATGGCGAATCGACCCGCCCGAGAAGATCGCGATGTCGGTCGTGCCGCCGCCAATATCCACCAGGGCCACGCCCAGCTCGCGCTCATCCTCGGTGAGCACGGAGTGCGCCGAGGCCAGCGGCTGAAGAATGAGCTCCTCAACCTCAAGGCCGCATCGACGAATGCACTTGATGATGTTCTGGGCCGCACTCACCGCGCCGGTGACGATGTGCACACGAACCTCCAGCCGCACGCCGCTCATGCCTAGGGGCTGGCGAATGTCTTCCTGGCCATCGATGATGTATTCCTGTGCCAAGACGTGCAGCACCTGCTGGTCCGCTGGGATGCTCACTGCGGTCGCCGTCTCCATCACTCGGTCGACGTCAGACTGGCTCACTTCCTTGTCCTTGATCGCCACCATGCCCGAGGAGTTGAAGCTGCGAATGTGGCTCCCTGCGATGCCCGTCCAGACCGAGGCAATCTTGCAGTCGGCCATGAGCTCCGCCTCCTCCAGGGCCTTCTGGATCGAGGCAACAGTGGCGTCAATATTCACCACCACACCCTTTTTGAGGCCATCGCTCTCGCTGTGGCCCAGGCCGATCACCTCGAGCCGGCCGTCGGGCTGAACCTCAGCCACGAGGGCGACGATCTTGGAGGTTCCGATGTCTAAGCCCACGAGAAGGCTCTTGGCGTCACGCGGCATGTTCTTGTCCTTGAAGAAGTCGGTTGAGGCAGTTCGATGGCATCGGGCTAGTCCGTGCAGCGGTCTGGCTGGCGCCCGCAGGCACGAAGGCAAATCCATTGGCATACCGCAGGTCCACCCGTGCAAATCCGGACTCTGGGCGTGCAGCAACCCGCTGAAGCACCTTGCCCAGCGCGCTCAGGCGCTGATCCCACGGAGTGGGCAGCTCATCCTGTCCGAGTGCAAGCTCGGTGCCATTGCTCAGTCGGATCTGCCAGGCGTACTGTTCAGAGAGGCTGACTGCGTGGAGGCTGAGTCCAAAGGGTTCCACCAGGCGTTGCGCTGCTGCGGCACGTGCAAGGACGCGGCTGTGGCTGCCCTCGGGGCCCGAGAGCTCAATGAGCCTGCAGCCATAGAGGGCCTCAGACTCGGCCTGCGACCAGGCTCGATCGGCAGTGAAGAGCTCGCCCTGCCGGTTCAGCAGTCGCCCATCGCGCCATGCGGCAACCGGCTCATGCTCCTCAATCTGGATATAGAACCGATTGGGCCAGACCCGGCGTAGGCTCACCTCCCGAACCCAGGGGTGGTCGTGGAGGCTGTCTCGGATCGGAGGCAGGGGCGTGGCCAGCACGCTTCCTGCAAGGCCGCGCTCCAGGGCCTCACGAATGTCGGCGTCCTGCACGTGGCGCAGTCCGGTTTTCGGCGCGGCAACCTCCACCGACTTGAGTCGAAATCCCTCTCTCTGGGCCATCCAGAGCAGGCCAGCGAGGAGCAGGCTTGCTAGACCAAAGAGCAGAAGGCCCAGGGCAAGCCGATTCAGCCAGGCCGGGCTTAGCCAGAGGGCGCGAAGTGGATTCACAGTCCCTCCTGCATGCCAGCCTGAAGCTTCAGTCGAGCGCCCGAGAGAATCTCCAGGCAGAGGCTCGCGTAGTCCATCCCCTCCGCGCGGGCCGCCATGGGCACCAGAGAGTGGCTGGTCATGCCCGGAGAGGTGTTGATCTCGAGGAACATCGGCCGCTGACCGGGCTTCCACAGGACATCCGCTCGGGCCCAGCCCTCGCAGCCCACCGCCTCGAAGGCCTGGCAGGCCAGGGCCTGAATCTCATGGGTGACCGAGGCGGGCAGGTCGGCAGGACACTGGTAGCGGACCACGTCCGTGAAGTACTTGTTCTGATAGTCGTAGTCGCCCTCAGGGGCGAGAATCTCCACGATTGGCAGCGCGCGGACCGGGCGCCCGGGTGTTCCGCCTAGGAGTGCTACGGTCAGTTCTCGTCCCTCTACAAAGGCCTCGGCCAAGGCCTGTCGGTCATAGCGAGTGGCCAGCGCAACCGCATCCTGAAGGCCCTGTGCGGAGGTTAAACGGGTCATGCCCAGAGAGGACCCCTCCCGCAGCGGCTTGACCACCATCGGTAGGCCGACGGTCTCCAGAATGTGAGAGGCCGGTGTCTCCCTATCCACGGGCATGAAGGGCGGCGTCGGGATGCCCCAGGTGTTCCAGATGCGCTTGGTCATGCCCTTGTCCATGGCGAGTGCGGAGGCCATGACGCCGGATCCGGTGTACGGGATCTTAAGGATCTCCAGGGCGCCCTGAACCGCACCGTCCTCTCCATACCGCCCATGCAAGGCAATGAAGGCCCGGTCGACACCCAGACGCCGAAGCTCCTCCATGGGCTGCTCCGACGGATCGAAGGGGATGGCCTCCACCCCCTTCTCTTCGAGCGCATCCAGCACGCCTCGCGCCGACATCATCGAGACCTCGCGCTCAGCTGAGTGTCCCCCGCCGAGCACTGCAACTCGCCCGAGTTCGGCTGTTATGGCCGGCATACGTCCCCCTGAGCCTTCTGCAGGCTGAGTAGCCTGGACGGTGTGGCCCCGATGGATCCCGCGCCCATCGTGACCAGCACATCCCCCCTGCGACAGACCGCGCAGAGGGCCTCAGGGAGCTGGTCTGGGCTGTCGATCAGTACGGGGTCGATGCGGCCCAGTTGCCGAATCGCACGTGCCAGGCTGCGGCCATCGGCAGCTGGAATCGGCTGCTCGCCGGCCGCGTAGATCTCTGTGAGCACCAACAGATCCGGGCCCTGAGAGAGCACGCGAACAAAGTCATCAAAGAGGTCTCGCGTGCGGCTGTATCGGTGGGGCTGAAAGGCCAGAACCAGTCGGCGGCCAGGGAAGGCTCCACGCACGGCCGAGAGGGTCGCCTCAATCTCGACGGGGTGATGACCATAGTCATCCACGAGGTCGATGGGCTCGCCATGGATCTGGACCTCGCCCCAGTGCTGGAGCCGGCGTCCAACCCCCTTGAACTGAGCCAAGGCCAACCGCATGTCCCCATCGCGAACGCCAAACTCCTGCGCCACCCCGATCGCAGCCAGGGCATTAAGCACATTGTGATGGCCGGGAAGGTTGAGTCGAACCTCGCCCGCAGACTGTCCCTCTCGGACCAGGTTAAACCGCATTCCCATCCCGTCAGGCCGAATCTGCTCAGCCCGAAGGTCCGCCTCAGCCGATACCCCGTAGGTCACGACAGGGCGGGAGACAAAGGGAAGAATCTCACGCACATGCCGGTCATCCTGGCAGGCGATCACTGTGCCGTAGAAGGGCAGACGCTGAGTGAAGGAGATGAAGGCCTGCTTGAGGCGAGCCATGTCATGACCGTAGGTCTCCATATGGTCGGCATCGATATTGGTGATGACCGCCAGCATGGGAGAGAGGTTGAGAAAGGAGCCATCAGACTCATCCGCCTCTGCAACGAAGGCATCCCCCAGACCGAGACGCGCATTTGCTCCCGCGCTATTGAGACGCCCACCGATCACAAAGGTGGGGTCGAGTCCAGCCTCCGCAAGAATGCTGGCGACCAGGCTCGTAGTCGTCGTCTTGCCATGGGTTCCGGCAATCGCAATGCCCTGCTTCAGGCGCATGAGCTCGCCGAGCATGGACGCCCTTGGCACCACCGGCACCTTCGCTGCTCGCGCGGCCAGCAGTTCGGGGTTGTCCGACTTCACCGCACTGGAGACCACCACGGCATCCGCGCCGGCAATATGCTCTCGCGCATGGCCAACAAAGACCCGAACCCCCAGGGCAGCCAACCTCTCGCTCACGGCCGACGACTGCAGGTCGGAGCCCTGAATGGCGTAGCCCTGGTTGAGCAGAACCTCCGCAATCCCGGACATGCCAGAGCCGCCGATGCCAATGAAGTGGAGCGTTTTGATCTTGTGCTTCAAGCAGACTTCTCCAATAGGTAAGGCATCACCAGGCTTGTAAAACGGTCGGTGGCCTGTTGAGGCTGCGCGGCCTGGGCCATCCCTGCGAGCTGGCTCCGGCTGAGGCTGGACAGTGCGGATTCAAGCGCTTCCTGAAAGCCCTCTGGCGTCTGAGGGACACAGACCGCTAGACCAAGGTCCACCATGGCCCGGGCGTTGGCGGTCTGGTGGTCATCAATGGCACTGGGCAGGGGCACCAGAATCGCCGGTAGGCCGATCTCGACGAGTTCTGAGACCGTTGAGGCTCCGGCACGGCAGACGACACAGTCGGCCCAGGTATAGGCAGTGGCCATGTCGTCAATGAACGCGTCCACACGAACTGAGCCCAGTGAGCCTGCCGCCTGCCGATCGTACCGAGCGTAGGCGGCACGGGTCTCCTCAAGCCCCGCAGCCCCGGTCTGGTGCCAGACCGAGAGCCCCCCAGGGGCCTTGGAGGCCATCCGAGAGAGCACCTCCGGGAGTGCGCGGTTGAGTGCCATGGCGCCGAGGCTCCCGCCCACGACGAGGACCTGGAGGGGGCCATCACGCTGCGCAATCCGAGGCGCGCTGGTTCCAAGCTGGGCAATCTCCTGGCGCACGGGGTTACCTGTGAGCACCGCGGCCTCAGGCGCAAACCGTGTGGGATGAAAGCTGATGCAGGTCGACTCTGCCCATTGGGCGAGCAGCCGATTCGCAGAACCCATCACCGCGTTCTGCTCATGGACCAGGATGGGAAGACCCATGAGCCGACTGACGAGTCCGGCAGGAACCGTGACATAGCCCCCGAAGGTGAGCACTGCGCGCGGCCGCAGCCGACGCAGGAGCCGCCAGGTCTGGGACAGGGCGCGCAAGAGCCGTATCGGCAGCCCCAGCCATGCGGTGATGCCCTTGCCTCGCACGCCTTGAAATCCATGGAGCACCGTCAGTGGGATGTTGGCCGCCTGGGTCACCCGAGCCTCCAGGCCCCGGTCGGTTCCCAGCCAGTGCACCTCCACTCCCGCGGCGCGCAGGCGTGTGGCAACCGCAAGGGCTGGAAAGACATGGCCACCGGTCCCGCCTGCTGCAATCAGGACATTCATGCGGGCACCTCCCGAGCGGCTACGCGAGCCGACTCAGTGATCCGGCCGCGGACTCGCTGCCGATTCTCAAGGTCGATCCGAAGCAGGATGCCCATCGCCAGACAGACCACCAGCATGGAACTACCGCCATGGCTGATGAAGGGCAGTGTGAGGCCCTTGGTGGGCAGAAGGCCTGTATTCACGCCAGCATGAATGAAGGTCTGTAGTCCAATCCAGACGCCAATCCCTTGCGCAACCAGGCCTGCGAAGAGGCGCTCCTGAGACATCGCGGTTCGGCCAATTTCGAAGGCCCGCTTCACCACGAAGCCAAAGGCGATCAGGACGCCCGTTACGCCAATAAAGCCGAGTTCCTCGCCAATCACAGCGAAGATGAAGTCGGTGTGAGGAAGCGGCAGGTGTCCCAGCTTGGCCACCCCTGTGCCCAGGCCAGAGCCCAGGAAGCCGCCGTGCCCAAAGGCGATCAACGCCCCGCAGAGCTGATAGCCCGTGGTCTGGACGTGGGCGGGGTCACAGGGCTGCAGATAAGAGATCAGCCGCAGAAGGCGCCAGGGTGTGAAATACACCATCAGCACAAAGAAGCCCACCATCAGGATCATGAGCGGAACAATCACCCTCAGGCTCATGCCCCCAAGAAAGAGCACGGTGGCCACCGTGAGGGTGATCACCACGGTGGAGCCGAGGTCGGGCTGATAGAGCAGGAGCGCAATCACCAGCACCATGAGGCTGCCGATTGGAATGAGTCCACGCCAGACATCCTGGATCATCCGGTCCTGGCGGCGCACGGCATAGGCGGCCGCAAAGATGAGGGCAAAGACCTTCATCAACTCAGAGGGCTGCAGCGTAAGCGGCCCGAGGGGGATCGCCCGAACGGCACCGTCCCGGATGAAGGCCGCACCGCCGATGAGCTTGATGAGCGCAACAATAATGAGCAGTGCAATGCCCACCGCCAACAGAGGCCCAGACATGCGCTCAAGCCAGGCACTGGGAACCCGCAGCATGAGCAGGAAGATGCCCAGACCAATGGTGAGGTGCATCGGGTGTCCGCGCATCTGACGCCAGAACACCTCCTCTGCATTGGCGCTCGGCAGCGGTAGGTTGGCTGAATAGACCATCACCAGGCCCAGCATCAGAAGCCCCAGGAAGACGGCCAGGAGCGGCGTGTCGACGGCAGAGGAGGGGCGACTGGCCAAGGGATTCATGGCTGACCCTCTCGTTCGGTGGCCAGGGCCTGAACACAGCCCACAAAGACCTCTCCGCGATGGGCATAGTTCTTGAACTGATCAAAGCTTGCGCAGGCCGGCGACAGCAGAACCTGGCCCTGGCTGCGGCCAGTCTCAGCCAGACGCGCGCGGACCCAGTCAAAGGCCATGCTCGTGGCCTGTGTGATCTCCCCGGCCTCCAGGGTGACAACCCCCTGACGCGCAGCCTCCGCAAGGATCACGGGACCATCCCGGCCGATTCCAACTGCACAGGCTCCGCGCGTGCGCAGGGCCTCGGCCAGTGGACGGAAGTTCTGGCCCTTCCCCTCCCCGCCCAGAATCACCGCCAGCGGAGCATCCCCATCCCGCAGGGCTGCAATGGTGGCGCCCACATTGGTGCCCTTGGAGTCATCGACGAAGTCCACTCCGCCCACAGTTCCCACGAGGCTCAGGCGGTGCGGCTCGCCGGTGTAATGCCGAAGGGCATGCAGCATGGAGGCAAGGTCTTCGCTCACCGAGAGCGCCAGTGCAAGCGCGGCCATCGCATTCAGCCGGTTGTGCGACCCTCCGATGCGCAGCGCGGCGGCAGGCATCAGGCGCTCAAGCGGGGCCTCGGGTGCTCGCCGAAGCACAATCCAGTCAATCCCCTCGCGATGAATCCCAAGTCCGGGGGCCGAGGGCTCGGGAGCGGTCAGGCCAAAGGACCAGGTCTGCCCAGCGGGCTGAGCGGCGCGTACCCGCATCTGTTGAGCGAGCTCAGGCTCCTCTCGAGGCAGGACCACACGCCCAACGGACTGAGGTAGCCCGAGGATTCGGAGCTTGGCCTGCCCATAGTCTTGGAGGTCGAGGTGCCAGTCGAGATGGTCATCGCTGAGGTTCAGAATGGCACTGGCGGTCGGGTTGAATCGAGAGGCCCAGGCCAGCTGAAAGCTGGAGAGCTCGAGCACCCAGACCTGGGGGAGTCGCCCGGACTGCTGTCGGTCGAGCAGCGCAGTGAGCATGGAGGGACTGACATTGCCCGCCAGCTGAACATCGAGCCCTGTGGCCTCCAGGAGCCGTGCTGTGAGCACCGCAGTGGTGGTCTTTCCATTGGTGCCCGTCACGGCCAAGACCGAGGGACGCCCGAGCGCGAGCTCTGGCGCATCTGCGCCAGCCAGCATGCTCGCCCCGGAGGGCACTGCGCAGCCGAGTCGGTCGAGCGCCCATTCAAAGAGATCGAGCTCACTCACCACCAAGAGCCCCTCCGTTCTGGCGCGCTCCAGGAGATTGGAGACTGAGGAGGCCCGCTCGGGATGAGGACTAAGGCCCGGCGAGACCACCAGAAGGTCTTGTGAATCAAGCAGCGTCTCAGAAAAGGGCAGGCCGAGGCCCGCCCGAAAGTCCACGGTCTCAGCCAGGGCCGGGCGGCCCATCGGACGACTGTCGACGAGGGTGACGACAGCCCCCTGCAGGGCAAGCCACTGCGCACAGGCCAGGCCCGACTCCCCCGCGCCCAGGACAAGGGCACGCAGGCCCTGCCAGTCGGACTCTTGGGGAGGAAGGGTGCGCATGGCCGCTGTCATGGCTAGCGGATCTTCAGGGTGGCCAGGCCTGCAAGCACCAGCATCATCGTGATGATCCAGAACCGAACAACCACCTGGGTCTCCTTCCACCCGGACTCCTCGAAGTGGTGGTGCAGCGGTGCCATTCGCAGAATGCGTCGACCCTCACCAAAGCGGTGTTTGGTGTACTTAAAGTAGGCCACCTGCACCATCACGGAGAGGGTCTCTACAACAAAGACGCCTCCCATGATGAAGAGCACGATCTCTTGCCGAACCACGATGGCCACCACGCCCAGCGCACCCCCCAGGGCCAGTGCGCCGACGTCTCCCATGAACACGGTGGCGGGGTAGGCGTTAAACCAGAGGAAGGCAAGGCCTGCACCAACCATCGCGGCACAGAACACCGTGAGTTCGCCGGAGCCTGGGATGAAGGGAAGGAGCAGGTATTTGGAGAAGACCGCGTGGCCAGCGACATAGGCAAACACCCCCAACGCAGCTGCCACCAGAACGGTGGGCATGATGGCCAGCCCATCCAGGCCATCGGTGAGATTGACTGCGTTACTGCTGCCCACAATCACAAAATAAGAGAGCAGCACAAAGCCCCAGACGCCGAGCGGATAGGCCACGCTCTTGAAGAAGGGGACGATGAGATTGGCCTGGCTGGGCAGGGTGAAGTTGATCTCTCCCGACACCCACGACCAAAAGAGCGTCCAGGCCTCTGCATTGCTGTTGGCTGACACCGAGAAGACCAGGGCCACCGCGGCGACAATGCCAATCACGCTCTGCCAGAAGTACTTCCATTTGCCGGGCAGGCCCTTGGGGTCTTTGTAGACCACCTTTCGGTAGTCATCCACCCAGCCCACCGCACCCAGGCCGAGGGTGACCACGAGCACAATCCATACAAAGCGATTGGAGAGGTCGGCCCAGAGCATCGTGGTGACGCCGATGGACAGCAGAATGAGGGCCCCGCCCATCGTGGGGGTGCCAGCCTTGACCAGGTGCGTCTGCGGTCCATCCGTGCGCACGGCCTGGCCAATTTTGAGGGCCGTCAGCCGACGAATGACCCAAGGCCCGAGCAGGAGCCCTAGCCCCAGGGCGGTGAGCGTGGCCATCACCGCGCGAAGGGTGAGATAGCCAAAGACCCCCAGGCCTTTGATGTAGCCCTGCAGGAGGTCAATGAGAAAAAGCAGCATGATTTGCCTTTGACTGAGTAGCCGCCTCACGCACCGCCTTAAACGTGCGCTCAAGCTGCATGAATCGGGACGCCTTAAACCAGACGGTTGCAGGAAGGGGCTGGGGGCCAGAGCGTGAGGTGTTCAGCCACTGAAGCACCGCCGCGACCGCCTCATCGGTGTCTGTGAGCGACTGGCCCAGTCCGGTCTCTCTCTGTGCAAAATGGCAGGCCTCACCCAGAAGCCAGACCCGCTCAATTCCTCGGCCAAAGGCCGCCTCGAGCACCTCTCGATGGAAGGCCGGGCCCTGTGCGCCCACCTCGCCCATGTCACCCAAGACCAGTGCCTTCGGCCCAGGCTGCTCGGCAAGGGCCTCGATCGCGGCCAGGACGGAGTCTGGGTTGGCGTTGTAGGTGTCATCCACCAGCCAGTCCCCACTGGGAAGGCGATCGAGCTGGCCACGGCCCTGAACCGGCGAAAACCCAGAGAGGCCCAGGGCGATCTGCTCTGCCCTCACACCGGCCGCCCAGGCCAAGGCTGCTGCGCCACAGGCATTGCGTGCGAAGTGTCGGCCAAGCCCTCGGAGCTGAATGGTGATCTGCTCGTCCGCGAGCGCGAGTGAGAGCGACGGCCAGTCGGTGCCGCTGGGCACCCAGGTGCCACGAATATCCTGAAGGCCAGGGCCGGTGGGCTGAACAGCGATGAAGTCCTCGGCCAGGCCGAATCGAAGGCAGCGATGCCCCTCCGCCTGTTGACGCCAGATCGACTCATGGGCCGCGTCGGCAGGAAAGACCGCAATCCCGGAGGGGCGCAGCTGGCGGAACACCGCACCGTTCTCTCTCGCGCAGGCCTCTACTGTTCCCATGAAGGCCTGGTGCTCACGCTGCGCATTGGTCACGATGGCTGCATCGGGCTGGGCCCAGGCAGCCAGTGGCTCGAGCTCGCCGGGGTGGTTCATGCCAATCTCCACGATGGCGCGGCGGTGTTGCGGGCGAATCCCCAGAAGGCTCATGGGGAGACCAATCTCATTGTTTAGGTTCCCTGGAGTAGCCCAGACGGATGCCTCCCCCAGTTCGGCCCGCGCAATGGCACGAAGCATCTCCTTCACCGTGGTCTTGCCATTCGACCCCGTCACCGCCCAGACCTGCCCAGCGAAGGCCTGACGCCGGGCTGCGCCGAGAGTGCCAAGGGCCTGCAGCGTCGAGGGCACCCGAATCACTGCGGCCTTGGCGCGGACGGACTCAGGCGGGTCTTCATTCACCACCACTGCCACGGCCCCCTGGGCCACAACGGCCTCAACAAAGCTGTGGCCATCATGGTTCGCGCCCGAGAGCGCCACGAAGACATCACCCCTGCGCACCTTGCGGCTGTCGGTGACCACGCCCTCCAGCGGCCGGGCGAGCGCCTCCGGCGCACCAGTCACCTGGGCACCCTCTAGGAGCCCGCAGGCCTCGTTCAGGCTTAGTGGCGGCCGGTAGTCCGCAAGGGCCAGTTCGGCCTGCTCATGGTCTGAGAAGGCAAGCGCCTGGCCCATCACCACCTGCGTCTGCTCATGCCCCTTGCCTGCAATGAGCACCACATCGCGGGGACTCGCCAGGCCGATCGCCAGACGAATAGCGGCCGCACGATCGGGCTCCGCTTCAACCCGCGCGTGGGGCTGGGCGGGAATCCCCGCGAGGATGTCCTCAAGAATCTGGACGACGGGCTCAGACCGAGGGTTGTCCGCGGTCACCACCACACGGTCGGCCAGGCAGGTGGCCACGCGGCCCATCTCTGGCCGCTTGAGTCGATCTCGGTCGCCGCCACAGCCAAAGACCAGACGCAGCATGCCCCCACGAGACTGCACCAGAGGCGCAAGCGCCTTACAGATCTGTTCCAGCCCATCGGCGGTATGGGCGTAATCCACGAAGACTGCCGGCCGGTCCTCGCGGCTGCCCCCCACCGCACTGAGCCTTCCCTCAGGCGCCTGAAGCCCATCCAGGGACTGGACTGCGCGCGACAGAGGGATGCCCTCGCGCACCAGGAGGCCGAGCACCACCGCGGCGTTCTGCGCCTGGTGACGCCCGAGCGGGAGCTGGCACCTGGCCTGGGCCTGATGAAGGTGGTCGGTGACCAGCCAGGACTGCTGATGGCCTTCGATCTGAGGGCTGCTGAGTTCGATGCGGTGCCCTCGCTCTACTGAGACCTGGGTGAGGGTCTGAGGGCTGAGTTGATCCAGAGCGCGGTGAATCGGCGCCCATGCAGCCTGGAGGGGGCTAGACACCTCCAGGGCCTGAAGCGGCGCTGCAATGACCACGCATGCCAGGCCCGGCTGCTCAAAGAGGGCCGCCTTGGCCTCACCGTAGGCTGAGAGCGTGCCATGCACATCCAGGTGATCGGATGCGAGGCTTGTGAGGGCCGCTGCAGCCAGCCGGCATCCGGCCAGGCGGTGCTGCTGAATCCCGATCGAACTGGCCTCAAGCGCCACGTGGCTCACGCCAGACTCCAGCAGATCGGCCAGCAGCGCCTGCAGGCTTACCGGGTCCCAGGAGGTTAGACCAGGGCCGGCCCAGGCCTGCATCGGCTCCCCGGGCACAAACCTTCGAACCCCGAGGGTTCCGATACTCGCAGCAACATGGCCGAGTCGAGCCCAGGCCTGCCCAAGCAGATGGACGGCCGTGGACTTGCCATTGGTGCCCGTGATGGCGGTGACCTTCAGGGCATGGGACGGATGCCCATAGAAGGCAGAGGCCAGAATTCCCATGCGCTGGGGTAGCTGCGCCAGCGCACGCAGTTCGAGCGAGCGTGTGGTGTGGCTCTCGGCCTGCTCCTCGAGCCAGCGTTCGACAGACGCTCGGTCCGTCTCATCCACGACCAGACCAGCGGGGTTCGCCACAGCCGCAGCGCCCAGAATGCGCGCCAGCGGCCAAGACTGGCCGGGCCTGACCACCAGCCAGTCTCCGGGACGCAAGGCCCGGGTGTCGCTCACCAGCCGCGCACGAGGGCTGCTGGCGCGAAGCGACTGGCCCATCCAGTCCGCCGCATCATCCTGCCAGTCCAGGGGATGAAGCTGGGTGATCATGTGCCCTCCCCAAAGAGACGAGAGCTCGGCAGCACACGGACACTGGGATCCGGAGACATCTGCAGGCGCCGCAGCGATTCGCTCGCGATCTGCGCAAATACTGGGGCCGCAACCTCTCCGCCGTAATGGCGGCCCGCCGAGGGTTCATCGACCATAACCGCAATCACCAGGCGAGGCTGGTCTGCAGGCGCGAAGCCTGCAAAGGAGGAGATGTATCGATTGCGGGCATAGCCTCCGCGCTCAGGCTTGTGCGCGGTACCGGTCTTTCCGGCAACCTTGAACCCGTCGATCTGGGCCTTCGGTGCAGTGCCCTGAGGGCCTGCAGCGCGCTCCAGCATGCCCCGGATCGCTGTGGCTGTGGCCTCAGAAAAGACCCGATCCCCGTTGGGAAGCGTCGTCTGAGGCTCTAGGCTCAGGGGCAGCAGGCGGCCGTCCCCGGCGAACACCGTGTACGCACGGGCAAGCTGGACCAGTGAGACTGCAATACCGTGCCCGTACGAGATGGTGGCCTGGTCGATGGCCACCCAGCTCTGCCAGGGCCGCAGGCGCCCAGCCGTCGCAGCGGAGATGGGAAGGCCCACAGACTGGCCAAAGCCCGCCTGGCGAAGACTTGCGTGCATGGTCTGGGCCGGGAGCGTGAGTGCGATCTGTGCAGTCCCAATGTTGCTCGACTTCTCCAGGACTTCACTCAGGGTAAGGCGATCGTGACGATGCGAATCTCGGATGGTTCGTCCACTGATGGTGAGCTGGCCCGAGGAGGTGTCGTAGACCGACCCCATCTTCGCCTTGCCTGCGTCCATTGCAGCCGCAATTGAGAATGGCTTGAGCGTGGAGCCCGGCTCGAAGCTATCAACAACGGCCCGATTGCGGATACGGGAGGGGTCCAGGCGGGCCCGCTGCGCTGGATCGAAGCTCGGAGCATTCACCAGCGCGAGGAGTTCTCCATTTCGGGCATCGAGGACAACCGCCGCTGCCCCTCTGGCGCGATGGGTGCTCAGCGCCTCCTTCACCGCGCGGTGGGCGATTGACTGCAGGCTGGCGTCGATAGAGAGCCTGACATCGTCACCCGGGCGCGCCTCATTGATGCGCTTCTGCGAGATGGCCTGGTCGCGTCGATCCACCAGCACCCGCTCTGTGCCCGGCGTGCCACGAAGTCTGGAGTCAAAGGCCCGTTCAATGCCCTCCTGGCCCTGGTCTGCCCCGCCAGTGAAGCCCAGCAGATTGGCAAAGGTCTCCCCAAGCGGGTAGTGCCTCCGATAGTCCTGCTCGAGCTCGAGGCCCGGAAGCTTCAACACCCGCACCTTCTCGGCGGCTGCGAGGTCGAGGTCTTTGGCCAGATAGAAGAAGCGATCGGCCTGTCGAATCTTTCTGCGCAGCGCAGCCTCGGGCATGCCAATGGCCTCGGCCAGCTTACCCAGCCGCGGATGGTCTGAGGGCAGCAGCTTGGGTACCACACCAAGGCGCATCTCGGGAATGCTCATGGCCACGACCGTTCCGTGGCGGTCGAGTAGCCGACCTCGGGCAGCGGGTATCTCCCGCAGCCGCTCATACCGGGTCTCCGCTCGTCGCTGCCACTCCTCCACCTGCACGTGCTGCAGCAGGAAGGCCTTCACCACCACGGCCCCCAGGGCAGCCCAGATGCCCACCAGGACAAGCCGGGAGCGCCAGGCGGTTGCGCGCCACGTCAGGATGGGGGCGTCGGACCGGTTCATGGCACGGCTGCTCATGGCAGAGTGGCCCCTAGACTCACGGTGTCCGAGGGACGGATGGGCTCCATGCCCAGCTGCTCTCGGGCCATGCGATCGAGTCGGCTGGGGGCTCGGAGCGCTATCAGCTGCACCCGCAGTGCTGCCGCATCGGAGACCAGTCTCGCGAGCAGCCGGTCGGTCTGCTCAATCTGCGCGAAGAGCCGACGCTCGTGATAGCGCGCATTGACCAAGGCCAAGGCGGTGACGACTAGGCAGACCCCAAGAATCCACGGGCGCATCAGAGTCGCTCCAGAACGCGGAGTACCGCCGACCGTGCTCGCGGATTGCGATCTGCCTCTGCATCGCTGGCTCGGGTGCGATCAAGCAGACGGAACTGAGGCAGACTCAAGGAGGGATCCGGCATGCTGGCCTGAAGCAGCGCAAACTGGGCACGGCCCAGCCCTGCCGGCCGCTCGAGCTGGGCCGGACGGCTCAGGGATTGAAAACGCTGCTTGACCCGACGGTCTTCCAGCGAGTGAAAACTGATGCACGCCAGACGCCCCCCGGGGCGCAGGCGGCTCGGTGCCTGCGCGAGCAGCGCATCGAGCTCGGCCAGCTCTGCATTGACGTAAATCCGTAGAGCCTGAAAGGTCCGCGTCGCGGGGTGATGGCCCGGCTCGCGCGACCGACTGACCCGGCGGAGGGTTTTCTCCACGAGCTCCGCCAGCTGCCCTGTGCGCTCCAAGGGGGGGAGCTCACCGGCTGCGGCCGCTTCGCGACGCGCGACAATCGCACCTGCAATCGCCCGAGCATGCCGTTCTTCACCATACTCATGTAGAACCTCCTGTATCTCGTCGAGGGCTGCGCTCTGTAACCAGTCCCGCGCCGACAGCCCACGCGTGGGATCCATGCGCATGTCGAGGGGACCATCCCTGAGAAAACTAAAGCCCCGCTCGGCCTGGTCGAGCTGCGGGGAGGAGACACCCAGGTCTGCCAGAACGCCATCCACTGCCTCAAGGCCCAGCGCATCCAGGGCTGCGGAGAACTCAGAAAATGGGCGGTGCTGAATGGAGAACCGGGGGTCCATGATCTCGCCTGCGGCCTCTACTGCCTCTGGGTCTCGGTCAAAGGCAAGCAGCCGACCGCTGGGACCCAGACGGGCCAGGATGGATCGGCTATGACCGCCACGGCCAAAGGTGGCATCGACATAGACGCCATCGGTGCGTGTAACCAGCAGGTCACAGCTGTCCTCGAGCAGTACGGAGGTGTGCGCGGGGACAGGCGGTGCAGCCAATCACACCGTCCCCCGAAGCTTGCGCGCTCGGACCTGCTCTTTGTGGGCCGCAAGACGGGCTGCGTCCCAGATCTCGAAATGAGGGCCCACCCCCAGCAGCATGACCTCACGGCTTATGCCTGCGCCCTCTCGGAGCACAGGATTGAGCAGAATGCGGCCGGCTGAATCGATCTCGGGCATGTCACTGAGGCCCAGCCAGAACCGACGACGGTCCTCGTCGGACTCCTCATCGGAAAGGGTGTGGACCTTGGCCGCCCAGCGATCCTGGGTCATGAGCAGCAGGCATCCGTTGTCGCTCTCCAGAAGGGCGAGCGATGCCGGGGCGGAGTCGCTCACGCCCAGCGCAGCCCGGTAGCGCGCGGGCAGCGTCATGCGGCCCTTGGCATCCAGGGTTAAGGCAGAAATTCCGGTTAACAGGGGCAGCGCAAGCGACATGGTGGGTCAGCCGGTGGTGGGTGGCAGGGGACCAAATCCCCACTTTTTTCCACTTTTTCACACGTTTTCCCACTTTACGGAAAAGGGCGAAGAGAATCAAGCGACTCAGGCCTGATTTTTCGTTACCAAACAACGACTTAGGCGCTGAAACTCGTCAGAATTAGCACCAAAGATCAGAATGAAATCAAGAGGATAAGACCTCAATATTGAGGTGCTTTATGAGGAAAAATGGACAGTGGGTCTGTAGGCCGGATTCTGTTACGGGGACAAGTCCCTATGACGATCATCCCTCTAGGCCCGTCATTGCTGACCGGCTCAAGCCACCGACCCGCGTGCTCCGGCGGGACACCGTTCCGGCCCTCATAGAGGGCCTGCACACGCCTATTTGGTGTTGCTCCGGGTGGAGGTTACCGCGTTTCACATCCACATGGTTTCCCATGCTTACTCGTCTCTGTGGCCCTATTCCTCGCCTTGGGCACGCCGAAGCGTGCTTGCTGCGTACGGCCGTTAGCCGTCACCCTACCCTGTGGAGTCCGGACCTTCCTCTCCTAGCTTCGCTAGCAGCGATCGTCCGACCCACTGTCCGTCGCCATCATACGGTCTGCCGGGGGCGGACGAAAGACCCGGGCGTTGTCATAGAAGGCCGGATCCTCGTTGGCGGCCCACCAGCCCGGCACCCCCAGGACGGGGAGGGGCATGAGTGAGGGCGGGCGAATGGCCGGGGTCTCCTCGGCCAGGGGCAGCTGACCCACCGCCAGCCTGTCCACTGAGGCCCAGTCCGAGGGGGCCGGGCCGTCCAAGCCAATTGCCCAGGCATGGGCGGTGATGCCCTCGAACGGCGTGAGCAGCTTCTCGTGCAGGGCATGGCCCATCAGGCGCACGATCTCGCCAGACTGCCACTGTGCGCGATGCTGCAGCAGGGCCCTGCACCAGTCCCGATCCCTTAGGGCCGCGACGAGCTGACCGCCTGGGCTGGGATCGATCATGAGCGCCCCGTTTTCGTCCATCAGGGTGGCCCAGTCGCGCCAGGCTCCTCTCGGGCCTGTGGCGGACAGTCGACCAATCCAGAGGGCCTGAATGGCGTTGAGTCGGGCCTTGAGCCGCGGCAACTGCAGCCAGATGAGCCCATTCAGTCGGTCGTGCAGGTTGTCTCGGCTGGGGATGGTTGCCGACTCGGCGATGAAGTGCTCATAGGCCATGGACTTCGGAAGCGCATCGTGTGGAACGAATCGAAGGGGGCGGCCGTCTTCGAGGCAGACCCCGTAGGCCTGCACCTGCGTCTGCATCCAGTCCAGCCAGACCTTAAAGGGCAGGCGGAGCGCCTGGTCCCAGGCACCCGGTGGCCTAAAACCAAGCTGCCAGCGGGCGCTAGGCGGGGTCACGCTCCAGAGTCCAGTTGAGGGACATGCCGGCCATGAGGGGAATGATCGTCTCCCCGCAGAAGGGGTAATGATCCGGAACGACCACCGGCCGCCTCACCAGGCGAATGCGCGATCTGCTCTGGGGGAGCCCGTAGAAGGCGGCACCGTAGTGGCTGGCAAACCCCTCGAGCCGCTCGAGGGCATTGGCCTGCTCAAAGGCCGTCGCGTAGAGGGCCAGTGCATGTGGGGCGGTGTAGCAGCCCGCGCAGCCACAACTCGCCTCTTTGGCGCTGCGCGCATGGGGAGCAGAATCCGTTCCCAGAAAGAACCTCGGGTTCCCACTGGTGGCTGCCCGGAGGAGGGCCTGACGATGGGTCTCCCGCTTGAGCACTGGGAGGCAATAGGCATGCGGCCGAAGCCCCCCTTGGAAGATGGCATTGCGGCTCAGCAGCAGGTGCTGAGGGGTGATCGTGGCAGCGATCCCCGGGTCGCTCTGCTCCACATAGGCGGCCCCTTCGGCGGTGGTGATGTGCTCGAGGACCACTCTCAGCCCGGGGTGGCGACGGCGCAGTGGCGAGAGCACCTCCTCGACGAAACGCGCCTCGCGGTCAAAGACATCCACCTCGGGCTGCGTCACCTCACCGTGGACACAGAGCACCAGGCCCGTTCGCGCCATGGCCTCCAGCACCCGGTCTACCCGGGAGAGGTCGGTGACGCCCCGGTCCGAGTTGGTGGTGGCCCCAGCGGGGTAGAGCTTAAAGGCCAGGATGTTCGGCGTCTGAGCAGCCTTGAGCACCTCCTCCACAGGGGTGTTGTCAGTGAGATAGAGGGTCATCTGGGGGTTGAACCCCGTGCCATCCCCGAGGGCGCTCAGAATCTCACGGCGATACTCCAACGCGCGATCCACGGTGGTCACCGGCGGACTCAGGTTGGGCATCACCAGGGCCCGAGCCGCCCAGGCGGCCGTGGCTGGTGCGACATCGCGCAGGGCCTGGCCCTCTCTCAGGTGCAGGTGCCAGTCGTCTGGCTGGGCAATCTCAAGGGATTCAATGGAGGATTGGCTCATGTGATGAGGATCGCACGAAAGTCATTCACATTCGTTCGAGTGGGGCCGGTCTTGACCACCTGTCCCAGGGGCTCAAAGACCGCCAGCCCGTCATTCGCATCGAGGCATGTCGAGGGCTCTCGGGCCGCAGACCGCGCGCGACCGAGTGTCTCTGGCGTGAGCCAGGCACCGGCATAGGGGCTCACCCCATCAATGCCATCGGTATCCGCAGCCAGTGCATGGACCTGCTCACGCACGCCTAAGGCCTCGACTGCGAGGCCGAGGGCGAGGAGAAACTCGGTGCAACGCCCCCCTCGGCCCGAGCCACGGACCGTCACGGTGCACTCGCCACCCGAGAGCAAGACCACCGGTCGCGGAATGGAGGGGTCTCGGTCCCCTGCGAGTTCTCGCACCCAAGAGGCCATCGCACTCGCCACATCCCGTGCCTCCCCCGTCACCGCATCACCGAGGTTCAGCACGCGAATGCCCTGGGCACGAAAGACTGCTGCAGCCGCCTCCAGACTCGCCCGAGCGGTCGCCACGAGGACGGTCGTTGCGTGGGAAAGCCGAGGATCACCAGGCTTGGGGGTCTCGGGAACCTCGCCGCGGCATCCCGCCTGAAGGTAGGCGCGCACCGATGCTGGCGGCTCCACGGACCAGCGGGCCAGCACTTCAACGGCATCCTGAAAGCGCGATGGGTCTGCAGAACATGGGCCAGATGCGATGGCCGAGGGGTCGTCCCCTACGACATCCGAGATCACCAGGGCCCGCACTGGGGCTCGACTGGCGAGCGCAAGCCGACCACCCTGGATCCTGGAGAGGTGCTTGCGCACGATGTTCATATCGGTGATGGGGGCGCCCGACCTCAGCAAGGCCTTGGTCACTGCTTGAAGGTCGGACATCGGGATGGCCTCTGCTGGCAGGCTGAGCAGGCTTGAGCCGCCGCCAGAGACCAGGGCCAGCAGGAGATCGTCCGGGCCCAGCTCACCCACGGCCTTCAGAATCTCCTGGGCTGCTCGCTCGCCCGCATCATCTGGCACGGGATGCCCGGCCTCAACACAGCGGATGCGCAGAAGGTCTAGCCCATGGGCGTATCGCGTAATCACCAGCCCGCTGAGTGGGGCGTCAGCCGGCCACTGGGCCTCAACGGCCGCGGCCATACTCGCGGCCGCCTTTCCGGCACCCACCACCAGTGTTCGCCCCTTGGGCGGAGGCGGCAGCTGGCCCCTCATGCAGCTGAGGGGATCGGCGGCATGAACGGCCGCCGTGAAGGCGGACTGCAACAAGGCGCTCGGATCGAATGCCGCGCCTGGCCGCACGCTCATACCTTCTTCACTGCCTCGGCAATCGCTGCGCCCACCTCAGCGGTGCTGGAGGTGCCACCGAGGTCTCGTGTCTTCGGCCCAGTGAGCAGGACCTGCTCAATGGCACGAAGGATTGCGTCATGAGCATCCGCGTGCCCGAGGAAGTCGAGCATCATGGCACCCGACCAGATCTGCCCGATGGGGTTGGCAATGCCCTGACCGGCAATGTCGGGCGCTGAGCCATGGACTGGCTCAAAGAGCGAGGGGAAGTTGCGCTCCGGGTTGAGATTGCCCGACGGCGCGATTCCAATCGTGCCCGTGCAGGCGGGCCCAAGGTCAGAGAGGATGTCTCCAAACAGATTGCTCGCTACCACCACGTCAAACCAGTCGGGGTTGCGAACAAAGTGGGCGGTGAGAATGTCGATGTGGTACTTGTCCCATCGAACCTCAGGGTAGGACTTCGCCATCTCCTCAACCCGGCTATCCCACCAGGGCATGGTGATGGCAATGCCATTGCTCTTCGTGGCCGACGTGAGGTGCTTCTTGGGCCTGCGCTGCGCGAGGTCAAACGCAAACCTCAAGACCCGGTCCGTGCCCACGCGGGTCATCACGGTCTCTTGAATCACCACTTCTCGCTCAGTGCCCGCGAACATGGTGCCGCCTACCGAGGAGTACTCGCCTTCAGTGTTCTCACGAACCACGTAGAAATCGATCTCTCCTGGCTTTCGGTCGGCCAGCGGCGACCTCACGCCGGGCATCAGTCGCACCGGCCTAAGGTTGATGTACTGATCAAACTCTCGACGGAACTTCAGCAGCGAGCCCCAGAGCGACACGTGGTCGGGCACGGTGGCCGGCCAGCCCACGGCGCCATAAAAGATCGCATCGTGACTCCCAATCTGCGCCTTCCAGTCGGGCGGCAGCATGTCGCCGTGGGCCAGGAAGTAGTCGCAGGATGCGAAGTCGAAATGGTCAAACTGGAACTGAAGGCCAAAGCGCCTGGCACAGGCCTCGAGCACCCGAATTCCCTCTGGGAGCACTTCCCTTCCGATTCCATCTCCTGGAATGGATGCAATCCGATAACGCGTCATGGAGGCCACCTTGAATGATTAATGGGCAAGTATCTTAGAGAGGAAGTCGATGGCACGCGGGTGCCTGGGTGCGCCGAAAAATTCTGCCGGGGGCGCCTGCTCCACAATCTTTCCCGCATCCATAAAGATCACGCGGTCGGCCACTTCCCGAGCAAATCCCATCTCATGGGTAACGCAGATCATGGTGGAGCCCTGCTGGGCCAGTTCCACCATGACATCGAGCACCTCTTTCACCATCTCGGGATCGAGGGCGCTGGTGGGCTCATCAAACAGCAAAACCTCAGGCCTCATACAGAGTGTGCGGGCAATGGCCACGCGCTGCTGCTGGCCCCCGCTCAGCTGCCCGGGGTACTTCTGCGCCTGCTCTGCAATCCGCACACGCTCGAGCTGGCGCATCGCCTCTGCCTCAGCCTCCGCCTGCGCCACCCCACGCACATGAACCGGCGCCAGGGTGAGGTTCTGCAAGACCGTAAGGTGAGGAAAGAGGTTGAAGCTCTGAAAGACCATGCCCACCTTTGCACGCACAGCATGAACCGACTTCAGGTCTTCAGTGAGATGGGTGCCGCAGACGGTGAGCCGGCCGGCCTGATAGGGCTCCAGGGCATTGACGCAACGAATCAGGGTGGACTTTCCGCTGCCTGATGGTCCACAGACCACCACTCGCTCGCCTGCGGAGATCGACAGGTCGATCTCTGTGAGCACCTGAAAACTCCCGTACCACTTGGAGACTCGTTCAAACTCGATCACGGACATGTCCGATTCCTATCGTCGCGCAGAGGCAAAGTCGCGCTCGAGGCCGCGCGCATAGCGGCTCATGGCGCTGCAGAAGACCCAGTAGATGAGGGCAACAAACAGGAACCCCTCCACATAGAACGGGCGCCACTCCGGATCGGACAGCGCAAGTCGCAGGCTGCCGAATAACTCAAAGAGGCTCACGATCGTGACCAGTGAGGTGTCCTTAAAGAGGGCAATGAAGCTGTTCACCAGGGGAGGCACCACCACGCGAAAAGCCTGCGGGAGAACCACCTTGGTCTGGGTGAGCCAGTAGCCCATACCCAGCGATTGCGCCGCCTCGAGCTGGCCGTGAGGCACCGACTGGATTCCCCCTCGAATCACCTCGGCCTGGTAGGCGGCACTGAATATCGTGAGACCCACTCCAACGCGCAGCAGGACATCGGGGTTCATGCCGGACGGCAGAAAGAGCGGGAACATAAAACTCGCCATAAACAGCACGGTGACCAGGGGGACACCCCGGACCACCTCCACAAAGGTGGTGCAGACCGCGCGAACCAGGGGAAGATTCGAGCAGCGCCCGAGGGCCAAGGCCACCGCCAAAGGGAGTGAGGCCAGGTTGCCAATAATCGCCAGCAGGAGCGTGAGGGAGAGGCCGCCAAGCCGCTCGGTGGGAACCTCGCTCAGCCCGGCAAAGCCCCCCAGCATCAGCAGCACGGCGAGCACCACTGCCAGCAGCGCGGCCACAAATGTGCGCACGCTCCACCACTCGCGGCGGGCAATCGCCAGCACCGCAAGCACCATCAGCACGGAGGAGACCACCGGGCGCCAGAGTTCTTCAAAGGGGTAGCGGCCGAAGAGAATGAGACGCCACTTCTCCGAGACCACTCCCCAACAGGCCCCCTCCCCCCGTGCCTCGCGGCAGGCGGTGAGGTCGGCCGACCAGACCGCATGGCCCACGGCCCAGGGCAGGAACTGCGCCAGCAGCCAGGCCACAAGCGATGCCGTGACCAGCGTCAAGACAGTATTAAGTCGTCCTCGGAAGAGGCTCTGGACCAAACTGGCCTGGGCCAAGCGCGGCGCACTCATGTGCGCTCCTTCAGGCGTGCTGCGCGTTCAAACCGCATCATCAGCCAGGAGGTAAGGAGTGAGAGGGTGAGGTAGACCAACATCAGCAGGCTGATGGCCTCCACCGCATGTCCTGTTTGGTTCAGGGTGGTGGTGGCAACGCTCACCAGTTCGGGATAGCCGATCGCCACTGCGAGGCTGCTGTTCTTGGTGAGATTGAGGTATTGATTGGTCATCGGGGGAATGATCACCCGCAGGGCCTGGGGCAGGATGATGAGCCTTAGCTGCTGCCAGCCTGAAAATCCCAGCGCCTTGGCGGCCTCCGACTGGCCCTTGGGCACCGAGAGGATGCCCGCGCGGATCACCTCGGCAATAAAGGCACTTGTATAGATCGAGAGCCCCGCCAGCAGGGCCATGAACTCAGGGGAGAGCACAGCTCCGCCCACCATCCCAAAGGGGCCGAGCTCAGGCGACTCCCAGAGCCCGTCCACCCACCAGGGAAAGGCGAGCCCGCCCTTGCTCAGGAATACGCCAGGGCCAAGGCTCAGCGGCGCATCGTTCTCGGGAAGCAGCGCGGCCAGAGAGAGGTACCAGAAGAAGAGCTGGAGCAGCAGCGGGACGTTGCGCAGGACCTCAACATAGAGCCGGCAGAGCGCAGCGACCAGGGGGTTCAGGCTCAGCGCACCGATGGCAATCAACAGGCCCAGACTCGTGGCCAGGACAATCCCCAAGACCGCCACCCGGAGGGTATTGAGGATGCCCACCAGATAGGCCATCCAGTAGCTGCTGTCCGCGCTGTAGGACACCATGCGTTCAGCAATATCAAACCCTGCCGGGCCGGACAGAAATCCAAAGCCCAGTTCAACGCCACGGGCCGCGAGATTGGTCTGCAGGTTAGTCACCAGCAGCCAGAGACCCAGCACGAGAGCCAGCACCAGCAGGAGCTGCCAGAGGCGGGCGCGAACCTTAGGGTGAGAGAGAGGGAGCTGCATTCAAAAAAAGCGCCCCCGGAGACCGAGGGCGCCTGGGTGATGGCTGATGCTTAACGGACAGGGGGGGAGTACTGCAGTCCACCCTGGGTCCAGAGTGCATTCTGACCGCGGTTGAGCTTCAGCGGTGTGTTCTTGCCCACATTGCGCTCAAAGACCTCGCCGTAGTTGCCCACCTGCTGGATCACGCGGGCGGCCCATGCGGCGTCCAGCCCAACGGACTTTCCAAAGTCATTGTTAGCCTGGCCCAGCAGTCGCTGGATGGCGGGGTTGGCCTCAGACTTCATCTTGTCCACATTCTGGGACGTAACGCCGTACTCCTCGGCCTCCAGCATGGCAAAGTGAACCCAGGTGACCAGCTTCGCCCAGTCCTCATCCCCTCGCCGCACTGCAGGTCCGAGCGGCTCCTTCGAGATGATCTCGGGCAGGATGACGTGGTCGGCAGGGTTCTTCATGTCATTGGCACGGATGGCGGCCAGCTGAGAGGCGTCGGAAGTGAACACCTGGCAACGACCTTCTGCGTAGGCAGCGATCAGGGCCTTCAGATCCTCATACACCACGGGCTTGTAGCTCATCTTCTGGCTGCGGAAGTAGTCTGCAAGGTTCTTCTCCGTGGTGGTGCCCGACTGCACGCACACGGTTGCGCCCTTGAGCTGTTTGGCAGACTTCAGCTTGAGCTTGGTGGGAACCAGGAAGCCCTGGCCGTCATAAAAGGTGGTTGCACCGAAGCTCAGGCCGAGCTGGGTGTCACGGCTCATGGTCCAGGTGGTGTTGCGTGAGAGCAGGTCGATCTCACCCGACTGCAGCGCCGTGAAGCGCTGCGCTGCATTGAGGGGCACATAACGCACCTTGTTGGCGTCTCCGAGCGCGGCAGCGGCCACGGCGCGGCAGAAGTCCACATCGAAGCCGGTCCACTTTCCTGAGCTGTCCGCGATGCCGAAGCCACCCAGACCAGCATTCACGCCGCAGGAGAGCGTGCCCTTTTGTTTGATCGAATCCAGCGTCTTGCCGGCCATGGCGGGAGCAGCCACTGCAAACAGCGCGG
The DNA here is from genome assembly GCA_041165705.1 of Pseudomonadota bacterium. Classification (GTDB taxonomy): domain Bacteria; phylum Pseudomonadota; class Gammaproteobacteria; order Burkholderiales; family Burkholderiaceae_A; genus Hahnella. The sequence continues at coordinate 50,952 of JBEAMW010000039.1, forward strand.
CGCTAGCGATTCCAATGAGTGTCTTTTTCAGCATGTACCTCTCCTATGTGTGGGGTGTTGACCTGTGAAGTGTGCCTGAGGTGCGAACCCTTGGGCCCAAACGCGAGAGCGCACTAGGGTAAATCCTATTTATCCCTGCAATTGCCGTGCCTGTAGGGCCCAGAGCTCGGCGTAGCGACCCCCTTGGCTCAGCAGTGCCTCGTGCCGTCCAGCCTCCACCAAGCGCCCAGCCTCCAGCACGAGGATCTGGTCTGCATCAACGATGGTGGAGAGACGATGAGCGATCACCAGGGTGGTCCTGCCCTGGGCAATCTCGCGAATCTCTCGCTGGATCGCCTGCTCAGACTCGCTATCCAGTGACGAGGTGGCCTCGTCAAAGACCATGATCTTCGGCCGCTTCAGCAGCGCTCGGGCAATCGCCACCCGCTGCTTTTCCCCGCCAGAGAGTTTGAGGCCGCGTTCCCCCACCAGCGTCTCCAGTCCCTGGGGGAGTTGTTTGAGCAGACCAGTGAGGTGAGCCGCGTGGGCGGCCTGCAGCAGCTCCTCGTCGCTTGCGTCGGGGCGGCCATACCGGATGTTGTAGCCCAGCGTGTCGTTAAAGAGCACGGTGTCCTGCGGCACAATGCCAATACTCCGTCTCAGCGACTGCTGCGTCACCTGTCGGATGTCCTGCCCCTCAATCAGCAGTCGGCCGCTCTGTGGGTCAAAGAAGCGATAGAGCAGACGCGCGAGCGTCGACTTCCCCGCGCCTGACACACCAACGATCGCCGTAGTAGAGCCGGCGGGCACCTCAAAACTCAGTCCCTGCAGGATTGGGCGGTCGGGGTTGTAGGCAAACACCACCGAGTCAAACCGTAAGGCTGCCCGGTCCTCAATTTGAAGGGGCGGCGCGCCCGGCTGGTCCTCTACATCTCGAGACTGTCCGAGCAGGCCAAAGAGGCGCTCCATGTCGGTCAGGCTCTGCTTGGTCTCCCGATACAGCACCCCGAGAAAATTGAGGGGCAGATAGAGCTGGATCATGAATGCGTTGACCAGCACCAGATCACCCAGGGTCATCTCGCCCGCCTGTACCCGCACCACCGCCTGCCAGATCATGAGGCCAACCGCAGTGGCGATCACGCTCGACTGACCCACATTCAGCAGAGACAGGGAGGCCTGGCTCTTGATCGCCGCCTCCTGCCAACGCAGCAGGCTCTGGTCGTAGCGCTCGGCCTCAAAGGCCTCGTTGTTGAAGTACTTCACCGTCTCGTAATTCATAAGGGAGTCGATGGCCTTGGCGTTGGCTCTGCTGTCGAGCTCGTTGGCCTGCCGCCTGAACTGGGTTCTCCACTCGGTGATGAGCACCGTAAATCCGGCGTAAATCACCAGGGCCCCCAGCGCGATCAGTGCAAAGACAGGCGGGTAGTTCCAGGCAAGAAAGGCGGTGACCAGCAGCACCTCCACCGCGGTGGGCAGGATGCTGTAGAGCGTGAAGTTAACCAGGGTGGCCACACCGCGGGCACCCCGCTCCATATCTCGACTGAGTCCGCCCGTCTGCCGGTCCAGATGGAAGCGCAAGGACAGGCTGTGCAGGTGCTCAAAGACCCGGCGTGAGATGTCGCGAACGGCACCCTGGGTGACCCGGGCAAACACAAACTCTCGCACCTCTGTAAATGCAGTGGAGGCCAGCCGAAGCAAGGCGTAACCGAGCACCAGGCTGGCGGGCACGGCAATGGCCGCGGTTGATGGGGTGGAGAGGTGGTCCACGATGGCCTTGAGCAGCACCGGCACCCCGACGGTGGCGAGCTTGGCACACAGCAGCGCTGCCAAAGCAACCGCAATACGCGTGCGATAGGCCAGCAGGTAAGGGAGGAGATCCCGAATGACGGCCCAGTTTGAGCG
>JBEAMW010000040.1:0-31606 GCA_041165705.1 Pseudomonadota bacterium
GAAAAGAAGAAGGACAAGAAGGCGAAAGTCGACAAACCTGAAGTGAAAAAAGCTGCTGCGAAGCCCGCAGCCAAGAAGCCTGCTGCTAAGAAGCCCGCTGCTAAGAAGCCTGCAGCCAAGAAGCCCGCAGCTAAGAAGCCTGCAGCTAAGAAGCCTGCAGCTAAGAAGCCTGCAGCTAAGAAGCCCGCTGCTAAGAAGCCTGCAGCTAAGAAGCCCGCAGCCAAAAAGGCTCCTGCCGCTAAGAAGCCTGCAGCTAAGAAGCCCGCAGCCAAAAAGGCTCCTGCTGCCAAGAAGCCCGCTGCTAAAAAGGCTCCTGCAGCCAAGAAGCCCGCAGCCACCAAGGCTCCTGCAGCTAAGAAGCCCGCAGCCAAAAAGGCTCCTGCAGCCAAGAAGCCTGCTGCTAAAAAGGCTCCTGCAGCTAAGAAGCCCGCAGCAGCACCCGCAGCACCCATTTCCACCACCTGGCCTTTCCCCACGGGAAGCCGCCCGTAAGGGAACTGGTTGGATTGATGTCTTCCCCCCGCCTTCGGGCGGGGTTTTTATTGGGTTTGGAGTGATTCGATATGGTCCTCGAGCTGCTCTGGCTTCTCATCAAGACACTCCTGAGCTTGTTCGCGCTCGCCTGTTGGCTGCGAGCCTATCTGCAGTGGATCAAGCTCAACCCCCTCAATCCCCTGAGTCAGTCGCTCTTCTCATTGACGAACGCCATCGTGCTTCCGCTGCGTCGTCTCATTGCGGGGAGACATATGGACTGGGCCAGTCTGATTGCAGGCCTGTTAGTGGCCTGGCTGGCAGTCGCGGTCTGGCTTGCTCTTGAGCTGCTGGCACGGCCAGAGGCTACGCCCTCCTCGATGGCATTACCGATCACTGCTGCGCTGGCGCTGGTCTGGATGGTGGGCTGGGCCCTGCAGGCGCTGATGGTGATGGTGATTGCACATGCGTTGTTCAGTTGGTTTGGTGCGGGCCCGAACGCCACCATGTTCCGGGCGGTGCTAGAGGCCATCATGGCCCCTTTGCTCCGGCCAGCTCGTCAGGTTTTGCAGCGCCGAATGAAAGGGACTGGTCTCGACCTCTCTCCCCTGGCCGTGCTCATTCTGATCCAGGTCTTACTGGCCTTTCATGCCCCCCTGGAGCGACAGGTGATTCGCTGGCTTCTGCCCTACTAGCGCTTTCGGTCAGCCAAGAGGCCCGCCCTGCGGCCCATGAGCCTCAAACCGGGCAGGCGCGGCTTCCATGGTGGGAGGCCCAGGCCGCGCGAATGGCCTCCGGTGTAGCGGCATGGTTCTGACCACCCCGACACTGAACCTTCAGACCGCCCAGCACCACACCGAGCTCAGCCGCCTCTATCAGCGATAGTCCCTTCTCCAGGCCGTGTAGAAGGCCTGCCCGAAAGGCGTCACCACAGCCGGTGGGGTCGATGGCCTCGTCCACATGGAGGGCGGGAAGCTCATGTTTACCCGTGCGGCTATGGATCCGAACCCCCTGGCTCCCCAGCGTCACCACGACGCCCCCCTGGGGGTGCGGCTGGAGGCGGTCCACCAGGGCCTCGATGGCAAGGCCCGTAGCCTTGGTCATGAGTTCGGCCTCATAGCTATTGAGCGCGAGCCAGCTGGCCTGTTGAGTGAGGGCAAGAAGGCTGGGCCCGTCGAAGACAGGCATCGCCTGTCCTGGGTCAAACACGAAGGGAATTCCGAGCTGGGCGAAGGACTCCGCATGCGCCATCATGGCGTCTCGACCGTTGGGCGACACGATGCCTAGGCCCCCGGGGGCTGCAACGGGAAGCGTCTCATGGGCATGCGCCATGGCACCGGGGTGAAAGGCCGTGATCTGGTTGTCTGCAAGGTCTGTCGTGATGAAGGCCTGGGGAGTGAAGCAGTCCTCCCGAATCACCACACCCGTGACATCGATGGAGAGCTCCCGAAGCCGACGCAGATAGGCATGGCCATCACGTCCCACCGCGCCGAGCAGCCGCACCGAGCCGCCGAGCTGGGCCAGGCTATAGCCAATATTGGCGGCACAGCCCCCAAACTCCTGTCGCATCTTGGGCACCAGGAAGGCGACATTGAGCATGTGCACCTGCTCAGGAAGGATGTGCGCCTTGAATTCGCCGTCAAACACCATGATGGTGTCAAAGGCAATGCTGCCGCTAATCTGAATGGTCATGAGGGGTCTCCGAATTGAGGGGGCGATGGAAGGTGAGCTGGCCAGGCGCCCAGGCACAGCCAGCCCTCTTGCCGCCCGAGGGCAGCCAGGCGGGGGCGGGCAGGGGCCGCCTGCTGATAGGCAGAGACCAGCTCTTCTTGCTGACGGCAGAGCAGTCCAGACAGGATGAGCCCACCGCCCGGCCGGACCAGACGCCAGAGCAGCGGGGCCAGGAGCTTGAGTGGCTGGGCCAGAATATTGGCCACCACGAGATCGAAGGGCTCGTGGTCGTCCTGTTGATCCGGAAGCGCACATCGCACCTGCTCCGTCACGCCGTTGCGGTCCACGTTTCCTTGGGCAACAGTGACCGATACGGGGTCGATGTCGATGGCGGTAACCTGACGAGCACCCAGTCTGGCCGCGGCAATTGCCAAGATGCCTGAGCCACAGCCGTAGTCGAGCACTCGCCCGAGGGGCCCTTGTGAGGCAAGAGACTGCAGGGCCTGAAGGCAGAGCTGGGTTGTGGCGTGGCCCCCGGTACCAAAGGCCATCCCAGGATCAATCCGCAGCACCAGCGAGGGGGGAGTGAGAAATCGCTCGGGGGGCTCATGCCAGTGGGGACCCACCCAGAGCGGACGGCCCACCGCCTCCAGCACGATGGGGGCGAACTGTCGCTGGGATTGGCTCACCCAGTCGCAGTCCTCCACCTGGTGAGACTCCATCGCGCAGGCCTGGCAGACCTGGTAGGGCTCCTCAAGCGTGGAGAGCCACTCTGCCCACCAGTTCGCTGCGTTCTCCTGAGTGTCGAGCAAGACCGTGACTCGGCAGAGCGGCCAGGCCTGCATGTCCTGAGGCATGCCGGGCTCTCCGAAGAGAGGCCGCTCATGATCCGGCTGGTCCGCGTTGGGGTCTTCAACCGACACCGTGAGCGCGCCGGCCTCCAGCAGCAGGTCTGTAAGCCCATCGATCCAGTCCGCCTGGGTCTGCGAATCCCCGGGCGGGGCACACTCAAACCTCAGGGACTGGACCGCCGCCATCTGCCTGCGCTAGCGACTTCGGGCTGCGAGCATGTGCTCGAGGTAATGGATCGAGGTTCCGCCATCCATGAAGTGGGAATCCCGAACGATGATCCGATGAAGCGGGATGTTGGTGGTGATCCCTTCGACGGCCATTTCAGACAGCGCAATCCCCATGCGAGCAATCGCCTGTTCTCGGGTGTCGCCGTAGCAGATGAGCTTGCCAATCATCGAGTCGTAATGGGGAGGAACCACATAGCCGCTAAAAGCATGTGAGTCCACCCGAACCCCGGGCCCTCCTGGGGTGTGCCAGGTGGTGATCCTGCCAGGCGAGGGCGTGAACTTAAACGGATCTTCGGCGTTGATGCGGCACTCGATGGCATGACCCTTAAAGCTCACATCCCGCTGGCGCCAGCGCAGACGCTCGCCCGAGGCGACTCGAATCTGTTCCTGAACAATATCGATCCCGGTGATGAGCTCCGTCACGGGATGCTCAACCTGAACTCGGGTGTTCATTTCGATGAAGTAGAACTCGTCGTTCTCAAACAGGAACTCGATTGTTCCGGCTCCGCGATACCCAATCCGCTTACAGGCCTCGGCGCAGCGCGCCCCAATCTTGTCTCGCTGCCGCGGCGTGAGGTGGGGAGCTGGGGCCTCCTCGAGAACCTTCTGATGGCGTCGCTGCATGGAGCAGTCGCGCTCGCCGAGGTGAATCACATTGCCATGCTGGTCCGCGAGGATCTGCACCTCAATATGCCGAGGGTTCTCTAGGAATTTCTCCATATAGACCTCGGGATTGTTGAAGGCTGCGGCCGCCTCCGCGCGGGTGGTATTTACCGCATTGATCAGAGCGGCCTCGGTGTGGACCACCCGCATGCCTCGCCCGCCACCGCCGCCAGCGGCCTTGATGATGACGGGATAGCCGATGGCTCGGGCGGTCTTGACGATCTCCTTGGGATCGTCACTCAGAGCCCCCTCGGAGCCTGGCACGCAGGGAACCCCGGCGGCAATCATGGCCTTCTTGGCCGCCACCTTGTCTCCCATCATTCGAATCACGTCGGGCGAGGGCCCAATGAACTGAAAGCCACTGTGCTCAACCCGTTCTGCAAAGTCGGCGTTCTCCGAAAGAAATCCGTAGCCGGGGTGGATGGCCTCTGCGTCGGTGACCTCGGCCGCAGCAATGATGGCGGGGACATTCAGATAGCTCTCGCGGGACGGGGGTGGGCCGATACAGACCGACTCGTCGGCCAGTTTGACGTACTTCGCCTCCGTGTCCGCCGTGGAGTGAACGACCACCGTTTTGATTCCGAGCTCTCGGCAGGCCCGCTGGATCCGCAGGGCGATCTCGCCGCGGTTGGCGATTAAGACTTTCTCAAACAAGGGCATAGGCTTAGCCGATCACAAAGAGTGTCTGACCAAACTCCACAGCCTGTCCGTTCTCGGCCAGGATCTCCTTCACCACGCCAGCGCGGTCTGCGGGAATCTCATTCATGAGCTTCATGGCCTCAATGACGCAGAGGGTCTGGCCCTCGGTCACTGTGTCGCCGAGTGACACAAAGGGAGCGCCACCGGGGGAGGATGCCCGATAGAAGGTTCCGACCATGGGTGAGGTGAGCCGGTGGCCGGAGGCCACGGGCGATTCGACAGCCTCCGGCGCGGGGGCGGAGACAGGCCCTGCTGCGGCAGGCGCAACCGGCGTTGCAGCAGGGGCGGGCGCGGCGACCACTGCGGCCATGGGCATGGGCGCCATGGGGGCGACCGGTGCGCTGGCCTTCACGATTCGCACCTTGCCCTCGCCCTCGGTGATCTCGAGTTCGGAAATACTCGACTCCGCCACGAGGTCGATGAGCGTCTTGAGTTTGCGAAGGTCCATGCTGCCTTAGTCCTTTTGAGAGGGGTTGAGGGTGTGAAGCAGGCTCTGCAGCCCAGCCTCATAGCCAAAGGGCCCGAGCCCGCAGATCACCCCGAGGGCGAGGTCTGAGAAGTACGAGTGGTGCCGAAAGGGTTCACGACGAAAGACGTTGCTGATGTGCACTTCGATGAAGGGCAGGGCCACGGCAGCGAAGGCATCGCGCAGGGCCACACTGGTGTGGGTAAAGGCGCCGGGATTGATCAGGATGCCATCGATATGCCGGTCGGCGGCCTGATGAACACGGTCAATCAACTCTCCCTCATGGTTCGACTGAAACGCCTCCACCTGGGCCTGGTGCTGAGCACCGAGGGCGATGAGCCGGGCATTGATCTCCTCTAGCGTGGTCTGGCCGTAGATGGCCGGCTCTCGAAGGCCCAGTCGGTTGAGGTTTGGGCCGTGGAGCACCCAGATCTGAAGATTTTTTGACATTGTTCCCTATTTGAGCTCATTCACCCATTTTCTGAGCTCTTCTCCCGTTATTTTACCCATTTTTTGTTTTACCACCTCTCCCTTTTCGGTGATGAGTGCGGTGTAGGGCAGGGCATCTGCTGGTGCGCCAAGCTTTCGAGCGAGTTCGCTGCCGGAGGCCCCCAGGGTGAAGCTGGGATAAGACACCGGACGGGCGGCCAGGAATTCCCGAACGCTGGAAGGGGAGTCTACCGCAATACCGATCACTTTGACGCCACTTGCTGAAAGTTCGCTGTGGAATTGAGAGAGTTCAGGCATTTCCTCGATGCAGGGGGGGCACCAGGTGGCCCAGAAGTTGACCACCGTGAGGAGACCGCGATGCTTGCCCAGTTGCTCGGTCTGGCCCTGGCTGTTGGGCGCATCCAGGAGGAAAAACCAGTCGGCTCGGGGCGCAGGGTCGGGGGCATAGCGCCACACGCCCGCGGCGATACCTGCGAGGAGGGCGACGATGAGGAGCGTTGGCCAGAGGAATGCGCGTCGTGGGCGGGTGGGGGGGGTGAGTTCAGTCATGGACGGTCCGGTTCAAGGAGTGGTTGGAGGTCGGAGAGCGAGAGCCCACCGCGAGCGCGCAGGCCCTGTGCGCGTTGGACAATGCCGATACAGGTGGGCTCGCCCTCCCAGAGCAGCTCAAGGGCCTCTCGAGCACCCCCTGGGCCCTCGATGCAGCTCGCCTCTGAGGCGAGCCCCTGGTTGAGCAGCAGAATGCCCAGTTCTTTGGCGCTATCGGCCACGCACTCGAGGTGGATGCCGCTGTGTTCGGTGGCGGTTCCATTGGCGGCGGCACCCATCAGCCAGGGCGAGAAGTCGTCCAGTAGGGCCATGAGCCGCGCGGCGGACGCCCGCAGGGCCCGAAGGCGCTTGGGCTGATCGTCCGGGTAATAGAGCTGGAGGTGCTCACGAACTGCCGCCTCCACCTCCTCGTTGGTGGGGAGGTCCTCGCGACCACGCCCACCCCGCGCACCCGTGATCCGCTGCAGGGCTTTGAGCTTCGCAGTCTGGTAGTCCAGCCCGTCATCGGCGATCCACTGGGCGGCGAGGCTGGCCACTTCTGCTCTGAGCGTAGACATGAGCTGCATTATGCCCGTGGCTACAATGCGCCATGCACCTACACATCATCGGAATCTGTGGCACCTACATGGGCAGTCTGGCTCAGCTGGCGGCCGCCCAAGGCCATCGCGTGACAGGCTGCGATGCGAATGTCTACCCGCCCATGAGCGATCAGCTGAGGGCCGCAGGGATCGACATTGTGGAGGGCTTTTCTGAGGACCAGCTCAGGCTCAATCCCGACCTCTGGGTCGTCGGAAATGTGGCTCGACGGGGGCTTGCGCTGATTGAAGCGCTGCTCAATCGCGGAGATCGTCTGGTGTCAGGGCCCCAGTGGATGGCCGAGCACCTCCTGCCGCGCTATCGTGTTCTTGCGGTGGCCGGAACCCACGGAAAGACGACGACCAGCTCGCTGCTGGCCTGGATCCTCGAGCATGCAGGGCTTGAGCCGGGATTCCTGATTGGGGGAGTGCCCGAGAACTTCGGCGTGTCGGCGCGCCTGGGTCGGGAGGGGGGCCCCTTTGTCGTCGAGGCCGATGAGTACGACACCGCCTTCTTTGACAAGCGGTCCAAGTTCATCCATCTCAGGGCGGGGGTCGCCGTACTCAACAATCTGGAGTTCGACCACGCCGATATCTTCGCCAGCCTCGAGGCCATCGAGACTCAGTTCCATCATTGGGTGCGCACCCTGGCCTCAGAGGCACACCTGGTGGTAAACGCCGACCAGAGCGCTCTGCTTCGGGTGATGCAGCGAGGGCACTGGAGCCGGGTCCATGCGTTTAATGGGCCGGCCTGGGCCGACGGCGTCACAGCCGGCTGGTCTCTGGCTCGGTCGAGCGATGCGGCAGACGGTCGGTTTGAGATCCTTCACGGAGATGGCCGCCGGCGGTGGGTAGAGAGCCCGCTTCTCGGCCAGCACAATCGGGAGAACCTGCTGGCAGCCCTTCAGGCCGCAGAGGCCTATGGAGTCGACGCAGACCAAGCCCTCTCGGCACTGAGCGCCTTCAAAGGCGTGAAGCGTCGCATGCAGCTGAGAGGAGAAGTCCGGGGCGTGAAGGTCTATGACGATTTCGCCCATCACCCCACAGCCATCCGGACCACCGTGGAGGGGCTTCGACGCACGCTGGGCCCCGATGAGCGGCTGATCGCCGTGTTTGAGCCCCGCTCCAACACCATGAAGCTAGGCACCATGCGGGCCCAGCTTGCGCCAGCCCTGGTCGATGCGGATCAGGTGGTCGGATACGCCGGTGGGCTGGACTGGTCGCTAGAGGAGGCCTTGGCTCCCATGGGTGATCGCGCCCAGGTCTTCCACGATCTCTCGTCGCTCACCCGCGCCGTGGCCACCGCCGCGCGGCCCGGGGACCACATCCTGGTGATGAGCAATGGCAGCTTTGGCGGGCTGCATGGACAGCTGCTCGAGGAACTGGCGCGTGCCTGAGGCCGTCCTCTTCGAGGAGTCCGGCAGCCTGAAGCCCGGCTGGGTTCGAGAGCGAAGCCCTGCCAGTCTTCAGCTTGAACTCGGCACCGGCCGCCGCCTGAAGGTAAAGACCGCCCAGGTGCTCCTCGACTTTCGTGCGGAGAGCCTGGAGGCCTTCCTGGAGGAGGCGGAGTCGGTGGCCGCCGGCCTTGACGCCGACTTCCTATGGTCCTGCGCGCCTCCCGATGAGTTTCGATGCGAGTCGTTTGGCGCAGAGGTGTTTGGGCCCTCGGGACGCCCGCAAGACCTTGCTGGGCTGCTGCTCGCGCTCCAGGCCTCACCCATCTATTTTCAGCGCCGAGGAAAGGGAGTCTTTCGCGCGGCGCCCGAGGAGCAGGTGAAGGCAGCGCTCGCGGCCGTAGAGAAGAAGCAGCGGCTGGCGCAGGCTCAGGCCGCACTCACCGAGGCCCTCGTGGCCGGCGACTGCCCCGACTGCTATCTGCACCATCCACTCAGTGCCTTGATCTCGCCCGATCGGCAGTCCATCGAAGTGAAGGCGCTGGAGGCGGCGGCCCATCAGCTGGGCCTCAGTCCGGAGCGACTGCTGCTGGAGCGAGGTGCCTTGCCCTCGGCCTATGCCTACCATCGGGCCGTCTTTCTGAAGACCCAGTTTGGGCAGCCCGAGGCACTCCCATGGACGCCCGAGCAGGCGGAAGGGGCTCAGGCCCTACGGTCGGCATGGCTCGACAAGCTGCCCAAGGCCAGTGCACAGGTCTATTCGATCGACGATGCCTCCACCACCGAGATCGATGACGGCTTTTCAGTGGAGGCCCTGGAGCAGGGCCATCGCATCGGGGTCCACATCGCCGCACCTGGACTGCTGATTCCCCCGGATGCGCCTCTCGCCCAGGCCGCCCGAGACCGCGCCTCCACCGTCTATTTCCCCGGTGAGAAATTCACCATGCTTCCTGATGGACTGGTCGCGCTCGCCTCGCTTGACGAGGGCCAGTGGGTCCCCGTGGTGAGCCTCTATGTGGATATCGGTGCGGATGGGGTGAGGTCGATGCCAGTGACCCGGCTCGAACAGGCCTATGTCGCGCGCAATCTCCGGCTGGGGGCTTGGGAGGCGACACTTGAGCCGAATGCCACCGAGCCTCCCCCCTGGGAGGGGCTCCGCATTCTCCTTGCAGCGGCCCAGGCCTTGCGAGCGGAGCGCGAGGCCGTTCGTGGCCGACCCGAGCCCAGCGGCCGAGTGGACTTCAATGTCACCGTCCAGTGGGAGGATGACTCTGCGGACGCACGCCGAGTGGGGCGCGGAAGGCCAGAGGTCTCTCTGCGAACCCGAGGGTCTGCGGTCGACCTGCTGGTCTCCGAATGGATGATCTTTACCAATGTGAGCTGGGGTCAGCGACTCGCACTGGGGCAGCTGCCTGGGTTCTACCGAGTCCAGTCCATGGGCCGAGTGCGCATGCAGTCCGGACCAGGGCCGCATCAGGGCCTGGGCGTAAGCCACTATGCATGGTCCACCTCGCCCCTGCGCCGGTATGCAGACCTCGTCAATCAGTGGCAGCTGCTGTCCCTGCTGGGACAGGGCCGTCCCGTCTTCAAGGAGGGGGACGCAGCCCTCTTCGCTGACATTGCCCACTTCGATGCCAGCTACGACCAGTACGCGCAGTTTCAGACCAGCCTGGAGCGCTATTGGTCTCTGCGTTGGCTCGGCCTACAGCATGGGATGTCTGGAGAATTCTGGTCGGTTCCGCCCGAGGGCCCTCACATCGAGCAGACGCTGGTGGCCACCCGGTCGGAGTATGTCTACCGATTCAGGCAGATGCCCATCACAGGGCGCATGGCCCAGCTCGGCGTGCAGCCCCCGGGCACGGAGGTCCTCGCCGAAGTCCGCAGCATGGACGGCCTGCAGATTGACTGTGAGCTCAGAGGGATTGCGGTGGTGTCCCGTCAAGAGCCTGACCGCTACGCCGTGCTGGGCGATCCCATCTCGCACAGCCGGTCACCCGTCATTCATGCGATGTTTGCGGAGCAGACCGACCAGTTGATTCAGTACGAGGCCATTCAGGTGCCCAGGGCATCCCTGGCCGATCAGCTGGATGGGCTCCTGGCCAGCGGCTATCGCGGCCTGAACCTCACAGTGCCGCTGAAGGAGGAGGCCTTCGCACTCTGCATCGCACGAGGCTGGGCCGTATCCGCTGCAGCCGAACAGGCGCAGTCGGTTAACACCCTGATCGCTGGTCCCTCAGGCTGGTCCGCCGATAACACCGACGGCCGCGGGCTGGTGGCAGACCTGCAGCGGCACCTGGGCGAAGAGGGCCTTCGGGGTCGGGTGGTCTTGCTGCTGGGGGCGGGAGGCGCAGCCCAGGGGGTCATCGGGCCCTTGCTGGCTGCTGGGGTGCGTCAGATCCTGTTGGCCAATCGCACCCTCGAGAAGGCAGAGGCGGTGGCCCAGCGCATGGGGCCTCTGGTCCGCGCGCTTGCCCTCGACCAGCTTGCCTCGCCCCAGCCAAGCGTCGACCCCCTGCCCGACCTGATCATCAATGCTACCGCCTCAAGCCTGCAGGGCGAGGCGATCGACATCGGTCAGGCCCTCTGGTCGTCGACACGCCTGGTTGTCGATATGATGTACGGGCCGGAGCCCACCTCATTCATGCGTCAGGCGCAGGCCGCTGGCGTGGCGCAGGCTGTGGACGGCTTGGGCATGCTGGTGGAGCAGGCTGCGGAGGCCTTTGCTCTTTGGCGGGGTGTGCGCCCCGATAGTGAAACTGTCCTCGCAGGCCTGCGTGCCCAACTCCAATCCCATGACTGAGTCCACCGTCGCTCGCCAGGAACCTGAGGCCGCCCAGCGAGCGCTCTCGGATATCCAGTCCATGCTGCACCGGTTTGAGGTGGAGAGCGAGCTGGTCCATCGCGAACAGATCGCAGGAGAGCCCTCCAGGCGAGGCCTTCTAGAGGCCCTCACCGCCAAACAGCATGCAGCGCTTCTCGAACCACGGATTCGAGAGCTCCATGTGGCGGATGTGGCCTATGTCTTGGAGGGCCTGCCGCCCGAGCAGCGAGCCCTGGTCTGGCCGCTGGTGCCCGAGGCGACGGCAGGCGAGGTCTTGCTCGAACTCGGGGACCCGGTGCGAGAGGCCCTGGTTGAGGGCATGAGCTTTGAAGCTCAGGTTCGGGTTGGCCAGGCCCTTGACGCAGACGAACTCGCAGAGCTGGCACCCTTCCTCGCCAGTGGAGTGGTAGACCGCATCCGACAGGGACTGACGCACGAAGAGCGCGAGCAGCTGCGCGCGGCCATGTCCTACGACGCCGAGAGTGTCGGCGCGCGCATGGACTTTGACATGGTCACCATTCGCGATGATGTAACCCTTGAGGTGGTGCTGCGGTATCTGCGCCGGTTCGATGAGCTTCCAGATCACACCGACCAGATCTTTGTGGTCGACCGCAAGGACGTGCTCAAAGGTGCACTGTCGATCGGAAGCCTCCTGGTCCATGAACCGGACCAACAGGTGGGTGATGTGATGCGACATGACCCGGTGACGCTCTTGGCCACGGAGTCAGCGCTGGATGCAGCCCAGGCCTTTCAGCGCTACGACCTGGTCTCGGCCCCAGTGGTGGATGCGGCGGGCCGGCTGATTGGGCGGCTTACGGTGTCCGAGGCGGTTGACGTGATTCGTGAGGACATTGACTCCGATGTGCTGGCGCAGGCGGGTCTTCGTGAGGAAGAGGACATCTTCTCCTCGGTCTGGGATTCTGCTCGCAATCGATGGCTCTGGCTGGGGGTGAACCTCTGCACCGCCTTTTTTGCCTCGAGTGTGATTGGCGCGTTTGAGGGGGTGATCGAGCGCGTGGTAGCGCTTGCTGCTCTGATGCCCATTGTGGCGGGCATTGCGGGCAATTCGGGCAACCAGACCATGACCCTCTTCATTCGATCGCTCGCACTGGGGCAGGTGACAGCCGATACCGTGCGTCGCCTCTTCATGAAGGAGCTCTCGATCGCACTGCTCAACGGCGCCGTCTGGGGGTCGATTGCGGGCGCCTTTGCCTGGCTCCTCTATATGGGCAGCGCGCAGGCTGAACTCCTGGGCCTCACCATGATGATGGCCATCGTCCTGAACCTCCTGATTGCCTCCATCATCGCCCTTGCCGTGCCGCTGACGCTTCGGTCCATCGGCCGCGACCCCGCCCTTGGGTCGTCGGTACTGCTCACCTTCACCACCGACTCGATGGGCTTCTTTATCTTCCTGGGATTGGCTGCGGTTCTGTTCTAGCCTGCCAGTGGCCCGACTTGCCACCGAGTTTTTCCAGCAGCATCACCTCTCGGATCACCATGCCCCGGTCGACCGCCTTCACCATGTCATAGATGGTGAGCAGGGCGATCTGGACTGCGGTGAGCGCCTCCATCTCGACGCCGGTTTTGCCGGTCACGCCCACCGTCGCCCAGCACCGCACCGCCGGAGGTTCTTGCTCCGTCTCGAAACGAACCGAGACGCTGGTAAGGGGAAGTGGGTGACAGAGCGGGATCAGTTCGCTGGTCTTCTTGGCGGCTTGAATGGCAGCGATTCGGGCAATGCCCAGCACGTCGCCCTTGTCGGCAGTACCCGATTGAATCTTTTCAAGGGTCTCCGGTCTCATCTCGATCACGCCCGTGGCGGTTGCCTCGCGAGTCGTGTCAGACTTGGAGGACACATCCACCATATGGGCCCGACCCGCCGCATCAAAATGATTCAGTTCTTGTGTCATGCGCTCATCATAGCGGTGCTGGCGACTGGGATGAGGCCAGTGTGGGCCGATGAGCCTCGGCCTCCGCGCCCACTCAGTGAAGTCACCGCCAGCCTTCCAGCCCTCGGTGAGGCTGCGGTTGATGAGCTCAGCCCGGCTGCCGAGCGCCGTCTCGGCGAGCAGGTCTTCTCCCAGATTCAGGCTGCAGGGCTGGTCCATGATGATCCCGAGGCCACCGACTACCTCACCGCGCAGGCCAGTCGGCTGGTGCATGCGGCGGCGGCCCGGGGCGATCTTCTCGCCAGTAGCCTGAAGCCTGAAGACTTTCGATTCTTCTGGGTCCGTGAGGACAGCATCAATGCATTTGCCTTGCCCGGAGGCTGGATTGGCGTTCACACCGGCCTGATCACTCGAGCGGCCAGTGAGGCCGAGCTCATGTCTGTCATGGCGCACGAGATTGCCCACGTCACCCAGCGTCACATCGCCCGCCAGATGGGGCAGTCCAGGCAGTCCATGGCGGTCTTTCTGGCCACGGCGATCCTTGCTGCAGCCGCCGCGAGCCAGAGCGCAGACGCTGCGATCGGGCTCATGACACTCGGAGAAACGCTCGCCCTGCGCAGTCAGCTCTCGTTCTCACGCGACGCTGAGCGTGAGGCCGACCGGCTGGGATTTAGCCTGATGCAGGCCTCAGGATTCGACCCCTCCGCCATGTCATCCCTGTTCGAGAAGCTCTCCCAGGCGGGGCGCTTCTATGACGACAGCGCACCAGTCTGGCTGCGCAGCCATCCCCTCTCGTCAGAGCGGCTCTCCGAGGCGCAGCTCAGGTGGAGCCAGGCGGAGTCGCTCATGGGAAAGCGCGGTGGGGTGAGTCCATCCACCGACTCCTTGGAGTTTCGACTCATTCGGGCGCGACTGCTTGCCCAGTCCGGGCGTGATCTCGATCGAAGTCGAAGCATTCGAGCACGGCTTGCTGACGAGCTTCTCCTGGCCGTCACCGCGCGCGATCAGGCTATTGCCTGGTATGGGCAGGCCTGGGCCTCGCTTGCACTGAAGGACCCCGAGCAGGCGCGCACAGCCTTGCAACGGGCGCGCCTCGTACTCGTGGGAACCGCTGATGCCGCGCTTGCAGCACCGCTGCTCACAAGACTCGAGCAGGCGATCGAGTTTGAACAGGGCCAGTATGGCCGTGTGGTTGCGCTCGCAGACACCGCCATGGGCGACTGGTCACTCACCGTCAGCGCGCGGGCCATGGCCCGGCAGAAGGCAGAGGCGATGCTGCGGCTTCAACAGTCCGGCGAGGCCACAGTGCTGCTCACTCAGATGGCGCGTCGCTGGCCCAGCGATGCCGAGATCTGGAAACTGCTGGCGCGGGCCTATGCGGCCGATCAGCGGCCAGCGATGGCCCACTGGGCAACGGCTGAGTCTTATGCCCTCGTGGGGGCCTACGGGGCTGCGATTGAGCAGATTAATCTGGCCCGCCGTGAACAGGGCGCCGACTTTCAGTCGCTCTCTCAGATGGACGCGCGGCTCGCCACTTTTCGTGCGACCCTAAAGGCGCAAGACCCTAGCGGAAAACAACGGTCTTCGGACCGTTGACCAGCACGCGTCGCTCGGCGTGCCACAGCACTGCACGCGCGAGAACCCTCGACTCAATGTCGGCACCAATCGCGGTGAGCGCTGCTGCGCTGAGGGTGTGGTCTACACGCTCGATGTCCTGCTCAATGATCGGCCCCTCATCGAGATCGGTCGTCACGTAGTGTGCGGTTGCTCCTATGATCTTCACGCCCCGCTGGTAGGCCTGGTGATAGGGGCGGGCGCCTTTGAAGCTGGGCAGAAACGAGTGGTGGATGTTGATCGCCCTTCCGCTCCACGCCGAACAGAGCGCAGGAGACAGAATCTGCATATAACGCGCGAGGACGATGAGGTTGGCGCCCGAGGTGTCTGCCAGGGCCATCAAGGCCTGCTCTTGGGCCTGCTTATCCTGGTTTTCAATGGGATGGAAATGAAAGGGCACTCCGTGGTGCTCACAGAGAGGCGCAAGATCGAGGTGGTTGGAGGCGACCCCTACGAGGTCGATGGGCAGCAGCCCATTACTCACCCGGAAGAGAAGGTCATTGAGGCAGTGCCCGGCCTTGGAGACCAGCACCAGAGTTCGAGTTCGCCGCGCCCGGGGCTGAATCTCATAGCGCATGGACAGCGCACCTGCGATGGCCGAGAAGGACTCGG
The DNA here is from genome assembly GCA_041165705.1 of Pseudomonadota bacterium. Classification (GTDB taxonomy): domain Bacteria; phylum Pseudomonadota; class Gammaproteobacteria; order Burkholderiales; family Burkholderiaceae_A; genus Hahnella. The sequence continues at coordinate 14,954 of JBEAMW010000040.1, forward strand.
TGAGCGCGCCTTCTGAGTCTTGAGTCGGGGCATCGAAGTGCACCCGCATGAAGAAGAGCCCCGTGTCCTCGTCTCCGAACTGGGCGGAGTCGAGGATATTGCAGCCGCGTTCAAACAAGAACTGCGACACCCGGAACACCACCCCCTTGGCGTCAGGGCAGGCGAGCGTCAGGATGAAATCGTGGTGCCCCAATCCTCAGTGCCCGTGCGCCTGAACGCCGGCTGCGAGCTGGTACTGGGTTCCACAATAGGGGCACTTGGCCGAGCCATGACTGAGGTCGAGAAAGACCTTGGGGTGGCTGCTCCAGAGCGGCATGCGCGGGTTGGGGCAGGCCGCTGGGAGCTCATGGGCCTGGAGCTCAACCGTCGCCTGCGGAGTTGTGGTTGCTGACATAGGGCCTCCTCAGAGTGGCGCGAGCCAGTGGCTGTACTGCGAAGTCTTGCCACTCACGGCATCAAAGAATTGACGCTGAATCTGCTCGGTAATCGGACCACGCGAGCCCAGGCCGATGGTCCGGTCATCGAGCTCGCGGATGGGCGTGACCTCAGCAGCCGTTCCTGTAAAGAAGGCTTCATCCGCGCAGTAGATCTCATCTCTCGTGATGCGCTTTTCGATGATGGTGAGGCCTAGGTTCTGTGCAATCTGCATCACGGAGTCGCGGGTGATGCCATCGAGACAGGAGGCCAGGTCGGGCGTGTAGACCTTCCCCTTTTTGATGATGAACAGGTTCTCGCCTGCTCCCTCCGAGGCATAGCCCTCGGTATCGAGCAGCAGGGCCTCGTCATATCCCATCGCCGCCACCTCTTGGTGGGCCAGGATGGAGTTGATGTAGTAGCCGCAGGCCTTCGCGCGAACCAGAGAGACATTGACATGGTGTCGGCTGAAGCTTGAGGTCTTGACGCGGATACCCTTGGTGAGACCATCCTCGCCGAGGTAGGCGCCCCAGGGCCAGGCGGCAATGGCAACGTGGGTCTTGTTGGAGCTCGCCGCAATGCCGAGCCGCTCTGACCCAATAAATGCGATGGGACGGATGTAGCACGACTTCAGCCCGTTTCGGCGAACCACTTCCTTCTGAGCCTCTTCCAGCGTCGCCTGGTCATAGCCGATCTTCATCTGGAAGATCTTGGCGGAGTTCAGAAATCGTTCGGTGTGCTCCTGGAGACGAAAGATCGCCGAGCCCGATGGGGTCTCGTAGGCCCGCACGCCCTCGAATACGCCCATGCCGTAGTGCAGGGTGTGGGTCAGGACATGGGTCTGCGCGTCACGCCATGGCACAAAGCTGCCATCCATCCAAATCCAGCCATCGCGATCGGCCATGGACATGAAATCTTCTCCTGAGGGGTTAGAGTCAATGCCTCGCATTCTATCCAAGCCCATTTGAAGATGTCTGAAATCCGTCCACGGCCCCCTCTGGGCCGCGAGCCTCGCCAGGCCCTGACCGACCTCTCCCCCGGCCTGCTGGCCATGGCCGCATGGGGCCTGGTCACCGGTCTGGCGATGGTGGAGAGCGGCCTTTCCCCGCTCCTAGCGGTGGGCATGAGTCTGTTGGTCTATGCCGGTGCAGCCCAGTTGGCCTCGCTGCCTCTGCTGGCCGCGGGGGCTCCGCTGGCGTTGATCTGGGCGAGTGCACTGGTGATCAATCTTCGGTTTTCCATCTTTGCCATGGGCCAGCAGCGCTGGATGAGCCTGATGCCCCGCGCGCAACGCCTCCTTCATGGCTACTTCACCACCGATATCCTGGCGGTGCTCAGTGCGCAGCGGGCCCAGGCGGGGTGGTCCTCCGCGTCTGTGATTCGCTATTTTCGGGCCGGTGCCATGCTCTGCTGGCTGGTCTGGCAGAGCGCCTCCATGCTGGGGATCTTTCTGGCGTCCCATCTGCCGCGCGAGCAAGGCCTGCGGGTCCTGCCTGCCCTCGCGATTCTCGCCCTGCTGCTTCCCATGATCCAGTCGCGGCCGGCGCTGCTCTGTGTGCTGGTCTCTGCGGGGAGCGCGCTCGCCCTGAGGGGGCTCCCGCTCAACCTAGGGCTCTTTCTCTCCATTCTCCTGGGTGTGTCGGCTGCCGTCTTGGCCCGCCCCCGCATCCGGTCCGCGGGGCAGGTGAGCCCGTGAGCGAGGCCTGGACCTGGGCTGCATTGGTGGGGCTGGGCCTGGCCACCCTGGTCACGCGATCAGGACCGCTCTGGACAGACCGACCGCTGCCTCTCACCGAGGCACAGCGCTTCGCGCTGCAGATGGCTCCCATGGCGGCCTTGGCGGCCATTGTGGCGCCAGCCTTGATCTCGACGGAGGCCGTATTCTCGTCCTCCTCGCTCCAGGACCCTCGCCTCTGGGCCCTGCTCACCGCAATCCTGGCCCGTCTTGCTCGGCGTGGCCTCCTCACGATCCTGCTCTCCAGCCTCGCGGTCTACGGCCTTGCCCGTTTCATTCTGGCCTCATGAAGCGTGGCCAGTGGACGCGGCGGCCTTGGCGCTTCGTCGAATACGATGGCCCAGAGGCTCCGAACGGCATCAACCTGGGAAGTCCATTCGATGTGGGGCACACGGGCCTTGCTAGACCCTGCAAGCCGAAGTCGATGCTGTCGCCGTCTGAAGTCTCGGTAGGCGTCGGCCACAGTCGCGGCGAGTCCCTCCGGAATCAGCCCCAGGGCGGACGACGCGTGAAGCAGTGCGATGTTGCCGAGGTTCTGCGTGAGACTGGGGTGCTGGTGGGCATGGAGCAGGACCAGCGCCTGAACGATGAACTCAATGTCCACCATGCCGCCCGGGTCGTGCTTGATATCGAAGTCGACGCTGGTGTTTGGGTGCCCCTCATGCATCTTCTCGCGCATGGAGAGCACCTCCTCGAGCAGGAGGGCCGGGTCTCTCGGCAGGCTCAGCAGCCGAACACGTTCCGCCTCAAAGGCCGCCCCAATGGCTGCGTCTCCTGCGCAGAATCGAGCGCGTGTGAGGGCCTGATGCTCCCAGGTCCAGGCATCTTCAGACTGGTATCGGATGAAACCGGGGAGACTCGTTACCAGGAGGCCTGAGTTCCCGTTGGGCCGAAGCCGAAGGTCGATCTCAAAGAGGCTGCCAGCGGCCGTCTGGGTGGTGAGCCAGACATTCATGCGCTGCGCGAGCTTGGCATACCGCTCTGCGGCGTCGGGGTCGGGGTCGTCGTGGATGAAGATGAGGTCGAGGTCGGAGGCATAGCCCAGCTCTTTTCCGCCGAGCTTGCCGTAGGCAATGACCGCAAAGGCTGGCGACTCTCGGTGGCGCTTGCGGGTGGCCTGCCAGGCGGCCTCCAGCGTGATCTGAAGCATTCGGTCGGCCAGGCCCGAGAGCTGATCGGCCAGTGCCTCTACGGTCCAGCGGCCCTCCAGGTCTTGAACGAGCAGGCGAAAGAGCTGGGCGTGATGGGCCTCCCGAAGCAGGTCCATCTGACGCTCGACATCTGGCTCCTCACCGATTCTGCAGGCGGATAGCTCGCGTCGCAGATCGTGTTCGAAGCGGTCAAGGTCGAAGCCCTCCTCGAGGCTGCGACGATCAAGCAGCTCATCCATCACGATGGGATGTCGCCGCAGGTAGTGCATGGCCCACTCAGAGGCTTCTGCAACGCGTGCGAGTCTGCGCATCGACTGGGGGTACTCGTCAAAGAGTGCGAGGTAGGCTGACCGACCACTGATCTCATCGATCAACTGCCCCAGCAGGCGCTCCACTCGTTCGGGCTGACTGAGGGCCTGAGCCTCATGCCGGGCCAGGGCGCGCACGCGGGCGAGCCTGCTCTCCCGGTCGGATGGGCGCTGTGCGCCGGCCTCCTGGTCCGGCCGCTGGCTCTCACCCTCGCGGTGAAAGAGTCGTTCAAAGGCCTCTGCGACGACGCGACGGTGTTGGTCAATGGCACTTGCCAGGGCATCAGGCGAGGGAAGACCCATTGCGGCAGCCATGTGCGCATAGACGGCAGAGCCACCCGGAAGGATATGGGTCTGCTGGTCCTCCTCGTACTGCAGTCGATGCTCAAGACGACGCCAGAAGCCATAGGCCGCGAGTAAGGCGTCTGCCTCGGGCCGGTCGAGCCGCCCTTGCGCCGCGAGAGTGTTCAGCACCTCACGGGTGCCGCGGGCACGCAGGCTTTCTTCACGGCCCCCACGAATGAGCTGAAAGACCTGCGCCACAAATTCGACCTCTCGAATGCCCCCTGGGCCCAGCTTGAGGTCGACGGCGTCGCGCTCGCCAGATTCTCGGGTTGCGCGATGCAGGCTTCGTCGCTGGGCCTCTTCACGAATCTGTCGATGGAGATCGCGCAGGGCGGAGATGGAGGAAAAGTCGAGGTAACGACGGTAGACGAAGGGCCGTCGGATGGCCTCCAGGCTCTCCACATCTCGAAGAAAGCTGGCCCTGCTTTGCACGAGGGGAAGATTAACCACGCGGGCCTTGACCCAGGCATACCGCTCCCACTCGCGCCCCTGAACGATGAGGTAGTCCTCCAGCATGGATAGGCTGCAGATCATGGGCCCGGAGTCTCCGTTGGGCCTGAGCCGGAGGTCGACTCGAAATGCAAACCCATCCGCGGTGGGCTCCTCCAGGAGCACGGCCATTCGTCGTCCAACCTTGGCAAAGAAGCTCATCAGGTCGGTCTGACCTCGTCCGTCCGCTCGTCCGGTGGTCTCGCCGTCCTCCCGGATAAGGTAGATCAGGTCGATGTCAGAGGAGGCATTGAGTTCAGAGCCGCCGAGCTTGCCCATGCCCACGATGAGCAGGTCGACAGGCTCTCCTCCCCGGCCGATGGGCTGTCCATGGCGCTCGATCGCCTCGCCCATGGCGGCTGAGTAGGCCCATTGGGCGCACTGTTCAGCCAGGGCCGAGAGTCCCGTGAGGTTCTCATGCAGATCTGCAAGGCCATGCAGGTCACGGGCCATGATGGCCAGCAGGCAACGATTTCGAAACCGCCGAATGGCCTGGTCGGCCGGGCTGGCCTGCTCCTGTGCCACTGCCTGGGCCTGCTCCGACCAGAGGCGAACCTGTTCGGGGGTCACGGGCGTCTCAGGGCAGTAGAGGACGCTGTTCGCGCTGAGGAGGGGGAGGGCCCGCCGGGCAAAGGCAGAGTGGCGGATGGCCGTCTCGTAGGCGGGGTGAAGGTCCTGGGTCATCGGAGCAGGGGGCTGTGCAAGAATCCCCATCATGCCACCCCTCATTGCCCGCGCGCTCACGGCTCTGTTGGCCATCACCCTGGTCATCACAGTCACCGTCGGCCTCACGGCGCGCTTCTGGCTCTGGCCCCAGATCGAGCGGTTCCTCAACGACCCGGAGGCCCTGTCCTCGCTGGCAGAGCCGGCCCTGAAGGGCGACCGGTTAACACTGCAGACCGAGGGGGCTCAGGCCAAATGGGACGACTGGCTTGCGCCTCAGATCACGATCCAGCGGGTTCAGATGACCGACCCTGACGGACGCCCCACCCTGGTCGCCGAGGGTGTGCGTGCCCGCTTCGGGCTCTCGAGCCTGCTCTCGCTGTTGAAAGGCTTCCCGGTGTTCTCTCGCCTGGAGTTTGATCGGATCGCGCTCTTGGGCGAACGGGACGCGGACGGGCAGCTCAGACTGGGTGGATTCTCACTGAGTCAGACTGAGCGAGAGTCCAGTGGCTGGTACGAGATGGTCTCGCAGCAGGGGCCCCTGCGAGTGGGCCAACTCAGCCTCAGCTGGCGAGACGCAGAGGCCTTTGGTTCGGTAGACCTGAAGGCGCTTCGGGTTCGTCTTCAGCCCAACCAGCTCTCGCTGAGGGTGTCCGATCTTGACCTCTCGGCCTGGCTTCCCCTGGCCCAACGCCTGGACTGGGTTGCTCCGGAGACTGCACTGGAGGGCGGCCTCAGGAATGCCGTCATCGAGTGGGAGGGCGACCTGCGCCGGGCAGGCGACTACTCGGTATCGGAGCACCTCAAGCGCCTGAGCCTGGAGGCTGACCTAGAGGCGGTGGAGGTTCGTCAGCTCGGCCGGCTGGGTAGCCTCTCTAAGGTCTCGGGGCGGGTGAGTCTGGGCGCAGGGGCGGGGCGGCTCTCTCTGTCACCGGGGCCATTGGAGCTCTCGCTCCCCCGAGATTTCTCCGCTGGCCCGCTTCGCTTCACATCCGCCCAGGGCGACCTCGAGTGGAGGGTCACCGACTGGACCCCCCAGGCCAATGGTCTTCCCACCGGCCTTGCCATCTCTCTTCAGCGTCTTGCGGTCGAGAACGCAGACCTCGCCGCTGAGCTCTCGGGCACCCAGGCCGTGCTCGGCGCTGAGCTCGGGCAGGCTGACTTTAAAGGCAAGGTCCTGCGGGCGCGCGCAGACCGAGTCTTTTACTACCTGCCCAGCACGGTCGGCCGGGATGCTCGGGACTGGATGCGCCGCGCCTTTGTGGCATCGAAGGCCGTGTCTGGACAGTTCCAGCTCGCCGGGCAGGTGGCCGAGTTCCCATTTGATCGACGCACGGGTGCGGGCCGCTTCGATGCCCAGCTCAGCCTGCTGGATGCCGCCTTGAATGTCGCGCCTGAGTGGCCGCTGATTCGTGCCCCGCAGATCGATGTCGGGTTTGACGGCCCCGCCCTCTCCGTTCGGGCAGCCCGTGCGCGAATGGGTGAGGCCCCACTCTTTGACGTGGTGGGCCGAATCCCGCATCTGGATGACCGTCAGCCCAAGCTGGAGATCGCCGGGCGGTTTGATGCGCCGCTGCGCGCCATCCTTGCCACCGTGAATGACTCGCCCGTGCTCAGGATGCTGGGGGGCCTCACCGAGGGGGCCGAGGGAAACGGGCGGGCCGAGCTCAGCCTTGCGCTGGTGATCGATCTCAATCGCCCCGACCTCACCACCGTGAAGGGTGACCTTGCCTTCGATAAGTCCACCCTCGCACTGGCCGGCGTGCCCGAGCTCTCGGCCCTGAATGGCCGTCTTCGGTTTGACGAACAGGGGCTCCTCGCGCTTGGGGTCAAGGGCCGTGCCCTGGGCGGGCCTGTGAGCCTCTCCCTCGGAGACACCCGTCAGCAGCTTACGGTGCAGGGGGATTTCCGCGGGCCCGACCTGGAGCGGTGGATGCGGGATGCACTGGAGATTCCCCTCTATGGCGTGCTCCAGGGCCAGAGCAGCTATGCCTTGAGGCTACAGATTGCGAGGAGCCGTCTGCAGCTGCAGCTGCAGTCCTCGCTCCGCGGTCTGTCCTTTGCGCTGCCGGTGCCGATGCGAAAGTCGGCCGATGAGGCGTGGGGCCTGGCGCTGACCCTTGATCGTCAGCGCAATGGAGAGGAGCGGTCCGAACAGGTCTCGATGTCGACCACAGGGCAGCGCCTGAGCCTTCAGTTTGAGCGAAAGGGACGCGGGGGGGCGGCCACCCGGCGGGCTGCGCTCGGCCTAAACACTCCGGCCTCCTTGCCCACTGATCGCGGCCTGGTGATCCAGGCCAAGGCATCCTCACTGCCACTGGCCGAATGGATTGGGGCCATTGAGGATCGGCTCAGCGCCCCGATGCCAGCCGGTGGGGCTGCGCGCGCGCCTCGGCCCGATCCTTTCCTGCGGGCAGTCCAGGTGCAGGCCGACCAGTTCACCCTCGGCCAACAGGCCTTCTCCAGGGGAACGCTCAAGGCAGTGCAGCAGCCTGGCCAGTGGGTGCTGGCACTCGATGCGAGAGAGGCCGCTGGGCAGCTCATCTGGCGGCCAACCAGTCAGGCGTCCACTCAAGGGTCGCGGGGCGCCCTGGTGGCGAGGCTCAGCAGGCTGTGGCTGTCATCCGACACCACCGAGGATTCGGGAGGCGGCACCTTGTCGGCCCTGCAGGAGGGGCAGCGCTGGCCCAGCCTTGACCTGGTCGCAGAGGACTTTCGTCGGGGCAAGACGGCACTGGGTCGGCTGGTGATCGATGCGGCCCCCCGGCCGCAGGACAACAGCTGGGAGATCTCCCGGGTGAGCCTTGAAAATCCTGAGGCTGAGCTCACGGGCACCGGCCGCTGGGCGGCCAAGCCCGGAGTGGCCGGGGCATCCGAGACCACGCTGGACCTCACCCTCAAGGTGAGAAAGGGGGAGGGGCTCTTGGCCCGGATGGGCTACCCGGGACTCATCAAGGAGACACCAGGATCGATTCAGGGGGCCCTGGCCTGGGATGGCTCGCCCATTGATTTTCGTCTTCGCGCACTGCGCGGAAAGCTCGCACTGGACTTTGAATCCGGGCGTTTCATGAAGGCCGACCCTGGGCTGGCGAAGCTCATCAGCGTGCTCAATCTGCAGTCCCTGCCCAAGCGCATGACGCTCGACTTTCGCGACATCTTCTCGGACGGCTTTAGCTTTGAGCGTGTCCGTGGCGATCTCCAGCTCAACCAAGGCCTGGCCCAGACGCAGAACCTTCGCATCGTGGGGGTTCAGGCCTCGGTCTTTATTGAGGGGTCGGCCAGTCTGGTGGACGAGACTCAAAACATCCGGGTCCTGGTGCTTCCTGAACTCAACGCGGGCCTCGCCTCGCTCGGCTATGCACTGGTGAATCCAGCCATCGGACTGGGCAGCTTCCTCGCTCAGTTTGTGCTTCGCGACCCGCTTCGAGAGATCCTCGCGTATGAGTACGCGCTCACGGGGCCTTGGGATAATCCAGTCGTGAAGGAGATTCCCCGGTCGGAGACAAAACAGCCATGACCCGCATCGCTTCCGTTCAGATGGTCTCTGGCGCATCGCCTGAGGAGAATCTCGCCCGCATGCGGCATTGGGTGGCCCGGGCCGCCTCTGAGGGGGCCGAGCTGGTGGTGCTGCCGGAATATTTCTGCCTCATGGGCCATCGAGACACCGATAAGCTCGCCATCGCCGAGCCCATCTGGCGAGGCGGCCCCCTGGATCCCCAGACTCAGCCCATCCAGGCTGCGCTCGCGCAGGCCGCGAGCGACTCCGGCATCTGGGTGGTCGGGGGGACGCTGCCTGTTCAGAGCCCAGAGCCTCAGCGAGTCTTCAACACCATGCAGGTCTTTTCACCGCAGGGCAGCTGGGTCGCCCAGTACAACAAGCTCCACCTGTTTGCCTTTGACAATGGTGAGGAGCGGTACGACGAGGCCCGCACCCTGTGCCCAGGCGGCGCGCCAGAGGCCTGTGAGACCGTGGCCGGCCGCACGGCGCTCTCGGTCTGCTATGACATCCGGTTTCCGGAGTTCTACCGGGCCCTCGGGCGCGCTGCACCCCTCGACCTCATCATCGTCTCTGCCGCCTTCACCTACCCCACCGGCAAGGCCCATTGGGAGGTCTTGCTCCGTGCCCGTGCCATCGAGAACCAGTGCTGGCTGGTGGCGAGCGCTCAGGGGGGCGTCCATGAAAACGGCCGGCGCACCTGGGGCCATTCGATGGTGATCGACCCCTGGGGAACGGTGGTCGCTCAGCTGCCGGAGGGAGAGGGCCTGGTCCTCGCAGAGATGGAATCTGCCCAGACGCGTCAGGTTCGCCTAAACTTGCCTGCTCTTCAACACCAGATCGTCTCGCTGCCATGACGCCCTCTGACGCCGCTATCGTCTCGCTCTCCACCGCCCACCGACTCCTGCTCGAGCCGCATGGACTCACCGAGCAGCACCTGCATCAGGCCGTGGCAGAGATTTTTGCCCACCGGGTTGACTACGCCGACCTCTACTTCCAGCTCACGCGCTCTGAGGCCTGGAGCCTGGATGAGGGCCTGGTGAAGTCGGGCAGCTATGCGCTCGACCAGGGCGTTGGCGTGCGAGCGATCGCGGGCGAGAAGACGGCCTTTGCCTACAGCGACACCCTCAGCCCCCAGGCCCTGATGGAGGCCGCACACACCACGCGCAGCATCGCCCGTTCCGGAGGGAGCAAGGCCAAGGTGCGTGTGGGAGAACAGCGCGATCGACTGGTTCGGGGCCGAGAGGTGTTTACACCCTCCGGACAGGCGCCCCTCTATGGCGCAGACGATCCGCTCAGTGTTCTCACGGCCCAGCAGAAGGTTGATCTGCTCATGGAGGTTGAGCGGATTGCCCGCAGACAAGATCCCAGGGTCTCTCAGGTGATGGCCTCCCTGGCGGGCGAGCACGATGTGGTGCTGGTCTTCCGCTCGGACGGTCGACTCGCAGCGGATGTGCGCCCTCTGGTTCGGCTCTCGGTGACGGTGATTGTGGAATCAAATGGTCGCCGTGAGCAGGGCTCGAGCGGAGGAGGGGGGCGGACGAGCCTGCTGAGCTTTACGCCCGATCAAATCGAAAGGCATGCCAAGGAGGCGGTTCGTCAGGCCCTCGTCAACCTCGAGGCAAGGCCTGCCCCGGCCGGGGTGATGCCGGTGGTGCTGGGATCCGGCTGGCCCGGTGTGCTCTTGCATGAGGCGGTTGGCCATGGCCTGGAGGGAGACTTCAACCGCAAGGGCTCCTCTGCCTTTGCTGGTCGTCTGGGCCAACGGGTGGCCGCCCCCGGGGTCACGGTCATCGACGACGGCACACTCGCCGACCGTCGTGGATCGCTCCATGTGGATGATGAGGGCAATGCCACCCAGCGCAATGTGCTCATCGAGGACGGCATTCTCTGCGGCTACCTGCAGGACAGCCACAACGCGCGGCTCATGGGGGTTCCAGTCACAGGAAATGGCCGCCGAGAGTCTTATGCACACCTCACCATGCCCCGCATGACCAACACCTTCATGCTCGCCGGGGACCGCAGCCCTGAGGAGATCGTGGCCTCTCTCGATCGGGGCCTCTATGCGGTGAATTTTGGCGGCGGCCAGGTGGACATCACCAGCGGGAAGTTTGTCTTCTCCGCCTCAGAGGCCTACTGGGTGGAGGGCGGAAAGATTCAGTACCCCGTGAAGGGCGCAACCCTGATTGGAAACGGCCCCGATGCGCTGACGCGCGTTGCACTCATCGGAAATGACATGGCCCTCGACCCCGGGATCGGAACCTGCGGCAAGGAGGGGCAGAGCGTGCCGGTTGGGGTGGGCCAGCCCACGCTTCGGATTGAGGGCCTCACGGTGGGCGGTACGGCCTAAGCGTCTCGCAGCGCACCGAGCCAGCCCACAGGCTAAACTAGAGGGCTTAGAAAACACTCCTCTGCCTGCCATGCCTCAGACCTCAGACCTTCGCATTCGTGACCTCAAGCCGCTGATCACGCCCTCGGCCCTGACCGCCGAGGCACCGATCACCGACCCGATTGCCAACCTGGTCTTCGGAACCCGGCAGGCGATTCATCGCATCCTGCATGACATGGACGACCGGATGCTGGTGATCATCGGGCCCTGCTCGATCCATGACCCCAAGTCGGCCTACGACTATGCAGAGCGCCTCAAGGCCGCGCGCGAGCGGCATGCCAAAGACCTGGAGGTGGTCATGCGGGTCTATTTTGAGAAGCCGCGCACCACCGTGGGCTGGAAGGGCCTGATCAACGACCCCCACCTCGACAACTCCTTTGACATCAACTCCGGCCTGCGTCTGGGCCGTGAGGTGCTGCTCACCATCAATGGCATGGGCGTTCCGGCTGGGGTTGAGTACCTCGACGTGATCAGCCCGCAGTACGTGGCAGACCTCGTCTCCTGGGGCGCCATTGGTGCCCGCACCACGGAGTCACAGGTTCACCGGGAGCTGGCCTCGGGCCTCTCCTGCCCGGTTGGGTTCAAGAACGGGACCGATGGCAACCTCAAGATCGCCTTTGACGCCATCAAGGCGGCCTCGCACCCCCACCATTTCTTGTCAGTCACTCACGAGGGCAAGAGCGCCATCTTCTCCACCTCCGGCAATGAGGACTGCCATGTCATTCTGCGCGGTGGCAAGCAGCCGAACTACGATGCAGCCAGCGTTGCAGCCGCCTGCCAGGATGCGGCTGCGGCCGGCCTCGCCTGCAGGCTGATGATTGACATGAGCCATGGCAACTCCAGCAAGAAGCCAGAGAACCAGCTGCCCGTCTCGCGTGCGATCGCCGAGCAGGTGGCTGCGGGAAATCGCCGCATCTTCGGTGTCATGGTGGAGAGCAACCTGGTTGCGGGTCGCCAAGACCTTCAGCCTGGTATGCGCCGCGAAGACCTCGTCTATGGCCAGAGCATCACCGATGGCTGTGTCGCCTGGGAAGACAGCCTCACGATTCTCGACACCCTGGCTGAGGCGGTGCGTGCGCGCCGCCTCGTGGCTGCCCAGTCAAACTAGGCTTCGCCCGCCATCCGCTGCCCCCCGGGGCTGCCGCGCCAGAGTCTCTCCTCGGTGGCGGTTACCCGGGCGAGGCTTCGGCCCGCCACAAACAAGAAGTCAGACAGCCGGTTGAGGTACTGAAGGCCGGCGGAGAGGCCGTCCTCGTTGAGGGCCAGGGCCACCCAGTGGCGCTCCGCGCGACGCGCGACGGTGCGGGCCAGATGAGTAATGGCGAGCAGGTGGCTTCCCCCTGGCAGGACAAACTCACGAAGCGGGGGCAGGGAGGCATTCATCTCCCCGATCGCGGTGTCCAGGGCCTCGAGTCGATTGGGGCGCAGCAGGTCTTGTCCGGGCAAAGAGAGGCTTGCGCCCAGGTCGAAGAGGTCCTGCTGAACCTCTCCGAGCACCGCCTCCACTCGGTCTGCTGGCGCTCGCAGGGGGCCGTGGGCCTTGAGGTCTGCGAGCAGGAGGCCGATGCAGCTGTTGAGCTCGTCGATATCCCCCATAACCTCAATCCGAGGATGGTTTTTGGGCAGCCGGCTGCCATCGGCCAGCCCAGTCTGCCCGCCATCTCCGGTGCGCGTCACGATGCGTGTGAGTCGATCTGTCATGCCGGGATACTACCTCCCCTCGGGCCAATTCAAGTCCACTACACTCATTCCCTATGAATGCTCCCGCCCACCCCCCCCTTGGCGAACTCCGCTTTGCAGACATCACGCAGGAGATGCCGCCCGAACGGCGCGCGGCCTTTCTGGCGGACCTGGCACGGCTGCTGCCTGCCGAGTCCTTGCTCACGAGTGTCGAGGCCAGAAGGCCCTACGAGTGCGATGGGCTCTCGGGCTATCGGCACCTGCCTGCGGCGGTGGCGCTGCCCCGCAATGAGGGGGAGGCGGCCGCTGTGCTGAAGTGCTGTCACGCCCACGAGGTGCCTGTGGTGGCGAGGGGTGCAGGAACAGGGCTCTCCGGCGGAGCCACTCCGCACCGGGGTGGCCTGGTGCTCAGTCTGGCCAAGCTCTCCCAGATTCTCAGTGTCGACCCCATGGCTCGCACGGCCCGCGTTCAGCCTGGAGTTCGAAACCTCGCGATCAGCGAGGCTGCCGCCCCCTATGGCCTCTACTACGCCCCCGACCCGTCGTCTCAGATTGCCTGCACCATCGGTGGCAATGTGGCCGAAAACTCGGGGGGCGTGCACTGCCTGAAGTACGGCCTCACCGTGCACAACATTCTTCGCGTCCGGGGCCTCACGATTGAAGGGGAGGTGATGGAGCTCGGAAGTGAGGCCTTCGACACGCCCGGCTACGACCTTCTCGCGCTTGCCATCGGCTCTGAGGGCATGCTGCTGGTCACCACCGAGGTCACGGTGCGACTGGTGCCAAAGCCGCAGCTGGCCCGGGTCATCATGGCGTCCTTTACCGAGGTTGAGAAGGCTGGCCAGGCGGTGGCCGATCTCATCGCTGCCGGCATTATTCCTGCCGGGCTGGAGATGATGGACCAGGGCATGACCGAGGCGGTTGAGGAGTTCGTGCATGCCGGCTATGACACCAGTGCCGCAGCCATTCTGCTCTGCGAGTCCGATGGCACACCGGAGGAGGTGGCCGAGGAGATCGAACGAATGCAGGCGGTCTTGCGCCAGAGCGGCGCGTCTGACCTCCGGGTGTCAGAGAGCGAAGCAGAGCGACTCAGGTTCTGGTCTGGCAGAAAGAATGCATTCCCTGCCTCAGGGCGACTCTCCCCCGATTACTACTGCATCGACGGAACCATCCCCCGGCGCCGCCTGGGCGACATGCTGCGCCGAATCGCCGAGCTCGAGCAGAAGTTTGGGCTGCGTTGCCTCAATGTCTTTCATGCAGGCGACGGCAACCTGCATCCGCTCATCCTGTTTGATGCCAGTAAGCCCGGCCAGTTTGAGACCACGGAGCAATTCGGCGCCGAAATTCTGGAGATCTGTGTGGCCTTCGGAGGCACCGTGACCGGGGAGCATGGGGTGGGCATCGAGAAGATCGGCAGCATGTGCGGGCAGTTCTCTCCGGCTGAGATCAGCAGCTTTTTTGCGGTGAAGCGGGCCTTCGATCCCCAGGGCCTCCTAAACCCCGGCAAGGCCATCCCCACACTCACGCGCTGCGCAGAGATGGGCCGGTTGCATGTGCACGCAGGGGCACTTCGGTTCCCCGAACTCCCGAGGTTCTGATGGAGCAGGCCCACCACTGGATTGAACAGGCGCAGCACCAGCTTCACGAGGCACGTGGACATGGGCTGCCGGTCTGTATTGAGGGGCATGGCTCCAAACGCTTCTACGGCAATGCGCGGCCTGAGCGGGCCCACCTGCTCTCCACGCTCGGCTATGCCGGGGTGGTCAACCACGATCCCACCGAACTGGTGGTGGTGGCACGCGCAGGCACTCCGATCACGGAGCTTGAGCAGGTGCTGGCGACGCAGGGGCAGTCCCTGGCCTTTGAGCCCCCGCGGTTTGGGCCCGGCCAGAGAGGAACCGTGGGCGGCATGGTGGCCACTGGCCTGTCGGGCCCCGCCCGCCTGTCGGCAGGCAGCTGCCGAGACGCCCTGCTGGGCATGACCGTGCTCAATAGCAGCGGGGAGCTTCTGCGGTTTGGTGGGACGGTGATGAAGAATGTGGCGGGCTATGACATAACCCGCCTCCACGCGGGCGCCCTGGGCACGCTGGGCGTGATCCTCGATGTGGCCATCAAGGTGCTTCCACGGCCCACCGCAACCCTCACCCTCAGCCTGTCCTCGGCCCAGGCAAAGGCCCTGTCGCAGACCAACTCTTGGCTCGCGCAGCCTCTGCCGCTCTCCGCAACCGCCTGGCTGCCCTCGGGCGAGCTGGTGCTGCGGCTCTCGGGTGCGCGGGCGGCGGTGGAGTCGGCGCCCGATCGCATGGCCCAGTCGGGCGGAGGCCCCTTTCGGGCCTGGTCCGCAGCGGAGGCCGAGGCGTTCTGGACGGGCCTCAGAGACCAGACCCACGCGTTCTTTGAGGCCCCCTCAGAGGCCCACAGTCTCTGGAGGCTCTCCCTCCCACCCACCGCAGCCGAGTGTTCCATCGCTGGGGCCGAGCCCCTGATCGAATGGGGCGGTGCCCAGCGTTGGCTCTGGTCCGACGCCCCCGAATCGGAGCTGCATGCCCTTGCAGCCCGTCATGGTGGATCAGCCAGCTGCTTTCGCGCGGCGCGTTCCGACATCCAGGTCTTTCCTCCACTGACGGGTCGCCTGATGGACCTTCAGTCACGCATCAAGGCAGAGCTAGACCCGCACCATTTGCTCGAGCCCGGACGACTCTATAAGGCGTTTTAATTGGAAACCCAGCTCGCTCCATTCCTGCAGGGCACGCCAGAAGGCGATGCCGCCGCCGAGATTCTCGGCCGCTGTGTGCACTGCGGCTTCTGCACGGCCACCTGCCCCACCTACCAGCTGCTCGGGGATGAGCTCGATGGGCCCCGAGGCCGGATCTACCTCATGAAGCAGATGTTTGAAGGGGCAGAGGTGGGCCAGGAGACCCTCACCCACCTGGATCGCTGCCTCACCTGCCGCAACTGTGAGACCACCTGCCCGTCGGGTGTGGAGTATGGCCGCCTGGTGGATATCGGCCGCACGGTTGCAGAGGAGCGCATCCGTCGGCCCCTCGGGCAGAAACTGCTTCGAGGCGTGCTGCGCGAGGGACTCAGCTCGCCACTCTTTGCGCCTGCCATGGCCATTGGCCGAGCCGTTCGGCCTGCTTTGCCCGCAGCCCTGAAGGAGAAGATCCCGCAGGGCCGGCCGGCCGGCCCTCGACCGCGCACTCAGCATGCGCGGCAGCTCATCCTGCCCTCGGGCTGTGTTCAGCCCTCGATGCTGCCTGGCATCGATGGCGCAACCCTCCGGGTGATGGACCAGCTGGGCTTCTCCCCAGCCGAGGCGCAGGCGACGCCGGCACGCTGCTGTGGTGCCATTCGCCAGCACCTGTCAGACCCCTCCGGCGCGCTCAGTCAGGTGCGTCAAAACGTCGATGCCTGGTACCCCTTGCTCGCCTCCGGCCAGGCGGAGGGCGTACTTGTGAATGCCTCAGGCTGTGCGGTGATGGTGCGCGACTATGGACACCTGCTGGCCGACGACCCAGCCTACGCAGATCGTGCAGCGCTGGTAAGCCAAAAGGCATTCGACCCCATCGAGTGGCTCGAGCCTCTCCTTCCGCAGATCCAGCAGCTTCTGGCCCAGATGAATCGAGATCAGCTCTCGCCCAGCCAGGCCAGGCTTGCCTATCACGCGCCCTGCACCCAGCAGCACGGGCTGAAGCTCCGCGGCGCTGTTGAACGGTTTCTGACTGCACTGGGGGCCAAGCTCCAGCCCGTGGCCGACGCCCATCTCTGCTGTGGGTCTGCGGGCACCTACTCCGTGCTTCAGCCAGACCTGGCCCACGCCCTTCGGGACCGAAAGCTCGATGCGCTGCAGGCGCATGCGCCCATCTGCATCCTCTCGGCGAATGTGGGCTGTATTACGCACCTGGCCACGGCCGCCAACCGTCCCGTGATGCACTGGCTCGAGTGGCTCGACGACCGGCTGGCCGGCCGCATCTAGCGCCGAG
>JBEAMW010000041.1:0-26817 GCA_041165705.1 Pseudomonadota bacterium
GAGCCACCTCTCGCCCCAGAATGGCGTCGAGCGCCACATCACTCAACCCCTGGGAGCGACCGAAACTCCTGAGGCCCTCTGCCTGCATCTCAACAGGAGACGGACCGGAGGGACCGAGCCAAATGGAGACTCGTTCAGACAGAGAGACCAGGGCGGCAGAGGACCCCTGATTACCGGCTGCGCCCTGAACGAATGAGGCCATATTAGAAAGCAATCGCTCACTTTGCTTGTCGAATCCACCATCTCGCGAGGTGGACTGACCGAAGGGCTGGCCTGTTTTGCTCTTCATTCCATCAGTACCCTGAGCAACTTGTGCCTGAATAGAAAGCAATCGCTCACTTTGCTTCCGAAACTCGTCTTCAAAGGCGAGTTGAGCACCAGACGAAGACAGCCCCAGTGCATTGGAAGCCGGGATTGAGCTAACCCCTGTCTGGGCTAGAAGGAAGTCGAGTCCGTTGTGTGCGTGATATCTGTGGGTTTTCATAGGCGGCAAGCGATGGGCAATGCAGTTCAGTTTGCAAGATTTGTACCCGGCAATGCTTAACCGGTCCCGATTTCTCCTGCGCCAAGAAGACTCACCCGAGACTCTCCGCGGGCATGGCTATTGCTTTAGACACACTCAACCCGTTGAAATCAGGACCCAAAGCCCATGACCACCCTCAGTCTGACGAACTTACGACAGATCGCAGGCCGATTCGACCCCAACACCCTGGGCATCCCGGTCTTGGTGCTGTTGATCATGACCATGCTGGTATTGCCTCTGCCCGCATGGCTCCTGGATATTTTCTTCACCTTCAACATCCTGATTAGCCTGATGGTGCTGCTGGTCGCGATCAGTATCACCCGCCCCCTTGAGTTCTCCTCCTTTCCAGCCGTCTTGCTGCTGGCCACCATGCTCCGTTTGGCGCTCAACGTCGCTTCCACTCGTGTTGTGCTCTCTGAAGGCCACACTGGCCCGGATGCCGCCGGTAAAGTGATCGAGTCCTTTGGTCACTTCGTGATCGCGGGGGATTACCTGATCGGCGTGATCGTGTTTGCCATCCTGATGATCATCAACTTCATGGTGATCACGAAGGGGGCGGGGCGCATCTCAGAGGTTATGGCTCGATTTACTCTCGACGCCATGCCGGGCAAACAGATGGCCATTGACGCAGACCTCAATGCCGGCCTGATCGACCAGGAAACCGCAAAAAAGCGTCGCGAGGAGATCAGCCAAGAGTCGGACTTCTTCGGATCGATGGATGGTGCGTCAAAGTTTGTGAAGGGCGACGCGATTGCCGGCCTCATCATTCTCTTCATCAACGTCATCGGCGGAGTGCTGATCGGACTGCTTCAACACGGGCTCAGCTTTAACGAGGCCATGAAGGTTTACACACTGCTCACGATTGGTGACGGGCTGGTGGCACAGATCCCTGCTCTCTTCCTGTCACTCGCAACCGCCATTATCGTGACTCGGGTGACCACGGCTGAGAGCATGGCAGAACAGGCCAAAGCACAACTCGGAAACCCTTCTGCCCTCTTCATCTCTGCCGCAATCCTCTGCGGCCTGGGTGTGGTGCCCGGCATGCCCTCTCTGGTGTTCTTGAGCCTGGGGCTTGCGGCCGCAGGGCTAGGCTACATGGTGCTTCGGCAGAGGTCTGCTCTCGAAGACGAGACACCCAAGGCGGACGGAGGCGCCAACGCAGCTGACGCCCCCAAAGAACTCGACTGGGATGATGTAGACGGGGTGGATATCGTCGGCCTCGAGATTGGCTATGGGCTTATTCCGCTGGTAAACGGTGAGTCTGGCGGTCAGCTGATGAACCGAGTCAAAGGCGTTCGCAAGAAGCTCTCGGCCGAGCTAGGCTATCTCATTCAGGCGGTGCGGATTCGGGATTCGCTTAATCTTGATCCAGATAGCTACCGAATTCTTGTGAATGGAGTGGTGCGAGGCAAAGGTGAGATTAAGCCCAACCGGGAGCTCGCGATCAGCCCAGGCAAGGTCTATGGGTCGCTAGAGGGCATCGCCACCAAAGACCCTGCATTTGGGCTTGACGCCGTATGGATTGACCCTTCTCAGCGGGACTATGCCCGCACACTGGGTTATACGGTTGTTGACGCCTCCACGGCCATCGCCACCCATCTGAACAAGATTCTCCGCGAGAGCGCCGCTGAACTCCTGAGTCACGACGAGGCCCAACAACTCCTCGACAAGCTCTCGGCTAAGTCGCCTAAATTGGTGGAAGAACTTGTCCCCGCCAAGCTCTCCCTCGGGGTGATCACTCGCGTGTTGCAGTGCCTGCTGGAGGACGGTGTATCGATACGCGATATGCGCTCCATTGTTGAGGCGCTCTCTGAGGCCTGCTCCAAAACCCAAGACCCAGTTGAACTGACGGCGCTCGTCAGGCCAAAGCTGGGTCGCATGATTGTCCAACCGCTTCTAGATAGCCAGGATGTGCTTGAGGTCATGACCTTGGATCCGGATCTTGAGCAGGTTCTTCACAATGTAGTTCAGCACCATAAAGGCGACAGCAACAACATTGTCTTGGAGCCCACTCTCGCGGAGGGGCTGTTCCGAGCGCTTCGGGACACCACCAGAAAGGTTGAGGACGAGGGCAAGAACGCCATTTTAGTGGTCTCGCCCGTGCTACGGCCATGGCTTTCAAAGGCCGCAAGACACAGAGCAGAGGGCCTCGTGGTCCTCTCTTACGGCGAGATTCCAGACGATCAATCGGTGAAGGTGATTCAGACCATCGAAGTCGCCAATCGACAGGGCTAAGTAAAAAGGGAATAGAGGGTAGACATGGAACTTAAACGCGTCATCGCCAAAGACCTGAGAACGGCAACTGAACAGGTTGTGGCAACTTACGGCCCAGAAGCCCTGATCATCTCGAACGAGCGGGTGGGGAACAAGGTGGAGGTCATCGTCGCGGTGGATCTCTCTCCGGACAACGAGGGCCTCTTTGATGAGTTCACTCCCAGTCGCAGGCCTCAGTCGGAACAGAACCGGCCCCAGAGTGAGAGAGCGAGCTTTGAGGAGGCGTTGATCCAGTCCGGTCGGTCTCAAAACCTCACAGAAGTCGAGCCGGCGGTGATGGCAACGGAACCCTTAGGGGGCCGAGACCAGATTCGGGCGCGAGAAATCGTTGATCTGGTTCGTCAAGAGATGTCAGCGCTGCGGCGAGAGTTTCGTGTCAGTCAACAGTCGATGCATAGTGCACTTGGAGCCTCTTCCAACCCAGTCGCACGGGCGATTGATCGCGCACTTGAGTCTGATCACGCGCCCATCGGCCTAAGAGTACTCATGTCACAAGAAATGGAAGCGGTTGAATCAGTGGGGGCTGGGCTTGTCAGTCTTCGACAGATCCTAAGCACCTCCATTAACACCCGCAGTCTGATTTCTGGTCCCCTTCTGGGTCGTCACGCACTCTTCGGTCCATCTGGTGGTGGAAAGACCACGATGGCACTGCGTGCCGCCTCCCTCGCAGCTCAAGCAGTCGGTGAGGATCGAGTCACCGTGGTGAGTTGGGCAGACCAGAAGCCTGGAGCCTGGCAGCAGTTGCAGTTTGGGGCAGCACAGATTGGAATTCAGTCTCTGCGAGTGAAGGACCTTGAGGCGCTTCCAGCCCTATTGGACGAACTTCAGGGGCAGAAGACGGTGATCATCGACTGCCCCGGGGTGATGCTTAACGACCACCGGAAGGCAATGCAGAGCCTCTGCCCAGAAGTCGCCCTCCACCTGGTCATTCCTGCCAACATTGCAGCCCATCAGGCCGAGGCATTTTTCCGGTTGCACCCTTGGCAATCCTTTATGCTGACGAAGCTCGACGAATCGGCGCACACCTGGGGGCTCATCCAAGCCCTCTGTAATGTGCCCTCCATATTGTTTGAGTTCGCCGGTAATGGGCCCCTGCACACTGAGTTGGTCCAACTCAACGCTGACTCCATTGTTGATTCTGCACTTCTCAGGCTCAAGCCAAAACTAGAGGGCGACCCGGGTTCAGGGGAGACCAGTAAACTATCGAGGCAATCCATGCAGACTGAGCCAACCTCCTGGAACCAACTGAAACCTTCTTGGGCAAGACCGTGACCCACACCCCTCTCGTCATTGGCATCGCAAGCGGCAAAGGCGGCGTCGGCAAGACCACCGTTGCGGTGAACCTTGCGGTGGCGCTTCAGCAGGCCGGCAAGCGGGTGATGCTGTTTGACGCCGATATGGGCCTGGCCAATGCCCAGATCGCCCTGGGCCAGCGCATCCAGTTCCATCTGGGCCATGTGCTGGCTGGGGAAAAGAGCCTGCGAGAGGTGAGTGTAAAAACCGCACAGGGCCTCTGGCTCATCCCAGGCGGCTCAGGCGTGCAGGAACTCGCCTCACTCGACACCCTGGCCTCCGGCGGGATTGTTCAGGCCTTTGACGAATTTCAGAATGACATTGACGTCCTCATCGTGGACTGTGCCGCCGGGATCTCAGCCCAGGTGCTCACCTTCCTAAGAGCCGTGCAGCACCGCATGATCGTGGTGAAGGACGAGCCCTCGTCGATTGCTGACGCCTACGGCACCATTAAAGTGCTGGCGCAGTCGGGGCTCGAACTTGGCATTCACCTCATTCCTAATGGAATGGACTCTGAGGAGGCCGGCCGAAAGCTCCACGCTCGGCTCAATGATGTGGCCACCCGGTTCCTCGGCCTCTCGCTCGGATACGCCGGCAGCATCACCCACGACGAACTTGTGCTCTCTGCCCTTCGTCAGCAGAAGTCCGTGCTGGAGTTTGCTCCTGGAACCTCAGCCACTCGGGACTTCAAGCGGCTTGCACAGTCGGTGCTGTCCCTTCCCGCCGCCTCACACGAGCCTGCTGGTCTGGGCTTCTTCAGGAGCTAAGCCATGCCCCCTCGTGCCGGCCTGAGTGCCTACCAACAACAGGAGCATGAGCTCGAGCGCCTCGTGAATGACCACCTGGGCCTCGTGAAGCGAGTCGCCCTGCACCTGCGGGTGCGGCTCATGTCCTTTATGGACCTGCAAGAGCTTATTCAGGTGGGCGTGATCGGGCTTCTCGAGGCCGCCAAGTCTTTCGATCCCACCAAGGGCGTGCCCTTCGAGCACTATGCCCACTCGCGTGTACGCGGCGCCATCATTGACGAGGTTCGACGCATGTCGAACCTACCTCGGTCGGCCGTCGCCATTCACAAGCAGCACAACGAGGAGTCGCGTCAGCTCTCCTCCACCCTCGGACGAGAGCCCTCGCAGTCGGAGCTGGCCGCTGCCCTGGGCAAGGATGTTGAAGACTTTCAGGAAGAGCGCCGAAAGGCAGCGCAGTTTCAGACGGTCTACCTCGAGGACGTGTCCGAGCAGGTGCTCAGCATGCCCGATGAGCGAACCCGCCAGCCCGAGGCGCTGGTGGAGGAGTCGCAGTTTCTGCAGGCCCTGGTTCAGGCGATTGAATCCCTGCCTGAGCGCGATCAGCTGGTGATGAAGCTCTACTACCAAGAAGAGCTGAATCTGAAGGAGATCGGCGCCGTGCTCGACGTCTCAGAGTCGCGGGTAAGCCAGATTCTGTCAGCCAATGTCAAGAAGCTGCGCAAGGTGCTGGGGATGGCCGAGTAAGGCCAGTGCGCTCTAGGCGGCCTGCTGCTCGAGGACTTCGGGGGCGGGAAGCGCAGCAGTGTCTGGGCTAGGCAGCGCTGCAAGGCGATCTTGGGGCAAGGACACTAGGCGTCGAGCCAGGGATTCGCCACTGGTCTTGATCTCGGTGCGGCTGCAGAGCAGGTCCACCACTTCGGCAAAACTCTTTCGCAGGGCCTCAATCGACTTCTCGTTGACGGCAAAGCTATCGAAGCCGGCCTGGTAGATGCTATCGGCATGCTGCTGGGGAATCCAGGACGGCACATAGCCATCGAGGGTCACCACCTTGCGCCGGTTGGACGGCGGTTTGGAGCCCCCCTGGGCTGCATGGCCCTGGCCTTCCATGAAGAGCTCGGTGATGTGCTGGATCAGCACAGGCTCAAATCGCTGGCGAAGGGCCGCCACCTGATCGGCTTCTACGCCATCCACGGGCTTTCCGGTCATCCCGTCCCAGAGCCGCTTGCCCACAAGGGAGCCGAAGGCTGGGTCTGGGGTATCGGCTGGGTTAGCGGGCGGGGCATCGGGCACAAGGCTCAGGGCCTCAGCACCGGCCTCAGCCGCACCGGGGCTGGAGGGATCGCCGCCTGAGGCCTCGGATTCGGGGGATGCCCCGGGCTCTCCGGCCTTGCCCACAGCAGACTGCAGCGCTCGCACATGGTCCACCAGCACGAGCATGAGCACAACCACAATGCCCAGCAGCGTGAAGATGAAAAAGAGAAGTACCGTGTCCATTGTGCTTGGTCGCCTGCCTTAATTGTCCCCTGACAAGACCGGGGGTTCAAGAAGGATCGACCGGGAGTTCCGCTTCTTGAGCGCAGGGCTCAGTCTGCGCGGTCGGCGCCTTCGTCGGAGCCCTCGTCACCACCCTCGCCCTCTTCGCCCTCCTCGGCCTCGAGCTCATCCCGAAGGAACTGGAGCACCTCAAACGGAGTGGTGAGCTGAAGGGCCTCCGAGATGCGATCGGCAATGCTCTGGGCCATGGTGATGGTGGTCTTGGCGTCGATCTCTGCGAGCTGGTAGGCGCCAGCCACTCGGTAGATCTCATCCACATACTGAAGCGGGAGGTAGACCATGATCTCGCCGTTGACGGAGTTCACGGGCATGAACGAGCGGGCAGCCGGTGCGGGAGGACGCTCGGTGCCAGCTGCAACCGCAGCCATGCAGGCCTCCGCGTGGTCGGCGGCCTTCTCGGCGCCTTCTACGAAAAACTTGTCAAAGGCGGTGCGGCAGCGCAGCCCCAGGCGGGCGCGAAGGGCGCGCAGCTCCCGGGTATCGTCTTCAGATTCCGTGGCCAGCACGAACTCACGCTTGGCTTCCACCATGCGGTCTTTCTCTGACGACCCACCCCCACCGAACAATTTTTCGAGCACAACCCACCCTCTGTGTCTTGACGTCCTCGCAGTATAGGTCCGAAACGCGGACGCGTGCGAGGCGGATTAAAACGCCGCTGGGCTAATCACGAATGATCTGACAGGGGCCCTTGATTTTCTTCTGCGAACGCATCTCTTCACAGCGGGTCATGGACTTTCTGGCCGCCACTGCAGAAATCTTGACATAAATAGAGCAGGTGAAGGCCTCTTTTTCGGGGCCGGCACCCCGATCGAAGGCGGTGGCGCAGCGGCCTAAGGCGCCGAGATTGGGCTTGTAGTCATTCCACTGCAACACAATGGTGTGCGGCAGCTCTGAGACCTGAACCGTAGGGAAGTTCTCGGAGGCAGCCTGAGCCAGGCCGCCCACGCCGGCCAAGGAAATCAGCACAGCGACACACAGACGAAATCGATCAGACACATCAGTCTCCTTTGATGGAAGGGGGGGCCACCCAGGCGGCCTCCAGCCAGTGCCAACGTCCCGCGCGAATCGGCCAGGCCATAAGCCGAGCGGCCTGTCCCTGCGGAAGCACCATCCCAGTGGAATGATCGAGCCATTCGCCTGATCCCTGTATCGATTGGATCAAACTCTGCTCATCCAGTGGCTCGCCGGTGCAGTGCGGATGGACCACTGGCGGATTGCGGGCCGGGGTAGGCGCAGGCCCGGAGAACCGGTCGTGGATGCTGCCCCAGGTTCGACCCATGAGCAGGGTCTTGATGGCCGACAGTCGAGTCTGGGTCACCCCCAGATCCCGGGTGTAGAGCGAGTCGAGGCCCAGAAAATTATCGAACAGAATCAAGGCCTGGGGCTTGGCCCTGAGCAGCCTGGGCAGCAAGAGGTGGGCGTCTCCCAGCGCGTAGTGCAGCGTGCGAGCCTTGCCCCGAAAGAGGGCCCTAAACCGCCAGCGAAAGAGCCAGCGGCCCAGCCAGTCGAAGTCGACGCAGGTGACCTCCTTAAAGCGCATGAGAAAGCTCGGCGACATCATCCAGCCCGCACTGGCACCCAGAATAATCACCTGATCGTGGCCGGCAGGGGCCTGCAGAAGCCAGTCTTCAATCTGAACCATGGTGCGTGACCAGGCCCGGCCCGATCGAAAACCACGCCAGTGCCAACGAAAATCGATGAAGGGCGCACCGGAGTGAGGCTTGGAGGACTTAGAACGGCGCTTTAATAAGCCGCGCACACTGACCCCGAATCAATAGGAGCTCAAAGCCGGTATTGATGGTGAGCTGCTGCTGAAACTCGCCCGTCTTTCGGTTTACCGTGAAAGACTCTCCAGAGATCTTGGCCCCAAATCGTTGGAACATGGCGGGGCGGTTCACTTTCAGGAGGTCGCCGTCCACGGTGAGGGTTCCTGGCCGCGACTCAGAAATGGCCAGGGCCCCGTCGTACCAGCCACTGGACCGGTCGAAATCAATGCCCACAGTGGCAATCCGTTTGGCCTCTGAGGGGTTGATGCCCAGCACGTCCTTGCCCTTGTTGTCTAGCTCAAGGTCGCAGACCAGCCGCAGGGTTCCGGTCTTGGGGAGGGCGTCGGAAGAAGGGCTGGTGGCGCCGTCAGACGAGGCCCCGGAGCCGGACAGCAACGCAAAGAGCACACCAGCACCCAGCGCAGCCCCCAGCACCAGCCCGATTAGCGCAGTCATCCACGGCTTCATCAGCATTTATCCTCAAGTGCGACTCGATCAAACCGAACTATCATAAATCTGAGTCTAACCATCGGATTTTTGAGACACAACCCTTACGAGACCCCATTGTTCATCCCGCCTGCCTATGGAGTGTTTAAGCCCTCTTCGCAATCTGCGCTACATCCTGCTGCTGGTGCCTGGCCTGGCCCTCGGTGCAGCGCAGGCTGCTGACCGGAGCGAGTGTATGGAGCAGGTTCGGCTACACGGGCTCTTGTCGGCGGCGAGGCCCGTCTGTCCCCTCACCCACTACTCCAAAATGTTCCAGTACAAGGCGGAGTCGTGCGAGGGGGTGCTGGGTCGGGCAGACTACCGTCTCCTGCTCTCCGAGGGTAAGGCGGCTCTGGATGCGCGCATTCAAGAGTTGGGCCGAGAGGCCGTGTGCTCGAAGATTCGTAAAGACTTTCCCTGGACCGTTCGATAGGCGAATTCCATGAATAACAATCTCGGTGCAGTGGTTCGAGTCGTCGTTGAGATCTTCCTCTTTGCATTTATCTGCGTGCTGATCTGGGTGGTGATCCAGAGCAAGCGCGAGGAGGCCACCCTTCAGGTGAAGCTTGCCGGGGCGCAGGTGGAGATCAAGACGGCCACGGAAAAACTGGCCACCACCGAGGAGGCCTTCGCCGAGGCCGAGCACAAGCTCGACAAGGCGGCCAAGGGCTCGCTCTGGGAGTATGAGGGTCGTTTTGGCCCCGACTTCTGGGGTAAGGTCTTTCCCACCTGTGGCGCAGGCAAGTCTCAGGCACCTCTGGACATCAAAGGTCCTTTTGCGAAGGCCAAGACCAAGCTCCAGCTCGACTACAAGCTTTCCAGCCTCAAGGTGATTCACAACGGGCATACCGTGCAGGTCAACCTCTCGCCCGGAAGTCGCCTGCTGGTCGACGGCGTGGCCTACGAGCTTCTGCAGTTTCACTTCCACAAGCCGAGCGAAGAGTGGATTGATGGCAAGCCCTCCGACATGACCCTGCACCTGGTGCACAAATCCGCAGAGGGTAAGTTGGCGGTGCTGGGTGTGCTGCTGCAGAGCGTTGCTGCGGACAACCCCGGGCTGGTCCCCATCTGGACACACCTGCCCACCGCGGAAGGGCCTGAGCAGGCGTTTCCGGAGACCAATGTGGACCCGGCCAAGCTGATCCCCAGCAACCTGGCCTACTACCAATATGAAGGGTCTCTCACCACACCACCGTGCACCGAGGGCGTGACCTTCTTCATTCTGAAGACGAAGATGCCGATCTCGAAGGCGCAGCTCGACGCGTTTCCGATCCATCACTCCAATGCCCGCCCGGTGCAGCCCCAGAACGGACGCACCATTTACAGCTCCGACTGATCAGGCCCTATTCGACGCAGGCCGCGACATAGCCCACGGCAAAGAGCGAGTTGGGCTGGATCTTCTGCCAATAGCCCTGTTCCATCACCTCGAACACGATGCGGCCGGTCAAGCCAGGGCCGGAGTAGCTCTTGACCTGGCTGATACGAAAGAAGAGGGACTCGCAGTCGTACTCATTGATGTAGCTTCTGGAGCGAACGCCCTGATCGTCTGCAGTCTTAAGGTCTTGCATCTCAAGCGTGCGCCGAAACGTCCCGTCTTTCACCATGAATCTGGGGTTGATGTAGAGCGTGACGTTCTCACTCTGGGCCAGCTTTTGCCATTTAGACTGTGCAAGCGCGGCCGGCCCACTGGCCATCGAG
Organism: Pseudomonadota bacterium; assembly: GCA_041165705.1. GTDB lineage: Bacteria > Pseudomonadota > Gammaproteobacteria > Burkholderiales > Burkholderiaceae_A > Hahnella. The sequence goes on from JBEAMW010000041.1 coordinate 10,341, forward strand.
CCCAATAGGATTACGCCACCGATCAACCACGCCACATGTCTCACCTTCATCGACTCCTCTGGCCATTCGCACTCGCTGCCGCCTGGGCCCTTGGCCTACTCATCGCAATGTCTCAGGCCCACTGGCTCTGGGCCCTGCTGCCGGCGCTGCTGCTTGCCCTCAGCCAGCGCAGACGTTGGCGTCAGTTTGCGTCGCTGGCCGGCATGCTGGCGCTGCTGGCAACCCTCCACTGGAACCTGCGCATTGAACCCTGGTGGGCGCTCGCCTGCGGAGCCACCCTACTTTTAGTGTACCCCGTCCATGCCTGGCGGGATGCACCGCTTTTCCCCACTGGACGCAGAAGCCTGGACCCCCTTCTCGACGGACCGTGGTCGCGTGCAGCACGCGGGCTAGACCTCGGCTCCGGGCTGGGCGATGGGCTGATTGCGCTTCGGGCGATTGCTCCAGCCACCCACTGGACCGGGGTGGAAATGAGCTGGCCGCTGGTCTGGGCCAGCCGCCTTCGCTGCCCCTGGGCCCGCATTCTGAGGCAGGACATGTGGGCTCTCAACTGGAATGAGTTTGACCTGGTGTACTCGTTTCAGCGGCCCGAAACCATGCCTCGGCTCTGGGACAAGGCCGCTCAAGAGCTCCGCTCGGGCAGCTGGGTGCTGAGCTTTCAGTTTGAGGTGCCTAACCGTGTGCCCACCTGGTCCGCGCAGAATGCGCAGGGCCAGTGGATCTTCGCCTATCAGGTTGACAGGTAGGTGCCCTTGAGCACGGTGAGCGTTCCGCCCGTGCCAATCTTGAACCGAGAAATGCCGGGAAGCGCCTCGGTATTGACTCCTCCGAGATCGAGCCAGCGCACCTGACGACGCTTGAGTTCCAGCATCGACCGCCACATCAGTAGGTTGTGCAGGTTCAGGTCTCGCGCCGCCTCCCCCGACCAGCCCACATGGTAGGTGGCACGGCTGCCATGCAGCAGAAAGAGCATGCCGGCCAGCATCTCTCCCTGACGCTCGACACGGGCCAGCAGAAATGCGCGCTCGGGGTCCTTGAATGCGTCGATGTAGTGCCGGACAAATCCAACCGGCAGGCCCGTGAAACCTCGGGTCTGGCGCTGCTCCATCTCGTGACGCAGCAGCACCTCGCAGGGGCCGCGGGCTGAGTTGAGGAAGACCTGGAGGCCCTGCTCTCGCTCTGCCTTCACCAGTCGGTTACGCCAGTTGCCATTGAGCTGCTTGCGCAGCCTCTCCTCGGACGGGCTGAGGTCGAGCATCACGGTGCCCATGCCGGTCATCACCCGCGTCACGCCTGTCTGTTTGTCGTCAGGGGTGTCGAACTCAGGCGTCCAGAGCAGCACCCTCAGACCAGGAAGCCGAAAGCTGCGTCGCACCGCCTGATACACCCGGCGATGGTCCACCTCGCCCTGAACCCAGACGGGGCCCCGGGTACAGGAGCCCACCACCAGATAGCCCAGGAGACGACGGACCGCGATCTGCGCCAGGGCCACGACCCGCCGCTGCTCGTCCCTGACGCTGGCCCGCAAGACCTGCACCCCCATGGTGGTGAGTGCGTCACCATAGGCCCAGGCCTGCTGGAGCGAACCACCATGCGTCCCGTGCAGCTGGTCCCACTGTTGACGGGTGATATCCCCCCAGTTAACCTCCATTGCGCCCTCTGCCTCTGCACTCAAGGAATGATCTTTGCATCCGATTCTAAAAGGTAAGATACCGGTGATGGGTCAGGTTGCGGTCAAACCCCGCCCCACCCTCGCTGGCATTGGCTATTGCCTGCTATACCTCGGTGTGCCCATCGGGATTGTCGGGTCCGCCTTGGATCTCGCGGTACAGTTGGTCTTCGGGGTCTGTGTAGGGCTGTGGTGCGTCCTTTGAACGAGAGGGTCTGAATGTTTTTTATCGTCGGTCTTGCGATTGTTTTCGGTACGGTCTTTGGGGGCTACATCATGGCCGGCGGAAAGATGGCCCCCATCATCAAGGCCGCCCCCATCGAGACCTTCATTATTGTGGGCTCAGCGCTGGGTGCCGCCCTTGTGGGCAACAGCCTGCCCAACTTCATCGGGGCGCTCAAGGGCTTTCTCAAGGTGCTCTCCGGCCCCAAGTGGAAGCCCGCCGACTACCTTGGCCTCATGGTGCTGATTGGCAAGCTGCTCGCCGTGATGAAGCGCGAGGGCGTGGTGGCCCTGGAAGCACACGTCGAGACCCCCGACTCCAGCCCTATCTTTTCCGAATTCCCCAAGATCGCCAAAGACCATGGCATCGTGGATCTCATCTGTAACACCCTGCGGCTGGTGGTGATCAGCCAGGGCCAGGTCGACGCCGACGCGGTGGACGACATGATGAACCAGGCCATCAAGACCCACCACGCAGACGAACTCCGAGTCTCCGGCGCACTGCTCACCATTGCGGGCTCGCTGCCTGCACTGGGTATCGTGGCCTGTGTGCTCGGGGTGGTCAAGACCATGGGCGCGATTGACCAGCCCCCTCCCGTCCTCGGAGCCCTGATTGGTAGCGCGCTGGTGGGAACCTTCCTGGGCGTGTTCTTTTCCTACGGCATCTTCGAACCCGTGGGCAACCGCCTCACGCAGATCATCGATGAAGAAGGCCAGATGCTCATGGTGGTCCGCGCCATGCTGGTGGCCAATCTCAAAGGCCACCCGCCTGCACTCATGATTGAGGCGGGGCGCTCTGTGATCTCACACCACAACCAGCCGGCCTTCTCTGAGGTCTTCGACGCGATCCGAGGCTAAGCCCAGTGGCGGACGATAAGGACAAGGCGGCCGAGCAGGCTGCGGAGGGAGCCCCAGAGGCGGCGCCTGCTGCAGCGCCGGCGGAGGGCCTTCCGCCCATCATTGTCATCAAGAAGGTGATTGATGACGGCCATGGCGGTGCTCACGGAGGGGCCTGGAAGATTGCCCTGGCCGACATGATGACGGCCATGATGGCCTTCTTCCTGCTGATGTGGCTGCTGGGCTCCACCAGTGAAGACCAGCGAAAGAGCATCGCCGACTATTTCCGGCCCACCACACACAGCCAGGTTCGCATGGGCGAGCTTGCCGGATCCAATGGCATTCTGGGTGGCTCCTCCATTATCGACCCCGACGGATTCAAGTTCACCGCCAAGCAGACCGCACTGCTCGAGCGCATGACGCCTCGCTCCGAGGCGGGTCCGGACGCGTCCGACGGCTCCTCACAAGACCCACAGAACCGGGAGGGCAAGTCCCCCGAGGAGCTCTCACAGGAAGAGCGCAAGAAGATTGCTGCAGAGGCCGACAAAGAGACCTTCGAGAAGCTCGAAAAGGAGCTGAAAGAAGAGATAAAGGAGAACAAGCAGCTGGCCAAACTGATGGACCAGGTGCAGTTTGTCCGGGAAAAGGAGGGGCTGCGCATCGAGATCATCGATAAGGCCGACTACTCCATGTTTCCGCTGGGCAGTAACAAGCTCGAAGGCCGTGCGGCGCAGCTACTAAATGAGGTGGCCGCCTCGCTGGCTGGCTTGCCCAACAAGGTGGCCATTCGCGGGCACACCGACAGCGTGCCCTATGCCGGCGGCGGGGACAAGAACAACTGGACACTCTCCACCGAGCGCGCCGAAGCCACGCGCCAGCAGCTAGAGAAGGCCGGCCTGAAGGAGGCTCGATTTGCCAAGATCGAGGGCGTAGCGGACAAAGACCCCTACGTGCCCAAAGACCCTGCCGACCCCCGCAATCGCCGCATGAGCATTACGGTGCTCTACCAGGACACCAAGTAGGCCTCAAGAATCCTGTCACCCGTCCGAATCTAGAACTGTAGGCAGTTCAACACCATCGGAGGGGTCATGCGGTATCTCAAGAATGCCATCGATAGCTACGGCGAAGTAAAAGTCAGCACCGGAGTTGCCACTGCAGATAGCGTGCAGCTCATTCAGATGTTGTTTGACGGCCTGCTAGAGAGCCTTCGTTCTGCCGAAGGGCACATTCGCAGAGGTTCCATCGAAGAGAAGTCCAAGGCCCTGACCCGGGCCGGCAAGATCGTGATTGGCCTTCAGGGCGCGCTCGACTTCAAAGCGGGCGGTGATATCGCCCGCAACCTCGACGAGCTCTACGGCTACGTCACTCGTCGTCTCCTGCACATCAACCTGCACAATGATCTGGATGCGCTGGCTGAGGTGGTGAGCCTGATGAGCGAGATCAAGGGTGCGTGGGAGACCATTCCCGGCTCGATCGGCGCCCGCCACGCCCAGCAGCCAAGCATGCGGCTCGCGTCCTAACCCAGCGGGAGTCACTCCCTCCCGCACCAGTGGCTCCGCTATAGTGGGGCATGGACCACGCTGCGCTCCGATCCATCTGCCATAGCCTCTACGGCCAAGAGGCCAGTGCTGGGCGCTGGCCTCCTATCTTTCTCGCCGTCTCAACGGCGCTCTCGCTGCTCAACCTGGCAGCACTCTGGCTTGAATATAAATTCGGAGTGTCAGGGCCCCACGCGCAGGAGCTGGCTTCCTTCGCGCAGTTCAGCCTCTGGTTCTTTGCCGCAGATTTTCTGCTGCGTCTGCTGCTCTCCCCCTACCAGCCCACCAGCCGCCAGCCCAGCTCCCGGCTTCGGTTTCTCATTCGTCCCACCAGCCTGCTGCAGCTGGCCTCGTTCGCGCCCAGCCTGCTGCTGGGAGTGAGCACGGACCTAAGGGCTCTTCGTCTCTACCTGCTGCTCTGGCCCCTTCGGCCAGCCGGTCCAGTCTGGCGTGCGCTGCGCCACTTCCTTCACACCCACCGCCATGCCAGCTTCAGGCGCAAGCTCTATCTCGCGCTCAACCCCACACGCCGGCCGGACCCGCTCCAGAAGATCATCGAGCTCTCTCAGATGGTCACGATTCTCTGCGCCCTCGTCCTCGTGGTGGCTGAGTCGATCGCAAGTCTGGCCGTGTTTGCGCCTGAATTTGCTGCCCTCGAGATGGTGCTGGTGACGCTCTTTACCATCGAATATGTGGCCCGGATCTACTCCATCAAGGAAGATCCCGAGCTCCGGGGCCACCCGCTCCCCCGTCTGCGCGGGGCCCTGCAGCCCGCCCAGATCATCGACCTGCTGGCCATCCTGCCCTTCTTCCTCGGGCTGCTCTTTCCCAACCATCTGGATCTGCGTTTCCTGCGAGCGATTCGACTGATTCGAGCGCTCAAACTGATGCGCTTCTCCAGAGCCTCGCGCACCCTGCTCACCGTGCTCCAGTCGGAGTGGCCCGTGATCGGGGCAGCCATCTTCATCATGTCGATCTTTGTGATTGTGACTGCCAGCGTGGGCTATCTCTTCGAGCATACGGCCCAGCCCGACAAGTTTGAGAACATCCCGCAGTCGATCTACTGGGCGGTGATCACGCTGGCCTCGGTGGGCTATGGCGACATCTCCCCCGTAACCGAGGGCGGCCGGATCGCCACAGTGATTGCCTCTCTCGCCGGCATTGGCATCTTCGCCCTGCCTGCGGCCATCCTCTCTTCAGCCTTTGTTGACCAGCTCCATCAAGACCGGGAGCGGCTGCGCGAAGAGATTCGGCAGGCACTCGAGCATGGGCCGTTCACCGAGGCGTCCCGGCAGGCGCTCCTGGACAAGTCGGAGGACCTAAGCCTGAACGAACGCGAGATCGACGAGACCATACGACAGGTTATCGAACAGGCGGGGCGCGAGGCCAGCCGGCAGCATCACTCCATGCGCCAGGGCGCCTACTCCGACCCCGCCCAGCTCAGCCCTCGACAGGCCCAGGCCGCGGTGCAGCTTCACCTCGCCTGGCTTCGAAGCCTTCAGGCCCATCACCTGGAGCATCCCGAGGCCAGAGCCGCGCTGCTTGATGCGCTGGAGAAGGCACCCGAGGACCGAGCAGCATGGCTGGCGCTCGAGCGCTCTGCCGAGCAGGAGTCAGCGGGCCTGGGGCCAGAGGCTGGAAAAGGGCTCGGCCAGACAGGCTACTGAGGCAGTCTCTTTGAGCAGATCGCCCGGCTGAAGGGTGTCGATCAGGCGCGAGAGTGGAACCGCCTGCCCCTGCCGGTTGCGCGTCATGATGCGCTCCGGCGTGATCTCTGAGGGGCTGGTAAGGCCCGCTGCGCCGAGCAGTTCTGAGAGCATGTGCAGCGTATTGGCATGGTAGTAATACACCCGCTCAGCCTTATCGTGGACCACAATGGCCCGCTGTCGAATCGGATCCTGGGTGGCGACACCCGTGGGGCAGTGGTCGGTGTGGCAGCTTCTCGACTGGATGCAGCCAATCGAGAACATAAAGCCCCGCGCAGAATTGCACCAGTCTGCGCCCAGGGCCAGGCAGCGAGCGACATCGAAGGCAGAGATCACCTTCCCGCTCGCACCGATCCGCACCCGGTCACGAAGGCCAGCGCCCACGAGGGTGTTGTGTACCAGCCTGAGTCCATCACGCAGGGGCATGCCCATGTGGTCTGCAAACTCAATCGGGGCCGCCCCCGTTCCCCCTTCGGCACCGTCGACCACAATGAAATCGGGCGTTTCGTCTCGCTCCAGCATGGCCCGCACCAGCTCGAACCATTCGAGTGGGTGGCCGACGCAGAGCTTGATGCCCACGGGCTTCCCACCGGAGAGCCGACGGAGCTCGGCGATGAAGTCGAGTAGCCCCTGAGGCGAGCTAAAGGCCGAGTGCGCGGCTGGCGAGACGCAGTCTTGCCCCAGCGGAACCCCTCGTGCAAGGGCGATCTCTGGGCTCACCTTGGCAGCAGGAAGCACACCCCCGTGGCCGGGCTTGGCTCCCTGCGAGAGCTTCACCTCGATCATCTTCACCTGTGGGTCGGTGGCCTGTGCGGAGAAGCGCTCAGGGTCGAAGCGGCCGTCCGCAGTTCTGCAGCCAAAGTAGCCCGAACCAATCTGCCAGATGAGGTCGCCGCCCTGGGCGCGATGATGGGCGGAGATGCTTCCTTCACCGGTGTCGTGGGCGAATCCCCCGAGCGCTGCGCCTCGATTGAGCGCCTTGATCGCATTGGCCGAGAGCGCCCCAAAGCTCATGCCCGAGACATTGAAGATGGAGAGTGAGACCGGCTTCTCACACCTTGGGCCACCCACCGTGATTCGAAACTGCTTGGGATCGGGGTTCGCCACCGGTCGCATCGAATGGGCGAGCCACTCGGCGCTGTCATCGTAGAGATTCTTGATGGTGCCAAAGCCACGCTTGTCGTTCTGCACCTTGGAACGGGCGTAGACCATGGCCCGTTGGTTGCGTGAGAACGGGAGCTTGTCGTCGTCGCTCTCAATGAAGTACTGCCGAATCTCTGGCCGGATATACTCCAGCCCATATCGCAGGCGCCCGGTGAGGGGGTAGTTGCGACGCACGGCCCGCTTGGTCTGCAGCACATCCTCAAGGCCAAGGAGAAAGAGAAGGCCAAAGCCAGCCGCCGCCCAGCCCGAGACGGGAAGCATGACCAGGCTTGCAGCCCCTGTTGCGGCCCAGGGGAGATACCGCTGGTAGTTGACCAGGATGCTCATGAACAAAGCCTAGCGAGAATGTGTGACACGCACGCTAGGACTAACCCTTATTTCTGAGCTTGCCCACGAGGCCCATCGGGAGGGTGTAGACCGAGACGATAAAGAGCAGCCCCAGCCAGAAGAGCCAGCGGTCGGGGTCGAAGAACACGGCACCTGCATGGCCCTCAAGCGCCTCAAAGCAGAGTGCGAGCAGGTCTCGTAGATAGCTCTGGGCCAGCAGAAACAGGGTGGCGCCCAGCACCGCCCCATAAATAGTGCCCATCCCCCCAATCACCAGCATCAGCAGGATGTCGACCATGAGTTCGAAGGAGAGCGAGACGTCAGGGCCACTGTATCGAAGCCAGAGGCTGAGAAGAAATCCCGCCACCGTTGCAAAGAGTGCAGACAACACGCTGGCCGCAACCCGAAACCAGAGGGTATCGTAGCCAATCGCCTTAGCGCGAAAGTCGTTCTCTCGCAGTGCCTGCAGGACTCGACCAAAGGGGGAGTTCACGATTCGCAGGAGGGCCAGGAAGCAGACGAGAACCACCACAAAAAGCAGGTAGTAGGACAGCACACGCCCGGTGATGTCCAAGCCCATAAGCCCGCCCTCGATGAGCCGATAGCTGGGCTCAAGAAACTCCGGCAGCCGAAAATTAATGCCGTCCTCCCCTCCGGTGAGCCAGGACTGTTGGGCCACAAAGGTCTGGAAGACGGCCGCCACGGCCAGGGTAATCATGGCAAAGAAAATGGCTCGAACGCGCAGGGAGAACACACCGATCAGCACCGAGAGCACCAAGGACACCAGGAGCGCCCCTCCCAGTCCGGCCAGCATACCCACCACTGTGGTGCCCAGGTGCTTCATCGAGAGGGCGAGCCCATAGGCACCAACTCCGAAGAACATGGTGTGCGCAAAGCTCACATGCCCGCTGTATCCGAGAAGCAGATCGAAACTGGCAACAAGCAGAATAAAGACCAGCACCTTGGCCGCGACGTTGAGTCCGGTGGCCCCAAAGCCCAGGAAAGGGGCCGTGAGCAGCACGATGGCAGTCGTCACCAGCAGGGCTCTTAGCAGGCCGCCCTGTGGCCAGTCATGAGAGAGCAGTCGGCTCAGCATGACTAACTCTTCTTTAAGGGATAGAGGCCGTCGGGCCGCCACATCAGCACCAGAAACATCAGGGCTACATTGGCAAAGGCCGCGAGCGTTGGAGAAAAGAACCCAACGAAGTTAGAGACCAGGCCGAGAGCCAGCGCACCGACGAGCGCGCCCTTGGTTGATCCGAGTCCACCCATGATGATGACGATAAATACCAGCACGTTGAGTTGGGCGCCAATCTGAGGCACGACCATCTGCTGATAGAGGCCCCAGAGCATGCCCCCGAGCGCCGCCAGGGCAGACCCTGCTGCGAACACCAGAATGAAGACTCGCCGAATCGGGTAGCCCAGTGCGCGAATCATCTCGCGATCCTCTACACCTGCTCGAATCACCAGCCCGAGCTTGGTCCGACTCAGAACGATTGAGAGTGCAACAAAAACCGCCAGCCCAATCGCCACGACCCAGAGCCGAAAACTCTCGATGAGGACTGGGCCCAGTTGAACGCTGCCTCCGAGCCAGGCGGGAGGGGTGAGCGGCTGCTGCACCGAGCCCCAGGCCATCTTGATGAGTTCCTCTCCAACAATGAGCCCGCCAACCGTGACCAGAATCTGTGAGAGGTGCAGGCCATACACGGGCTTGAGCAAGAGCCGCTCAAAGAGCACGCCCGCAAGTGCGCCCGCCATCATGGCCACAAGCCCCGCCCAGAGAAACAGCCCGGGGCCGGCGAGGTCTGAGCTTCCCGCCCCAGCATTGAGAACGGTCAGTGCAACATACGCGCCCAGGGCCATGAAAAGGCCATGCCCAAAGTTGAGAATGTCCATAAGGCCAAAGACGAGCGTTAGGCCCGAGGCCGCCATGAAGTAGATCATGCCCATGGCCAGGCCAGAGATGAGCAGCGTGATAAAGGTGGAGAGGTCCATGATGGCCAGCGGGATTAGAGGGCGAGCCCGAGCAGGCTGTCTTGTAGGGCCTGGTCGGAGATGAGGTTGGTCATGCTGCCCTGGTGTACAACCCGCCCGCCTTCCATCACGGCCACGCGTTGGGACAAGAGGGCGGCAAAGGCGAGATTCTGCTCCACCAGGAGCAAGGCCGTTCCCTCGGCCTGAATCTCTCTCAGGATCTGGGCCATGCTCTCCACAATCGCGGGTGCGAGCCCCTTGGTGGGTTCGTCAATGACCAGCAGATCTCTGGGCTCAATCAAGGCCCTGGCCACAGCAACCATCTGCTTCTGGCCTCCGGAGAGGCTTCCGGCGGGAGTCTTCCAGAACTTCTTGAGGGCCGGCATGGCCGCAAATATTCTTGAGAGCCTGGATGAGTCTGCGAGGGCAGAGCGCCGGAGCGACCGCGCAGCCAGCAGCATGTTCTCCTCCACCGAGAGACTGGAGAAGATGCCCATGTTCTCAGGCACATACCCAATCCCCAGGTGAGCAATCTGCTCGGTGGCCAGTCCAGAGATGGTTCGGCCCTTGAACTCAATGCGTCCTCTGCCGCAGGGCCAGAGCCCCATGATGGTCCGCAGCGTGGTGGTCTTTCCGACACCATTGCGCCCCAAAACCACCAAGGACGCTCCGGGCTCAAGCGTGAGGCTCACCCCGTGGAGGATGTGATACGGCCCGATAAAGGTCTCCACGTCCTCAAGTCTCAGCATGCTGAACTCCTGCGCTTGACCCAAGATAGGCCTCTCGAACCACTGGGAGCGCCATCACCTCTGCGGGCAGCCCCTCGGCGATGCGTTCACCGTTGTGCATCACCATCACCCGATCCGCCAGAGCCTTCACCACATCCATCTTGTGCTCAACCAGCAGCACGCAGGCGCTCGGATCGCGTTTGATGTCAGCAATCAGGTTGAGAATGACGGGCGCCTCCCGCGCATTCATGCCAGCCGTCGGCTCATCGAACAGAAAGACCTTAGGGCGCATAGCCAGGAGCACGCCAACCTCAAGCTTGCGCTGATCTCCATGGGAGAGCGTGAATGCGAGCTGGTTCTGCTGGGGGCCGAGAGAGAGACGCTCCGCAATCGCCCTGGCCTCCTCCACGAGGTCCTCATGGTCGGACCAGATCGTCCAGAGCCTGCGGCCCCTGCGATGAGCACCGTCGCGAGTGGCCTGCACGGCGAGTCGGATGTTCTCGAGCACGGTGAGACGAGGAAAGAGCTGGGTGAGCTGAAATGCGCGCCCCAGGCCGGCACAGGCGCGTCGATGCGCAGGCCAGACCGTGATGGGCGCACCCTCAAAGAAGATCTCGCCCTCACTCGGCCTGAGCTGCCCGGAGAGCAGGTTAAAGAAGGTGGTCTTCCCCGCCCCATTGGGGCCCACGATGGCCGTGAGCACCCCGGGCTTAAATTCGCTGTCGACCGACCGCACCGCCCAGTGGGCGCCGAAGCAGATCCCCAGTCCTCTGGTCTGCAGCATTCGAGGACTTGCTTATTTAGTGTTTCGAATCGGGAGTCTCATCTCCGCGGGCTTAATCTCTCGAACCAGTTCAGGCACCGCCCACGGCAGGCTGTTGTCCACCTTGATCTTGAAGTGGTACATGCTCTGAAGGGCCTGGTGATCCTCAGCCCGGAACATCATCTCGCCCTTGGGAGTCTGAAACTTCATCCCCTTCATGGTCTTAATCAGCGTCTCGGTATCGGTATTGCCCTGTGTGGCCTTGAGTGCGGTCACGATGGCCATGGCCGCCGAGAAGCCTCCAGCAGTGAAGAAGTCTGGGGGCGACTTATAGAGCTTCTGATGCTCGGCCACCAGGGCGTCATTCACGGGGTTCTTGGGGATTGCGTAGTAGTAGTAGGTTGCGCCTTCCATACCGGGGTAGGGCTTGTAGAGTGCGAGCGCGGGGAGGATGTTCCCACCGGTTGCCAGTGAGATGCCGGCTGCCTTCAGCGGATCGCCCACCTTAAAGGGATTGCCTGCACCCGCCCAGAGCACCCAGACCACCTTCTTGCCTGGTTTGTCTTTGAGCTTGGCAATCAGGCGCTGCGCAGCGGCCGTGAAGTCTGTGGTTGCAGCGGGCAGAAACTCCTCGTGCACGAGCTTGGCCTTGGTGAGGGACTCCTTAAACGCCTTGACGCCATCTCGTCCAAAGGCACTGTCTTGCGCAAGCGTCGCCACAGACAGGCCGGGCTCATCGAGTGCCAGTGCGTTTGAGATGGCGTCCTGAGTGCTGTTGCGGCCGGTCCTGAACACATAGCGATTCCAGGAAGACCCGGTGATGGAATCTGCAACGGCAGGCTCCACGATGAGCAGCTTCTTGTACTCCTCGGCCACGGGCAGCATGGCCAGGGCAACACCACTCGAGGTGGCGCCCACGGCGAGATCGGCCTTGTCGTCCTCGTAGGCGGCTGCGAGCTGTGACTTGCCCAGGTCGGGCTTGCCCTTGCTGTCGCGCTCTATCAGCACAATTTTCTTACCGGCGACAGTCATGGTGCCGCCGGTGGCATATCGCAGTCCCATGACCAGCCCAGTCTGGGTCTGGGCTGCATAGGCCTCCAGTGGCCCAGTCTTATCGTAGACGTGGGCAATGCGAATCTCGGTTGCGGCGAATGCGCTCGATGCCAACAGGGCGAGCCCTGCCAGCATCGACGCGCGCAGTGCGCGTCGAATGCTCATGCTGACCTACTCCTTTGCTTAGAAACGCTGTTCGAGGCTGACCGACACAGTGCGGGGCGCGCCGTAGAAGGCCGTGATCGAACCCTCGTTGCCCAGGGTTGGGAAGTAGTATCCAGCAACCTTATAACGCTCATCTGACAGGTTCTTGCCATGCAGGCCCACCCGGGTCTTGCGGTCATTACTCGTCCACACGACGCCGGCGTCCCAGAGGGAATAGGCGTCTTGGTCGAGCTCAGGCGCAGGTGTCTCGAACTGGTAGGTCTTGCTCTTGTACGAGAGGCTGTTGATGAAGGACAGGGTGCCCGAGCGACCGAAGACGCTGAGCGGCACCTCATAGCTGGCGGTGACATTCGCCGAACGCTCCGGGGTGTTCTGGAAATTGCGGCTGGTGGCCACATTCACGCCGTTGACGATCCACTCGGTGTAGTCCGCGTCGATAAGGCCCACCATACCCGTGAGGCTGAACTGAGGTGTGATCCGTGCAATGGCTTCCAGCTCGAGGCCCTGAATGCGGGCCTTTCCTGCGTTGGTGAGGGTTCCCGCGAAGCTGTCGTCTTTACCGTCTCCATTGGTGTCGATGGCTACCGAGCCCGGCACCTGGACATCTCGGTACTGACTGGAGAAGAAGGCGAAGTTCGTCTGAATCGACTTGTCTGCGCTAGAGGACTTCAGGCCCAGCTCAAAGGTCTTCACAATTTCAGGATCCACGCCCTTGATCAGTTGCTTGGCCGCTGGATTGTTGGGGTTGCCGCCCAGGTTCATGCGCGGATCGAACATGCCACCCTTGAAACCTTCGGAATAGGTGAAGTAGGCCTTCTGATTGGGGTTGAGGCGATAGCCAATACCCGCCTTGGGGGTGAACTTGCTGTCGGTGCGATCCAGCACATCTTTGCCCAGGTTAGTGTCGACGCGGAAGAGCACGGCCTTGGGATTGCCCAGCGTAGGCGAGCCAATGCCAAAGTAGTTGGCACGGTAGACCTCTGCCTGACGGTTATCCCGGGTGTATCGGCCCCCAAAGGAGAGGTCGATCTCTTGGGTCATCTGATAGGACGCATCGGCAAATGCAGCCCAGGCCTTGGTGTCGATATCGCCCCGGGTGTAGACCGAGAAGCCGCCGAAGCTGGGGAGAATCACGTCGAACTCATTGAACGCATTTGCGCTCAGGTAATAGACACCGCCAACGATCTGCCAGGTCTTGGTGGTGTAGTTGAGCTGGAATTCCTGGCTGGTCTGGTTGTCGCTGTAGATCGCGGGCACATCGAGGTCGACTGAGTTGAGCGAGTCAAAGTCGATCGGGGCGAAAGACTTGCTGCCCCGACGGGCCGTGATTGACTTGAGCACCGTGGTGTCGCTGAGCTCGTACTCCATGGTGACGGACTGTCCCCAGTTGGTGACCTTCTGAGCCTGGCCGTTGACGGCATAGAGGTTGGCTCGGGTGTTGTACTCATCCGAGAGGATGGGCGCGCCGGAGACCTTGCCCACGGTGAGTCGGTGGCCTTGCTTGGCACTGGACTTGTCGACGGTCTTGTCTGCGGCAAAGCGAATGGAGAACTTGCTGCTGGGAATGAGCTCGGCGCTCACCCGAGCGGCCATCACATCCTTGTCGTAGTTGGGCTTGCCATTGATGATGTTCTCGCCATAGCCGTCGCGATCAAAGCTGGCAAGGGTGGCGCCAAATCTCAGGGATTCTGCGGCGGCAAAGCTGCCGGTAAGGCTGAGGTCTCGCTGACCGTACTGGCCCAGAGAGACATTGGCACGCAGCTCGGGCTGAGTGCCCAGACGACGCGTCACATACTTCACCGCACCACCAATCGTGTTACGGCCATAGAGGGTGCCCTGGGGGCCCCGAAGCACCTCGACGCGCTGAACGTCATAAATGTCCATCACCGCGCCCTGAGGACGGGCCAGATAGACATCGTCGAGGTAGACGCCTACTCCCGGCTCATAGCCGGCCACCGGATCCTGCTGGCCCACGCCTCGAATGAAGGCCGTAAGGGTGGTATTGGTGCCGCGCGAAGCCTTGAGGGTGGTGTTAGGCACCAGGTCTGCCACGCCAAGAATGTCGTCTACGCCGGCCTTCTCGAGTGCCTCTCCTGAGAACGCACTCACCGCACCGGGCACGTCCTGGATGAGTTCTTCGCGTCGGCGCGCCGTCACGGTAATGGTGTCTGTGGGCGCGGACGCCTGGGCTTGCTGAGCCAGTGCAGACGAGTGGTAGCCAATGCCCGACATAGCGCTCAGGGCTCCGAGCACGGCAAGCGTGACTTTTGATTGTTTAAACATGGGATCTCCGTGGTGATGTTGTGAAATGGTTTGAATATTTATGTCTCTCGAGCATAGACAAGCCCTTCACCATCGGACGCTCGGGTAAACCACTAGATGTTGGGCTTCTACGACACCAAGCTCAGTCCTCAAAGACTGCTGTGACATGTTCAAGGCGCGCTGAATGCCCCTCAGCGGCGATGTACTGGTCCTCCTCCCGGAGGCTGAAGGCATTCTTGGCTGGCACCTTCCAGCATGAACCGGTGGTTTCGCCCGGTTTGAGAACCTTGTCGCTCACATACCTTGCCTCGTCATTGATCTTGGTGGAATAGCCCTGCTTGGTTACATCCACCTGAATGCTGGTGGAGCGTACGGTTCGCTCCGAGCCATTGGTGATGCGAATAAAGAGCGGGTGGTCTTCCTTGCACAGGGCCGTGGAGAGGGTCACTTCCACCTGTACATTCTCGAGGTGCCTGCCGTGCTCGTACCAGTCTTTGGTATAGATGCCGCCCACCAACACCCCCAGAAACAAGGCAAACGCCAGCACGGCCAAGATGAGCCACTGCACGATGCGTTTGATCACGATAAGAATGACTTCTGCGGTCTCTCTGGGGGTCATGGGTCGATCCTGAACTCGTGCCGGTATTCTGCCGCGTCTAGGGGCGGTGGTGGGTCACCTGCGTCAACATCCAGACACAGTGGGCTGCTGAGCGGTGATCCCCAGTGGCCCTCATCAATGCCTCTGTGGGCGAGACGCGAGCAAACTCCTGCAGCGCGTCTGCGGGACTCGGATACCAGGCCTCGAGGATGGCGGAATAGTCGTAGCCGTCTGGTGGCTGTTCGCAGACCTGATTGAGGACCAAGGCCTCGGCGCCGGGAAGGCAAACGGCCACCGCGTCATGGCGGAGTTCTTGCACTCGGGGCCCCTGAAGAAACCCCAGCACCACACCACGGCCCCCGGGCTGATGCCGAAGGGAGGCCTCTGGCTCCCAGGCCCAGGCCTCCTGCGCCACCAGGGTGAATTCTCGAACATAGGTGGAGAAGACACGCGGTTCATCGGGCCGCATGATGGCGAGCGTCTCGGGGTCTGTCCAGATGGAGTGAGCAGCCTCAAGGCTCTTCACCGTTAACAGGTTGACTCCGTCATAGTCAGTGGAGAAACCAGGCGGCACAGGGTGAGTGAGCACCCGGGCGCACTGACGAACCGAGATCACCTTGTCACGCACATTGGTGCACTGGGCACCGAGCGCAGAGTGCGACTTCCACGCGGGTGCAAACTCATGGGGCTCCAGCGCAGGATTGCGGCGGGCCAGGTAGATCATTTTGGTGGTCATAATGGGATGGTAGGCCGTGCAGGACTTGAACCTGCGACCAAGGGATTATGAGGAGAATCCACAAATTTTTTTCCATTTAAATCAATAGTTTACGTGATGTTTTTTTTGGTGTGCAGGTTTTTGTGCAACTTTTTTACGTCGCATGTTGCCCGTCCTAGAGCAGAACGCAAGGCGGTGACTACGAATCTATCGCACGCACTTTAGCGCCAACTTTACGCAGAACGCCCAGCTTATGCTGAAACGTGTAGCCAACCGTGCCTTACGCGTCGAAGTCGACGCCACGGCTCGAATGCCCTGTCATGCTCTCAGCGAACCCATCAGAGCAACCCACCTGGTTGGTGAGCGACTTCCACAGCCCGTGCTGGTATACTGCTTCTCCAGCACGCGTCGCTTCGCAACGCGCTCGCTCAGACGACATCGAAGATGCCAACATCGCGAGCAAACCTCACTTTATGGGCCGAGTCACCGGAAGAGGCGCGCGTCTTCCTAGCTAGGTGTAGGCGGCAGGGTTTTAGCCACCGGTTCTCGGAAATCTTCGTCGCAAAGCGATCACCCAAGAACCGTTCGAATGAATATGTCGAGGGGCAATACTTCTGCACCTCTAATGACGATCACGTCACGGTCTACGAAGATGTGATCCTGGCTCCGCAGTCAATCATCGCTCTGGTGCAATGGTGCACCTGTGACGTGATGATCAGCGACGGCGCGTCACCGATTGCAGTAATCGAGGACACG
>JBEAMW010000042.1:0-7000 GCA_041165705.1 Pseudomonadota bacterium
TCAAGGGCATCTTTGCTGCGGTTCCCTATGGCCTTGAGCTCATCGGAGGCCCAAGCCTCTACACCGACCCTGCTGTGTGTCAGGCCTTTCGGCCAAAGAAGTGACCGCGAAGCCGGGCAACCCCCTCAGAGAGCACCGCAACCGGCTTGGGGAAAGACACCCTCACCATGCGCTCTGGCTGATCGGCGGTAAAGTCGCGACCGGGAGCCATGAGCACACCAAGGTCATCGCAGAGCTGTTCGCAGAACCGACTGCTGTCCTGGGTATGCGCTGAGACATCGCAGTAGACATAGAAGGCACCATCGGGCCTCGCTGGCACTCGAAAGCCCACGGACTCCAGGGCTGGAACCAGATAGCTCGCCTGCTCGGCATAGGCGGCACGATAGCCATCCACAATCGCTCGCGTCTCCGAGGTGAAGGCCGCGAGCGCTGCCTTCTGGGAGAGCACCGGGGGAGAGATGAAGAGGTTCTGAGAGAGCCGTTCAAGCGCAGGAATGAGGGCGGTGGGGGCGACCAGCCATCCCAGTCGCCAGCCAGTCATGGCAAAGGTCTTGGAGAAGCTGTTGATGGAGATCAGGCAGTCGTGGGCGCCCTGGGCAAACTGCAGCAGGGACCGATGAACGCCTGAGAACACCAGCCTCAGGTAGATCTCGTCGGCGAGGAGCCACCCGCCCTTGGCTCGAACGGCCTCGAGCACGCCTGCGGCCTGCGCCTCTGAGATGACTGTTCCTGTTGGGTTTGAAGGGCTGGCCAGCAGCACAGCCCTGGTCTTGGGGCCCCAGGCCTTTAGCACATCCTCTGCCGTGGGCTGATAGCCATGCGCAGCCAGAAGCGGCAAGGCCTTCGGGACGCCGCCCAGGGCCTCCACAAAGGCACGGTTGCAGGGATAGCCGGGGTCGGGAATGAGCACCTCGTCACCTGGATCGATGACCGCAGCCAACGCGAGCAGCAACCCGGCTGAGGCGCCGGCCGTGACCACCACCTGCTCCGGCTGAACCGAGATCTGATCCCGCTCAAGGTAGTCACGCGCGATGCCTGCCCGAAGCTCGGGCATACCGAGCGCCGACGTATAGTGGATTCGGTTCTCGAGGAGTGCGGCCTGGGCCGCCTGGACGATGGGCGCTGGCGTGGGAAAGTCGGGCTCGCCCACCACCAGGTTGACGAGGCTTCCCCGATCGGGTGGTCGACGCGCGGCCCGCGAGAGGATCTCCATCACATAGAAGGGCTGAATCCGCTCCACACGGTGGGACCAAGACGGGCTGTGCATGCCCTATTCTCTCACCGCGCTGCGCACACCGCCCAGCCCCCGCAGCAGCGTCAGGACGCGATCGAGCGCATCCCGGTTGGTGAGCTGAATCTCCATCCGAATCACCAGCTCAGCGGGGCCGCGCTGGCTTGCCAGCCTCAGGATAGGAACCTTCTCACGCACGAGCCCGTCGGTAACCTCCTTGAGCAGACTGTCGCGTGCATCGGCCAGCACACGGACGGCCGCCTCATATCGTCCCTCGATCTGCGAGGCGTCGCCCCAGCTGGTCTCGATCATGCGATCGGGATGCTCACGCTCAAGTCGCAGGGCGGATAGACAGCCCTGCCGATGAATCGAGACCCCTTTGCCCCGGGTTACAAATCCCACGATGGGGTCTGGCGGGAGCGGCCGGCAGCATTTGGCCATGGAGGTGAGCAGCCGATCCACGCCCACCACCAGGACGCGACTCTTGGCAGGCGCAGCGGCTCGCAGCGCTGGGAGCCGGTGCTCACGGGCCTCGGGGGCCTCCTTCGCCTCTCGGGACTCTCTGGACTCGCGGCTGTCCTTGGACTCTCGCGGGGCCTCCTCCTGCGCATGGAACCAGGCCCGCACCTTCGCCCTGGCACGCGCTGAGACGAGATAGCCAGCCTCGGCCAGCATCCAGTCTCGACTCGGGGCACCGATCTTGGTGGTGAGCAGCTCCACGGTCTGGCCGGTCTGCAGCGGGGTCTGCAGCGGCACAATCTGCCCGTCCACTTTGGCTCCGCGGCAGCGATGACCAAGCTCGGTGTGCAGCACATAGGCAAAGTCGAGCGGCGTCGCCCCCACCGGGAGTTCGATGATCTTGGCGCGAGGGGTGAGCACATAGATTCGATCGCCCGAGAGCCGAACCTGCCCCACATTCTCACCCCAGGCCAGCATCTGCCGGAGCCACTGAATCTGGGCCTCATAGCCCTGCCCCGCCGTGGCCACCGAGCCGCCCGCCTCCTTGTACTTCCAGTGGGCAGCCACCCCGTACTCAGCGCGCAGATGCATCTCACGGGTGCGAATCTGAATCTCGAAGGGCCGGCCCTCGTCATCGATCACCACGGTATGCAGCGACTGATAGCCGTTGGGCTTGGGCCGACTGATGTAGTCATCAAACTCGTCGTCCATGGGCGTGAAGGCTGCGTGCACCACGGCCAGTGCCTCGTAGCACGCCTGCTGCTCCGCCACGAGCACCCGAAAGGCGCGAAGGTCGCGAAGGGCGTCAAACGCGAGGCCCTTGTTCCGCATCTTGTTGAAGATGCTGTAGAGGTGCTTCGGACGTCCACTCACTTCTGCAGCGAGCCCTGCCGATGCCATGAGCTGAAGGAGGTGGGCCTGGGTCTTCGCCACAAAGGCCTCACGCTCGGACCGACGCTCATCGAGCCATCCGGCAATCTGCCGATAGCGCTCGGGGTCGCTCAGGCGAAAGGCATGGTCCTCCAGGGCCCACTTCAGCTGCCAGATGCCCAGCCGATTGGCCAGCGGCGCATGAACCCGGAGCGTCTCCTCGCCCAGATGCCGGGCGTCCGACTGGGCTGGGGCCTTGACGGCACGCTCAAGCCGAACCAGATGCTGGGCCAGACGAATCAGAACCACCCGAAGGTCTTCTGAGAGGGCCAGCAGCATGCGACGGAGGGCCTCGGCCTGATTGGCCTCCTGAACCACACCGCTCACACTCGAGAGGCGATCAAGGCCCTGCCAGAGCATGGCCATCTCCTCCCCCCATGCCTTGCGAACCGCCTCAGCGCTTGTAGCCGAGCGCGGTGCAGCCGGGTAGAGACGACAGGCCGCCTGACTCACCGCGTCGAGGCCCAGCACACTCAGCCAATGGCCGGCCCGCGCGGCGTCCTCCCGAGCGTCGGGCCTGTCCCAGGCCTGTGGATGCTCAGCGAGCCACTGCACAGACCGTTCGAGCAGCTGCTGCTCGCTGAAGGACTCAGCTGGTCTCGTGGATCTGCCGTTCGACAAGGTCGCAGAGCAGGTGCCCAAGCACCAGGTGGCCTTCTTGAACCTGCGGCGTATGCGTTGCTGGCACGGCAAGCACCACATCCGCAAGCTCACCCATGTCGCGGGGATCCTCTCCCGTCATGGCAATGGTGGAGATGCCGAGGTCTCGTGCAACCCGCATGGCCGCCAGAATATTTTTGGACCGGCCCGATGTGGAGAGTGCAACCAGCACATCGCCAGACTGACCGAGGCCCTGAAGCTGACGAGAAAAGACATGCTCAAAGCCAAAGTCGTTTCCGATCGCCGTCATCGCGGAGGTGTCGACATGCAGCGCCATGGCCGGCAGCGGCGCACGATCCATCAGAAAACGACCCAAGAGCTCAGCAGCGAAATGCTGAGCCTCTGCAGCACTCCCCCCATTGCCCGCGAAGAACACCCGCTGGCGCTGGCTCAGCGCCTTCACGCAGAGGTTCACCGCACAGAGCAGGGCCTCATGCAGGCTGGCCTGGTTCAACATCTCCTGGGCCACCTGCTGGGTGGCTCCTAGGGAGGCGCGGATATGGTGGAGGGAGGAGTCCGAACTCATGCAGCTTCCTCTCGCGAGGCCTTGCGGCGCTCATGCTCCACCAGGTGGCGCTTGCGAAGACGAATGCTCTGAGGAGTGATCTCTACCAGTTCGTCGTCGGCAATGAACTCCACGGCCTTCTCCAGGGTGAGCTGAATGGGCGGCGTGAGATCGATGTGCTCATCCTTGCCCGAGGCCCGGACGTTGGTGAGCTTCTTCTCCTTCACTGGGTTCACCACAAGGTCGTTATCGCGCGAGTGAATGCCAATGATCATGCCCTCATAGAGCTTCTCGCCGGGGGAGACAAACATACGGCCGCGTTCCTGGAGCTTCCAGAGGGCGTAGGCCACCGCCTCGCCGTCATCCTGGGAGATCAGCACTCCATTGCGGCGCTCAGCGAGCTCACCTCTGTAGGGGCCATAGGCATCAAAGATGTGGCTCATGAGGCCCGTTCCGCGCGTGAGCGTGAGGAACTCACCCTGAAAGCCGATGAGGCCTCGGGCTGGAATGCGGTATTCCAGACGAACACGCCCGTTCTCATCGGGAACCATGTCCAGGAGATCCCCCTTGCGAAGGCCGAGGTTTTCCATCACAGGACCCTGGTGCTCCTGCTCCACGTCCACCGTGAGCATCTCGTAGGGCTCGAGTCGCTCGCCTGTGGCCTCGTCCGTCTTATAGACCACGCGCGGCCGGGAGACTGCCATCTCGTAGCCCTCACGGCGCATGTTCTCGAGCAGAATGGTGAGGTGCAGTTCGCCTCGGCCAGAGACCAGGAAGGTATCGGTATCGGCGCCAAACTCCACGCGAAGAGCCACGTTGGCCTTGAGCTCGCGCTCCAGGCGCTCGCGAATCTGGCGGCTGGTCACAAACTTGCCCTCACGGCCCGCCAGAGGGGAGCTGTTGACGATGAAGTTCATGGAGAGCGTGGGCTCGTCCACCTTCAGCATAGGCAGAGGCTCAATCGCATCCACTGCACAGACGGTCGTGCCAATGTTGAGGTCTTCAATGCCATTGATGAGCACGATGTCACCGGCCTCAGCCTCTTCAACCGTCTCACGCTCAAGGCCCCGAAACTTGAGAACCTGATTGATGCGGGCCTTCTTTGGCGTTCCCTCAGGGCCATCTTGAATCATGACGTCCTGCAGTGGGCGTAGGCGGCCACGCGCCACCCGGCCAATCCCGATCTTGCCCACATAGCTGGAGTAGTCGAGCGAGCAGATCTGGAGCTGCAGAGGCGCATCCGACTGGTCATCGCGCACGGGCACATACTTCAGCACGGTCTCGAAGAGATCGCGCATATCGCTGCTCTGCTTGCTGTGGTCGAGGGTAGCAAATCCCTGCAGGGCCGATGCATACACCACAGGAAAGTCCAGCTGCTCCTCGGTGGCACCGAGCTTGTCGAAGAGGTCGAAGGTCTGGCTGACCACCCAGTCGGGGCGTGCGCCGGGGCGGTCGATCTTGTTGACCACCACGATGGGCTTGAGGCCCTGTGCCAGGGCCTTGCGGGTCACGAATCGCGTCTGGGGCATGGGGCCCTCCACGGCGTCGACCAGCAGCAGCACGCCGTCGACCATGGAGAGCACGCGCTCCACTTCGCCGCCGAAGTCCGCGTGTCCCGGGGTGTCCACGATGTTGATGTGGGTGCCCTCGTACTCGACCGCACAGTTCTTGGCGAGAATGGTGATGCCACGCTCTTTCTCAAGGTCGTTGGAGTCCATAACCCGTTCGCTCACCGCCTGGTGGGAGCGGAAGGTACCGGCCTGCTGGAGCAGCTTGTCCACGAGCGTTGTCTTGCCGTGGTCCACGTGAGCGATGATGGCGATGTTGCGCAACTGGCGCATAGGTAAATCTCCTGAGAAAGCCGAGCGAAAGTGCTAGGGGGTGGGCCCCTGAGACAAGAGCCTCTGGGGATGAAGCTGGCCGGCGCGAATGACGCCAACCCCGATGAAATTCTGGTCGCTGCTGATGACGCGCATACGACGGCTGGGATCTACCGCGGAGAGCCCCTGGGGCTGCACGGGGTTGCCGTGCAGAAACCGCTGGGCCTCCTGCTGGCCAAGCGAGATGCTGGGCCAGTCTTGTATGAGGAAGTCAACGGGCCGAAGCCAGGCGTCTCGCTGCTCCAGGCTGGCCTGCTCCAAAGCCTCCAGGCTGTGAGAGGCCTCAATCGAGAGGCAGCCCACCCGGGTGCGGCGCAGGGCCACCAGATGGGCACCGCAGCCCAGGGCCTGGCCAATATCCTCAGCGAGCGTGCGAATGTAGGTTCCTTTGGAGCAGTCCACCCGAATCTGGAGGCGCGGCAGACTGAAGGAGACCAGCTCAAGGGCGTGAACCTGAATGGTGCGCGACGCCCGCTCCACGGTCTTGCCAGCCCGAGCGTAGGCATAGAGTGGCTTGCCCTGGTGCTTGAGTGCGGAGTACATCGGGGGGCACTGCTCAAGCGACCCGGTAAAGCGCGGAAGAACAGCCAGCACCGCCTCGCGTGAGACCTCCACTGGGCGTGTCTCCAGCACCTCTCCCTCTGCATCACCGGTGGAGGTGGTGATACCGAGCAGAAGCTCGGCCTCGTAGGCCTTGTCTGCATCAAGCCCTTCCTGGGCGAACTTGGTGGCGTCGCCCAAGAGAATGGGCAACAGGCCCGTGGCCATGGGATCGAGCGTCCCTCCATGGCCCGCCTTTGCTGCCCCATAGAGATAGCGCACGCGCCCAAGCAGCTGGGTGGACGAGGGGCCGCGTGGCTTATCGGCCACCAGCACCCCATGCACAGGGCGACGCATGCGCGAGGAGGTCATGCCTCGTCCTCGGGCGCTCGAAGCCGATTGGCCTCATCGATCAGGCCACTGAGCGCCACGCCGCGAGCGACGGAGGTGTCGTGAACAAAGTGCAGCTCGGGCGTCTGGTGAATCTGCAGGAGTTGGCCCAGCCGGGAGCGGAGAAACCCACGACAGGCCAGCAGGCCCTGCGCGGACTTCGTGCGCTGCTCTTCGGTGTCGGGGAGCACGGTGTAGAACACCTTGGCGTGGGCGTAGTCGGAGGTGACCTCCACCTCGGAGACGGTGATCAGACCGAGGCGGGGATCCTTAGCCTCGGTCTGCAAGAGCACCGCCAGATCGCGCTGGATCTGGTCGGCCACTCGAAAGCCACGCTCAACGACCGACCTAGAGGGTCCGCGCGATTTCTTGGATTTCGAAGACCTCAAGCTGGTCCCCTTCCTG
>JBEAMW010000043.1:0-20168 GCA_041165705.1 Pseudomonadota bacterium
CTCGAACAGATGACCTACCGCTTACAAGGCGGTTGCTCTACCAACTGAGCTAAGCCGGCATGTCGGAAAATTGAATTGTCGCCTATTTCACCCGTCGGAGTGAGGGGCGGGCCTTCGCACCACCAGCAGGCTCGGGGGCTGTGGGCGGTGGCTCGGGAGGCTCCGGCTGCTCGGAGGCGTTGGGAACAGGCTCAAGGGCCTGGACAGCCTGCGGCTTGGGCACCTCAAAGGCCATGCCATGGCCCGTTTCTTTGGCGTAGATGGCGGCAATCTGGCTCATGGGAACCCAGAGATCCTCGGCCACTCCAGAAAAGCGGGCGGTGAAACTCAGCTCAGTGTTGGTCATCTGGAGGCGGTGTGTAGCGAGTGCCGAAATGTTGAGCACAATCTCACCGCTTCGGACATGCGCCATCGGCACCCGCGTATGCTCATCGACCACCACCGCCACATAGGGCGTGTAGCCGTTATCGGTGCACCACTCATAAATGGCGCGCACCAGATAGGGCTTGGTCGAGGCCGGCTCGGTCAACGGCGCATCACCTTCTCTGAGGGCGTGAGCGCCTCGAAAAACGCTGGGCGCGCAAAGATTCGCTCCGCATACTTGAGCACCGGGGCGGCAGTTTTGGGCAGTTCAATCCCATAGTGGTCGAGGCGCCAGAGCAGGGGGGCCAGGGCTACATCGATCATGGTGAACTCTTCACCCATCATGAACTTGGACTTGGTGACGACAGGTGCCAGCTGAGAGAGGCGATCACGGATGATGGCGCGCGCACGGTCAATGCGTTTGGCATCCTGCTTCTCAATCGCGTCGAGATGAATGAAGACCTCTCGCTCGAAATTCAGCAGGAGCAGGCGAGCGCGCGCCCTCTGCACCGGGTCAGCAGGCATGAGCTGAGGATGCGGGAATCGCTCATCAATGTACTCATTGATGATGTTGGACTCGTAGAGCATCAGGTCGCGTTCGACCAGGATGGGAACCTGCCCGTAGGGGTTCATGACAGAGATGTCCTCAGGCTTATTGAAGAGATCTACATCACGAATTTCGAAGTCCATGCCTTTTTCGAACAGCACGAAACGACAGCGCTGGCTGAATGGGCAGGTGGTGCCAGAGTAGAGGACCATCATGGTTGAGCAAACTCCCAAAAAACGCAGGGCAGGCTCAAGGCCCGCCCCACGGGTGACTAAGACTGAAAACCTGCTGGGTTACTTAATGTCTTTCCAGAATGCGGCATTGAGGCGCCATGCAAACACGAAGAAGACCGCTAGGAAGAGCAGCACCCAGACACCGATCTGCTTGCGTGAGAGCGCGGAGGGCTCGGCAGCCCATGCGAGAAAGGCGGTGAGGTCGGCAACGGTGTTGTCGTACTCAGACGCGGTGAGGCTTCCCTTGGTCTTTTGAACAAACTTGTCGAACACCTGTACCTCATGGCCGTGGTCGCTCACGGTCTTGTAGCTGGCCTCATTCTGGCCCTGAAGCTCCCAGAGCACATGGGGCATGCCGACTGCGGGGTAGGTGAGGTTGTTCCAGCCCGTGGGGCGGGAGGGGTCGAGGTAGTAGCTACGGAGATAGGTGTAGATCCAGTCGGCGCCAGAGCCAGCATCACTCGAGCGTGAGCGCGCGGTGAGGGAGAGGTCGGGAGGGGCCTTGCCAAACCACTGGGCTGCATCTTTGAGGTTCAGCGTCGTCATGATGGGGTCGCCGAACTTCGCAGATGTGAGGATGAGGTTGGACTTGATCTGCTCTTCATTCAGGCCAAGCTCGCGAAGCTTGTTGTAACGAACCTGTGAGAGACCGTGACAGCCGAGGCAGTAGTTCACGAAGACCTTGGCTCCATTCTGGAGCGCGGCCTGGTCGGTGAGCTTTCCAGTGGGGAAGGTGTCGAGCTTGACTGCGGCTCCAGCCGCAAAGGCGCTGGAGGATGCCATGAAAAGCGCCGCTGCAAGGACCTGCGCACCTCGGCGAAACGCCATCTGAAGGGAGCGGGAGGAGAAGAGTTGGTTCATGTCTAGGCTCTCGATTCAGTTCGATGGTCAGTGGGCCTGAAAACTCACGCGCTCGGGGACGGGCTTGTACTCCCCCATGCGAGTCCAGACCGGCATCAGCAGGAAGAAGCCGAAATAAAACACCGTGCCCACCTGTGAGATGACCGTGCCCGCGGTGGTGGGTGGCATCACGCCGAGGTAGCCCAGAACAAAGAAGTTCACCACAAAGACGCCGTAGAGCCATTTCTGCCAGCCTGGACGCTGCCGAATGGACTTCACCGGAGACTGGTCGAGCCAGGGGAGGAAGAACATGATGATGACTGCTCCACCCATGATCACCACGCCCCAGAACTTCGCATCAAAGACACGGAAGGCAACGGCCAGCACGATCATGGCGACGGCACCGCCCACCTTGAGCAGCCCCTGTTGCTTGACCCAGAAGGTGCCGGCGGCAATTGCTGCTGCAGCCACCATCACCCAGGTGAAGACGTCGGTGGTTGCACGAAGCATGGAGTAGTAGGGCGTGAAGTACCAGACCGGTGCAATGTGCGAGGGGGTAACGAGCGGATCGGCCGGGATGAAGTTATTGAACTCGAGGAAATAGCCACCACCCTCTGGCAGGAAGAAGACCACCGCGAAGAACACCAGTGCGAACCCCGCAATGCCCACGACGTCGTGCACGGTGTAGTAGGGGTGGAAGGGGATGCCGTCGAGCGGAATGCCGTTGGCATCCTTCTTGGCCTTGATCTCAACGCCATCTGGGTTGTTCGAGCCCACCTCATGAAGAGCAATGATGTGTGCAGCAACCAGGCCCAGCAGCACCAGGGGAATGGCAATCACGTGGAATGCGAAGAAGCGGTTGAGCGTGGCATCTCCCACGACGAAGTCGCCTCGAATCCAGACTGCGAGGTCGGGCCCAATGAGGGGAACCGCTGCGAAGAGGTTGACGATGACCTGGGCACCCCAGAAGGACATCTGGCCCCAGGGAAGTAGGTAGCCAAAGAAGGCCTCGGCCATCAGGCATAGGAAGATCAGGCAGCCGAAAATCCAGATGAGCTCACGCGGTTCGCGGTACGAGCCGTAGATCAGGCCCCGGAACATGTGCAGGAACACCACCACGAAAAAGGCTGAGGCGCCCGTGGAGTGCATGTAGCGAATCACCCAGCCAAAGGGCACCTCGCGCATGATGTATTCCACGCTCGCGAAGGCGACCGGGATGCCCGCAGCATTCAGAGAGGCATCTGGCTTGTAGTGCATCACCAAGAAAATACCGGTAACGATCTGAAGCACCAGGACCAGCATGGCCAGGCTGCCAAAGAAGTAGAAGAAGTTGAAGTTCTTGGGGGCGTAGTACTCGGAGAGGTGCCCTTTGTACAGGGAAATCAGGGGGAAACGACGATCAACCCAGCCTACTAGGCCCGTCGCCTGCACCGTTTTTTCAGCTGCCATCTTTATGCTCCTCGAATCTCGGGGGATGTGGTGGGGCTGGCTTACGCCTCACCCTTCTCGTCACGGCCAATCACCAGTTTGGTGTCGGACATGTACATGTGGCGGGGAACTTCTAGGTTGTCTGGTGCGGGTTTGTTCGCGAAGACCCGTCCCGCCATGTCGAATGTGGACCCATGACAGGGGCAGAAAAAGCCACCGGTCCAGTCGGCAGTCATTCCGTCTGCGGCACCGGCCGCAAATTTGCTCACCGGCGAGCAGCCCAGGTGGGTGCAGATTCCGACTGCCACCAGAAACTCGGGCTTGATGGAGCGATGCTGGTTCTTGGCGTACTCAGGGATGGGGTAGTCCTTGCGGTCGGAGCCGGGGTCGGCCAGTTGAGACTCCACCGCCTTGAGGGTGGCGAGCATTTCCGTGGTTCGACGAACGATCCAGACGGGCTTGCCGCGCCACTCCACGATCTTGACTCCGCCGGGGGCGAGGTCGCTGATGTCGACTTCTACTGGCGCTCCGGCTGAGCGGGCCTTCTCGGATGGGGACATCGAGACCGCAAACGGAACCGCGACCGCTGCGGCTGCGACCCCTCCTGCCGCGCCGCAGGTGATCATCCAGCTGCGGCGACTGGGCTCAACGCCCTGGGGCATGGAGAACGACTCTCCCTGCGTAATTTCAGACTTGAGCCCAAGCATGGGGCCGTTGGGTTGTACGGTGGACATGGACATCTCCGCAGTAATGGCTTCGCTAGATGCTGCGTTGCATTGAGGGGATTTTGATTTTTGAGCTCTTCTATTGTAGCCGACTCAAAATACCCATTCCAGCGATAATCTCCTCATGATTCGTAGAGTTTGGCTTTTATTTGCCCAGGCCACCACGATTGCCGTGGCGGTGCTCTTTGTGCTGAGCACCCTAAAACCCCACTGGCTACAGGAACTCTCGGGGCCGCGAGGGCTTCAGACCGGCAGCCTGCCGAGAGACCCGCTCGGCCTGCTCACGGACGGCACGCCAAGCCCGCCGGTGGGCTATCGGGAGGCGGCTGCCAAGGCGATGCCCTCAGTGGTCTATATCTTTGCTGCCCAGACGCGCAAGGCGCCAGCCCACCCATTTCTGGACGACCCCCTGTTTCGTCGGTTCTTCGGTGACGCGCTGCCCAAGCGCCGACAAGGACCAGAGCAGGCCGGTCTGGGCTCAGGCGTGATCGTGAGCGAAGACGGGCTCATTCTGACCAATCACCATGTCATCGAGGGCGCGGACCAGATCGAAGTGGCACTGGCCGATGGAAGACGCACGTCCGCTCGCGTGATTGGCACCGACCCAGAGAGCGATCTGGCGGTCCTGCGCGTCTCTCTGGACGGCCTGCCCACCGTCGAATTTGGGTCGCCCTCTACCCTTCGGGTGGGCGATGCCGTGCTGGCCATCGGGAACCCCTTTGGCGTTGGCCTCACGGTGACGCAGGGCATTGTGAGTGCGCTGGGCCGCGACCAGCTCAATCTCACCCTGTTCGAGGACTTCATACAGACCGACGCAGCGATCAATCCTGGGAACTCGGGTGGGGCGCTGGTGGACACCCAGGGACGCCTCGTTGGCATCAACACCGCGATCTACTCCCGGGACGGCGGAAACATGGGGATTGGGTTTGCCATCTCCGCAGACCTCGCGCGCAAGGTGCTAGGCGATATTGTGAAAGAGGGGCGGGTGTCCCGAGGATTTATCGGAGTAGAGCCCCAGGACGTCACGGAAGCCCTCGCAGAGGGACTCAAGCTGCCCAAGGCCGAGGGCAGCATCGTGACCGGCCTTGAGCAGGGGGGAGCGGCCGAACGCGCAGGCATACGCGTAGGTGACGTGCTGATTGCTGTGAATGATCGGCCCGTGCGCAACTCCAGTGAGCTGATTCAGAGAGTTGCAGCGCTTCAGCCCGGGGATAAGGCGACCATCACCTTCTTCAGGGAAGGCCAGAAGCAGAGTCTTAGCCTGTCGATCCGTCAGCGGCCTCAGCCTCGCTAGAGGCCTGAGGAGTGATCCAGGCAGCGAGGTAGAGGCCAAGCTGATAGAGCAGGCAGAGCGGAATCGCCAGCATCAGCTGTGAGATCACGTCGGGAGGGGTTACAACAGCCGCAACCACGAAGGCGATCACGATGAAGTAGGAGCGGAAGTCCTTCATTTTCTGAAGCGAGACCACCCCCATGCGCACCAAGACCATCTGCACGACCGGCGTCTCAAATGAGAGCCCGAAGACCAGGAAGAGGCTAAGGGCAAAACTCAGATACTTATCAATATCTGTGGCCATCTGCACGCCTGCAGGCGTGTAGGCGGCGACAAAGCCAAAGACCGCGGGAAACACAAAGAAGTAGGCAAACGCCATTCCGATCAGAAAGAGCAGAAAGCTCGATGCCACGATCGGTAGGACCAGTCGCTTCTCATGCTGGTACAGCCCAGGGGCCACAAAAGCCCAGGCCTGGTAGAGCACGTAAGGCAAGGCCACCACAAAGGCCAGGAGCATGGTGACCTTCATCGGGACAAAGAAGGGAGCAGTTACATCCGTCGCAATCATGCTCGACCCTTTGGGCAAGGTCTTGATGAGCGGATCGGCAAAGATGGAATAGATGTCGGGCGCCCAATAGACCAGCACGATGAAGACCAGCAGCACAGCGCCGACTGCGCGAATCAGGCGATCGCGCAGCTCGATGAGGTGGGACATAAAGCCCTCTTCAGCAGTGGGCTGTTGGTCTGGCTTCGAATCACTCATAGCGTGGCTTCTTCTTCAGGTAGCGCCGGCGCATTCGGCTGCGGAGCTTGTCAGCAATCCGCTCGTCCTCACGCTCCTGGGTCCAGGTGCGTTCTGGGGCACTGATGAACTGACCAAATCGGCGTCCGAGCCCGTTGTCGAAGGGGTCCTTCTCCCCATCTGAGAGACCACCCTCCAGTGACGAGGCGATTCCGTCCATCTCTCGCTGGGCGTCATTCACAGAGCTCTGGATGTTTTGGCCGAGGTCCTCGACGCCCTGCTTCATCTTTCGCAGTTCTTCAAGGTCCATCTGTCTCTGGATATCGGACTTCACGTCACTGACATAGCGCTGGGCACGACCCAGGAGCGTTCCCACCGTTCGAGTGAGCACAGGCAGTCGCTGCGGGCCGACCACGACCAGCGCGACGACCGCAATCATGAGGAGTTCTGAAAACCCAATATCAACCATGACAGATTGCCTCGATCAGGCTCGAAGCCGGCCGAAGAATCAGCGGCCCGCGTCGTGAGGGGTCTTGTCCTTGGCCTGCACGTCGATGGTCTGGCTCTCGACCTTCGGGGGTGGGCTGGCCTCAGGGGTGGCGGCCTTGTCATCGGCAGAGGCTTCCTTCATTCCGTCTTTGAATCCCTTCACGGCGCCGCCAAGGTCTGAGCCAAGGTTGCGCAGCTTCTTGGTGCCGAAGACCAGCAGAATGATGACCAGTACAACCAACCAATGCCAAATGCTAAAGGAACCCATGGTGATGCTCCGCTAAAAGGGAATTAGTGACGAAACGCAATGACCCACACTAGAACGACGCTGCTGACCCAAGCGGCTCGGGCCCGCCCAGCACATGGGCATGGAGATGATACACCTCCTGTCGACCGACCCGACCGGTATTGACAACCACGCGAAAGCCATCCGGAGAGCCCTGAGACTCGGCCAGCCTGCGGGCCAGCACCATCATTCTGCCCATCAGGGGCGCATGCGCCTCCTCAAGTTCTGCCATGGACTCGATGTGAATGCGGGGAATCATGAGGAGGTGCACAGGAGCCCTCGGGTGGATGTCCTTAAAGACGACGATCTCCTCGTCCTCGTAGACCTTCGCTGATGGAATCTCACCTGCAGCGATCTTGCAGAAAATACAGTTCATCACTCTCGCTCCGCTGCTCGTCTCGCAGCCTTTTCATCCAGACCGGAAGTGCCCTCACGCCGCTCGAGTTCGCTCAGAACCTGCTCCGGACGTAGACCGTACTGCTCGAGTACTACGAGACTGTGAAACCAGAGGTCGGCCATTTCTAAAACAACCCTATCTGCTGCATTGTCTTTGGCTGCCATCACCACCTCGGTTGCCTCCTCACCAAGCTTTTTGAGCGCGGCATCGGGCGCCTTGGCCAGAAGCCTCGCAACATAACTCTGGTCTGGGCTCATGGACCGACGGGCCGCGATGACATCGGCGAGCCGGCTCAGGGTGGCGTCTGGTTTACTTTCCATAGATCAGCTCGGGATCTTTCAATACGGGGTCGGTCGCGACCCACTGGCCATCTCTCAACACGGAAAAGAAGCAGGATGCACGCCCTGTATGACAGGCCAATCCGCCCTCAGCCTCCACTTGCAATAAAACAACATCCCCGTCGCAGTCCAGGCGCAGCTCCCGCACCTGTTGCCAGTGCCCCGACTCCTCCCCCTTACGCCAGAGTCGATTGCGTGACCGGGAGAAATAAACTGCTCGCCCCGAAGAGACCGTCTCTCGGAGAGCCTCTTCATTCATGTGGGCGACCATCAGGACTCGTCCCGAGTGTTGGTCTTGCGCGATGGCAGTGATCAGACCGCGCGCATCGAATCGAACCTGCTCAATCCAGTCTGACACAGACCCCTCGCTCTCTGAGATAGGCCTTGGCCTCCCCCACCGTGTGCTGCCCAAAGTGAAAGATGCTGGCAGCAAGCACGGCATCTGCACAGCCTTCATCGAGTCCCGCACGGAGGTGTTCTAGGCTTCCTACCCCGCCCGAGGCAATGACCGGCAGAGACACGGCCCGGGAGACTGCAGCAGTGAGCTCGAGGTCGAATCCGAGCCCCGTGCCATCTCGGTCCATGCTGGTGAGAAGCAGCTCACCTGCCCCACGATCGGCTACCTCACACGCCCAGGCGACTGCGTCGCGCCCTGTGGCGTTGCGACCTCCGTGTGTAAAGACCTCCCAGCCAGAGCCATCAGGGCGGCGCTTTGCATCGATCGCAACCACAATGCACTGGCTGCCAAATTTTCCTGCAGCCCTTGAGATGAGCTCGGGGTCTTGGATGGCGGCGGTGTTCATGCTGGCCTTGTCGGCGCCTGCATCGAGGAGTCGGGAGACATCCTCAACCCGACGCACCCCACCGCCCACGGTGAGAGGAATAAAGACCTGGTTTGCCACGGCCTCGATCATGGGGAGGATGAGGTCGCGCTGGTCAGAGGACGCCGTAATATCAAGAAACGTGATCTCATCTGCGCCCTGAGCGTCATAGCGCTTGGCCACCTCGACGGGGTCGCCTGCATCGCGGAGATCGACAAAATTGGTGCCCTTCACGACCCGCCCTGCGTTGACGTCGAGGCAGGGAATGATGCGTTTGGCGAGCACGGCCCTAACGCGCCTCAGACGCTAGGCGATCAACCAGGCTCTGGGCCTCGCCAAGATTGAGTTTGCCCTCGTAGATCGCCCGGCCGAGGATGGCGCCCATCACACCCTCGGAGACCAACGGGGCGAGCTGACGAATGTCGTCGAGCCCGGCAATGCCGCCAGATGCAATCACAGGCATGGACACCGCCTGGGCGAGCCTGAGCGTGGCCTCTACGTTGACACCCATGAGCATGCCGTCCCGACCAATGTCGGTGTAGAGCACTGCATCAACGCCGTCATCCTCGAACTTCTTCGCGAGGTCGATCACCTCGTGTCCTGATAGCTTGCTCCAGCCGTCGGTGGCCACCTTGCCGTCCTTGGCGTCGATCGACACGATGACCTGCCCCGGGAAGGCCGCGCATGCGTCCTTCAAGAGACCAGGGTTCTTGACGGCTGCAGTTCCAATCACCACGTAGCTGCATCCGTCGTCTAACAATCGTTCGATGGTGTCCAGGTCGCGAATGCCTCCGCCCACCTGAATGGGAACCTCGTTACCGACCGCCTTCACGATTGCTCGAATCGCACTCTCATTCTTGGGGCGACCTGCAACTGCCCCGTTGAGATCGACCACATGGATCCGCTGTGCCCCCTGTTGCACCCACTTCAAGGCCATCTCGCCCGGGTCTTGTGAGAACACGGTGGCGTCGGACAGATCGCCCTGACGGAGTCGAACGCAGTCGCCGTCTTTGAGATCAATTGCGGGAATGAGGAGTAAGGACATACTGAATCAGGGCATCCAGGAGATGAAGTTTTCAATGAGCCTGAGGCCGGCTGCGGCACTCTTCTCGGGGTGAAACTGGGTAGCGACGATGTTATCCCGGGCTATGGCACAGGTAAAGGTAAGGCCGTAGTCTGTCTCAGCCAGGCAGTCGCGGGCGTCGGCCGGCTCTGGGTAGTAGCTATGAACGAAATAGAACCAGCGACTGGCAGGCGCTTCTAGGCCCTGAAGCACGGGATGCTCACGGACCCATCGGACCTGATTCCAGCCCATATGCGGCACCTTAAGTCCGTCACGCTTGGGAAACCGGATCACACGCCCCGGAAGGACTCCCAGCCCCGGCGTATCGCCCTCATCACTGTGCTGCAGGAGCATCTGCTCGCCGACACAGACCCCCAGAAAGGGCTTGTCTCTCAGCGACTCCTCGAGTGCCTCTCTGAGGCCGGACCGCTTAAGCCCCTCCATGCAGTCGGGCATCGCTCCCTGGCCGGGAAAGATCACCCGGCTCGCAGCCCGGATCTGTTCAGGCTGAGTGGCCCGAACCACCTGAGCAGGGTTGAGCCCATGACCCAGGGCGGCCGCCTGGGTTGCGCGCACCACGCTGCGAAGGTTTCCCGTTCCGTAGTCGACTACGGCGATGGTCATGGGACCGAACGCTCGCGAGGGCCTAGAGGCAGCCCTTGGTGGAGGGGACTGCCTGTGGATCTAGGCGAGGATCAACCTCGCAGGCCATGCGAAGCGCCCGACCAAAGGCCTTAAAGATCGTCTCGCACTGGTGGTGAGCGTTGTCGCCCTTGAGGTTGTCAATGTGAACGGTGACCTGTGCGTGATTCACAAATCCCTGAAAAAACTCATGCACGAGGTCGAGATCAAACTGGCCCACCATGGCGCGCGTCCACTCGCAGCTGAAAAACAACCCAGGCCGGCCGGAGAGGTCGATGGCGACTCGCGAGAGGGCCTCGTCAAGTGGCACATAGGCGTGTCCGTAGCGCCGAACCGCCCGCTTGTCCCCGATTGCCTTCGCAAACGCCTGGCCAAGTGTGATGCCGATGTCCTCAACCGTGTGGTGTCCATCAATGTGGAGGTCGCCCTTCGCCTGCACGTGAAGGTCGATAAGGCCATGTCGCGCGATCTGATCGAGCATGTGGTCCAGAAATGGAAGACCGGAGTCGAGCGTGCGTTCGCCAGAGCCATCGAGCCCAATGGCCACCTCAATCTGCGTCTCCGCGGTGTGACGCGATACCTGTGCTTGTCTCATGCCGCCAATGATACAGTCGCGCGATGAACGCGTTCTGGAGTCCGATTGTGAGCAGGCTGTCGCCCTACGTGCCAGGCGAGCAGCCCAAGATCGATGGGCTGATCAAGCTCAACACCAACGAGAATCCCTATCCTCCCTCACCGCAGGCACTGGAGGCGATCCGCCGGGTGCTCGCAGACGACGGTCAAGCACTGCGGCTCTATCCGGACCCAGAGAGCCTCGAGCTTCGGTCCGCGGCGGGCAGTCGAATCGGCCTGGAGGCTAGCCATGTCTTTGCGGGCAATGGCTCTGACGAGGTGCTGGCCTTTGTCTTCCAGGGGCTCCTGCAGCGCGCCCAGCCCCTGGTCTTTCCAGACATCAGCTACAGCTTTTACCCCAGCTATTGCCGGCTGTACGAGATCGAGCAGAGCCTACTTGCGCTCACCGACGCATTTGAGATCGACCTGGACGAGATTCCCCTGTCGGTCAAGGCAGTGATCTTTCCAAACCCCAATGCCCCCACTGGCCGAGCGCTCGCACGATCCGTGATTGAGTCCTTTGTACGCGAGCGTCCACAGACCCTCGTGGTGGTGGATGAGGCCTATGTGGACTTTGGTGCAGAGAGCTGTGCCCCACTTGTAACGGCCTATCCCAACCTTCTGGTCACCCAGTCCCTCTCCAAGTCCCGCAGTCTCGCAGGCCTGAGGGTTGGGCTTGCCTTTGCCCAGCCCTCACTTCTGGAGGCCCTGGTTCGAGTGAAGGACAGCTTTAACTCCTACCCCCTTGATCGGCTGGCTCAGGCCGCAGCGACGGCGGCCCTATCAGATGAGGCCTGGCTCACGAATAACCAGGCGGCAGTGATCAGGAGCCGGGAATGGCTCACGGGTGCCCTCCAGGGCCTGGGCTTTCAGGTGCTCCCCTCGGCAGCCAACTTCTTGTTTGTGCGGCATCCACGCCGGGATGCGGCCCAGCTTGCCCAATCGCTTCGGGACCACAAGATCCTCGTGCGGCACTTCGCAAAGCCACGCATCAACGAGTGGCTCAGAGTGACGGTTGGAACAGACTCCGACTGCGCGGCTCTGGCTGCCGCACTCACCAGGCTCCTGGCCTAGGCCCGGTCGTCCTCGAGACGAAGCTCTGCAGCACGCGCATGGGCGGCCAGTGACTCGCCCCAGGCGAGCGTGGCAGCCGTCTTGCCAAGGGCCAGAGCACCGGCCCGACTCACCTCAAGCATGCTGGTGCGCTTCTGAAAATCGTACACCCCCAGTGGGGACGAGAAACGAGCAGTCCTCATGGTGGGAAGGACATGATTGGGGCCCGCACAGTAGTCGCCGAGGGACTCCGAGGTGTAGGGGCCAAGGAAAATGGCGCCCGCATGACGAATCTGGTCGGCCCACTGCTGCGGCTGCTCGGTGGAGATCTCGAGGTGTTCTGGGGCAATCTCGCTTGCAATTGCGCAGGCTTCTTGAAGGCTCTGAACGCGGATGAGGATCCCTCGGTTTTGCAGAGAGGTGCGAATGATCTGCGCCCTTGGCATGTCGGGAAGAAGCCGGTCGATGCCCCGCTGAACCTCCTCGAGGTAGGCAGGATCGGGGCAGAGCAGAATGCTCTGCGCAAGCTCGTCGTGCTCTGCCTGGGAGAAGAGGTCCATCACCACCCAGTCCACTGGTGTCTTGCCATCGCAGATCACCAGGATTTCTGAGGGCCCCGCGATCATATCGATGCCGACACGCCCAAAGACCTGGCGCTTTGCCTCCGCAACATAGGCATTGCCAGGACCGACGATCTTATCGACCGCGGGAACCGTCTGGGTGCCGAAGGCTAGGGCAGCAACAGCCTGAGCCCCGCCGATGGTGAAGGCTCGATCCACACCTGCAAGGTGGGCCGCCGCGAGGACGAGATCGTTTCGTTCGCCCCCGGGCGTGGGGACCACCATGAT
This sequence comes from Pseudomonadota bacterium, assembly GCA_041165705.1. Classification (GTDB taxonomy): domain Bacteria; phylum Pseudomonadota; class Gammaproteobacteria; order Burkholderiales; family Burkholderiaceae_A; genus Hahnella. Next base: position 12,701 of record JBEAMW010000043.1, read on the forward strand.
CAGCTCGGGCACGCCGGCAACCTTCGCCGGAATGGCATTCATCAAGACCGAGGAGGGATAGGCCGCCTTGCCTCCGGGCACGTAGAGGCCCGCACGGTCGAGCGGCGTGATGCGCTGGCCCAGGCGTGATCCGTAGGGATCGGTGATCGACCAGGACTGCTGTCGTTGGGCCTCATGAAAGCTTCGAACGCGATCGGCCGCCACCTGAAGAGCCTCTCGCTGTGGCGCCGACAGTCGATCGAAGGCTGCCTTCAGGCTGGCTGCGGAGAGCTCCAAGTCGGCCACGGACCGAGCCTCAAGGCGATCAAATCTCGCGGTGTAGTTGAGCAAGGCCGCATCCCCCTGCTGCTGGACCGAGGTGAGGATCTGCTTGACTGTGGTGGAAATCGTCTCGTCCTGCCCCTGATCATAGGACAGGCGTTGCTGCAGCTGAGCCCGAAAATTGGGAGACTGGCTATCGAGAGTGAGGACGGGGCAGGACGGCTGGGACATGGTTACGCCACTGCCCTCGAGAAGGCCTGGACCAGGGGATTGAGCGCGTCATACCTGAGTTTGAGGGCAGCCTGGTTGACCACCAGCCGCGAGGACACGTCCGCGATCGTCTCAAAGGCCTCGAGGCCATTGGCCTTGAGGGTGGCTCCGGTGGAGACGAGGTCGACGATGACATCGGCAAGACCGACCAGCGGAGCAAGCTCCATAGAGCCATAGAGTTTGATGAGGTCTGCGTGCATGCCCCGCGCTGCGAAATAGCGGCGAGTGGTCTCTACATACTTGGTCGCAACCGTCAGTCGACTGCCGCGGCGAATCTGTGCCTGTAGATCAAACCCCGAAGGTGCTGCGAGACACATGCGGCAACGCCCTATGCGAAGGTCGACTGGCTGGTAGAGGCCCTCCCCCCCGTGCTCGACCAGAACGTCGGACCCGGCCACCCCCATGTCTGCGGCACCATATTGGACATAGGTTGGGACATCGCTGGCCCGAACGACCAAGAGCCTCACCTGAGCCATGCTAGTAGGTAGCACCAGCTTTCGAGACTCATCAGGGTGCTCCAGGGGCTCGATTCCCACGGCCTTCAGCAGCGGAAGGGTTTCGTTAAAGATTCTGCCCTTGGAGAGTGCGAGGGTGATCATGCGCTCGCCTTCACGCGTTGAACCCGGGCGCCGAGCTGCAGAAGCTTTTCTTCCATTCGGTCGTATCCTCGATCGAGGTGGTAAATGCGATCGATGTCAGTGATCCCATCCGCGACGAGGCCGGCAATCACGAGGCCAGCTGAGGCGCGAAGATCGGTGGCCATCACGGAGGCGCCTGTGAGCTGGGCCACGCCTTGAACAATCGCTGTGTGGCCCTCGATGCTGATTCGAGCACCGAGGCGAAGCATTTCTTGCACGTGCATGAAACGGTTTTCGAAGATCGTCTCCACCACCCGACTCGTGCCCTGTGCAATCAGGTTGACTGCCATGCACTGCGCCTGCATGTCGGTTGCAAGGCCAGGATAGGGCGCAGTGCGAAGGTCGACCGCGGAGGGGCGTCGGTCCGCTTGAGCCAGAATGCCGTCTTGCTGGACATCCATCCGAAGTCCAGACTGGCGCAGTTTGTCGAGGGTTGCCGTCATGTGCTCGGCGTGTGCGCCTCGCAGGAAGACACGCCCCTGGGTTGCAGCCACCGCGCAGAGGAAGGTTCCGGCCTCAATCCGATCGGGCATGACGGAGATCTCTGCGCCATGGAGCCGCTCAACGCCTTCAATCACGATACGGTCGGTGCCCGCGCCAGAGATCTGGGCCCCCATCGCAGTCAGAAGCTGGGCAAGATTCACCACCTCGGGCTCACGAGCCGCATTCTCGATGACGGTTGCCCCACGGCCAAGGCAGGCGGCCATCATGAGGTTTTCCGTTCCGGTGACTGTGACCATATCGGTGGCGATTTGGGCGCCCCTGAGCCGATCAACCGAGGACTCAATGTAGCCATGGGCGATCTCGATCTTTGCGCCCATGGCCTGAAGACCCTTGATGTGCTGATCCACTGGGCGCTGTCCGATGGCGCACCCACCGGGAAGGCTCACGCGGGCCTGCCCGCACCGCGCCAGCAAGGGGCCGAGTACGAGGATAGATGCGCGCATGGTCTTCACGAGTTCATAAGGCGCCTCGGCTCGAGTGACCTCGCTCGCCTGAAGCACCAGGCACTCATCCGCAGTCCGATTCTCGACGGAGACTCCCATGCCCTTCAGGAGCTTGATTAAGGTTCCTACATCCTTGAGGGGCGGAACGTTGTGAAGAATGACGGGCTCCGCGGTAAGCAGGCAGGCGGCCATCATAGGAAGGGCGGCATTCTTCGCCCCAGAGATGCGCACCTCACCCTGCAGGGGGATTCCCCCCTCGATTTGAAAGCGGTCCATGCTTAGGTGCCGCGAGCGGCCCACTCCTGCGGGGTGAGCGTCTTCATGGAGAGCGCGTGGATTTCCTGCTTCATGCGGTCGCCGAGTGTGGCGTAGACCATCTGGTGACGGGCGATGAGGCGCTTTCCCTCGAAGGCCTTGCAGACGATCAGCGCCTCGAAATGATGCCCATCACCGGACACCTCAAGGGCGTCACAGTCGAGCCCTGCCGCGATCAGTTCTTGAATGAATTCTGGAGTCATGCGCCTATTCTACGGAAGCCTCATGGAGGATTCGCTTGAAGGTGTCCTCCATTCGACTTCCGGCCAGAAGGCTAGGGGTATCGCTACAGGCCACCAGTCGCCCCTGTTTTAGAAACGCGACATGTCGGCAGAGGTTCTCAGCCTCCTCGAGGTAGTGGGTGGTGAGCACGATGGTGTGGCCCTGCTGATTGAGCTTTGACATGAAGGCCCAGAGGCTCTCTCTAAGCTCAATGTCGACACCGGCCGTGGGCTCATCGAGCACCATCACCGCTGGGCGGTGAACAATCGCCTGGGCTACGAGCACTCTGCGCTTCATGCCGCCCGAGAGGGCGCGCATGTTGGTATCTGCCTTGTTGCTGAGGCCAAGGGCCTCTAGACACTCGTCAATCCAGTCATCATTGTTGCCAAGACCAAAGAAGCCAGACTGCATGCGCAGGGTCTCGCGAACGGTGAAAAATGGATCGAACACGAGCTCTTGGGGCACGACACCCAAGAGCCGGCGCGTGAGGTGGGGCTCGAGAGCAACATCATGGCCCATCACCCATGCGCGGCCCTCACTGGGACGAACCAGGCCGGCCATGCACTGAATGAGCGTGGTCTTTCCGGCGCCATTGGGCCCCAGGAGCGCGAAGAAATCGCCCTGCTCGACCTCAAAACTCACCGACTGCAAGGCCTCGACCGTTCGACCTGTTCTCGATCGATACTGCTTGCTGAGCTGCTCGAAACGAAGGGCAGGGGTCATTGGAGGGAGAGCAGGCCCTCGACCTGGCTCATTCGTGCGAGGGCTTTGAGGGTCTCTGAGGAGTCCAAAAACTCGATCTGTGCATGGGCCTTGGCGGCCAGTCGCCGCAGCGCGAGCAGCACGGTGAGGGCGCTTGTATCCACCCTCCCCCAGCCCACCAGGCGACACTGGAGGTGATTGCTTCCACGGAGGGCCTCCGAGACCAAAGGCTTAAATGCCTCGAGTGCTCGCACACAGTTCGTCAAGTTGAGGTCGTCTTTCCAGACCAGGTCTAGGCTGGCCACGGGTTGTCGCGTGTCTGACAATGGCTAGCGCTTTCCCGCCATGGCCGACCTGAGGGCCTTGTTCTTCTGGTCCAAGGCGGCGATCAGACCGTCCAGCCCGCGGGAGCTCACCAGCTGCCCAAACTGATTGCGGTAATGGTCGACCATCCAGAGCCCCAGCACATTGAAGTCGTAGATCTTCCAGCCCTGCGCTGTCTTGCTGAGCCGATAGTCCAGCTGGATGGGCTCTTTGCCTGTGCGCAGCACCTGCGTCCTCACGATGACCTCATCCGCCTCCGCGGGATAGCGCCCGGGCTTTACATCAACGGTCGCGTTCTGAACGTGCCGAAGTGCGTCTGCATAGGTGAGCAGGAGCAGCTCACGAAATGCCGACATGAGCTTCTGCTGCTGGTCTGGCGTTGCACGCCGCCAGTGAATCCCGACGGTGAGGGCCGTCATGCGGGAGAAGTCAACCGAAGGCATGACACGCTCATCGACCACGGCGTTCAGTCGGTCGAGATCGCCCTCAACCAGCTTTCGATCCGCCTTGATCACCCGCAAGAGATCTTCACTCATGCTGCGAATGAGGCCGTCGGGGCTGGCCACAAGGACCTGGGCCTGAAGCAAGGTGGGGGGTAGGGCGAGGGCGGCCCCGAACATGCATAGCAGCGTGCGGCGCTGAGACATCGGTGTGGTCATGGCCTGCCTCCTGATTGAGCCGACGAGCGACTGCTCGGTGTGGGGGGTTGGGCTCGCTGAAGCCGACGCGCGAGGTAGGCATCACGAACCGACAGATAGGGGTCGAAGGACATCATGCCAAACGTGGACTCGGCCTCCATGAGGCCGACCCGCTTGTCGAGAATGGTAAGCCCGAGGGTGGCGTTACGGGTGGCCTGATCCGCACTGAGCGCCCAGTCCATAGGGTCGATCTGCCCATCGATGACGTCTCCAACGAGGTCTCGAACCGTGCTCGGGCCCATGAGCGGCAGCATGAGGAAGGGCCCATTGGGCAGGCCCCAGTTTCCGAGGGTGAGCCCAGCGTCCTCCCTGGTTCGACGCAGACCCAGTGGGCCCGCAACGTCGATCACGCCCAGGACTCCAACCGTGCTGTTGAGAAAGACGCGGCCAGCGGACTCGGAGGCGGAATCAATCTCGCCTTGCAGCAGGTGATGAACCACTGTGGTCGTGTCTCTCAGGTTGCCCAAGACATTGCTGACGCCCTGCCGAACCGGTGCTGGCGTCACCGTGCGGTAGGCCTCTGCTGCGGGCCGTATGACATGTTCATCCGCGCGAAGGTTGAACTCAAAGAAGCCGCGATTGATCGACTCAAAGGGGTCGCGCGGATCGGGCTGGTGGCCTGCTGGCAGGCTAGCGCAGGCCCCCAGTAGGGTGGCTGTGCTGAGCACCAACGCAGAACGGACGAGACGGAAAAGCGTGTGAGGATTCATATTTTTATAGTGAGAACGACGGGGCTCGGGCCTTATCAGAGGCCCTTTGCGCTACTTGGTTCCGAATTTGAACCTGAATCATTGCGGTTGTACAGAAACTGGGAGATGAGGTTCTCAAGCACGACGGCCGACTGGGTCATCTGAATCCGGTCGTTGTGCGCCAGCATCTTCAGATCTGCTCCTGGAGTGAGGCCGATGTACTGCTCCCCAAGCAGGCCAGAGGTGAGGATCTTGGCGGAGGTGTCTCGGGGGAACGGAACACCCTGAGAGAGGTCCATGACCACGAGCGCTTGATAGGTCTGGGGGTCTAGTCGGATCTCACGCACCCGGCCCACCACCACGCCTGCGCTCTTCACCGCCGCCCTGGGCTTGAGCCCGCCAATGTTGTCAAAGGCTGCGCTCACGGTGTATCGAGGCCCAGACTCGCCAGAGCCAGACAGATTGCTGACGCGTAACGACAGGAAGACCAGGGCTAGTGCGCCAAGGATCACGAAGAGCCCAACCATGACATGAATGTTTTTCTGCATGTTTTCTATCCAAACATAAGTGCGGTGAGCACAAAATCAAGGCCCAGAACGACCAGAGACCCCACCACAACGGTCTGAGTGGTCGCCCTCGCCACTCCCTCTGGGGTGGGCTTGGACTCCAGGCCCATAAACAGCGCAATGTGCGTAACAGCCCAACCAAAGACACAGCTCTTCCAGACGCCGTTGAGAAGGTCGTTGCTAAAGTCGACCCCAGTCGCCATCTGAGACCAGAACGCCCCATCGTCTACGCCAATCAGTCCGACGGCCACCAGCCAGCCGCCCAGGACACCAACGGCCGAGAACAAGGCGGCGAGCAATGGAACCACAAAGAGGCCTCCAAGAAATCGGGGCAGAACAATGCGCCGGATCGGATCGACTGCCATGGCCTCCAGTGCGGCAAGCTGCTCACCCGATCGCATCAGTCCTATTTCGGCTGCGAGCGCCGTACCGGCGCGACCGGCAAAGAGCAGAGCGGTGACCACTGGCCCAAGTTCGCGGACCAGCGACAGGGCAACCAGGAGCCCGATGGCCTCCTCGGACCCATATCGACGCAGGGTGTAGTAGCCCTGAAGCCCCAGAACAAGGCCAACAAAGAGCCCGGACACCACCACAATGGCCAGCGAGTGATTGCCCAGAAAGTGAACCTGCTTGGAAATAAGTCCCGGACGGAGCACCCCCTTGGGGAGATGCGCCGCGATGCGGCTGCCAAGGGCAACAAATCGACCGAGGGCGGACAGGACGTTGAGGGTTGCTGCACCGAGCTTGGCCACTCGATCAAGCCACGCGATCTGAAGGCGCTCACTCATCGAAAGGCCTCCTCCAGCGGGGGCGCGTGCATGTGAAAGGCGACTGGGCCGGTCTCGAATCCGCCGAGGAATTGGCGCACATAAGGGTCTGTTGAGGCCAGCATCTCCTCCGGTGTTCCGTGGGCGACCAGAACCGCCCCGTGCTCGGAGGGCGCAAGAACGGCCACTCGGTCTGCAATGGCAAAGCTCTCGGCGACGTCGTGGGTGACGACCACAGAACCAGCCCCCAGGGCGTCATTCAGCGCACGGATCAGGCGTGCGGTCACACCGAGGGAGATCGGGTCGAGGCCCGCGAAGGGCTCATCGTAGAGAATGATTTCAGGATCGAGCGCGATGGCTCGTGCCAAGGCGACCCGTCTGGCCATTCCGCCAGAGATCTCACTCGGAAAGAGGTCGGCAGCGCCCCTCAGCCCAACTGCCTCAAGCTTGAGAAGGACAAGGTCATGCAGCATGGACTCTGGCAGCTGCAGGTGCTCGCGAATCGGGAAGGCCACATTCTCAAAACAGGTGAGGTCGGTGAGCAGTGCGCCAAACTGGAAGAGCAGGCCCATGCGCCTGCGCACCGCGTAGAGGCCGGCCTGGCTGGTCCTGGAGAGGTCGGTTCCCAGCACCGTGACGCGCCCCTGGCTGGGCCTGAGGAGGCCTGCGAGAAGCCTCAGGATGGTGGTCTTCCCGACGCCGGACCCCCCCATGACCGCCAAGACCTCTCCCCGGGCCAGGGTGAAGCTCAGGTTATGCAGGATGGGGCGATTCCCATAGGCAAAGCCAAGGCGCTCGACCTGCAGAAGGGGTTCAGCGGAAATCGACATGGAAAGAGTGTAGCGCTCCGAGGCCAAAGCAAAATAGATTCCATTTACACTGGCATTCATCTCATTTTCAAGGGAGCGTTGCTTGTCTAAAAAGTCACCCCCGAACGCTAGCCTTCGCGATCGTTGCGCCCTGATTCAGCATCTGTTTCTGGACGTCGATGGCGTGATGACCGATGGCGGCCTCTACTACGATGCCCATGGCGAATGCATGAAGCGCTTCCATGTGCTGGACGGGGCTG
>JBEAMW010000044.1:0-18092 GCA_041165705.1 Pseudomonadota bacterium
GGTGCGAAGGCCCGCCCCTCACTCCGACGGGTGAAATAGGCGACAATTCAATTTTCCGACATGCCGGCTTAGCTCAGTTGGTAGAGCAACCGCCTTGTAAGCGGTAGGTCATCTGTTCGAGTCAGATAGCCGGCACCATATTCCCATGGACATGTCTTTGGCCCGCGCATCGAAGTGGCTTAGGGTACTGACCACTGCATGCGTTGCCGTCGCTGGCGGCGGCCTCTTTCACTGGATCGGTACTCCTATTCCCTGGCTGCTCGGCAGCCTTGCAGCAGTGTCTGCGCTCTCAATCTCCAACCGAGCCAGCCGACTGTCGCCCTGGGGTCTGACGGTGGGGCAGGTGTCGATCGGCGCAGCCCTTGGCCTGTATTTCACTCCGGTGGTGATTGCAGCCTTGGGCGAGCTCCTCGGCTGGATGGTGCTCACGGGGCTTGTCACCTGCCTCATGAGCATGCTCGGTGCGGTCTTTCTCCAACGGTTGACGCACCTCGACGGCCGAACCTGCTTCTTCGGCGCCGCAATCGGGGCCGCCAGTGACATGGCCGTTCAGGCCGCTCGCGATGGTGCGCGGGCCGATCTCGTCGCGATGTCCCATACCGTCCGTGTCTCTCTTGTAGTAACGATCGTTCCGTTGATCGCCACCCTTCTGGTGGGCGCAACCACTGCTCCCCAATCCATCACACCCAGCATCGATAGTGTTCGCCTACTTCCGTGGAGAGACATGCTATGGCTCACGATGTTAGCGGGGGTGGCAGGCTTCTTGGCGAAAAAGAGCCGAGTGCCCAACCCCTGGGTGATGGGGCCGCTTGCAGTCACCATAGGGGTGGCCGCATTTATCCCTGAGGCACGACTTCAGCCCAGCGTGGTGGCGGGTGCTCAGGTCTTGATCGGCTGGTCTCTGGGCCAGCGATTCAGTCGCGACATGTTTAGAGAATCACCCAGGTTCCTCTTGGCGGCTGCCCTGCTCACAGCCCTGCTTCTGCTTGCTGGGGCTGGCTTGGCCTGGCTGGTGCACTGGGCCGCGGGGCTGTCTTATGCCAGCAGTTTTGTGGCGACGGCGCCTGGGGGAATTGCGGAGATGGCAATTACTGCCAAGGTGCTGGCACTCGACCCGCCCACCGTCACCGCCTTTCAGGCGGTGAGGCTGATCTTCATTGTGCTGGGCGTTCGGCTGCTCCTGCGGATTACGATTGGGATGGGCTGGCTCCGAGAAGCTGCTGGAGTTCCCCCGACTCATACATCTCGCCCATGATGTCGGAGCCGCCAATAAACTCCCCGTGGATATAGAGCTGGGGAATGGTGGGCCAGCTGGAGAAGTCTTTCACCGCCTGACGAACGGCATCATCCTCGAGCACGTTGACGGTGGCAACCTGCTGAACCCCGCAGGCCTTGAGCAGCTGAATGGCGCGGCCAGAGAAGCCACACTGAGGGAACTGGGGCGAGCCCTTCATAAAGAGCACCACGGGGTTGTCGGTGACGGTCTGTTGGACAAAGGCTTTGGCGTCCATGATTTCCTTTCAGATAACGGATGCGTTGATCATAAATGAGCGCAGACTGCTCGGGGGCGGCCGGCTAGGTCTTGAATGCGCTGGACCCCGGAGAAGCCTGCACGCTCAAAGAGCGAAACCAGGGCCGGCTGCTGAGTCCATCCATGTTCGACCATCAGCAGTCCATTGGGTTCAAGCCAATCCTTTGCCATCGCGAGAAGGCGTGGATAGGCAGCGAGCCCAGCCTCGTTCTGCGACTCGCCCACCAATGCCAGGCGGGGCTCGTGCTGCAGGCCTGGGTCGGTCAGGTGTGGGTCGCTCTCGGCAAGGTAGGGCGGGTTGGAGACGATGAGGTCGAAGCGGCCCAGCCCCTTGGGAAGGGCCTCACCCCAGTCCCCCTGAAAGAACTCCACCGCGGCACCAAGCCAGAGGGCGTTTGTTCGAGCCAGACGCAAGGCCCGAGGGGAGAGGTCGGTGGCTACAGTGGCGGCTGCCCAGCCCCGAGCATTGGCCTCAAGTGCGAGGGTAATGGCCAGACAGCCCGACCCAGTGCCTAGGTCAAGCAGACGCAGTTGCTTCTTGCGCGTGGCTTGAAAGGCGTCCAGCCAGAGCAGGCTCGCCTCGATAAGGCACTCCGAATCGGGCCGCGGGATCAGCACGTCGGGCGTAATCCAGAATGTCCTGCCGTAGAAGCCAGTCTCTCCCACGACCTGGGCCAGCGGCCGTTGGCTGAGACGGTCTCGGGCCATTCGTCTGGCAAGCGCGGCAGCGGGCGCTCCGAGCTGGGATTCGATCAGGCTCGACCGCCTCAAGTCTCGGGCCATGAGCCATGCCGGACTCCGCCCGGTCGCTGCCGACAAGAGCGGCCACCGATCGTGCGCACTGAGCGCCTCGACCGGGTCGAAATCCATTAGGCCTCCTCGCCGATCGCAGAGAGCAGCTCGGCCTGGTGCTCGGACATCAAGGCCTGTGTGAGTTCTTGGAGATCGCCGTCCATGATCTGATCAATCTTGTAGAGCGTCAGATTGATCCGATGGTCGGTGATCCGACCCTGGGGAAAGTTGTAGGTACGAATGCGCTCTGAGCGGTCTCCCGACCCGATCATCAGCTTGCGTGCCGACGCCTCCTTCTGCTGCTGGGCTGTCACTTCTCGGTCACGAACGCGCGCTGCCAGCACCTTCAAGGCCTTGTCTTTATTCTTGTGCTGACTCCGGTCATCCTGGCACTCCGCCACGATCCCGGTTGGCAGGTGCGTGATCCGCACCGCAGACTCTGTCTTGTTTACGTGCTGCCCACCGGCTCCGGAGGCGCGAAACACGTCGATGCGAAGATCCTCAGGGTTCAGCTGAATATCGCCAATCGCATCGGCCTCAGGAAGAACGGCCACCGTGCAGGCAGAGGTGTGAATCCGTCCCTGCGCCTCCGTTGCGGGGACACGCTGCACGCGGTGCCCACCGGACTCGAACTTCAGCCGTGAGTAGACCTGGTCACCAGCCAGTCGAACCACTACCTCCCGGTAGCCGCCGAGGTCACTCTCGTGTGCGGAGAGCAGTTCGGACTGCCAGCGGTTTCTCTCCGCATACCGCAGGTACATCCGAAGAAGGTCGCCTGCGAACAGTGCGGACTCATCTCCTCCCGTGCCTGCCCGGATCTCCAGAATGACGTTTCGCTCGTCCATCGGGTCTTTGGGCAGCAGCAGGAGCTGAAGGGCCGCAGCATGCTCCTCGAGCAGGGTCTTCAGTCGGCCAATCTCCTCTTGCGCGAATTCCTTTAGATCGGGCTCGGCAAGCCAGGCCTCCGCAGACTCGAGGTCTCGTGCAGCGGATTCGTACTGAAGAAAAGTGTCCACCACGGGAGTGAGGTCTGCGCGCTCTTTACTGAGCCGGCGAAAGTCGTCCAGCCGTTGGGCAATTGAGGGGTCTGAAAGCTCAGATTCGACAGTGGCAAAGCGCACCTGAATCTGCTGCAGCTTTGCCAGCAGGCTGTCCTTCATTGAGTAACCTTCTAGAGAGAGTCTTGGAGCCGAAACAGGCGACGGGCGAGGTCTGCTGTGTCTTCTCGCGTTTGGGAGTCGGGACTGGATAGTCCCGCATACAGGCCGTGACTGAGCTTCTGGGTAATCCCATGGGCGAGGCCGCGGAGCACCTCCTCCACCGGCTCACCCCGGGCGAGTCGACGCTGCGCAGCGAGGAGCTCCTGGCCTTGCAGGCCCTCGAGATGCTGGTTGAGCGATTGAATCAACGGAACCTGAGCGCGTGCAGACTTCCAGTTGAGGAAGGTTTTTACACCATGGTCAATGATGGCCTCTGCATGCTCAAGCGCATCCTCGCGGGCCTTTACGCCCTCTTGCACCCGCGAGCCAAGGTCATCCACGGTGTAGAGGAAGGCATCCGAAAGACCAGCAACCTCCGACTCAATGTCACGGGGCACAGCCAGGTCGACCAGGAACATGGGCCGATGGCGCCTCTTCTTGAGCGCAGTCTCAATCATGCCCAGGCCGAGAATGGGCAGGCTGCTCGCGGTACAGCTCACGATGACATCAAACTGGTGAAGGTGCTCAGGGAGTTCACTCAGGGCGAGCGCACGACCGCCATACTGACTGGCGAGCTGCTCCCCCCTGGCCACCGTGCGATTGGCAATCGCAAGCGCGGCCGGCTGACGGGCAGCAAAATGGGCCAGACAGAGCTGGATCATTTCGCCCGCACCGATGAAGAGCATCTTGGTCTGTCCCAGGTCTCCAAAGATTCGTTCGGCCAGTTTGACTGCGGCGGCAGCCATAGACACCGAGTGCGCTCCGATCTCGGTGCTGGTGCGAACCTCTTTGGCAACTGAAAATGCCCGTTGAAAAAGGTGATGGAGATTCGTGCCGAGGCTTCCAGCCTCTTGGGCCTGTCGGGCCGCCTGCTTCAGCTGCCCGAGGATCTGCGGCTCCCCCAGCACCATGGAGTCAAGCCCGCTGGCGACTCGAAAGACATGTCGCACGGTATCAGCCTCACGATGGAGGTAGAGGTGGGGCCGAAGACTATCGGCTGGAACCTTGGACCGCTCGGCCAGCCAGTTCAGTGCTGTCTGGTTTGCAGACTCGGGTGCCGGGCTAGCCAGGTAGAGCTCGGTGCGGTTGCAGGTGGAGAGCAGCGCCTGCTCAGGTGCGAGGTCGGATAGGTTGCTTCGCAGGTCAACGAGGCCGTTGCGGAGTTGGTCTCCCGGGAATGCGAGCTTCTCTCGGACCGCTAGGGGCGCCGATTGGTGATTGAGTCCGAGGGCGAAAAGCTGCATAAGGGCTTGATTCTAATGGAACCCCTGGCCCTCTGGTGGCTCATCAACGGGTCTCCCATCGATATCCACAGCCATAAATCGAGACCAGTTGAGAACCAGTATCCCCCAGGAGCGCCAGTTTTTGTCGTATGCGTGACACATAGGTGTCAACTCTACGTGACGAAATCCGTTCGTCAAGCTTCCAGATCTCCCACAACAGCTCTTCTCGTGGCACCACGGTGTTGGCTCGGGCGGCCAGATATTCCGCACAGAGCCGCTCCTTGTGGGTAAGCGCAGACAGCAAGGGCCCAATTGAGGTGGCAAGCTGCCGGTCAGAAGTCAGCTCACACTCTCTTTCTAGGGTCCGTTGAATCCTACATTTGAGTTCTAGTAGTCGACACGGCTTCACAAGAAAGTCTGCCAATCCCCGGCTAAAACTCTCTTCAACGATCCAATCGTCCGTGCGCCCCGTGAGCACGAGTGTTCGCCTCAGACAGTCCTCCGGAAGTTTGTCGAGAAGCCGTCTTGCGCTGAGGTCGGGCAGGTGCAGGTCGAGCAGGATCACGTCGAACCGCGTGCTGCGCAGTGCGGAGAAGAAGCGATCGGCTCGGCCGAATGCACGCGCCTTCCAGCCAAGGTGGGACAAGAGCATGCAGAGATGCTCCGCAAGCCGGGGGTCGTCTTCAACGACAGCAATCTGGGGGATCGTGCTCGACATGTGCCAAGGCTAGGCCCCACCTCGGCACACGGGGAGTCAAAAAACTCGACGTCCTTGGCCCACCGCTAGTTCAGAAAGAGCTGGTAGGCGGGGTGGGATGTCTCTTCCCAATGGGGGTAGCCCAGGGCCGAGAGAAAGGCGTCAAACGCCTGGCCGTCCGCAACAGGCACCTGCAGCCCCACAAGAATGTTCCCTGTGTCCGCCCCGTGGTTACGGTAATGAAAGAGCGAGATGTTCCAACTGGGGTTCATGGCCGACAGAAAGCGCATGAGCGCTCCCGGGCGTTCTGGAAATTCGAACCGAAAGAGGCGCTCGTCCCTCGCGAGTGGTGAGCGTCCGCCCACCATGTGCCGAATGTGGTTCTTGGCCGTCTCATCTGTGGAGAGATCGAGTGTGGCAAAGCCCTCTGACTTGAGGCGATCGGCCACTGCACCGGCCTCCTGACGATCGCGAACCTGAAGACCCAGGAAGAGGTGGGCCTGACTGGCATCGGCAATGCGGTAGTTGAACTCGGTGACGCTGTGCGACCCCAGCAGCCCACAGAAGCGCTTGAAGCTTCCTCGCTCTTCAGGGATCGTGACGGCAAAAATGGCCTCGCGCTGTTCGCCGATTTCGCTTCGTTCGCTTACAAATCGGAGCCGATCGAAGTTCATGTTTGCGCCACAGGCAATTGCGACGAGGTGCCTGGGTGTGCCGTCAGCGCGGAGGGGCCCCTGGCGCTCAACATAGGCCTTCAGGCCAGCCAGGGCGAGCGCGCCCGCTGGCTCCTCGATCGCGCGCGTGTCCTGATAAATGTCTTTAATCGCCGCACAGACTGCATCGGTGTCTACGCGAATCATTCCGTCCACCACCTTCTTGGCGATCCGGAAGGTCTCCTCCCCCACCTGCTTGACCGCAGTCCCGTCGGAGAAGAGGCCAACATCCTGGAGCGTCACTCTGTGGCCCTGCGCAAGCGACTGGGCCATTGCATCGGAGTCCACCGTCTGCACGCCAATGATCTGAGTCTCTGGCCGCAATTCCTTGATCAATGCGCCGACTCCAGCGATCAGCCCGCCCCCTCCAACCGCGATAAAGATGGCATCGATCGGGCCCGCATGCTGGCGAAGGATCTCCATGCCGATGGTTCCTTGGCCGGCAATCACGTCTGGGTCGTCGAATGGGTGGACGAAGGTGAGGCCCTCGACTCGCTGCAGATCCAATGCATGGGTATAGGCATCGGAATAGGAGTCTCCGGCGAGCACTACCTCTGCTCCCCGTGCCCGAACCGCCTCAATCTTGACCGATGGCGTGGTCACGGGCATGACAATCACAGCCCTGCAGCCGAGGGCCTTGGCTGAGAGGGCAACGCCTTGGGCATGGTTCCCGGCAGAGGCTGCGATCACCCCTTTAGCCAGCTGGTCGGCCCCCAGGTTGGCCATCTTGTTGTAGGCCCCTCGAACCTTGAAAGAGAACACGGGCTGGGTATCCTCGCGCTTCAGGAGCACCGTACAGCCGAGACGCTGACTGAGACTCGGAGCCCGCTCCAGGGGGGTCTCATGGGCCACTTCATAGACTCGCGCAGCGAGAATCCGTCTCAGATAGTCCGTCGTCATGGTGGCCAAGTGTACTGGGGAAGAGGCTTGTAGGGGCTTAGCCCTTGGGAGAGCGCTAAAATTCACGATCCCTCCTCACTCCAAAACAGGCCAGACGCTCATCCATGAACGCTCCGATTACGCCCGCTATTGCAGCCCAGCTGCGCGCGATGCCCGAGCCCCAGGCTGAGCGCCTGCGAGAGATTCCTTACAACTACACCTCCTTTTCCGATGAGGAGATCATCAAGCGCCTGCTCGGCGAGCCTGGATGGGCCCTGGTCGATGAACTGCGGCGCGAGCGTAAAACGGGTCGTTCAGCCAAGATGCTCTATGAGGTTCTGGGCGACATCTGGGCTGTTCAGCGCAACCCCTACCTTCAGGATGACCTACTCTCGAGCCCGAAGCGGCGCCAGGCCCTCATTGACGCGCTTCACCATCGCCTGCAAGACATTGATCGCAGACGCGACCGGGGCAGCCACGAGGGTTCCGTCGCAGAGCGCGACCAGAAGGTGCAGGCCCTGTTGGCGCTGGCCAAAGCGGCCGTGGCGAGATTCGGGAGCGGCTTTGACGAGATGCAGGCGCGCCGGCGTCAGATTCGTCGGCGTCTCTCCCGGCTAACTCACCCAGACAACATCAAGTTCGACGGCCTCTCGCGGGTCTCCCATGTCACCGACGCCACCGACTGGCGGGTTGAGCTTCCCCTTGTGGTGCTCACCCCTGACACGGAGGCCGAGATTGCGGGCCTCGTGAAGGCCTGCATTGAGATGGGGCTCACCATCATCCCTCGCGGAGGCGGAACGGGATACACCGGCGGTGCAGTGCCCCTCACCCCTCTCTCCGTTGTCATTAACACAGAGAAGCTGGACGATCTGGGTGCCGTGGAGCGCAGGACGCTGCCGGGATGCCAGGCCCCTGTGGCGACCGTGTTCGCCGGCGCTGGCGTGGTGACTCGACGGGTCTCCGATAGTGCAGATGCCTCTGGCCTGGTCTTCGCAGTCGACCCCACCTCGGCCGATGCCTCCTGTGTGGGCGGCAACATTGCAATGAATGCCGGCGGCAAGAAGGCGGTGCTCTGGGGAACAGCGGTCGATAACCTGGCCTCCTGGCGCATGGTCGACCCTCAGGGCGACTGGCTCGAGGTGACTCGTCTCGCACACAATATGGGCAAGATTCACGACCTCGACTGGGTCGAGTTTGAGGTCGCGCGCTATGCCCCCCAGCAGCTCGTGGGCTCAGGGGTTCAGGCCCAGTTCAGAGGCGAACCGCTCGAGCGCAAGACGCTACGACTCGAGGGGCGTGTCTTTCGCAGGCTGGGCCTTGGCAAAGACGTCACAGACAAGGTCCTCGGGGGCCTACCCGGCATTCAAAAGGAAGGCTGTGATGGCCTCATCACCAGCTGCCATTGGGTCCTGCACCGCATGCCGTCCTATGTGCGAACGGTCTGCCTTGAGTTCTTCGGGAACGCACAAGAGGCGGTTCCCTCCATCGTTGAAATCAAAGGCTATCTCGACACCCAGCCCGGAGGCACGCTCCTGGCCGGTCTAGAACACCTCGATGAACGCTACCTCCGTGCGGTTGGCTATTCCACGAAGAGCAAGCGCGGCGTGATGCCCAAGATGGTGCTCATCGGCGACCTGGTGGGTGACGATGACGCGGCCGTCGCCAAGGCCTCCTCCGAGGTGATTCGACTGGCCAATGGACGTTCAGGCGAGGGCTTTATCGCCGTCTCCCCCGAGGCGCGCAAGGCCTTCTGGGCGGATCGTGCGCGCACGGCCGCCATCGCTCGGCACACCAACGCGTTCAAGATCAATGAGGATGTGGTCATCCCTCTGCCGCGCATGGGCGAGTACACCAATGCCATCGAGCGAATCAATATCGAGCTCTCGATTGCCAACAAGCTCAAGCTCACCCGCGCACTTCGCCAGGCCCTCAACGATCTTGCCCTCAAGGAAGACGAGGACGCCTCCGATGATCGCCGAGAGGATTTTGCAAGCCGTGTCGCCGAGGCTGGTGCTCTGCTCAAGGGTGTGGAGTCACGCTGGGCCTACCTGCTGGCCCACCTCGACCGACCTCTCGCAGAGGCCCACGATGATCTGGTGGCGCTTGGAATGGATGGCCTTCCCATCAGTGCAAGGCCGGCAGAACCCCTCGCAGCCCTCCTCCAAGACCACACCATTCGGGTCTCCTGGAAGAAAGAGCTGCTCGCGGGATTCCAGCAGATCTTTCCGGGCCAGGCCCACGGATCGGTGATTGAGCGGCTCAAGTCCACGCACCAGAAGGTTCTTCGCTCGCGTGTGTTTGTAGCCCTTCACATGCACGCAGGGGATGGCAACGTGCACACCAATCTCCCGGTGAACTCAGACGACTACGAGATGCTCACCGAGGCTCACC
This sequence comes from Pseudomonadota bacterium, assembly GCA_041165705.1. Taxonomy (GTDB): domain Bacteria; phylum Pseudomonadota; class Gammaproteobacteria; order Burkholderiales; family Burkholderiaceae_A; genus Hahnella. The sequence continues at coordinate 9,426 of JBEAMW010000044.1, forward strand.
AGGCGGTTGCTCGCATCATGCAGATCGCCAAAGACCTCGACGGAGTCATCTCAGGCGAACATGGCATCGGCATCACCAAACTCGAATTCCTCTCCGAAGAGGAGCGCAAGGCTTTTGCAGACTACAAGCAGCAGGTGGACCCTGAGGGACGATTCAATGCCGGCAAGCTCCTCGACGGGGGAGACCTCCGCAATGCCTACACGCCCTCCTTCGGGCTCATGGGGGCAGAGAGCCTCATTCTCCAGCAGAGTGACATTCGGTCGATTGCCGACTCCTTCGCGAACTGCCTGCGCTGCGGGAAGTGCAAGCCCGTCTGTGCCACGCACTCTCCAAGGGCCAACCTGCTCTACTCCCCACGAAATAAGATCCTGGCCACGTCGCTGCTCATCGAGGCCTTTCTCTACGAGGAGCAGACCCGCCGGGGCGTGAGCATCGCGCACTGGGAAGAGTTCTCCGATGTGGCCGACCACTGCACGGTCTGTCATAAGTGCGTCACGCCCTGTCCGGTCGATATCGACTTTGGCGAGGTCTCCATGAACATGCGTGACCTTCTTCGGCGCATGGGTAAGAAGCGCTTTAATCCCGGCACCGCTGCGTCCATGTTCTTCCTGAATGCCACCCAGCCAGAGACCATTGCGCTGGCGCGTAAGGTCATGATTGAGTGGGGCTACAAGGCCCAGCGCGTGGCCCATGGCCTGCTGAAGTCCTTCGCAAAGCAACAGACCCAGAAGCCGCCTGCAACACTCGGCAAGGCCCCAGTGCAGGCACAGGTCATTCACTTTGTGAACAAGCGCATGCCGGGCAACCTGCCCAAAAAGACGGCCCGGGCCCTGCTGGACATTGAGGACTCTCGCTATGTGCCCATCATTCGCAACCCGCAGACCACCAGCTCCGATGCTGAGGCGGTGTTCTACTTCCCGGGGTGTGGCTCAGAGCGGCTCTTCTCGCAGGTGGGGCTCGCCACGCAGGCGATGCTCTGGCAGGCCAATGTCCAGACCGTACTGCCCCCGGGCTACCTCTGCTGCGGCTATCCACAACGCGGCTCAGGGCAGTTCGATAAGGCCGACAAGATCATCACGGACAACCGGGTGCTCTTTCATCGGGTTGCCAACACGCTGAATTATCTCGACATCAAGACTGTCGTGGTCTCCTGCGGAACCTGCTACGACCAGCTCTCGGGCTACGAATTTGAAAAGATTTTCCCAGGCTGCCGCATCCTCGACATTCACGAGTTCCTGTTGGAGAAGGGCATGCGCCTCGACTCGGTCACAGGCGTTCGCTACATGTACCACGACCCCTGCCATAGCCCAATGAAGCAGCACAGCCCCATGAAGGTGGTGAACAGCCTCATGAACAGCGAGGTCAACGGGCTGGTGGCTAAAAATGATCGATGCTGCGGAGAGTCAGGAACATTTGCCATTGCAAGGCCCGACATCTCCACCCAGGTACGATTCAGAAAAGAGGCCGAGATGCGCAAGGGCGCTGAGGCAGCTCGCGCTGGGCAGGACGCCCAGTCAGTCAAGATCCTCACCGCCTGCCCCAGCTGCGTTCAGGGCCTGAGCCGCTATCAGGACGACACCGGCGTTGAGGCAGACTACATCGTTGTGGAGATGGCCCGCCATCTCCTCGGCCCCAACTGGATGCAGGACTATGTGTCCAAGGCCAATCAGGGTGGAATCGAGAGAGTGCTGGTCTAGCGCATCAGGCGCTGGCTTGGGAAGACAAGGGAGAAGCTACTCCCCACCTGGAGCTCGCTCTCGATTTTGAGGTTGGCGTTATGGCGAGAGGCGATGTGCTTGACGATCGCCAGACCGAGGCCCGTGCCGCCGGTTGACCGAGAGCGGCCCTTGTCCACCCGATAGAACCGTTCGGTGAGGCGGCCGATATGTTCCGGCTCGATGCCCGGGCCAGTGTCTCTTACCTCAAACACCCCTTGGCCCTCCTCATTGCGGCGCCAACTGAGGGTAATGCTGCCGTGGGCCGGGGTGTAGCGGATCGCATTGCTCACCAGGTTTCCAAAGGCGCTGGCGAGCTCCTGCTCGTCGCCAATCAGCTGGTCCGGACTCAGGGGCTGGGCCAATGAGATCTGATGGCGGCCTCGACTGAGGTGATGTGCATCCTGAGCGAGCTGCTGTAGGGTCTTGCGCATATCGAGCTGGTCCTCGGCTGGAGGCGTCTTGTCAGACTCGATGCGAGAGAGCACCAGTAGGTCTTCGATGAGCCGTTGCATGCGCTGGGCCTGAGTGCGGATTGTCTCCAAGATGTCGGCCCGCTGCGACTTGTCGAGGGGAAGCTCCTGAAGTGTCTCCACAAAGCCTGAGATCACGGTGAGGGGGGTCTTGAGTTCATGGGAGACATTGGCGACAAAGTCCCTTCTCGTGGTCTCTAGCTTTAACACCTCTGTGACATCTCGGGTAAGGAGCAGCTGCTCGCGCTCTCCGTAGGGAATGAGATGCACCTGCAGGCTTCGGTCAGGAGAGGGAACCCCTGATAAGGTCACCGGCTCAGGCCAGTGACCCTGCTCAAGGTAGTCGCTAAAGCCAGGATGCCGAAGCAGGTTCAGGATGTTGCGCCCATAGTCATCCGGAACCCTCAGATTGAGATGGAGAGCGGCTCTGCGAGAGGCATAGGTGATCTGGTGATGGTCGTCGAGAGAGACCACGCCATCTGGCATTGCCTCAGTCGCACTGCGAAACGAGCTCAGCAGCAGCCTAAGCTGGCCCTGTTGTCGCTCATAGGATCGCGCGAGCCGGAAGACGGAGGAGAACAGAATGTCCCAGGTGCCGAGACCTGTCGGGGTGCGGTCTAGCTTGAAGTCCTCAAGCCATCGCGTCATCTTTCGCAGATGCCAGAGCTGAAAGCAGATCCAGACGACGAGTGAACTGAAGGCAACCGTGAACGCAGCTCTGCCGCCCGCAAGAAGATCGGCCAGGAGGGAGGCCGACAGAATGAGCAGGACAGTGACGAGGACGCGCACCCAGAGACCGGTCATGCCGGCATTATCCTCGGGTTAGGGGAGGGATGGGCTGGCTGCCCACCGGGCAATTAGGCCGCCGCGGCGGCTGGGCTGGCCGTGAAGCGATAGCCGCTTCCACGGACCGTCTCGACATGACGCTCATGCCCCGTGGGGGTGAGGGCCTGGCGAAGACGACGAATATGCACATCAACCGTCCGCTCTTCCACGAACACGTGATCGCCCCAGACGTGGTCGAGCAGCTGGCTCCGGCTATGCACGCGCTCAGGGTGGGTCATGAAGAAGTGCAGCAGCCTAAACTCCGTCGGACCCAGGTCAAGCGGCATTCCGTTTCCGGAGACGCGATGGGTTAACGGATCAAGCTTGAGCCCGCAGATGTCCACGGCGTCATCCGTGAGTTGGGGAGCACGCCGGCGCATAACCGCCTTGATCCGGGCGAGCAGCTCCTTCGGAGAGAAGGGCTTGGTCATGTAGTCGTCAGCCCCGCTGTCGAGGCCCTCTACTTTGTCGCCCTCTTCCGACCGCGCGGTGAGCATGATGATCGGCACGTCACGGGTGCGCTCTTCGCCTCGAAGCTTCTTGGCGTACTGCACTCCGCTCGCGCCAGGAAGCATCCAGTCCAATAGAATGAGGTCTGGGAGTTCCGCACGGATCAGTGTGTCGGCCTGAATCGAGTCTGCCGCTCGAAGCACCTTGTGCCCGGCAAAGCTCAGGTTCACTGCCACGAGTTCTGCGATGGCGGGTTCGTCTTCAACGACAAGGATGGTGCTCGACATGATGGCGAATTTATTCCGAAAATATTGCGCCTATATGACAGTTCACGGGCAGTTGTCTGTCTAAACTGGGCCTCGACAGGAGTTCGACAACCATGACCACCACCCATTTTGGCTTTAAAACGGTCCCCGAGCAGGAGAAGGCGCGCGAGGTTCGTCGCGTATTCGATCGGGTGGCTGCTCGCTACGACCTGATGAACGACCTCATGTCCGCAGGCCTTCATCGGGTCTGGAAGGCCTGGACGGTGGCACAGGCCCAGGTCCAGCCGGGCGACTGGGTGCTCGATGTCGCCAGCGGAACCGGCGATCTGGCCCTGGCCTTCTCCACGCGCGTGGGGCCAGAGGGCCGTGTGGTGATGGCAGACATCAATGCGCAGATGCTGGAGCGTGGCCGAGATCGCATGCTCAACGCTGGTCGGCAGGTGGATGCCGTGGTCTGCGACTGTGAGGCACTTCCCTTTGCCTCTCATCAGTTCGACCGCATCACACTAGCCTTCGGTTTGAGAAACATGACCCACAAAGACCGAGCACTCCGGGAGCTCCATCGCGTGCTCAAGCCCAATGGCAAGCTGCTGGTCTTGGAGTTCTCCAGAGTGATCAAGCCCCTAGAGCGCCTCTATGACGCCTACTCCTTCCAGGTCTTGCCCTGGCTCGGAGCGCGCGTCACCGGGGATGCCGAGAGCTATCGCTATCTGGCCGAGTCGATTCGGATGCACCCGGGCCCAGAGGAACTGGCTGAGCTGATGCGAGTCTCAGGATTCGGCGTGGTGCGCTATGCCACCCACACAGGGGGTGTGGTTGCTCTACACCAGGCTGTAAAAGTTGGGTCCAATTCAATTCGATCCTGAATCACATGAAAGGGAATTGCACGATGTCGACTTCATCTTTGCTGTCAAGAGTGACGCGGTGGGGGCTTCTAAGCCTTCTAGGCCTGTCCATCAGCGCCGTGAGCCTCGCTCCGATCGAGGCGGAGGCCAAGCGACTGGGAGGCGGTTCTTCGTTTGGGCGCCAAGCGCCGATGCAGCGCCAGGCCACGCCGCCCAAGCCTGCTCAGCAGCCCGCTCAGCAGCCTGGCCAGCCTGGTCAGCCCGCAGCTGCTCCCGCTGCAGCGCCTGCGGCTGCAGCTGCGCCTGCCCGTAATAGCTGGCTGGGCCCGGTTGCCGGCCTCGCAGCCGGCCTTGGGCTCGCGGCTCTGGCCTCTTACATGGGCTTCGGTGAAGAGCTCATGAGCATTCTCCTGATCGTCGCAGGCGCCTTCCTGGTGATCTTCCTGGTGCGTTTGGTCATGTCGCGTGGCCGCCAGCCTCAGGCTGCAAGCGCCAATGGCGCCCCCCTGGAGGCAGGTCAGCCGGCCATGATGCGCCAGTCCTCGGGCGAGCCCGCCCTGGGGTCGGCTCCCGCCTCAATGCCCCCGTCTGCGGTGTCGTCATCGGCTCCTGCCATGTCCGCTGCCCCAGAAGGGTCGCCCTCAGCAGAGGAGATTGAGCGTTTCCTGGATGTCGCCCGAGACCAATTCGTCCAGCTGCAGAAGGTCTGGGATGCTGGGCGCATCGATGATCTCCGTGGCTTTACCACCGAGAGCATGGCCGAAGGGCTCCGCCAGCAGCTCTTTCAGCGTGGGCCCTCGTCCAATCACACCTCGGTGGTGGAGCTCCATGCGGAGTGGTTTGGCCAGGCGCGCGATACCGGGGAGGACGGCCAGCCTGTCGAAGCAGTCTTCATCCGATTCCACGGGCTCATTCGTGAGTCTGAGGAGGGGCTGCCCACGGACTTCGACGAGACCTGGACCCTCCACAAGTCCACGCTTAACCCTCAGTCGGGCTGGCTGCTCGCGGGGATCACCCAGAACCGCGCTCAGTGAGTCTCGAGCAGTGATCGCGGCCCTCAACTTCGCAATTGAGCGGGACAGAGCCCTCCACGATCAGCTGCGCCGGCTTGCTGGCCGCGTCCTGTCGGTGCAGTTTGAGGGCTTTGAGCCGCTGAGTATTCCCAGGGTCTCCGCAGAGTTTGCGGCGGATGGGCTGCTTCATGCGCTAGGCCCCTCAGGGCAGGGTGAGCCTGACGTTCGGCTCACGCTCACCCCCGCATTCTTCCTGGCCAGCATGGAGCAGTGGTTCTCGGGGGCTGGCACAGGGCCCTCCCTCAAAGGCCTGCGCATCGAGGGCGATCTTGAAGTGGCCCAGCAGCTCACACCGCTCATCCAGCTTATGCGCACCCGCCTGTCCCCCTTAGGACAGGCTGCAAGCCAGTCATGGCCTGCCAAGGCAGCGCAGCAGGCCGCACAGAAGGCCGCTCACTTTGCAATCCATGAGGCGGGTGTGCTGGCCACCAGGCCTATGCTAGACGAGCAGCAACAAGCCTTACAGGCCCTTCGAGACCGGCTCGCTCGCTTCGAAAAACGCCTTCAGTCTGCCGAAGCCACCAGAGCGCGATAGGCTCGCCAAGTTGCATGACCAACCCAGGGGGCGGTCACCACGAGAAGCGGCATGAAAAGCAGCATGCTGCCACCAACCAGAGCCACAATCAGCAGCCCCCACACCAGGCAGGTGCCAGGATTGGCCCAGAGCGCTCGGGCGCTCGCGAACACGGCCTCGAGGGTATCGGTTCCGCGGTCGAGCAGCAGCGGCACACTCACCACTGAGATTGCAAACACAAGGCTCGCAAACACAAAGCCCACCCCGGCCCAGACAAGTAGAAACTCGATGTTCTGCATCGTCACAATCTGCTGAAGCATGCTCTGTACGGTGGGATAGTCGTGTGAGGCAAAGAGCGCAAAGATCACCACAGATACACGCGCCCAGACGATCATGAAGAACGTCAGCATGGCCGCAAAAAAGCCGATCGACTTCCAGTTCCGCAGCCAGGCCCACCAGCTCTTCACCAGGTTGTAGCCCTCCCCGGTCTCTCGCTGGCGAGAGAGCTCATAGATGCCGGTGCAGATAAAGGGGCCCATCAAGAAAAAGCCTGCGGTCAAACCCATGGTGGCCTGCCAGAGCGACCCATACACATAGGAGATCAGATAGCCCATGATCGCAAAGGACGCCCCATACCAAGCCCCCCGCATCCCGGCGCAGAGCATGTCATGCCATCCGCCACGAAGCCATTGAATGGGCGCAAAGATGGATACGCCTTGCTGAATCTGGGTCATCGTCCTCTCCTGTAAAAAATTGTTATCTGCGCATTGTCTGCCTTCATGCGGACATAAGCATCTTGCGCTGCGGCACTCATCAAGGCCGGTGATAGGGATGCCCTGCCAGGATCGACCAGGCTCTGTAGAGCTGCTCGGCAAGCAGCACGCGCGCGAGTCCATGCGCCAGGGTGAGGTCTGAGAGGCGGAGCGAGAAACCCGCCTCCGCCTTTAGGTCCGGATCAAGCCCATCCGGCCCGCCGATAACGAAGCTCACCGCCGAGAAGCTCTGCTGCCATCGTCGCAGCTGATCGGCCAGGCCGACACTGGTGAGACTTCGCCCGCGCTCGTCCAGGACCACCAACATGGACTGCGGTAGGACTGCCTGTCGAATGCGGGAGGCTTCCGCCTGCATCATCGATTCCACGGTCTTGCCGAGTGTTCTGGGCTCCGCCTTGATCTCTTTTAAGGTGAGCGGGAATTCCCCAACAAGTCGACCAGCATAGTCCTTGTAAGCTTCGTCGACCCACGAGGGCTGCTTCGTTCCAACTGCCAACAGTTGAAGCTGCATCTTAGGCTGCGCCTCTTCGAATCAAGAGAAAGGACATCTGTGATGAAACCCGTTGTGCTGTTTTTAGATGACTTCGAGCACTCATTCTCCAACACACCGAGAATCTGCGCCCTGAGCGACCGGGCCAGTCTGCGGTTTCACACGGCTCCACTGCGCGGCGCGGCTCTGGATCAGGCCCTGTCCGAGGCCACAGGGCTGGTCCTCATGCGGGACCGCACCCCTTTTGGCGCCCGTGAGCTCTCACTGGCCCCGAACTTGAAGTTTGTCATCTACACCGGCACCCGGAACAATCTGCTCGATGAGGCGGCCTGTGAGGCTCGGCAGATCCCCGTCCACAATACCCAGTTTGGACCCTCCAAAGCCAGTACCTGCGAGCTCACTTGGGCCCTCATTCTCGCGAGCCTCAAGCGCCTTGAGGCAGGCATGCGCAACCTCAGGGAGCCCGACGCGGACTGGCGCCGTGGGCTCCATTTCCCCGCGCTTGCAGACATCCTCGAGGGCGAAACGCTAGGCCTCATTGGGCTTGGCAATATTGGCCAGCGTGTGGCCCGTGTCGGTCAGGCCTTCGGCATGCGCGTCCTGGCCTGGAGCCCGAATCTCACGCCTGAGCGTGCGCAGGCTGGTGGCGCCGAGTGGGCCTCGCTGGAGAACCTCTTGAGTCTGAGCAAGGTGGTGAGCCTGCACATGGTGCTGGCACCCACCACGCGAGGCCTAATGAACGCCGATCGACTTGCGCTCATGCGCTCCGACAGCCTGTTGGTAAACACCTCTCGAGCTGGCCTCGTGGCTGAGCAAGACCTCCTCAAGGCTCTGGAGCGTGGGCGTCCTGCCATGGCCGCCCTCGATGTCTTTGAGCAGGAGCCTCTGCCTGCGGATCACCCGTTTCGAAGCCTAGACCAGCTCACACTCTCGCCGCATCTGGGATTTGTTGCGAATCCTGTGTATGCCACCTTCACTGAGACGGTGGCTGACCATCTGGAGCGTCTTCTGCCCACAACTGGGTGAGGCCCTGATACAGGGGGCCTTGCAGCCAGTCTGCCTCGCTCACTGGCTGCGCAAGACGAAGCTGTGGGCGGGCCCGGCGAAGGGCTAAGAGCCCCACGACCGTCTCCGTGCGAGTGAGGGCCGCACCGATGCAGACATGGGGCCCTGCCCCAAACGGAAGGTCTGCAGACCCGAGATCTGCGAGGACGAGGTCTCCCCTTCGAAGCTTTTGCCCAAA
>JBEAMW010000045.1:0-33415 GCA_041165705.1 Pseudomonadota bacterium
TGGCTCGGTCCCTCCGGTCCGTCTCCTGTTGAGATGCAGGCAGAGGGCCTCAGGAGTTTCGGTCGCTCCCAGGGGTTGAGTGATGTGGCGCTCGACGCCATTCTGGGGCGAGAGGTGGCTCAAGGAGCTGCGCCTCAAGCCCTCCCTCTCACCCTCGCCCAGCTGCCCGCAGAGGGGGCAGAGGGAGCGGAACTGGCAGCCTCTGAAGGCATTTCCTCGTCACTCCCGGTCACCATCGGAGGCTGGGATCAGGTGGCGCTGAGCTGGCTCAGCGACCGCTGGGAGTCGCGGGCCGGAGGTGTTCTTCAGCGGCACCAAGCCTCCCCGGAGACCTTTGGATTGGGTCCGCTTGGCTCCGGGAAGGTGAAGATTGAATGGACCGAACTCCAAGAGGCGACTGAGATCGAAGTGGGCGTCCCAGACCATGCTGCTCCGGTGACGGAGGCATTCTTTGCGGCGCGGTTCGTATCCGAGGCGCCAGTGGCCAATGCCGTCGCCGGGATGGAGTCAGAGCGGGAGTCCCACCTAAGCCAAGAGCCGGCCCGCTCCCACACTGCAGTCGCCGCAAACACGCCCCCTTCTGTCCAGGCTCTGGAGGTTGGAGACCAGCCTGATTTTTCTCAACAATCAGGGCCGGGGGGCTCAGGCCAGCAGAGCCCAGGTGGAATGGGTGCGGGGGCCATGACTGGTCAGCAGTTGAGTGAGAAATTTGTTGAGCTGCTGGGTCGACGGATGGTTCAGCAGATCGAGAGTGGCAACTGGAAAGTCGATGTTGAGCTTCATCCTGACGATCTGGGGTCGATTCAGGTAGAGATGGTCTGGCAGGACGGTCAGCTCGAGGCGGTCTTTAGCGCCGAGCAGGCCGCCACCCGAGAACTGTTGGACCAGGGTTTGTCAAAGCTGCGAGAATCGCTGTTGAATAACGGCACAAGCCTTGCTTATTTATCCGTCAACGATGAGAAACGTCGACAGGAACAAGGGCGTCCCGATCGGCGACAAGACCGTCGACCGGATTTAGCAGAAGATGTAGAGGTGAACGAGGTGGAGCAGGGCGCGAAGCAAAAGGCGCAAAGCTCTGGCCTCGACATTTTGGTCTAATTGACTGAGGACAAGGACAAGAAGATGGCAGAAGAGATCGTAGACGGCGAAGCAGCGCCAAAAAAGAAGCTGCCGATCAAGCTCATCCTGGCGGTATTGGGTCTGATCCTGCTGATCGCGCTCACCATTGTGGGAACCCTCGCAGTGACTGGCTTTTTTAGCAAACCAGACGCTGAATCTATTGAGGAACTTCTTAAGAAGGCCGAAGCGGAGAAGGCCGCGAAAGGGGGCGGAGACGCACACGGCGGCGACCATGGTGGCGAGAAGAAGGACGATGGTCATGGTGGCGACAAAAAAGATGACGGCCATGGTGGCGAGAAGAAGGATGACGGCCATGGTGGCGAGGGCAAGGGCGATAAGGCCACCCCCGAGCCCAACAAGTTCGAGAGCAAGTACAAAGAACTGAGCCGCCCGCTCGTGGCCAATATCCAGGGCTCACGCAAGGTGATGCAGGTCACCCTGGCTGTCATGACCCACTACGACGAGAAGGTGATCAAGAACATGGAGAAGCACGAGCTGGCCCTTCGCTCTGCCGCGCTCGACATCCTGCGCCAGACCACCGAGTCCGAGCTGGAGAAGCCCACCTTCCGGGCAGATCTCGCAGAGAAGATCCGGGTGTCCATGAACGCCGTCCTCGAAAAGTATGAAAACTTTGGAGGCCTTGAACAGGTGCTCTTCACCGAGTTCGTGGTTCAGTAAACATGGTGTCCAATAGCCTTCTGTCGGAAGAGGAACTCACCGCCCTCAAAGAGGGGGTGAGTTCTGGCTCGATCGCAGTCGATACGGGCTACAACCAGAAGGTGCACATTCGCAAGCACGACCTGGCGAGCGAGGACAGTAGTCTCGGCATCAACACGTCTGCGCTCGAAATGATTAATGAGCGCTTTCTGCGGCTCTTTCGAATGGGACTGGTGGAAGTGCTTCGTTCCACGCCCAAGATTGTGCCGCTCAAGGCCGAGATCATGCGCTTCGGTGACTACCTGCGCATGCTCAAGGCGCCGCTCTCGGTCAACATGATTCGTCTCGACCCCCTCCGAGGAAACTCGCTGGTGGTGATCGAGCCGTCGGTGGTCTTTCACTCCCTGGATGTCTTCTTTGGGGGCTTTGGCACGGGCGGAAACAAGGGCCCACTGCCACCCACACGGATGTTCACCCCCACGGAGACGCGGGTGATTGGCATCATTCTCGATCAGTTCTCCAAGGCGCTCACAGAGGCCTGGGCGCCTCTCATGAAGATCGACTTCAAGGTGATCAGTGCCGAGGTGAACCCGCAGTTCGCCCAGATTGCTGACGAGAGCGACCTCGTGATGCTCTGCCGCTTCGAAGTAGATAGCGCAGAAGGCTCATTCATCGATCTTGTCTACCCCTACGCCGCGCTCAAGCCCATTCGTGACATCCTGCGAAGCCGAGTGCAGACCGGTGACGTGAACGAGACCTCTGAGCGCACCTGGCGGGTTGAGCTTCGAGAGTCGGTGATGGAGTCTGAGCTGGAGATGAGTGTGGTGCTCGGGCAGCTGCAGACTAACCTTAACACCCTGGAGAGCCTTCGCGTCGACGACGTGCTCTACTTCAAAAAGCCCGACCTTGCGCGGGTCACCATTCAGAACATTCCCACCTATGACGTGGATGTGGGCATTGTGGACTCTCAGCTGGCGATTCAGCTCTGCAATGCCGTCGACCTCACAGGCAAACCGATACCCACTGGAGATTGAACATGGACGACGAAAAGAAGGCCTCGGCCGAGCTTCTGGGGGACGCAGTCTCTCCCGAACAGAAGGCGCAGATCGACCCAGAGGTGCTGCAGACCATCCCGGTCACGATCTCCATTGAGGTGGGTCGCGCCTCTCTCAAGATCAAAGACCTCCTGCGCCTCAGCCAGGGCAGCGTGGTAGAGCTCGACCGCCTGGCGGGCGAGCCCCTGGATCTCCTGGTGAACAACACCGTGGTGGCGCAGGGCGAGGTGGTGTTGGTGAACGATCGCTATGGCATTCGTCTCACGCGTGTGGTCCCTGCCGCTGATCGCCTGAAGAACCTCTCGGCTGCCTAATGCCTGGTTCTGCCCTTCCTCCCATCGACTGGGTCCAGCTCATCAGCAGCTTCCTGCTGGTGATTGGTCTGCTGGCGCTCGCCCTGGTCTGGATGAAGCGGCTTCAGCGCGTGCCTGCTGGGAAGGGCCGACGCATACAGATCCTCGAGACACACTCCACTGGGCCGCGTCAGCGTCTAGTTCTCATTCGGGTGCAGGGCCGCGAGATGCTGGTGGGGATGAGCCCGGGTCGAATGGACGCGCTCGGGGACTGGCCCGCCCAGCCCGACCCAGCTGAGTCTCTCCCCGCTGACCCTGCTGCCCCGCTGGGCGTGGTCTCCACCCAAGAAAAGTTGGCGCGGTTTTTGAATAAGCGGAGGGCATGAGCCCTCTTACCCGCAAAACAGCCCATTCCCTCGTCCTTGTTGTCGGATTTCTGACGCTTGGCTTCGCCCCAGAGTGGGCGATGGCCCAGGGCCTCCCCGCCGTTAATGTAGAAGGCTCTCGTTATAGCCTGACGCTGGAGCTGCTGGCGCTGATGACGGCGCTCACGCTGCTGCCGTCTCTGCTGCTGATGATGACCTCTTTCGTGCGCATCATCATTGTCATGTCGCTGCTTCGAACCGCCCTGGGCACGGCACAGACCCCTCCCAACCAGGTTCTGGTGGGGCTGGCGCTGTTTCTCACCTTCTTCATCATGGCCCCAGTGCTCACCCAGGTCTACGAGACCGCGCTGCTGCCCTACCTCCAGCAGCAGCTGCCTTTCGATAAGGCGATTCAGATTGCAGAGGGCCCCATTCGTGCCTTCATGCTGGCGCAGACTCGCGAGGATGACATCGCGATGTTTGCAGAGCTGTCGCGTGTGTCGAACCTCTCGTCGCCTGAGGATGTTCCCTTCTCCACCCTCGTGCCAGCCTTCATTACATCTGAGCTGAAGAGCGCCTTCACGATTGGGTTTCTGATCTACATCCCGTTCGTGGTGATCGACTTCATTGTCTCGAGTGTGCTGATGTCGATGGGCATGATGATGCTCTCTCCCATGATGATCTCCATGCCCTTCAAGCTGATGCTCTTTGTGCTGGTCGATGGCTGGAGCCTGATCATGGGCTCGCTCGCCGCCAGCTTCGTTATCCCTACTCTCCCTTAAAGGAACCAACTATGGACTCTTCAGCTGTCGTCGATCTCGCCCGCGAGGCACTTATGATGATTATGCTCGTGTCTATGCCCCTGCTCCTCGTGTCTCTGGTGGTGGGCCTTGCCATTGGCGTCTTCCAGGCCGCCACCTCGATTAACGAGATGACTCTGAGCTTCATTCCCAAAATCATCGCGGTGGGTGTGGCGATGGCATTGTTCGGTGGCTGGCAGATCAATACGATGGTGGACTACACCCGAGCCATCTTTCAACGCATTCCCGGGTTGTTCCAGTAAAAAGGGCAGGGCCCATGGCTGAGACCATCCTTGTCGCGGACGTCATTGATCGGCTGCTCACCATGCTCTGGCCCTTTCTGCGGATTGGGGCCTTACTCATGGTGGCTCCCGTTTTGTCGATTGACGCTGTCACCGTGCGGATCCGTCTGGCCTTCGCCTTTGTTCTCACCGCCTTCATCTACCCCTTCTACACCTGGCCCGCTATCGATCCGACGACAGCTGCGGGTCTGCTGGAGGTCTTCAATCAGATCTCGATCGGCATTCTGATGGGCCTCATTCTGCAGGTGGTGGTGGCTGCAATTGTCGTTGGCGGACAGACCATTTCCTCATCCATGGGCTTGTCTATGGCCAGCATGATGGACCCCAACGTCGGTAACGTACCAACTGTCGCGTCTTTTCTCTTGATGATCAGCAGCCTCACCTTTCTGGCTCTTGGCGGCCATGTACTGACGCTCGAACTGCTCCTGCAGAGCTTCGACTTTTTCCCAATCGGTCGTGGGCTTCTCTCTCAGAACTCCTTCGGTGCATTCATCACGTGGTCGTCCATGATGTTTACCGGAGGGGTGCTCCTAGCGCTTCCAATTATGGTGATTTTGTTGGCGGTGAATATTGGCCTGGGTATCGTCGTGCGCGCGGCCCCAACGCTCAACATCTTTGCGGTGGGCCTTCCAGCCACCATTCTTGCGGGGCTGCTGGTGTTCTACATCCTGATGGGCCCAATTGCCTCAAGAATGACCTGGTTATGGATTCAGGCCTTTGAACAGGTTCGAAATGTGATGGGGATGAGCTGATGGCTGCCGAAGACTCAGACCTCGAACGTTCCGAAGAACCAACCGGAAGAAGACTACAACAAGCGCGTGATCAGGGGCAGATTGCCCGATCGCAGGAGCTCTCCGCTGCCTTGGTGGTCATTGCAGCCATGTCCTGTTTCTACTTTTTCGGTGCGGACATGATGGAGAACCTGGTGCAGCATTTTGCCCAGGCGTTTCGATTTGAACTGCGCACGCTCGAGAAGCCAACCCTCCTACCCGTGACCCTCGCTCGCTTTCTGATTGAGAGTTTTCTCATCATCTGGCCGATTCTGTTGGTCACGCTAATCATGGGGGTTGTGGCATCCGTTGCGATGGGTGGATTTAATTTCGCCTGGGGTGCGTTAGAGCCGAAATTTGATCGACTGAATCCCATCAATGGAATCGGACGACTATTTGGCATGGACGCAGTCGTCAATCTCGTTAAGGCCGTCCTAAAGTTTTCTGTGGTGGCCACCGGGATGTACTGGGTGCTTCAGGACCAACTCGATGACTACCTGCGTCTCTCCTCTATGAACTTTGAGCCCGCAATGGGCTTGGCGGGGGACCTGATCTCAGAGGCCGCTCTGATGGTGGCATTAGGCCTGCTACTCATTGCACTGGTGGATGTCCCATATCAAAAGATTCAGTTCATGCAGCGCATGCGCATGACCAAGCAAGAGGTTAAGGACGAGATGAAGGACACTGAAGGCCGACCAGAGGTGAAGTCTCAGATTCGCCGCCGCCAGCGGGAGATGGCTGCGAATCGAATGATCGACAAAGTGAAGGATGCGGATGTGGTGGTAACCAACCCAGAACACTTTGCCGTTGCGCTCTCTTACGACCCATCTGGAAACGATGCGCCGATCGTGCTGGCAAAAGGGGCGGACCATCTGGCATTCCGGATCAGGGAGGAGGCCAAGAAAAATGGTGTCGAAATCTTCTCCGCTCCTCCGCTGGCTCGAGCCCTTTTCTTTACCTGCGAGCTTGATCGGCCTATTCACCACGAGCTCTACTACGCTGTTGCGCAGGTGATCGCTTACGTCTTTGGGCTTCAAGGCCTGCGTCCTGGTGTGCAGCGCCCTCAAAGGCCCGACCCAAGCGTTCCAGAAAACATGAAGTTCGACGAGATGGGCCGCGCCATGGGAGCAGATTAAAATGCCTCTGGGACAAGACGCCGAAAAGGTGGAACCGATAATGAATGCACATGAACTGGTGCTCCGGGAGTCCGATCTGTCCCGGCTCGACCGATTGGTGAGAGGCCTTCTCGAGGAGCGGCTCAATGCCGTCGTCCTAGCCGATGATGAGGGGCTGCTCGACCACTATGGGAGGCTCTTCTCTGGGCGTCTGCGGCAGCAGAGTTCGGTCAAGATTGAGGTTTATTTCCCCAACAGTACTGAGGCGGTCTTGGCCCGATTCAATCGAATCTTGGCCGACTTAAAGGTATCAGATGCGATCTCTTCAGCAGGATCGCCCGCCGAACATCGAGTGCTTGTGGTGTATGACGGGCAGGCCACAGACATCAAAGAAGTCCAATTACTCGGCCGTCTGCTCAGGGACTTTCCGGGCGCCAATACCAGAGTCCTTATGCTGCTCAATCGAAGCGGCGCCGATGCAGAGCAGAAGGTTGAGGCGCTTGGAAAACGAGCTCTGCGGTGGGACCTTCATCGCCCAACTCCAGACGAGGCCAGGGTCTTGCTCGAAGAGGCTCGTATGAAGGGAAGTGCTCCCGAAGCTCAGTCCCTACTTGACTCCGTGGGGGTTCAGGGCCTGGAGGAGGCAATGGCACTCAAGGCAGGCTTAAATGCACTCGCCAAGGCAGACGCTGCTCTCGGTCCATTAGGCACCCCGCAACAGGCCGCCGCAAGTTTTGCCGCCTCCCTCCAGCGCGCCTCCGCGCAGAGCCGATTAGATGTGCAAACGCCCGCTAACTCCGAAGGGGCTCTTCCGCCAGCGGCCAATCCCCCGCTCAAGGCTCAAGAGGCACCCACCCCTTCGCCTCAGAGGCGCAAGGCCGCCAAATCCCCACTTCTACTGGCTGGTCTGGTGGCATTGTCGGCCTCCGCTGCGCTAACTGCCTGGCAGCACCTCGGAGACCGAATCACCTCCGAGTTCATGCCGGATAAGAAGCTTGTCAGTGCGAGCCCTTCAGTCACCTCAAAGGCGACCGGAGAGTCTGCTCCAGAGGCCGACTCAACCCCCATGAAGACGCTCGGGCCACTGCCAGAGCAGGTGAGCAATGAGGAGCTCCAGCAGGAACGCAAGAATGCCCCCCTTCCCGAGGCGCCCGAACCCGAGCCAGTGAAGCCGGAGCCTTCCAAGCCGGAGCCTTCCAAGCCGGAGCCGCCCAAGCCGGACGCTGCGAAGCCCACTGAGGCCAAGGGCCCAGCGCAGGCTGCCCTGCTCGATCTGAAGGCTGTGGCCCCAGGGTTTTATGTGCAGCACGCCTCGCGAGAGACCAGGGCCGAGGCGCTGGACTACTGGAAGGCCAATCCTGGCCTTGCAAAGGCGCGTCTCCTCAAGCTCAGGCGAATCGGGGCCACCGGCGACAACTTTGTCTTGCTCTCCGGGCCTTTTAAGACGCTCGACGAGGCCAAAGCCTTTACTCAGAAGTCGGGCATACCCAAAGACACCTGGATCCGGCCGGCATCGGCGCTGAAGAAACTGCTTCCAGAGGCCACGCCATGAGCGATGACGACGCCAAGCTAATCCGCCCAGACTCCAGCCAGGAGGTCCCCTTGGAGGGCCGAGCGGAGGTGGTGCGCCAGGAAGACGGCGAAAAGACCATTGAGTCCCGAAGACTTCAGGACAAGTTTGTCTCGCTCCCAGACACCCTTCAGCCGGCAGACCGCAGGCGCCTCGAGCAGGCTGAGGAGGAGGTGGAGGCTCCCCGTGCCCATCCTATTCATCCAGCTGAAATCGAGTTCCCCGAGGTGACCTTCCAGGTGCTTCGGGTTCCTGAGGCCCTCGCAAGAAGCCCATATGAGCGCTGGAACCAGCGTTTGACTGAAATTCGCGAGGTTTCTGCCGATATCCAAAAGCAACTGGAGGGCACGGCGCCTGTGCGACTGCTCAAACCCAAGAAAAAAGGTTAATTCATGTCCGACTTCTCTAAACTCCCTCCGCCTGAGGAACTGGCCTCCGACCTGATGCCGGACGAGCCAGAGTTCGCCTCCGACCTGATGCCGGACATCCCCGACGATCCGCCGATGCCAGCCCCAGCCGCCATGGCACCGCCCCCAGCACCCGCAGCACCGGCCCGCGACCTCGCCGCCGAGGCGGAGGCCGAGCGCCGTCGACAGCATGAGATGGCTGAACTGGAGCGTATGCGGGCCTATGAGGAGGCCGAAAAGGAACGAGCGCTGGCCGCCGCCGCCCAACTACAGGCCATCATTGCTACCTGCCTAGAGGCTGCCGAGACGGCCAACAAGGCCGCCCAGACCGCCACCGCAAGCCATCGCGCCCTCTCCACGGTCTCCAAAGACCTCTCGGCCACGGCCAAGAAGACGGGCAAGGGCGGTGCCGTGCTGGTCTATGTGGGGGGTGGGCTTCTGGTCATCGCGGCCAGCATGCTCATTGCCATGGCGATTCAGCTCCAGAAGAAGGTGAGCCTTGCGGACGCACTGCTGGTCAAGGTGGGCACCACGGCGCTTGAGATGAAGGACTCGCTTGAGGGCGTGGGCAAGGTGGGCGATGGGCTCGAAGAGAACGCCACGCGCCACGAAAAGCTCGTCGAGAGCCAGAGCGCCCTGGCCACCAAGGTGGAGGAACTGGGCAAGGTGGTTGCGGAGCTGAAGGAGGAGTCCGACAAGAAGAGTGGCGAAATGAAGAAGGTCTTCGATGACGCCCTGAAGACCTCACAGAAGCCAGATCCTCGCCTCACTTCTTTGCTGCAGGAGATCAAAGGCGTCGAGGCCCGAGTGAAGCAGCAGTCCAATCTCCTTCAGGAAACCTCCAAGAAGATTGCGGGCCTGGATAAACAGGTTCAGTCCATGCAGAAGGTGGGGGGCAATGTGGAGCGACTGAAGTCGCAGGTGGAGGCCATGGTCACCCTTGAGCAGCAGCGTTACCGAGAGGCGCTCGAGGCCGCTGCCAGCAAGAAGACCAAGGAATCTTCGGTTGCCTTCCCACGTAAAGCACCCGAGAACGGCACTCCCGCGAAGCCCGGCAACTAGCGCTCTAATAGGCCTAGCCGGCTAGCCCGTCGGCCTCCGGCTTGGCCTTGAGTGAGTACTTATTGATCTTCTCAATCAGCGTGGTTCGCTGGACATTGAGGATGCGGGCCGTCTTGGAGATGTTGCCCTCGGCCTGATCCAGGGCCCGCTCAATCAGTCCGCGCTCGAAGTCGGTCATCTTCTGCTTGAGGGGAACGCCGTCCAGCTGAAAGAGCGCGTCGCCCTGGGTGAACTCAATGAGATCGGCAATCGGATTGGGCTCTGCAGGAGGCTCCGGCACCGCCGGGTGTGCCTCCGAGAGCACTTCTACACTCAGGCCGCGCAGCCCTTTGGGGAGCATCACGGGCGGAATATCCTCGTAGCGCACCGTGCTTCCCGAGAATAGGGCCGTGAATCGGGCGATGAGATTGGAGAGCTCGCGAATATTGCCCGGCCAGTGGTAGTCATGCAGCGCACCCATCAGGTTGGCGGCCAGTCGCACCTGCTGGCCTCCTGGGCTGGCGTGAAGGCTACAGAAGTGCTCGATCAGTGCGGGAAGGTCTTCACACCGGTCTCTCAAGGGGGGCGTGGAGACTGGGAGCACGTTTAACCGGTAGTACAGGTCTTCTCGAAAGCGCCCCTGCTGCACCTCATGCTCGAGGTCTCGATGCGTGGCAGCCACCACCCGCACATCTACGGCCACAGACTTGCCTGAGCCAATCGGGTCGACACTCTTTTCTTGGATGGCCCGGAGCAGCTTGACCTGCATATCGAGCGCGAGATCACCAATCTCATCCAGAAACAGCGTACCGCCATGGGCGAGTTCAAACCGTCCCTTTCGGTCTGCAATGGCCCCGGTGAAGGCACCCTTTCGGTGGCCAAAGAGCTCGCTCTCGATGAGGTCCTTCGGAATCGCGCCGCAGTTCACGGGCACGAAGGCTTCTGACTTTCGCAGGGACTGGTCGTGCAGCGCCCGCGCCACCAGCTCTTTGCCGGTGCCGCTCTCACCGATGATGAGCACCGTGGCGTCGGACGGAGCCACCCGGCAGATGAGCTGCTTCAGGCTCAAGATCGCCTCGCCGGTGCCGATCATGTCAGGGATGGGGTCTCGCAGGAGCATGGATACGTGTTCTCAAAGACCTAAAGCCAACTGGATTGATGTCGATCCATTGGACACGGATGATACAGACAAAGCCTTCAAGGCTTACCAATTCAAGGAAGACGCCATGCAAACCACCCGCCTGCCGAAGATTGCCCTCCTGGTTGCCGCTGGAATGATTCTCTCGGCCTGCTCGAGCATGCCGTATAAGGTTGTGAAGAACGAACCGCCCAAGGCTGCGCCCACACCGGCCGAGCAGTATCCCGCCCTGGTGGGTGACCTCAGCAAGACCAATGCTCCCAATATGGTCACCCCCATGAGTGAGCGGGCCCAGAACTTCACCGCAACCGGCTATGCCGTGATCAGTGTTCAGCCCCACAAGCTTCCGGCCCAGCAGCGCCTCATGGCGATCCGGGCCTCCAAGCTAGATGCCTATCGGTCGCTCACCGAGCAGGTCTATGGCCAGCAGCTCGATGCCTCGACCACCGTGGCCGACATGGTGATCCAGAGCGACACCTTCCGCACCCGGGTGGAGGGCATCATTTATGGTGCTCGCCTGGAGAGCATTAATCCCGTCGGCGACGATACCTACGAGACCACGCTTATCCTGGATGCCAAGGTGGTTGCCGACATCCGTTCGCTCTACCTCCAGCAGCTCGCATCGGTTCGCCGTTAATCTACGGCAGGGCGTGAGGCTCCAGCGTGCGTCTCCATCCCACCTCCATGGGCGCCCGGTTTGCCACGGGTGCGATGGCCTTGGCCCTCGGAATGGCCTTGGTGGGTGCTTCTGTGGCCCAGGCGGCTTCGGAGCGCGCCAGCCGGGGTTCAGCCCAACACCAGGGTTCAGCCCAACACCAGGATTCAGTCAAACATCAGGATCCTGCCAAGCAGCTTGAGCAGGTGAGAACAAGCCTCGTCGAGGCTGCACTGGCGTCACAGAGTCGGGTTCAGGCCCTGGCCTTCGTCGACTCCCAGGGTCGGCTTCATGAGGCCACCCGATTCCAGTCCGATGTCTCCATGACCTACAAGGGCGAGCCCAAGCCCGAGAAGAGCGGCGGCTGCAAGCCCCACCTTCGTTTCAAGCGGCACGCGCAGCTCCAGCTGGTGCCGGGCCACACCGGTGACTTCTTCGGCCAGGTAGACCTGCAGACCCTTCAGGCGCGCCTTCGGCCTGATCTGATGTCCGTCTTGGCGGCCGAGACCGGCTGGCTCATCTCGTCGCAGCCCGACCTTCAAGGCCTGTCTGGCTACGAGCGTGCGCTGGTCCAGACGCCAGCCGGCCGCGCACCCTACCTCCTCCGTGTTCAGTTGGACGACCTCGGTGCGATCGTCGAGTCCCGCCGCTTCCCCTCCCGCCCAGAGTGGCTCAATGAGCCCCTGAAGGAGTGGGGCCTGGTGCGCGAGCAGCCTGCCCGCCAGGGCCGGCTGGGCCTCCAGCTGATCCTGGTGGACCAGGGCGGCAAGACGCTGATGAGCCAGAGAACCGAAATTATTTTTAGCCGAGAGCCCCGCGGGCTGGGTGCCCAGCCAGATCTCGTCTTTGCCAACCCCGACCAGGCTCGCCTGGCCATGGATGCGCTGAAGGCTCGCCTCAAGGCCCAGCTCTCCTGTGACCCGCCCGACTATCCCGCTGGTCGTACCAGCGACCCTGCTCGCCTGGAGCTCTCCGCGGGCCGGGCCATGGGCCTCGCGGTGGGAGACCGCCTCTTAATTGCTCCCGCCCAGGGCTGGGCTGGGCTCGCGCTCAATCCCGGACTGGTGTCACAGCTTGCGATTGCAGAAGTCAGTCGGGTGACCGACTATTCTGCTGAGCTCTCGGTGGTGGCGGGGCCAAGCCCAAGCCCCACAGGTCCCGTGTGGGCAACCCCGCTCTAACTGATTCGTTGAAAGGATGTCCTCATGAGATTCCTCCCCTTTGCCGCATCCGCCACACTCGCCGCAGGCCTGCTCGGTGCTCCTGCCCTTGCGGCAAGCACGCCTGACACCAGCCGTGCCCTCAAGACGCTGATGGACGATGGGCATGGCGCCAATGATGGTCATGGCAAGGGCCATGGACATGCCGACGGAAAGGGAAGCCAGGTTACGGTGGTCAAGGGGGATACCCTCGCCAAGATTCTGGCGCGTTACCCCGACCTCATGCCGCCCACGCGTCCTCAGGTGTTCAAGGCGGTGGTGGCCCTCAATCCCCACGCCTTCATCGGCGGCAACCCCAACCGCTTGATCGCGGGGGTTCAGCTGCAGCTGCCCGAGGCCGAGGAACTTCATGCCCTGGCCACCGGTCGCATGGCCAAGACCGGCGCAAAGGACCACCACGGTGATTCAAAGTCCAAGGATGGCAGCCACAAGGGCGGGGCCTATAGCCACCGCGACGACCCCCACGCGGGCTGGGTGCGTTTCCCCTCTCGGTAGAGCGTGTGCTCTCAGCAGCTGAAGCCTTAGCGGTTGCTGCTGGACGGCCGCTGCCCATCTATCTGGAGGGCCGGCTTTTTCCTGTGACCAATGAGGTGAGCCGGGAGCTTGGGCTCAGCCTGCATGATGTCGTACGAGGGATCGTAGAGCTCCGACCCGAGGGGCTCACCCTCATCCTGAATGGCAAGGCCATGGTGCTCCCACAAGATGCTGCGCTTCGAGCGGGTGAGCAGCCTTGGTTGCGACTGGTGAACCAACAAGGACGACAGGCCCTCATGGTGGTGGCGGGACCGGCTGCGGGCGTAGCTGCGCAAGAGTCCTCGCCGCAGGGCACAGCACGACCTGAGGCGGGTTTAGCGGCCTCGCTGCTAGGCCAGATGTCCCCAAGCCATGCCAGTCTCTTTGTTCGCCCCGCCGATCTTGGCGCCTTGTTTTCCATTCTTCAGTCGAATCTAATGCCCGGAGTGTTGAGCCGAGGGTACTCCATGGCGAGGTTAACGCCAGACATGATCAAGCAGGCCCTAAAGCTCTCAGGCCTCTTTACAGAGAGTCTGCTTCACAGGCAACAGCCTGTTCAGGGAGACCTGAAGGTTGCGCTGACGGCACTGCTGAGCCAGATCCGGGGGGAGGGGCTACTGGAGGAAGAATGGTCGGGCGTCATTGAGTCCACCATCCGGGAACTTAATTCTGCACAAGCGGATGCCCTCGTGGCGCAGTCAAACCGCGAGCTGCTTTACAACTTCTTCATCCCCTTTAAGGACGCGCCGCCGGCCCAGGTCAGGTTCTTTAGATTTCCTCGATCGGAGCAGGAGGAGGGGGGCTTTATCATTGACGTACACACACGCGGGGAGCCGCTCGGAGATGTCTGGCTCACGGGGAAGCTGGCTCAAGAGCGTGATATTCAGCTTACGATGTGGGCCGAGCGGGCCGACATTGCTCGAGATGCCAAGGCGGCCATTCAGGAATTGGCCGAGGATCTCTTGTCGGCAGGACTCAAACTCATCAGCATGCAGGTGATACACGGCAGGCAGCCCAGCCATATACATGCGGCACTCACAGAGACAGCGCCTGTGCCTGGATCTGTGGTTGATCGGACGGCTTAAATGATCTCCCGCTCACAACGCTCAGGACTGGAGGCGGTTGCCCTGGAGTATGGGCAAAACAAAGCGCCCGTTGTGATTGCAAAGGGGTCTGGCGAACTTGCACAGCAACTGGTTGAGGAGGCTGAGCGCCAAGGGGTGTATGTCACCAAGGACCCAGAGCTTCTGGCCCTACTCTCCCAACTTGAGGTTGATCAGGAAATTCCGGAGAAGCTCTATGTGGCGGTAGCCATCATTCTCTCTTGGGCGTATTGGCTTAGGGGCCTGCGGCCAGGAGATGAAAAACTGGGCCGTTAGGCCAGCCCTCTGCCACGCCCGGAGGTTAGCCCCCCCATGCGTCCCATTCGATCATAGATTTCTACAGAATTTAAGGGGTCTGGCCCTTGAAGCGTGCGGAGCGCCGATCGGATTACATCGAGTTGCCGTTGCAGCAACAACTCGTTTCGTCTGTGTGCATCTCTGCACACACGCACCTTTTCGAGAAAATTCTGCCATTCCAGTTCATTCTCGAAAGGGGTTGTAACCTGGGAGAGTGCTCGAATGAGCGGGTCTTTCTGAGGCTGCAGGGCCTCAAACGAGGCGAGTTGTTGGGCCTTGAGCGCTGCAAACTCTTCGTCGAGCAGCTCGGCGAGCTGCTCTGCCGTCTGTAGCAGATGCGCGTTAGGCGACACGCGAGATTGCAGTCTCGAACTCCATGAAGTGTTGAGCGATGGCCTTGGCGTCGACCGGGTAACGTCCCTCGCGAATGGCTGTTTTGATCGCTTCGACTTTGGCCGAGTCAATCTCAGGTGCCCGCTCCGCGGCCTCTGACAGACCACTCAGCACAACCTCATCGGTCTCTCTGGGGGCAGGCGCTGACTCAGCAGTGCGCGCTGACGCGGCACGCTCGGACGCACGCGCTTCCTCCGCCCTTTTGAGGCGGTTGTCAACAGCGGAGTCAATGCCAAGTGCACGAATGTTTTGCTGGATTGGGTTCGTCATCGCTTACTCCAAAAAAAATCACCGGTTATTTGGGTAATCGGCTAGCTTCTATAAAACTTTAGACGCTCGCGCTGGAAATTTCAAAACAGGCGAGCAGACCCCATGCCCGTAATAATACCTTCAACCTGCCGTCCAGATTGAGGGTTTTTTAGCCGAACGCGATCGCCCCAGCCGCCACCCGTTACTGCCTCTAGGTTAGCCGTGATGACAACATTCTCGTTAGGGGCTACCTCAACCTTGACCATTTGGCCCCGCTTCACCAGAGGAATCGGACGGAGGTCCGATTTTCTGAGGGGGCTGCCTGCCGGAATTCCTCGTACTGTTTCATAGTACGAAATTGGGGCGAGGTCATTCAAGGCCCCTACAACCTTAGGGCCCTCTGGAATTTCTGCCCATTGAACATCGGCAGATTGAATTCGGGCGCCCTGGGGTAAGTCTCTGGTGAGCACTGGGGCTCGGACCATTTTGGCGGGCCTCGCATCCTCTTTTATGGGCTTACCTGACGCGGGAGGCTGGATGCGTTGCAGGTTGGCTCGGTGCGAGAGGAAGACCTGTTGCGTGGGGCGGGTGCATCTTGCGCGGAGCGCCTGACCGGGGCCGAAGGGGAGATCAAACTGCCAGGCCGTTTGGCAGGGATTAACCCGAACTCGCTCATCCAGTGCCAGGAACTCAATGTCTGCAGGTGCACGCTGTGTCAGTTCTCCAAGCCATGCGGAGGCCTGTTGGTGCAGCGAAGGCTTCTGTCCTTCATCTGACTGCGCTGCGCCAACGCCGTGGACGGCGACCAGGGCAAACCCGAGCGCTATGCTCAGGCTTGGTCTGCGCCCGCTCAGGGGACTTGTGATCTGTTTCATGACCACCTTGAAGCAAGCATTGCGCCAGACGTTGGCACGCCCCTCGCTTCAGTGTCGTTCATGAAAGTGACTGTTCAATCCGGCGACACCCTCTTAGCCCTCACGCGAAACGCTTTGCGGGAGTCCGGTCGCCCCGTTCCAGAAGGGTTTAAGAAACTTATGGCCGCAGCCCAGACGATCGCAGAAGTCAATCAGATTCAGAATCCAGACCGGATTTACCCTGGGCAAGTCATTGATTTTAAACCCATTACTCAGTCCGCTTCAGCCCCCGCTTCCGTGACGGCAGCGGCGCCCGAAGTGGCCTCGGTGGTGCTCGAGCCTACGCGGGCAGCAGGGCATCGGCTGCTGGAACGCATGCTCGACCGCGCCGTGGCCAAGGGCTATGTGCCCCCGCAAGAGCAGGCCGCAGTGCAGCGACGAATTCTCGACATGGCCAAGGAGCATCGATTTGCCCCTGACGATTTTGCTCGCGTGGCCCTCATGGAGAGCGACGGCCTCAATCCCAGAGCAACGAATGGCAACTGCCATGGCGTCATTCAGTTCTGCAGCGGTCCGGATCGGGGTGCAGCCAGTGTGGGCTATGGCAAAAATCCTGAGCGAATTCTTAAGCTGAGCGTCTTAGAGCAGCTTGAACTGGTGGACCGCTATTTTGAGGACACGGCTCTGGGTCAGTTCAAACCGGCCTCCTTGGACAATCTCTATCTCACAGTGCTTTTTCCGGCCGCCCGGGACGAACGGCAGCTTCATAAGGCGCTGCCGATTCCAGGACCGCAGGCCCGCGCACTGCATGTGGGGGGCAACCAGGAAAGCCCGATCACCCGCGCCTCGCTCCGAAAGGGCCTGATCGAAAACGCAGCCTCCCGCCTTACCCAATTCGCCATGGGGGGCGGCAATGTCTTGCCGATATCCACTGGCACATGGCTTGCATCTCGACACGTGAACTAGAACCTTGAGGAGCTCCCATGAACCTGGTTGAAAACGCATTTGGAATCCATGAGCGAGCGCTCTCGGTTCGCAACCGGCGCGTGGAATTGCTCTCCCAGAACATCGCGAACGCGGATACCCCCAACTACAAGGCCCGCGATCTCGACTTCAAAAAGATGATTGCCGGTGTGCAGGGTGTTCCCTTGGCTGCCACCACCAATGGCCATTACGACACGGCCAAGCTGGAAAACGATGTCGATGGACTCAAATTTTCCGTGCCTTTCAACGTGGCCACTGACGGAAACACCGTAGAGGTTGCAGTAGAGCAGGCCAAATTTGGTAAGGCTACGGCCGACTATCAGGCCACGCTGATGTTCCTTGAAAACCGTATCTCCGGCATCCGCAAGGCACTTCGTGGTGAATAAGAGAAAGGCAGCGCGCCCCCATGATTGACAACATTTTTGGCGTCGCCGGCACTGCGCTGAACTCTCAGCTCACCCGGATGAACCTGACCGCCTCTAACCTTGCGAACCAGAACACCACCGCTACGACAGAGGCAGAGGCGTTCAAGGCAAAACGCACCGTGTTCAAGGCCATGCTCGCCAAGGCGGACACCCATGCCGGTGCGCCGAATGTGGGCGGTGTGCGCATCGACAAGATTGTCGATCTGCAGAATCCCAATCCCCGTGTCTACGAGCCAGGCAATCCTCAGGCCGATAAGGATGGATATGTCTGGATGTCGAACGTGAATGAAGTGTCAGAAATGGTAGAAATGATGGCCGCAGCGCGTGCTTATCAGAACAACGTCGAGGTGGTGAATACGGCCAAGGCGCTGATGATGAAGACGCTGGAGGTGACCAAGTCATGAGCATCAACTCAAGCACCTATCAGATCCCTTCGTCCATCCCAACTGTGTCGGGCCAGACGACGGATTACACCAAGATTCAGAACGAAGAGATGGGGGAGAAGGAGTTCCTCATGCTCTTCACAGCCCAGCTGCAGAATCAGAACCCTCTGGACCCCATGGAGAACGAGGCCTTCGTGGCTCAGCTCGCCCAGTTTAGTCAGCTGGAAGCCACCACCACCATGAGCGACAAGATGACTGGGCTTGTGGATGCGCTGAAGGGCCAGCGGCTGACCGATGGTGCTGCCCTGATTGGCAAGCAGGTGGCCGTACCGGACGGCCCCGCCATTCTCAGGAATGGAGCTGCCATTACCGGCATTATCTCTGCGCCTGATGGCGCAAGCAGCGTTCGCTACACGGTGTACAACCGAGACGGAACGGTGGTGAAGAGCGAAGAGCTCGGCCGGAAGCCGCCAGGGGATGTGCTGGTTCGCTGGGACGGGACCAACCAGGCGGGAGAAAAGATGACGGACGGCCGCTATCAGATTGTGGTGAATGTCCGCAGTCCAGATGGAACTAACACCACCATTCCCATTGCGACGCCAGATGTGGTGAAGAGCGTGAGCTACAGCGCAGACTCTGATGACCTCATTCTCGAGACAGTGAATGGCGGTACCGTCAACTTTAGTCAAGTTAAACAAATCAACGGATAACCCGGAGAACTCAGCATGTCTTTCTATACCGCGCTAACCGGCCTTAATGCCGCCACCTCTCAGCTGGGTGTGACCTCCAACAACATTGCCAACGTGGGTACGACGGGCTTCAAACGTTCACGGGCAGACTTCGGTGACATCTTCGCCACCTCGCCTCTCCAGAAGGCTTCTTCAGTGGTGGGCCAGGGCGTCGCGCTCAAGGCCGTGACCCAGGAATTCTCTCAGGGCAACATTCAGTTCTCTGCAAGCTCGCTCGACATTGCGATTACAGGTGATGGCTTCTTCCCGTTGAAGTCAGCCGATGGCCTGCAAGACATCTACACTCGAAACGGGACCTTCCTGCTGGATGATTCTTTCGCGGTGGTGAACTCAGCCGGGCAGGCCCTGATGGCAGCGTCGGTGGACTCCTCCGGAAAGGCCGATCTTGAGAACCTCCGTAAGCTCATCATTCCGAGAGCCACCAATGGTGACGCGCGCGAAACAACCGGAATTGAGCTTGGACTGAACCTGCCTGCTGACGGTGAAGTGATTACTAAGGATTTCAATCCTACCGACCCCTCCAGCTACAACCTCACCACGGCGGTTACCGTGTTTGATGCGGGTGGTAACGAGTACCTTGCTACGGTCTATTACGTGAAGACTCAGCGCGCGACGCCTGATGCGCCAGAGAACAAGTGGCAGACCCATGTCTACATTGGTGACACCAAGCTTGATGAGTTCCTGGTCCAGGCCTCCGACCAGAAGAGTGAGGCGCTCTATGTGAACAAATATGGCCAGGTGCAGCCTGAGAGTGCCATTCCTCCACAGGACATTGCGCGTGGTGTCACCAAGCTCTTCAATCTAGATCGGCTCACCAATAAGGTGGCCTCGGAGTCTGCAGGTCTGCCAGGTCAGCCCCTTTCGGACTCCACGATTACTAAGATGCGTGGCGGAAACTATGACGTCTACAAAGAAGTTGGGGCAACTGGACTTGCTGTTTTCGACCTGTCTAGCCTGGTTGCGGCGCCTGGGTCATCCACGATCAATCTGTTTCGAAGCTCAGTCACGGCGGGAGGGGTCACCACTTCCGCAGATATTCCCATTGTGATTGATCCGGCGACCTGGAACACAGCCAATCCGACAAACACGATTTCCGAGAACGCAAGCGCAACCTCGATCTCTATTGATGATCTCGAAACGCTTGCCCAGGGCGCAATGAATACGGCTTTTGGTGCAAATGCGCCCACGATCCGCTACTCCTCAGCGCTGAAGACCTTCCTATTTGAGCCTGCTGCAGGCACTTCGGTGCAAATGGCCTCTCACACAGGCGCGAGCCCAAACGCTCTGTTTGGCCTTACCTCAGTCGCTAAGCCAGTCAACGCAACCACCTATAGCTATGGAGGAGAGGTGATTCCGAACGGAGGTCTACCCGACGGAATGGCCTTTACGCTGAATATCGATCGCTCACCTTCGCCAGTTCGCGTTGACGTGTCCGATCTATATGACTCCACCGCAGAACCACTCACCGGTGTGGAACTGGCTCGCGAGCTCCAGAATCGGATTAACAAGGCCTATGGAGACCAGCGTTATTTTGATTTTACGAGTCTGAAAAATGCAGTGACTCCCACCACGCTTGATCTCTTCACGCTCAAGGTTGGCGAACAAGAAGAACAGATTTCCCTTACTGGAATTACAGACCCCACTTCTCTGACGCCCGAAGACATCGAGGAATTGGTTCAGGCCGAGCTGGACGAAAAATTCACGAGTACGAGCTCCGATACGACTGACGGTGCCGGTGTCCGCACTGTAGTGACTGTTAACAATGCGCCACGATTCAGTTACTCCCCCGCACAACAGCGATTCTTGTTTGAACCAAGTCGGGTGACGACCACGACGGTGACGCCGGTGACAGGCCCAGTGACCGCAACCGAGTCTCTTGGAACTCCGGACTCGGCCTCGATCAAGACCTATTCGGCTGCAAGCCCAAATGAGCTCTTCGGCCTGAGCTCTATTTATACGCCGATTGATGACGACACGGCCTCCTACGGTGTCACCGTGGTGCCCAACGGGGCATCCGTTCGGACATATGACGGCCAGTACTCCGACAGTGATCAACGCACGGGTATACGCGTCACCTTTGACGACACGACAGGACGTTTCAGTATCTTTTCAGGAACGACAGGCGATGAATCCTCTGTTGAGATCTTGTACCCTTTGGCTGAGGGTGAGACCGATGAGGTGTCTGGCGTTCGACTAACTGCAGACACCTATGTGGATGATGAGGGTGAACAGGCCAAGGCATTCAGGGCGTTTCAGTCTATTTTCAATTTTGATCCCGATCTCGTGGATACCGAGGAAATTCCTACGCGAGGTGTGCGGTCGCTCCCAGCTGAGGTGACGGGAACCCCGATTGGTCTGAACCTAGAAAACAAATTCACACTCTCGAGTGAAACCAATAAGTTTACGGTCACTGTAGATAACGTAACGGGCCTGATTGAACTACCCGTGGGCCAGGAATTTACTCGGGACTCTTTCCGTGAACTCCTTGAGAGCCGCATCAACTCTCTCGAGGATTCCAGAGGCCGAACGGTTAACGGCGTACGAGTGACCTATGAGACGCAGGGCAATGCAACCGTTCTCAAAGTCACCACAGGAACCGAGGGGGACGACTCCTTCCTGAAGGTAACCGGACCAAGTATCTGGGGCTTGAGCGATCTTCCCTCAGGACGAGGCAGCACTGAGCGGTGGCTCACGCCCCCTCAGGCTGAGACCTCGGCTGGCGTTCCACTCTATGTGGATCGTGACGGCAACGAGACCACCGAAGCAGGTGACTTCTCCGAAGAGGAGACCCGCGAACTCTGGTCCCCCATCTTCCTCGATAAGGGTGAGCTCACGTTCACCACCGCAGGTAATCTTCTCTCTCCAGCGGTACCGATTGGCTTTAAGCCAACCACCATTGGTGACACAGGTGCCACGCTGCAGTTCAGCATCAACTACGATGGCTCCACCCAGTTCTCGTCACCGTTTGCGGTCCTCGCGCAAGACCAGAATGGTCGCCCCGAAGGTGATCTGATTGGCCTGGACATCGGTGACGATGGCCTTGTGTCTGCTAACTATTCCAACGGCACACAGAAGAACCTCGCCAAAGTGATTCTGGCGAACTTCACCGCGCCAACTGGTCTGCGCCAGATTGGTGATGCGAGCTACTACGCCACCAGCCAGTCGGGTGCGGTGACACTCGGTGAAGCAGGAACGGCCGGCTTCGGAACGGTGCGTGCGGGTGCTCGAGAGCGAGCCAACGTGGACCTCACGCAGGAGCTGATTGAGCTCATCACCGCCCAGCGAAACTTCCAGGCGAATGCCAAGGCGATTGAGACCAACAACACTCTCACGCAGGCCATCATCAACATCCGAAGCTAATAGAGAGCCTAGCCTAGACCATGGATAAGCTTGCCTACACCGCGCTTAACGCCGTCAATGAACGGCGTGTCGCCCGCCAGATGCTCACCAATGAGCTGGCAAATGTCTCGACCACGGGATTCAAGCGCAGCTACGAAGTAGCGATGCAGGCCGTTAAGACGGAGGGTAAGGGCTATGACACCCGCATTTCTCCTCAGATGCTCGCGGAAGATCGCATCCAGCTCTCTCCGGGCCCGCTGATCGTCACTGGAAATACGATCGACATTGCGAT
Organism: Pseudomonadota bacterium; assembly: GCA_041165705.1. Taxonomy (GTDB): domain Bacteria; phylum Pseudomonadota; class Gammaproteobacteria; order Burkholderiales; family Burkholderiaceae_A; genus Hahnella. The sequence goes on from JBEAMW010000045.1 coordinate 22,089, forward strand.
GAAGGATCAGGCGGTACTGGGCGTACAGGCCCCCGATGGCACTGCGGCGTTTACGCGGCGAGGCGACCTTCGCATTAATACCCAGGGCGTGCTGGAAAACGGTCAGGGGCACGCCATTCTGAGTGATGCGGGCGCGCCCATCAGCGTCCCTCCCGGTTTCGCACTCAATGTCACCAATACGGGCCAGCTCGTGGCGCGAGACCCCAATGCGCCAGCGCCTCAGGTGGAGGTGCCTGTCGCCCAGCTTATGCTGCGTGACGCCAGCGAGACTAAGCTCGTCCGTCGAGAGGATGGGCTCTTTGAGGCCTTTATTGATGGCGCACGCCAGCCTGGCGACTTCCCGACAGGGCCGATCCCTACCGAGGTTGTCTCAGGTGCGCTGGAGGGCAGCAATGTCAACCCGATTAGCGCCATGGTGAAGCTCATCGATGCTGAGCGCTCGTTTGAGTCCAGCATCAAGTTCATCAAAGAGGCCAAGGGCATTGACGAGTCTGGCGCTCAGCTCTTGAGGGCGTAAGCGGCAAGCCATTTCCGGCACGGTCTTTGCATAGCTCTGCTCATTAACAGGAGAGCGACACATGGATGCCTCACTCTGGATTGCAAAAACCGGCCTCGATGCGCAGCAAAAGCGCATGGGCGTGATTTCGAACAACCTGGCCAACGTCAACACCACCGGCTTTAAGCGCGATCGCGCGGTGTTCGAGGACCTGCTCTACCAAAACATCCGCCAGGCGGGTGGACAGACGGGTGCCGATACCCTTGCCCCCACCGGCCTCATGATGGGTACGGGTACCCGTGTGCTCGCCAACGAGAAGATCCATGCCCAGGGCAACATGATCAACACCGAGAATGCCCTCGACATTGCCGTTGATGGCTCGGGTTTCTTCCAGATTCAGCAGGACGATGGCACGCTGGCCTACTCGCGCGACGGCGGATTCAAGATCTCTGCAGCCGGTCAGGTGGTAACCGCCAATGGTCAACTGCTCAACCCTGCCATTGTGATTCCCGATAACGCCTCTGCCATTACCATCGGCCGGGACGGGACTGTCTCCGCTGAACTGGTGGCCGGAGGAGGGCAGGTTCAGCTTGGTCAGATTACGCTTGCGCGATTTGTAAACCCCGCAGGCCTTCAGCCCATGGGCCAGAATCTCTACAAACAGACTGCCGCCAGTGGCGCGCCACAGGTGCAGGTGCCCGGAGTGGGCGGGGCAGGCACGCTTCGCCAGGGCATGCTCGAGGCCTCGAACGTGAGTGTGGTGGAAGAGATGGTGGCCATGATCGAGACCCAACGGGCCTATGAGGTGAACTCCAAGAGCATCTCCGCCACCGACAGCATGCTCAAGTACCTGAACCAGACTCTCTAAGGAGCTCCATCATGCGTTCGCTTCATCGGTGGTCTGGGTTCACGCTCGCGGCAGTTGTGGCCGTGGCGCTCTCCGGCTGCGCAGCCACCCCCAAGGTACCCGCCAAAGAGTTCGCCCCGGTGGTGGACATCCCTGCAGAGGTGCCTACCGTTGCCACGGGCTCCATCTACAACGGGGGCCGCAATGACAACTGGTTTGGTCGCAAGCGCGACTACAAGGTGGGCGACATCATCACCGTGCTGCTCAATGAGCAGACACAGGCCAATCGGGTGAACAACAAGTCGGCCAGTCGTGAGTCCGCCAACAATGTGCTCTCTGCCCTGGCCCCCAAACTCCCCATTCGAGGCGCACTTCAGGGCCTCCCACTCGATGGCTCTGAAATCAGCAGTGAGTCCACCGGAACCGCCGATCAACGCGCGAGCCTTACGGGGTCGATCGCAGTGACGGTGACCCAGGTGCTCTCCAATGGAAACCTTGTGGTGCGCGGCGAGAAGCAGCTCGACCTCACAGAGGGCAGTGAGACCATCCGTGTCGCAGGCATCATTCGCTCTGACGATGTGGCCCCCAACGGCACCGTGCTCTCTCGCCGGCTTGCCAACGCCCAGATCTCATACACCGGTACCGGCGAGCTCTCCAATGCAAGCAAGACGCCCTGGGCCACCGATATGCTGCTGAAGGCCTGGCCCTTCTAAAGCTGACGAGACAAGACATGGGTATCCGGACCAATTCTTCATTGCTGATGACCGGCTGTGTGAGTCTTCTCATCAGCCTTTTCGCGCTCTCATTTCCTGTATCGGCACGAGCAGACCGAATTAAAGACCTCGCCACGGCGGCGAGCATGCGCACCAATCAGCTGTTGGGCTATGGCCTAGTGGTTGGGCTTGAGGGAACAGGTGACGGGGCCGATGTGTCGGTGACGGCCAGCAGCATGAAGGCCATCCTGGGGCGGTTGGGGGTGAACATTGATGGCTCCATGGGAGACTTCGACACCTCCTCGGGCGGCAAGCTCGATATCAAGAATGTGGCGGCTGTGATGGTCACTGCTGAGCTTCCTGGGTTTGCAAAGCCCGGTCAGAAAATTGATGTCAAGGTATCTGCGATTGGCAAGGCCAAGAGCCTGCGGGGCGGCAGCCTCATTCTCACCAGCCTGCGCGGCGTAGACGGCCAGGTCTATGCGCTTGCTCAAGGCGCGCTTACCGCTACCGGGATCACCGAGGAGGCGGCTGGGTCAAAGGTGACGATCGGGGTGCCCACCGCAGCGCGGATTCCGAATGGCGCCACCGTGGAACGTACTGTTACCAACCCCTTCGAGACTGCCGAACTGGTGGTGCTTAACGTGAATCAGCCCGATTTCACCACCACCAATTCGATTGTGTCGGCCATCAACCAGACCTTCGGTGCTGATACCGCCAAGGCGCTCGATGCCGTGAGCGTTACGCTGCGCGCCCCTGCGGACATGAGCCAGCGTGTGGCGTTTATGAGCATGGTGGAGAACCTGGCGGTCACACCTGGAGAGCCCCCGGCCCGCGTGGTGGTGAACTCACGAACGGGTACGGTGGTGATCAGCAGAAATGTGCGAGTTTCTGCCGCCGCAGTTTCGCACGGGACGATATCCGTCACCGTTTCCGCAACGAATGAGGTGAGCCAGCCCAATCCGCTGGGCCAGGGCCAGACTACTCCGGTGCAGAACGCCGCCGTGGAGGTGACCGAGCCCAAGAAGCCCATGTTCCTCTTTCAGCCTGGGGTCGACCTTCGGCAGATTGTGGATGCTGTCAACCAGGTGGGCGCCTCGCCCTCTGCGCTCATTGCCATTCTCGAGGCGCTGAAAAGCTCCGGGAGTCTTCGGGCGGAGTTGGTGGTCATCTGATGGAAAGCTACGACTTCGTCAAGCTTGGAGAGATGCGGGCCAAGGCCGCGCAGCAAGGGCCTGCCCAGGCGGGCAAGGGCATGCGTGAGGCTGCAGAACAGTTTGAGGCTCTCTTTCTCAACATCATGATGAAGACCATGCGCGAGGCCACGGCTTCCAATGAGGAGGGTGACCTCTTTGGCTCCTCCACCGTGAAGACCTATGAGTCGCTTTTTGATCAGGAGATTTCACAGCAGATGGCCAAGCGCGGTGGACTGGGCCTTGCTGAGATGATGGTGAAGAGCTGGGAGCGCAACAACGGAACTGCTAATGCGGACCTCCTGACTTCTGAGCCTGCTGCGCACTCACTCGCTCAGCGGGCGCTCACCAAAGGGCTGCGCGATGGCCCGCCCATTGCGATCTCAGCGGACGAGGCCCAGCCCATGCAGATCCGTCGCGGACCAGAGATTAAAGGACTGGTGAGATGAGTGACTTAGTCTCAATTGCCAGTACGGCGGTCAATGCCTATCAGCGGGCTCTGGGCACAGTTTCAAACAACATTGCCAACGTGGATAGCGTTGGATACACGCGGCAAGAGACCACGCTGAGTGAGAACGCTCCGCGCGCTTACGGAACCAGTTATCTTGGCACCGGCGTCAATGTCGAGGGGCTGCGGCGACTCTATGACACTTTCATCGAGAATAGCCTTCGCAGTGCGGCGGCCGAGCTGGGAGTTCAAGACCCTCTCGTGAACTATGCCAGCCGTGTCGTCGACATCATGGGAAGTGAGGATGTGGGGCTGCTATCCGCATTTGACCAGTTCTTTGACTCCGCTCGGCAGCTCTCGACCGATGCCTCCTCGTCGATCCTGCGCGCTCAATTCCTCAATAAGTCCGGCGTGCTAGCCGAGCGATTCCAGACGATCAATAGTCAGCTCGGTCTGGTTGCGAAGGAGACTGAGGAGGCGCTCAAGAGCGAGGTCGCCTCTCTGAATACGCTTGCTGAGCAGCTTGCGCTCGTAAATGGCCAACTGGGGAAGGTTAAGATTCTGGACCGACAGCCCCCCGCACTGCTAGATCAGCGCGACCAATTGTTGCGGGAAATGTCGGAGCTCGCCAAGCTCAATGTCACGGAGGCAACGAACGGGGTTGTCACCGTGAGTATTGGCGCCTCCTCGACTCGGGGCCAGATCGTTGTAGCGAGCGAAGCTCGTCCCCTCAGTGTCGATTTTGATGCTTCAGATGTGGGCCGTGTCTCGCTTGCGCTCAATCGTGGATCCCCCCGGGCAGAGAGCATCGTTGGGTTTTCGGGAGGTAGCATCTCTGGCCTGATGGGCTTTCGAAGCGACCTATTACAGCCCAGCTATGCAGAACTTGACCAACTTGCCGTCACGCTCGCAAGTGAAGTGAATGCAATTCATCGGGAGGGCATCGACCTCCAGGGCGAGCCGGGGGCAGACCTATTCGTCCTCGATCCCCAGTTTGAGCTGACCTCAGCCTTTGGATCGTCGGATGTGTTGTTTGAGGCGGCCGTTATCAATCCCGCTCAAGGCTATCAGGACCATGACCTCAGGCTCGAGTTTCAAGAGGATGCGGGCCAGAGAAATAACATGAGCCTCTCCGGCCAATTTCGTGTGGGAGATCAGATTTCGGTCTCACTAAATGGTCGAGACGCTTCTTTCCTGCTGTCGGGTGGTCTCACCACGGGCGAGACTTTAGCGGATGGTGCCGATATTGATCAGACCGAGGTTTTGTTCCAGCTTCGGCAGTTTCTTGAGGGTGGGGGCGGAGGCTCAGAGGACGGAGCCTTTGGCCGAAGTATCACCGTAGAGGAGAATGCCACTGGGGGACTGGTTGTAAGCAGTGAGGTGCTCGGCGCGTTTACTTTAGAAGTAGAGAGCAGTGCGTCGAGCGGAAGAATCGATCAGTCAGTCTCGCGTGGGCTCTGGGTGGTCACCGACCCAACCAGTGGTGAAGTGGCTCAGGGCAGCGGTGCAATTGAGATCAACGGAATTCAGCTCTTGCTGAGTGGCAATCCGAGAGATCAAGAAATTCTTACCCTCAGCGTTGGGAACTCACCCTCTGCTGGGCTTCGACTGGCCATCTCCGAGCCGGAGCGCGTGGCTGCAGCAGCCCGGTTCCGCACGATCGACAATCAGTTCAATCCTGGTGGGGCCTCAGCCGCGCTCGAGGAGTCCAGTAGTCCACCTGTTCGAGATGAGTCTCTTTGGCTAAGTGAAGTCCGCGGTGATGACGCAGACGGACGAACGCTCGACAACAACGCTCTCAACAGTACTGATGTAGTGCTGAACTTCAATCGAGTGCCTGCTGTTCCCCTTGGCGTGGTGCCAGCCGGGTATGCCGATACGGCCCTCTATCTAGGTGGCTTCGGTGATGAGCTTGTGGATCTACAGGTCTTTACCCGTGAGGGAGTGCACCTTCTGGGTAGACACTTCGCTGAGGACAGACTGGCTGAGGCAGAGGCCCAGGCCGAGGCCGAGGGCCGAGTGCTCACTGAGGAAGAGCGAGATGCTCTGATCAAGGAAGCAGGTAACGAATACCTTGATGATGCCCGACGCGCTGGGGCGAGTATCGATCCTTATGCTCAATACAACGCGGGTTATCTGAATCAAGCGGCAGGGGATGCCTATAGAGACCTCTCGCTCTTTTACGGAGTGAGGGGCGGTGTGGAGCGAATCGCTCCTTTGACGGAGGATCACGTTGCTGGGGAAGTGCAAGTTTTCCCCGCCAGCGTCTTGTCTGAACGAATCGACATCACGGTTCCAGTGGACGGGGAGGTGTTCTCCGATGGTGATCTCGTGCTCAATGGGGTGGCGTTGGAGGGTCTGGGCGCAGATCAAGGCCACGATCCTGGCGACTCGCTCAATGCAGACGATATCTCTGACTGGATCTACGGGCAGTCGGGATGGGGCGTCGGTGAGGTTCAGACGCTCTATTTCTCTCAGGCGGAGGCGAGCGGCACCATTAGCATTGTGCTGGACACTGATTCAGACAGCCCAATTACCGTCACCGCATTAATCGCTCAGGGAGACCTTCCCGTTGATATTGCGCAGTCGCTCGCGGATCAGATCAATTCATCCTCATTCATCGCAAGTGGCAATGGACGCTCGGTAAGCGTCAGCAGCAGTGGCGAATTGAGTATTCAGTACGCACTGACCGATGGAGACCCGGACGATATTAGCTTCGAGGACACGGGCTCAACCGGCGTCCTTATGGAGAGAACAGTTGAGCGAGCTGCCCCCGGCGCGCTTGGCCGCGGTGACGAGAAGACCCTCCGATTCACCGCCGCTGCTGCCACGGGGCAGATCTCGGTGGGTGGCATCGCGGTCAATGTCACAGCGGGGGATACGGCTGAGGAGGTGGCGGCAGCCTATGCCGCAAGTCTCATTGCGGCCGACTTCACCGACGATCATCCGCTTCGACGCGTGGTTAATCACGGCGACGGGTCGATTACGCTTCGTTATCCCTATCAAGAGGGGCCTGTTGACGAACCAGAGTTACAGGATGTTGAGGGCACAGGCGTTAGTCTCACGCTAGAGACCCTGCCTTTTGAGGGCATCTATCTCGAAGTCACCCGCTACTTCGACGAAACCTCGTCAAGCTGGCTTCCCGACGGGCTGCGGATCAGCCAGACCGTGAGCGCCTCAGGGGTGCCCGAAGACTCGGAGGTGAGGCTCGGAATGGGGGCAGACGGCCGCCCAGCGGACCTGGCGCTGCTCGGTTTTCGAACGGGTGCCTATCTGATTGGTGAGATGCCGGAAGACCTGTTGGTGTTTGCGTCGTCTGCAAATGCAGGGGCGTCGTTTACCCTCGGAGCGAGCTACGAAGTGGGCGAGATTGACTCGGTCGAGTCCCTGCGGAGTCATCCCTTCGACATCGTTTTCACGGCGGACAACCAGTACGAGATTCGCGATCTTGACACCGATACGGTGCTTTCAACCCGGGGATACACCGCAGGTCAGCCGATCGAGTATCTCGGGCTACAGATGAGTTTTTCCACGCCGCCAGTGACTGGTGACCGATTCCGAGTGGACGGCAACCAGGATGGCCTGGGGAGTAACGCCAACGCCGTTCGGCTCTCCCAGTTGCAGAACCAGAGAGTGGTTGGTGGCGGGCAGGGCATGACCTTCTCTGAGGCCTACAGTGAGGTCGTAGCGGATGTTGGCAATGTGGCATTTCAGGCGGGCATTGCCCAGAAGGCCCTCGAGGTGGTCCATGACCAGGCCGTTCAGGCGAGGGACAAGGTGTCGGGGGTGAGCCTTGATGAGGAGGCGGCTGACCTCATTCGATTCCAACAGGCTTATCAGGCCTCGGCCAAGGTGATGCAGACCGCAAGCACCCTGTTCGACGCGATTATCGGATTACGTTAGTGAGGGCTAGATGAAGATCTCAACGGGCTATCTCTTTGACCGCGCGGTGACCCAGATGACAACCAGCCAGACCGAACTGGCGAAGTCACAGGCTCAGTTGGCCTCAGGCAAGAAGGTGCTGGCCCCCTCAGACTCCCCCGATGAGGCGACGGCCATTCAGCGTCTTAAGAGTGTGATTGCTCGACAGGCGAGTTTTGAGGGCGCGATCAAGACCGCAGAAAACCGACTGAAAGCCGAGGAAATTGCGCTCGATGGCCTCAATAATGTTCTCACCCGACTCAAAGAGCTCTCCGTTCAGGCCTCAAACGATACCTACAGCACTGACGACCGTGCGGCGATTGCCTTGGAGATGCAGGGATTGCAGGAGGACCTGCTTTCGTATGCGAACACGCGAGATGTGAATGGGGCCTATCTGTTTAGCGGTGCCCGAGTCTTCACACCAGCCTTTGCCGCCAATGAGAGTGGCGAGATTGTGTACCAGGGTGATGAGACTGTGAACATGCTGGAAGTGGGTGATCAGCGCCAGCTGCGAGCCAATCGCACTGGCACCCAGATCTTCACTCGGGTAACCCGAACCCTTCCTGATGGGTCGGAGCAGGGAGTAAGTTTCTTTAAGAGTATTCAGGATATGGTCTCGTCCGTTCGGAACTCTGACCGGGCAGGGATTGACCGCGGCCTCTCCGAACTCGATAGCCTCGCACAGGGACTCGCGATGAGCCTCGCCCAGGTGGGGTCGGACCTCAATGTGGTGGATGGCCAGCGCGCAGTGCTCGACGAGACCAAACTTCAACTGAAGACGGTGCTCAGCCAGGCTGAAGACCTTGACTACACCGAGGCGGTAACCGAGATGCAGAAGCGCATGATGGCCCTTGAGGCGAGCCAGGCCAGCTTTTCTCAGATTTCACGCTTAAATTTGTTCGAGTACATCCGATAACTAAAGCGCCATGGCGATCGACACCAACATCATTTCAGCGCTCGGAGCAGGATCGGGCGTCGACGTTAAGGCCCTGGCCACAAACCTGGTGGAGGCCGAAAAGGCACCGCGTAAGCAGATTCTGGACGACAAGATTGCTCGGAGTGAGGCCAAAATTTCGGGCTATGCCGCCATGATGGCCGCCATGTCCGGCCTCAAGACCGCGGTGGATGCGATCGACTCGAAGAACGAGCTGGCCAGTGTGAAGTTGGCATCGAATAGCAGTGCGGTGGTGCCCACGGTCACCGGCAACCCATCCCTTGCAAACCACCAGATTGAAGTGGTCAGCCTCGCCGCAGCGCAGCGCAGCGTCTCGGCAGGCTACGCGTCTAGCACCACATCGCTGAACTCCGGGGCGGCGATGACGCTGAGCCTGAGCATCAATGGCGGTGCCGCCTCCTCCATTGCCGTGGCAGCAGGCGAAGACACTCCGCAGGGCGTTGTGGATGCGATCAATGATTCCGATACCGGGCTGAGTGCTGAACTGGTTGATACCGGCGACCCCGACGGGACCGGCGAGCGCTACATAATCCTGGTGCGGGGCCAAGAGGGCGCCGATCAGGACTTTATTCTTACTGGATCAAATGGTCTTACCCTTACGACGCCTGCGGGCTATGCGGCGAGCGATGCCGAGGTGGTTGTCAACGGCGTAACGATTATTCGCAGTTCCAATGTCCTTACCGATGTCATTCCTGGCCTCCGTCTCGACCTCGCTCAGACCACGCCGGGGAGCTCGGTGCTGGTTCAGGTCTCGCGTGACGCCGAGGCCCTGAAGGCCAAGGTTCAGACCATGGTGGACGCTTACAACCAGATGATCTCCGACTTCAAGATTCTCACTGGGCCCAAGAGCGAGGACGCCGAGGATGTCTACAGCGGGTCGCTCTCGGGTGAGTCTCTGGTGAGGAGCGTGACCAGCCAGATTCGTGAGGTGCTCTTTGGTGAGTCAGACACAGCAACCGACGCCGTCTCAACCTTTCGCCAACTTGGGGTGTCTGTTGATCGAGATGGCGTGATGAGCCTCGATACGGACACCTTTGACGAGGCGGTAGCGACACAGTTCGACGACGTGTCCGAGGCCCTGGCGGGCAGAGCCGTGGTGGATGACGAGATCCAGTATGGGCTGTCTGCCAGCCTATCCAATCGTTTGCGTGATCTGATGGCTCCCACTGGCATTGTGATGACGCAAAGCAACAATGCTGAAACCCAGGTGACCAGTTACAACGAAGACTTGGCTCAGCTTGAGACCCGTATGCAGGGCATTCTCGAGCGCTACACCAAGCAGTTTGCTGCCATGGAGAGCCTGGTCGGCCAGATGACCAGTCTGCGCGAAAGCCTGAAGAGCCAGTTCGAAAACATGTCGGCCATGTACAGCAACAAATAAACGCTAAAGTTTCTCTCCAGCTAACCGATATCTAGTCTGAGCGCGGGAAAATCTCCTCGCGTCGGGGTGGATTTTTTCGTATTATCAATGGGTTAGTGGAACAGAGACTATGTCGGCGATCCAGTCATACATGTCAGTCGCGGCTTCTGCGGTGAGCAGGCCGGCCAGCTCATCGAGCGCGAGCTCGTCCTCTTCCGTCGCTTCTCCCAGCGCAGCCCCTGCCGGCGGCGTGAGCAAAATGCTTGGTGGCCTGCTCGGCCTGAGCGATGCCCACACCGCTGCAAAAAACCTCTCCAAGATTCAGGAAGAGCTGGATAAAGCTCTCGAAACCCTCAATGAGAACGCTTCTGTTGCCAAGCGCTCCTTGGGCTTCTCCTACGACGATTCGCTTAATCGCGCCATTGTTCGAGTCACCAACCTCGAGTCGGGCGAAGTGATCCGCCAAATCCCCCATGAAGTGGTGATTCGAGTGGCCAAGAGCATTGAGTCCTTTAAGGGCTCGATGATCGATGAGCGCGCGTAATTTTTTCTAAAGCATTTTCGAAATCAGTCGATTCAAAAAGTACGCATGAATGCTAGACCACACACGGGTCTTGCTGAAATGAACCGAACCTTTTTAGGAGAAATGAAATGTCTGTTGTGAACACTAATGTGAAGGCGCTGTTCGCTCAGGAGGCCTCCCGTGTTAACGAATTGAGCATGAATAAATCCATGGAGCGCCTGTCCACCGGCCTCCGGATTAACTCTGCCAAGGACGATGCAGCTGGCCTCGCTATTACCAACAACATGACCGCGCAGATCCGCGGTATGGCCGTTGCAGTTCGCAACGCCAACGACGGCATTTCGATGTCGCAGACGGCTGAGGGTGCATACGGCGAGGTTGAGAATATGCTCCAGCGGATGCGAGAACTTGCAGTTCAAGCTGCCAACGGCGCGATGTCCGACGACGACCGCGCGTCGCTCCAGCTCGAGGTGGATGAGCTCAAGGCTCAAATCGACAGCGTGGCCGACACCACCAACTTCAACAACATTAAGCTGCTCGATGGCTCCGCCCGAAATGTTGCTCTCCAGGTGGGAACCAAAGAAGGCGACAGCATTAGCATCGGCTTTGACTCAGCCAAGACCACCAGTATTGGTCAGGGCAGCCAGGTCATGCTGCAATCTGCTGGAGGCGCTGTCGCTACCTTCGGCGCGTTGGGCTCTGGCGACTTACTCATTAACGGCGTAGACGTGGGTATTTCGCAGGCCAATGATGACACCGCCTCCTCCGCCGATGCAGCTGCGAGCGCGATCGCGAAGGCAGCCGCAATCAACCGCGTTTCTGACCAGACAGGTGTTTACGCGAAGGCTCTGGAAACTCGTGTGCACGGCTA